>NZ_CP094442.1:0-693804 GCF_022809815.1 Pseudoalteromonas sp. APM04
ATCGCTCGTTTGTCTTAATTACTCATTTGTAACAAACTTCTTAAGCATTTGCTAGTACTAACAAAATACAGTTGTTCTGGTTTTTAATGCAAGATAAAAACGAGCGATTGGGTCGTTTTCCTGACTATGCAAGCAATATATTTTGACGAGATTAAAAAGTAACTGTTAACTAAAGCTCTAAGCTGCCATTAATAAACGTAGGTGCTGATCGAAATGTAATGACAAATACAACCAGCTATTACGAATAAGTGCCAAATTGCGTGACTGAATTGAGTTGTTTTAGCGCTGTAAAATAATGTGCCTGCGCTATAAAAAATTCCGCCAGCGAGTAGCCAATACAAAGCTTTTACATCAATGCTTGAATACAACGGATAGATAATTGCTAATGCAAACCACCCCATGAGTAGGTAGGTGGCTAGGGATATTTTTTTGTTACCATTTTTAACAAGTATTTTGTATGCAACACCTGCAATCGCAACGGTCCATATAAAGCTGAGTGTACCCCATGACCAGGCCCCCGATAGTGAGAGCAATAAAAAAGGAGTGTATGTGCCTGCAATAAGTAAATAAATGGCGCAGTGGTCACACTTTTTGTACAAGGCACGCAACTTAGGTTGCACGCTCGCGTGGTATAGTGTTGATGATAAAAATAGTATAAATAAGCTACTACCGTATATTACGGTACTTATATTGGCTTTAGTGCTGGTTGCTTGGTTAAATAAATCCCACATCACAAAAACAGCAAAAAAAATACCGAGTGCGTGGCTTATAACATTGAGCTGTTCTTCTTTACGAGAATAAGGGGCGCCGAGTGACATTACTGCTCCTACCACTATTTAATTTGCGTTTAGTGTACAAGTGTACGCTGAAACTTTCAATCACTGTATAAGTTAAAGCTTTTTCTTGATTTTAAACAAAAATAATTCACTATGGGTTGGCCTATTTACAACAAAACTCAAGTTAATAACCATGAAAGCAAATTTAAAAGCCGCATTACTAACAGCCATTATTTACCCAGGGGCAGGGCACTTTTCGTTAAAAAAACATTTAATAGGTGCAATATTTGCTGGTGTGTTTTCGGTATTATTAATTTTAACGATGAAAGATATATTTGCCGTTGCACAATGTACAGCCAATGAAATTGTGGCAGGAAAAATACCGATGACCATCACCTCTATATTAGGTGCTGCAAAAGAGCCGTCACTGGCATGTGCAAAACTTGCAGAATACAAATACTTGCCACTTATGATAATTATTTGGGTGCTGAGTATGGTTGATGCCTATCGTTTAGGTAAAAAGTAAACCCAGGCCTACACTTTTTTTGTATTCACTTTTTTGTTATTTCAAAACCATTATTTAAAGTTGTGTGTTTTTTCGTAATGACTTTGTAATTCAACGTGCCATTTTGTATTTAAATTTTTTAGCTAGCATAAAATAATTAAGCATACCCCTATTTATTTTTTAACTAAAAAGTGGCTAAAAAATAAAACTACGTGGTTAAATTAACCTCTCCTGAATTTCAATAAATTAACCAGCTCATTAAAACTTTATTAATATCAGTGATTTAAACTTTATTTTCATCTTGGCACAACCCTTGAGTATATAACTACGTCTAAACAATACACAAACAAGGAATACCATTATGAAACATTCAATTAAAATCGCTATGGCTAGTTTATTAGTATTAGGTTCTTCGCAAGTAAACGCGACAGAAGTGGACCTAAATGTAACTGATATTTTAACAAACAGTGTAACTAGCTACATTAAGCAAACCACCATTGAGCTTGAAAAATCTATAAAAGAAACACTTTATTTTGATACAAAATTAACACTGGAAACGTTAATTGAGCCTGCTGATTTAGTGAGTAATGAAGCGGCAGAAAGTAAAGACCCTGCAGTTAATAACGTAAAATAAGCAACTTAAAGGAATAAGGCGATGAGTACCGAGCTTGGATTATTTGCACTTATGTTGGCACCCGTAGTGAGTATTATAACTGCGTATGTATCTGTACAAGCACTAAAGAGTATGGGTGGGTGGCTTAATATTTAACCAATTAAGTACAATGCAATTAATTCGGTTTACTTAAAGCTGATCGACTTAGTAAAAACGCACGTAAATAAAGGCAGTGTTATTGATAGAAGTAGACTTTATGAAACGTGCGATTTTCCCATTACCCATTTTTATTTTACCTGAAGGTTATACGCGTTTGCGTATTTTTGAACCTCGTTATTTAAACATGGTTAAAACCGCATTAAAAAATAACACGGGGTTTGTGCTATGTACGTTTGAGCACGACACACCTTTTAACATTAGCGCCCAAGGATGCTTGGTTGATATAATCGACTTTGACCAAGACGATAATGACGTGCTGCTTATTGATGTTTTTGCGTCTAAAAGTGTTCAAATAAATGATGTTTACCAAGACGAAGAAGAACTTCGCCATGGTTTAATATCTGATTGTAAAACGCCTTACTGGTATAGCGATAAAAACAAACAAGTTGGTGAGCATTTTTTATTGCATGACGCATTGCGTAACGTTTTTTATGGTAACCCTGAACTTAACCTACTTTACAAAACAACTAACTTTAATAATTTAGCTTGGATAGCCGCCCGTTGGCTTGAGTTGTTACCTATTTCGATCGAGAAAAAACAACAACTTGCGTTCGAAACTAACTTTGATAACTTACTTAATTTCCTCCATACTGTAATTAATAACGAATTTGCCTAAATAATGTGATCTCGTACCATTTATTGCACGTATTACCTTTATCAAAACAATAATGGGATTAATTACTATGGTAAGTCAACAACAGTCAACTCGTTGTGAACCTAATACAGGTAAGTATACTGCCATGCCAGAAACGCCTAGTTCTGAACTTATGCAAGCATTACTATCGGTCGCACAAGACCGTGATAAAAAAGCATTTGCCTATTTATTTGAATATTTTTCACCAAAAATTAAACGCTTTGGAATAAAGCAATTTGGTGTAGAAGCACAAGCCATGGAGCTTGTACAAGAAACATTAACGTCTGTATGGCGTAAAGCACACTTATATAACAGCGATAAGGGTGCTGCTACTACGTGGGTTTATACAGTAATGCGTAATGCGTCATTTGATATGCTTCGTAAAATGAAGAGCAATAAAGAAGAAAACATTAGCGAAGATATTTGGCCTTTAATTAATGAGTCTGAAGACACAAATAACGAATACACTGACCATTTAGAAGACAAACAAATTAAACGCTACCTTGATAAATTGCCCATCGCTCAACGTGAGGTTGTTCGTGGTGTTTATTTTCAAGATATGTCGCAAGAGCAATTAGCTCAACAACTTAATATTCCAGTAGGCACGGTAAAATCACGATTACGTTTAGCCTTGCAGAAATTACGTAATGAAATGGGAGATCAGCATGATTAAACATCACCCGAGTGAAACACTACTTACAGAGTATTGTTCAGCGTCGTTAAGTGCCTCTTTGAGCCTTGCAGTTTCGATACATGTGGATATGTGTCCTGTTTGCCAAGAAAAAGTAGCAAAAATAGAAGCAAGCAACGCAGATGCTTTGTTTAGTGAAGACGCCGAAGCTTTTGAGCAACCAGTTAATAATCAATCTCAGTTGCTTGAAGAGTTTGATATGAATGTGCTTGACTTAATTACTGCAGACGATTCTGTAGACGAAGTGTATGAAGTAGAGCCAGTTAAAGTAAGTGTAAATGATCACAATTACCAGCTCCCTCGTGCTCTGACTCGTATTTCGCACAGCAAGTTTACTCAAGTTGGCAAATTAGCTCGTTCACGTGTAGCACTAGATGATGGTGCATTACGTTCAAGTTTACTGCACATAGATGCGGGCGGTGAAATTCCTGAACATACGCACACAGGTTTTGAAATAACCCTATTACTTGACGGTGAGTTTTGTGATGAGGACGGACACTACGTGCCAGGTGACTTTATTTGGCAAGATGGTCGTCATCAACACACGCCAATAACAAAAGATGGGTGTTTATGCTTTACAGTTGTGAGCAGTGCGCTACATTTTAATAAAGGGCTAAGTAAATTACTAAATCCAATTGGTAATTTAATCTACTAAGAGATTACATGCAAAAAACTACAATAAAAATAGGTATAAGCGCCTGCTTAGCAGGCGAGAAAGTTAGATTTGATACAGGTCACAAAAGGTCAAACTTTTGTATGGACGAACTTGCAAAGCATGTTGAATACACACGCTTTTGTCCTGAGGTTGCGGTTGGCTTACCAATTCCTCGACCTACAATTCGCCAAGTTCGAGTTGGCGACACAATTAAAGTTTGCCGTCCTGATGGCTCTGGTGATGTTGGGCCGCAGTTAACTGAATACGGTAAAAAGGTTGCTACTGAGCAAGCTAAAGAGTTGAGTGGTTTTGTATTTTGTGCAAAAAGTCCAAGTTGTGGCATGGAGCGTATAAAAATATACAACGAGGCTGGGACGGGTAACACCTCAGAGGGCGTTGGTTTTTTTGCAGAACAAATTATGAAGCACAATCCACTTTTGCCTTGCGAGGAAAATGGTAGGTTAAACGACATACACCTGCGTGAAAATTTTGTAATGCGCGTGTACGTTCTAAGCAGTTGGCAGCAGCTTGTAAAAGAACCATTAAGTGTTCATCACTTAACGCAATTTCATGCAAAGCATAAGTATTTATTAATGGCACACAATTACCAAGCTTATCGAGAGCTTGGCAAGTTACTTGGAACCTACGCTGGTGATGATATAAACGCATTGGCCGATGAATACATTTTAGGTTTAATGACAGGGCTTAAAAAACCTGCATCTCGTCGTAATAACTGTAACACCTTAATGCATTTACAAGGTTACTTTAAAAAAGACCTCGCTAAGGTTGAAAAGCAAGAACTGCGTGAAGCAATAGACGAGTATCGCTCTGGTTTAGTGCCGCTTTATGTGCCTCTTACTTTACTTAAGCACCATCTAAAAGTTCACCCTAAAGAGTACCTAGAAAAACAGGTGTTTTTTAATCCCTATCCTCATGATTTAAAACTACGATTTGGTATTTAATGAATACATTATTTTGGTTTAGGCGCGATTTGCGCCTTTTTTCGAATGAAGCGTTAATAGAAGCGCTAAATAATGGCGCTAAACACGCCATTTTTTTTGTTTGCGAAAAGCAGTGGCAACAGCACCAAGCAGCGCCAATACAAATTGATTTACTAAAGCGACGTGTAACTTATTTGCAAGAGCAACTTGCCAACTTCGGCATCACGCTTAATGTAATAAACGCTCCCAGCTTTAGTGATTGTGAATCTGAGCTACTTTCGTTTTGTGAAACTCATGATATTCAGCATATTATTGCTAATACAGAATATGAGCTTAACGAAGTAAATCGAGACAAAGCTGTTTTAGCGCAATGTGACAAACGTTCCATTACTTTTACATTATACGAAGGAGATTTAATTGCGCCTGTTGGTAGCATTAAAAACCAAAGTAATGAAATGTATAAAGTATTCACACCATTTAAACGCGCATGGTTAAAACAGTATCAAGATACTCACTTTAGCTTGGCGCAATGGCCAATAGAACAAAACCCTAGAAAAATTGAAAAAAGCCAGCACCTTGAAAGCGATGGTAGTTCGGATAAATGGCCCGTTGATGATGAAACGCTTTTGAGTGTTGTTGATAATTTTATTTGCGATAAGTTAACAAGCTACGACGATCAGCGTGACATTCCCAGTATTAAAGGTACATCGGGTTTGAGCCCGTATTTAGCGCTGGGCATTATTAGCCCAAAGCAGTTGCTAATTAATATACAGCAACGTTACCCCGACATTCTGACTACATCAAAAAGTAAAACATTCACGTGGGTTAACGAGCTTATTTGGCGAGAGTTTTACAGGCATCTTATTGCAGAGTACCCGAAGCTCTCTCGTGGTGAAAACTTTAACGAGAAATACAATCCTGTTGAATGGCGAAAAAGTGAAAAAGAATTTAACGCGTGGTGCGAAGGTCGAACTGGTTACCCACTCGTAGACGCAGCTATGTTACAGCTTAAGCAAACTGGATGGATGCATAACCGTTTAAGAATGGTAGTGGCCAGTTTTTTAACTAAACACCTATTAATTGACTGGCGTGAAGGTGAGCGCTTTTTTATGCAGCACCTTATTGATGGCGATTTAGCTTCTAACAATGGTGGCTGGCAGTGGGCTGCAAGCACAGGGTGTGATGCACAACCGTATTTTAGGATTTTCAACCCTATTACTCAAAGTGAGCGCTTTGATCCAACAGGTAAGTTTATACGTAAGTATTTGCCTGAGCTTGAAAATGTGCCAGATAAACACATTCATTTTCCGCATACTTACTTAGCTGCAACAGGCAAGGGAAGTGAATGTTACTGGCCAGCAATTGTTGACCACAAAGCTGCACGTGAACGTGCGCTCGCTGCATTTAAGGTATGATATGGATAACCAGTTACCAGTAGATAAATTTGTTGATATTTACCAGCAACTTAATAGCTCTAATTTGGACTTATTAAGTGACATTTATGCCGACAATATCCAATTTATTGATCCGATGCACGAAATTAACGGCATAGAAAGTTTGCGTGACTATTTTGCAAATTTATATAGCAATGTTAAGCATTGTCAATTTGATATAACGGATTCGTTTGGTATCAACAACAATGCATTTGTTTATTGGACAATGCATTATTCACATCCCAAACTGGCCTCTGGCAAAACCATATCTGTGCAGGGGCACAGTAAGCTAATTTTTGATAATGATAAAATTGTTAAGCATCGTGATTATTTCAACGTAGGCGAACTACTTTACAAGCATATTCCAATTCTAGGTAGTGTGGTTAGTTACATTGATAAGAGGGCGGGCTAATTATGGTTACCTTAATTACAGGCGCAACGTCAGGCATTGGCGAACAACTAGCTATTAAATATGCACAAATGGGCGACACCGTTATTGCATGTGGACGTAATACAGAAAAACTAGCTGAGCTTTCAAAACATAACAACATAGAGAGTTGTAAGTTTGATGCAACAAGCCTAAAAGATATTAAAGAAGCAACCATTGGATACCCACACTTTGACCGAGTAATTCTTAATGCGGGCAATTGTGAATACATAGACGACGCAAAAAACTTTGACAGTGCTTTGTTTGAGCGCGTAATTAATGCAAATTTACTGTCGGTTGGCTACTGCTTAGAAGCATTACTCCCTAAAGTTAAAAGTGGCGGTCAATTAGTTATTGTTAGCTCAAGCGTTACATACTTACCGTTACCACGCTCCGAGGCTTATGGGGCGTCTAAAGCGGGCGTAAGTTATTTAGCTAAAAGCCTAGCCGTTGATTTGATGGATGTGGATGTCACGTTAGTTCACCCAGGTTTTGTAAAAACTCCTCTGACCGAAAAAAATGATTTTCCCATGCCTATGGCAGTGACCGCTGAAGAAGCGGCAGATTATATGATCAAAGGAATAAACAAACGACGTAAGGAGGTACACTTTCCGTATCGCTTTACGCTTATATTAAAAGCATTGCGGATATTGCCTTTGCCGCTTTGGCTTAAAATAGCAAAAGGATTAACCCGTTGAAAAAAATAGCAATAATAGGAACTGGTGTATCAGGTTTAACATGTGGGCATTTGCTTCACAAACACTACGATGTCACTTTATTTGAAAAAAACGATTACATTGGCGGGCACACTGCGACTGTTGACGTAGATATTAAGGGCGTTAATTACGCCGTGGATACCGGATTTATTGTTTTTAATAACCGAACCTACCCTTATTTTGAAAAGTTACTTGCGCGTATTGGTATAAAAAAGCAAGAAACCCAAATGAGCTTCAGTGTTCATAATGAGGCAACAGGCTTTGAGTACAATGGCCATACCTTCACCAGTTTATTTGCACAAAGAAGAAATATTTTTAGGCCTAAATTTTGGCGCTTGTTATCTGACATAGTTAAATTTAACAAACTATGTAAAGCCATACACGAAAAAGGCGAATATCAGCAATCGCAAACACTCGGTCAGCTACTTAATGAAAATCAGTTTAACGACTTTTTTAAATATCATTATATTTTACCTATGGGCGCAGCTATTTGGTCTACTAGTATTAAAGAAATGGAAAACGTAGGCGTAGAGTTTTTTGTAAAGTTTTTCTTTAATCATGGCCTTTTAGATATCACAAATAGGCCGCAATGGTATGTTGTACCTGGTGGTTCACGTGAATACATAAACCCATTAATTAAAGGGTTTGCTGACAGAATAAAGCTTAACACTGATATTAAATCGGTAACACGTGCAAATGACGATGTAACCATTGAGCTTGCCAGTGGTGAGCAGCACGTTTTTGACAAAGTTATTTTTGCGTGCCACTCAGACCAAGCACTCAAACTACTTGGTGATGCAACAAACCAAGAAAAATCAGTACTTGGCGCAATTCCTTATACTGAAAATTCAGTAGTACTTCATACAGATACAAATTTACTACCTGACAGAAAAGCCGCTTGGGCTAGTTGGAATTATTTATTAAATAACAATACCGACAAAGCAGCTGTTGTTACCTACCAGATGAATATATTGCAAGGTATTCAATCAGACACGCAGTTTTGCGTTACGTTAAACCACCTTGAAGGGATAGATAAAAGCAAAATATTGCGTGAATTCACTTACCATCACCCTGTTTTCAACAAAGAGTCTATTGCTGCGCAAGGGCTTAAACAAACGATCGATGGTCAAAATAATAGTTATTTTTGTGGTGCCTATTGGTACAACGGCTTTCATGAGGATGGTGTACGCAGTGGTGTAGACGTGGCAAGGCAGTTAGGGGTTGAATTTGACTAGTGCTGTTTATTTAGGCGATGTTAAGCATCGCCGTTTTGCTGTTAAGACTCATCATTTTAGTAATCCACTTTATATGATGTGGGTTGATCTCAACAACCCAGAGCAATTGAACAATAAGCATAAATGGTTAGGTACGTCTGGTTCAAAAGCATTAAAGTTTAACGAATCAGACTACTTTGTTAATAAGCCCCACAATAATGATGCGTCAATCATTGAACGTGCAAATCATCAGTTATTATCGCTTGGTGTAACTGAGACTTTTAACCATGTATACATGCTAGGACAGCTCCGTTGCTTTGGTATTTACTTTAGCCCAGTAAACTTCTTCTTTTATGGTCATAGCGACACTGAATTTAAGTACATGGTTGCTGAAGTTAGTAATACGCCATGGAATGAGCGACACTACTACTTGATACCACTAGAAAAAAAAGTGAACTTTAAAAAAGTCTTTTCCGTATCACCTTTTATGAACCTCGATATGAACTATCATTGGACAATTAGGTTAACGCAAGATAAAACATTGATTCATATTGAAAATAAACGGGATGGAGAATTGCTATTTGATGCTACTCTTCGATTAACCCGTAAAGAACTGACTGAAAAAGAAATGAGTCAGTTGTTAAAACGATTCCCAGCAATGACGTGGACAATATTTAAAGGTATTTATTACCAAGCGTTGAAGCTGTTTATAAAAAGAGTGCCTTTTTTAGGTCATTCTTAAACGTCACAAATTACATACAAGCAGTAATAAAAATAATATAGGTGTTCTAATGGAAAAAGTGTCTAGCTTAAATTGCGAACAAAACACAGGCTGGTTTACAGGGCTTTATAAAAAATTAGTATTTAAAGCTTTTTCTTCAATAGAAACAGGCCAAATCACCGTTATTGATGAAGATCTGCAGCTTGTTTTTGGAGATGCATCATCCGACTTAAAAGTTACGGTAACAATTCACGACAAAGCGATGTACAAGGCGTTTGCATTATCTGGAAGTGTTGGCGCAGGCGAGTCTTACATTTTAGGTCAATGGAGTTGTGACAATCTAACCCGACTAATTGAGTTATTTGCTATAAATGAAAAACAGTTAGACGAGTTTGAGAAAAAATTCGCGTTTTTCAGCAACATTGCCCACAGACTAACTCATTTAAAAAATAAAAATTCTGAGTCAGGCTCTAAAAAAAATATAGTTGCTCACTATGATCTAGGTAACGATTTATACGAATCGTTTTTGAGTAAAGAAATGCTTTACTCGTGTGCTGTTTATCCATCAAAAGATGCCAGTCTAGAAGACGCGCAGCAGTACAAATTAAAGCGCATATGTGAACAAGTAGAATTGCAACCTGGCGATTCCGTTATAGAAATTGGCACTGGATGGGGCGCATTTGCCATTTACGCAGCAACACATTACGACTGCCACGTGACGACTACTACAATATCTGATGAGCAACATGACTTTGTTGCAGAAAAAATTAAAGAGTTAGGCTTAGAGAATAAAATTACGCTTCTTAAGCTTGATTACAGACTACTCACGGGCAAATACGACAAACTCGTTTCGATTGAAATGATTGAAGCGGTTGGCCACGAATATTTACCTAGCTTTTTCACCCAGTGTGGTTCGCTACTCAAAGACGATGGTGCAATGTTGATACAAGCAATCACCATTAGCGATCAGCGATACAAGCACTACCTTAAAAATTCAGATTTTATTCAACAGTATATTTTCCCTGGGGGGTGTTTACCCTCATTAAACGAAATGAGTGAGCAAATCAAAAATAACACCGATATGGTTATCCATACTGTTAGTGATATTGGAACGCATTACGCACGAACCTTAGCTGACTGGCGTGAACGCTTTATCAAAAGTTGGCCAGATCTAGACCGCACAAAATTTGATGACCGCTTTTATAGGTTATGGTTATTTTATTTTGCTTACTGTGAAGGCGCATTTAGAACGCGTGCAACCAGTACTGTACATTTAATGGCGCGTAAACCTCGCTTTAGTAGCAATGTAGATGAAATTGCACTCGCTTATTAATTTTGTCTTGTTTCAAGCAGTGTGGTTTTTATCATTACTGCTTGAAGGACAATCACTTTTATTTAGCGCTGGCATCATTGTCTTAATGTTTTATTTGTCAAAGCAAAAAAAACAAGATGCATTATTGCTATTAAAAGCACTTCCTATTGCTTTGCTACTTGAATACATAGCGGTGGAGCTTGGTCTACTTTCATTTAAAGTTGATCCTTTTCCAATTTGGCTGGTACTTCTATGGGCTGCGTTGCTTCTTTCATTAAACACATCGATGCATTTCTTAAGTCGATTAAGACTTTGGCAGGTATTTGTTGTTTGCCTTATTTTTGCGCCGGCTAGCTACTGGGCGGGTGCGCGTTTTAACGTAATTAATTTAGGCTTACCGCTATGGCAGTTTTGGGTAGCCTACGGTGTTATTTGGTCGGCAGCCTTTACGTTTATTGTATTTATAAACCAAAAAATTAAGTCGATTATTTTAGCAAGTTAAAATTAGTTTACCCTCCTATTTTTTATTTAAAGAAGGACTTTAATTGTGAAATCAATCATAACGACAACTGTTTTATGTCTTTTATTGTCTACTTCTGCCTTTGCTAATGTTGAATTTAGCAAAGTGGGCGAGGGTAGAATGGAATACTTGTTTTGGGATGTTTACGACGCCACCTTGTATACCCCTTCTGGCGATTATGCTTTGGGTGAACACCCCGTCAAATTTAAGCTGACCTATTTACGTGATTTTGACGCCAAAGATATAGTTAAAGCAACCAATGAGCAGTGGGAGCACATAGGTAAAAAAAATCTAGTCGGCAAGTACGATGAGGTGCTTTTGTCTATTTGGCCAAACATAGGTAAAGGTGATTCGTTAACGCTGATAACTGATAAGGAAGGCAAAAGTACTTTTTTGCATAACGATAGCGAGGTTGGCGTCATTGATGATGTTGCGTTTTCAAGTGATTTTTTAGCTATTTGGTTAGGTAAAAATACGTCAGAGCCAGCTTTAAGAAAAAAACTATTAGGAAATTAAAATGATGATTAATAACGCGTTAAAAACGATTTTTGTGTGTGTATTTGCACTTTTTTTGGTTAGTTGCTCAGCGCCTAATGTAGAACACTACAGTAAAACAACTCCCAATTTTGACTTTAAAACCTTCTTTAGCGGCAAATTAAAAGCTTACGGCGTAGTGCAAGACTTTAAAGGTGAGTTAACCCGTAAGTTAGTCGTTGATATGAACGCGACGTGGGAGGGCAACCAGGGCGTCATAGAAGAAGACTTTGTGTATGATGATGGTGAAACACAAAAACGCATCTGGAAAATAACCCTTAATGACGATAACACCCTTACAGGGACTGCTGCAGACGTTCTTGGCGTTGCACAAGGTAAAAGTGATGGCAGTGTATTTCATTGGAACTACAACGTAGAACTCCCTTATGACGGAAGCACTTTAGAAGTTAATTTTGATGATTGGATGTACTTGGTAACACAATCGCGCTTGATTAACCGCACATCTATTGTTAAGTTTGGTGTCGAGGTCGGGGAAGTGACCTTAGTTATCGAAAAAATATAGTTTTTATATGCTGATTAACATGCACCAAAATTGTACAAAAATTAAGTCTTTGTTAACACAAGATGCTGTATTTTAGCGGAAATTAATATAATTTTATGTGTTTTATAAGATTTTAACTAAAAATTGCAATTTGCTGTTGCTAACTTTTAAAAAATACATAAAGATAGGTTTTGCGAAGGCAAAATAATAACGAATAGGAATCTAACAATGAATAAAGCTCAATTAGTTGAAAAAATTGCTACTGACGCGGAAATTTCTAAAGCCGCAGCTACACGTGCTCTTGACGCATTTACTGGCGCTGTAACTTCTGCACTTAAAGAAGGTGATTCAGTAGCATTAGTTGGTTTTGGTACATTCTCAGTTAAAGAACGTGCTGCACGCACAGGCCGTAACCCTCAAACGGGTGCTGAGATCCAAATCGCAGCGGCAACTATCCCAAGCTTTAAAGCAGGTAAAGGTCTTAAAGACCAAGTAAACCTATAATTGGTTTTACAAATTAATTGAAAAAGGGCTAATAAGCCCTTTTTTTTTTGTGTTGAAAAAGCCGTAATGTAACGGCTCAGTATTTGAAAAGTTATGCTTTTAAGGCTTTATCGCCTCTACCAATTCCAACTGCACCTGAACGTACAACTTCTATGATATCTGTTTCATGGCGTAGCGTATCTAAAAATGATTCTATTTTGTCTGTGCTGCTCACAAGTTGTAAGCTGTAACTCTGACGGCCCATATCTAAAATATCACCTTTAAACACATCTACTACCCGGGTAACTGCAGCACGCGTTGTTTCGTCTTGTGCAAATACTTTTACAAGGAGTAGTTCTCGTTCAATGTGGCTCATTTCTGTTAAATCAATAATTTTTAATACATCAACTAGCTTGTTCACTTGCTTGGTAATTTGTTCAACAATTCGGTCATCACCCATTGTTGTTATGGTAATACGCGATAAAGACTGATCGTCAGTAGTACCTACCGTTAGGCTGTCAATGTTGTATGCTCGTTGTGAAAATAGTCCAACAATACGAGATAGTGCACCGGGTTCGTTTTCTAATAATATTGATAAAATACGACGCATTATGCTTTAACTCCTTTACGTAACCACATTTCGTCAATGCCACCTAGTTTAATTTGCATTGGGTACACATGTTCTTTTTCGTCGACAAGTATGTCTAAAAATACTAGACGATCCGTTATGCTCATTGCTTTGTCAATCGCGGGTTGAAGCTCGTCAAGTGTGTTTACCTGAATACCAACGTGGCCATAGCTTTCAACTAATTTTATAAAGTCAGGTAGTGAGTCCATGTAAGATGATGAATGACGACCGCCATACACCATATCTTGCCATTGGCGTACCATTCCTAATGAGCGGTTGTTAAGAGAGACGACTTTAACGGCTAAGTTGTACTGCAAGCACGTAGAAAGCTCTTGAATGTTCATTTGAATAGAACCATCGCCAGTTACGCACACCGACTCTTTATCAGGAAATGCGAGCTTAACGC
Source organism: Pseudoalteromonas sp. APM04 (assembly GCF_022809815.1). NCBI lineage: Bacteria > Pseudomonadati > Pseudomonadota > Gammaproteobacteria > Alteromonadales > Pseudoalteromonadaceae > Pseudoalteromonas > Pseudoalteromonas sp. APM04. The sequence continues at coordinate 13,931 of NZ_CP094442.1, forward strand.
CCATGGCAGCCGGTAAACCAAAGCCCATAGTGCCTAATCCGCCTGAATTGATCCATTGGCGAGGGTATTTAAATGGGTAATACTGTGCTGCAAACATTTGATGCTGCCCTACATCAGAGCTGATGTATGCTTCGCCGTCTGTTGCTTTATAAAGCGCTTCAATGACAGCTTGAGGCTTGATTTTTTCTGAAGGGCTTTGTTTGTAACCCAAACATTTTTGTTCACGCCAGCTAATAATTTGTCGCCACCAATCTTCTTGTGCACTGCGATCTATTTGAATTGTACTTTTGTCTATTCCATCTTGTAGTTGTTTAAGTACAGTGTCTAAACAACCTACAACAGGTATATGCGCTTTAATGGTTTTAGAAATAGAGGTGGGGTCTACATCTACATGGACAATAGTTGCGTTAGGGCAAAACTTTTTAACGTTATTTGTAACCCGATCATCAAAGCGAGCGCCTAATGCTAATATAACGTCGGCATTTGCCATAGCTTTGTTGGCCTCTAGCGTGCCGTGCATCCCGAGCATACCGATAAAGTTAGGGTGACCCCCTGAAATACCACCCAGACCCATTAAAGTGTTGGTAATAGGTGCATTCAATGATTCTACTAAGCGTGTTAATTGCTCTGAGGTGTTTGAGATGATAATACCACCCCCAGAATATATAACTAGCTTTTTAGCTTCCAATATAGCGGCCACTGCTTTTCTAATTTGTTTTGAATGGCCTTTGGTATTTGGGCTGTAAGTTCGGAGTTCAGTCGTTGCAGGGAAGTCGTATTCAAATTTGACAGCAGGGTTAAGCATATCTTTTGGTAGCTCAACAACAACAGGCCCAGGACGACCAGTGCTGGCAATATAAAAAGCTTTTGCCAATATTGCAGGTATTTCTTGTGCACTTCTGCAGTTAAAGCTGTGTTTTACAATTGGTCGAGAGCAACCAACTATGTCTGTTTCTTGGAAGGCGTCGTCACCAATTAGACTAGTAGGTACCTGCCCAGATAATACAACCATCGGAATAGAGTCCATGTACGCAGTTGCAATACCGGTTATACAATTTGTAGCACCAGGGCCTGAAGTAGCAAGAACAACACCGACCTCACCAGTAGCACGTGCATAACCGTCAGCCATGTGTGTTGCTGCTTGTTCATGCCTAACTAAGATGTGCTCAATATCATTTTGTTGAAAAAGTGCATCGTATAAATCTAATACTGAGCCACCTGGGTAGCCAAATATATATTTTACCTTTAATTCTTTTAATGCCTGAACGACTAGTTCAGAACCATTATACTCTTGTTTGCTCATCCTCATTCCTCTGCGCTTTTTTTGTGCATAAAAAAACCCCCGCGTGGTGCGGGGGTTTTTAAAAAGCAGTATTACCTTTTAATACATCCCCGCTGGGCTTATTACTAAGACCAGTACGAGAACGACTAGAAGGTTAAATTGTGTTTTCATAGTTATTTACTCTACTCAGCAAAACACTGCTTTGATGTGAAATTTTATATGGGTTTATTTTTAAGTGTTTTAAGTGTTTATGTCAACCTTGAATGTTGTTTTTTGCATTTTAAATTCGTTTTTTATTGTTTTTTAGTGGTTTGTTGCTTTTTGTGCGTTTAATTTGAAGTTTTTAGGGAGATAATATGCAGTGCGCTTGTTTTTGCTTTGTTTGCTGTTGTTTTAGTATTAAGCAATTTTAGATTGCTTACGTATACTTTAAGCTGGTTTATAACATGTTTAAATAGTTGTTATTAGGTATGATGTGCTTAACAAATTGTTTGAGGAATATACAGTGAACAAAATAGCGTTACTTACTCTTATTACTACGTTGTTTAGCTTTATAACTGTAGCTAAAACATCTACTCCGCACGATGTAGGTGTGACCAACAAAGAACGTATTTTGTATTGGCTTAATAAAAAAGAAGACTTAACTTCCGATGAGTTAGAAGCGTCTTACAATGAATACATCAATAACAAATCACCTGTGCAAGTAGCATTAAAAAATGGGTTTAGCCAGCTACCTCGTTTATCGACATATAACTCAATACAAAAGGGGCTCTTATCTAGTCAACAATCTAGTTTTTCAGCGGGGTTAACCCCAGATGATCGAGTCAATACCGTTAAAGTATTAACTATTTTAGTTGATTTTCCTGATTTAAAGCACGACGAAAACCAGTTAACTCCCCAAGACACTGATATGTTTTATACCGACTACTCCCCCGATCATTACCAGCAGATGCTGTTTAACACTAACGGCTATGAAGGCCCTGACGGACAGGTTCTTTTATCGGCGGCCGATTATTATAAAGCTGCTTCTGGCAACAGCCTTAATTTTGAAGGGCAAGTTTACGGGTGGGTAACTGCAAATAATAACGCTAAATTTTATGGTGAACGTTTAGGCTCTACCCGAGATAAAAATGCGCCGAGCCTTGTAAAAGAAGCTGTTGAAAAAGCGGTTGCACAATTTAATATTAATTTGGCTGATTATGACTTAACTGATCTTGATGACATAGACGGTGATGGTATTACCGACGAACCAAATGGGATAATCGATCATGTTATGATTTTTCATTCTAGTATTGGTGAGGAGTCGGGCGGGGGTTATTTATCAACAGATGCAATTTGGTCACATCGTTATTATGTTTTAGACGAAAATAGCCAACCAACTGAAGTTGTTGGGAGTAATATAAAGCTATTTGGTTACACAATAAACCCTATTGATGCCGCCATCGGTGTTGTTGTTCATGAGTTTGGGCACGATTTAGGTTTAAAAGATGAATACGATTTACAGTCTAATACGGTAGGTGAGCCTGTCGCTTCATGGTCGGTTATGTCGTCAGGTACGTGGGCGGGTTCACCACGCGGGTCTGAGCCAGTAATGTTTAGCCCATATGCGCTAGAATATCTTCAAACACGCTACCAAGGTAATTGGGTAAACCAGCTTAGCCTTAATATGGATGAGGTTGTTACGAACCCAGTGCAAGTGATTAATAACGCAGCAAGTACGTCTAAATCACAAAGCCAAGTAAAGGTCACATTGCCACCAAGGCTTGAAAAATTTAAAACGCCAGTAGAAGGCGTTTTTCAATATTATTCAAATACCGGCGATAATCTTAATACTCGTTTAGTGAACACCATTAATTTACCAAGCACGACAGAATCGCTTATGCTGAGCTTTGTTGCTTTTTATAGCATTGAGCAAGATTATGACTTAGTTCAAATAAAGGTTAATGGTGTGCCAATCGCGGGTAACTATACGCAACCTACTAACCCTTACTATGGCAATATTGGTCCTTATATTACAGGTGATTCATTTTTAAATCCTGATGCACAACTTCCTAACGGATACTTAACGCATCAATTTGATTTATCTGCTTATGCAGGGCAAACGATAGAGTTACAAGTACAATACTTAACAGACGCTAATACGCATTATTATGGTTTTGTTATTGACGATATGCGCATTGAGCAAAATGGTTCATTAATTTGGCAAAATAACGCAGAAACTCAAAGTAATACGACCTTATCCGGGTTTGCAAAAGTAGGGAGTTATGTATTTGCTATGCCATCTTACTACTACCTGCAGTTGCGTGACTATTCGGGTATAGATAATGGATTACAAAAAGAAGGTTACTCGCCGGGATTATTACTGTGGTACAGCGATGAGTCGCACACTGATAACAATACAACTGAGCACCCCGGTAGTGGTTTTACATTGGTTGTTGACGCAGATCAGCGTGCTATCAATAAAGGAGGCACGCAATCACCAGCAAATACTGCTATTCAAATAAGAGATGCCGCATTTAGCCTTTATGCTCAACGAGCAGGGCTAGGAGATGACGATTTATCTGCTATCAGCTCTTTTAGTGACGAGATGGACTATGGCTTTGCAGAACAAGCTGAATCGGGTGTTAAATTACCACAAGTCGGCTTTGGTTTTACGCTCACAAACCAAGAAAACGATAATCAAAGCATAGAAATATTATTAAATTACGAGCCATCAAATGGCATTAGTTACTCACTCTCAGATTTCACAGCAGATTTTACAGTTGATGGATTGACGCTTTCGCCATCTGATACGTTTACTTGGGATTTTGGTGACGGCAGAACAAGTTCTGAGTTATCCCCTTCGCACGTTTTTGAGAGTTACGGACGCTATGATGTAACATTTACGGCAAGCAATGGTGCAGAAGAGCAGATAGCAACAACAACAGTCATTATTGTTGCACCCCTGAGTATTACTGAAATTGATTACGAAATAACACAAGGGCTACTAACGGCAAAAGCTGAAGTTGCAGGAGGGTTAGCACCATACAGTTATTTGTGGAGTTTAGGCGATGGCAGTTCGCTAGCATCACAGAGCATTTCATATGACTATTTACACTCGGGTGATTATTTATTGTCGCTAACAGTGACTGACGACCAAGGAATGTCGGTATCTCAAAACGTAAATGTAAACGTCAATGTTCCACTCTCAGTTAATACCAGTTTTTCAACAAATAATTTAACGGTCCAATTTAACGCGGATGTGATAGGTGGGTTTAAAAATTATACTTATAGCTGGGATTTTGGTGACGGCAATGAGCTTTCTCAAGTTCAAAATCCAGGTCATACGTATCAAAATGCGGGCAGTTATTCTGTTACTTTAACTATAACAGACACAATTACGGGAGAGGTTATCAGTGATGACTTATCCGTAACGGTAGCACAATCTCAAACTAATAGCGGTTCAAGCTCTAGTGGAGGGGCGCTTGGCGGGTTATTAATTTTTATGTTGTTAATTTCAATTAGGTTTAAACGCGCTTAAATGGCATAAAAAAGCCAGCAAAAATGCTGGCTTTTTTGAACGTTTTATTAAATTACAGGCGGTCGATCACTGACTGTGTGAAATCAGTTGTTCCGTGGCTGCCACCTAAATCACGTGTAGTACGGTCACCTGATTTAATTACATCAGCAACAGCGCTGCGAATACGCTCCGCTGTGTCACCCATGTTTAAGTGCTCTAGCATTTGAATAGACGCTAAAATTACTGAAGTAGGGTTTGCTAGGTTTTTACCCGCGATATCTGGTGCGCTACCGTGCACAGCTTCAAAAATTGCAGCATCTTCACCAATGTTTGCACCTGGTGCCATACCTAAACCGCCTACTAAGCCAGCACATAGGTCTGATAAAATATCACCAAATAGGTTAGTCGTTACAACAACGTCAAACTCTTCTGGTGTCATTACAAGTTTCATACACGTTGCATCAACAATCATCTCTGTTGATTCAATTTGTGGGTAACGCTCAGCTACTTCACGAGCTACTTTTAAAAATAAGCCAGAAGTAGATTTTAAAATGTTTGCTTTGTGAACCGCTGTTACTTTTTTACGGCCTTCTCGTACCGCAAGCTCATAAGCAAATGTTACGATTTTTTCAGCGCCTTCACGCGTTATTACAGACTTTGCTTCTGCTTCATTGCCGTCTTCGCTCACTACTTGGCCTGCACCTGAGTACATACCTTGTGTGTTTTCGCGAATAGTGATGATATCAATATCATCGTAACGTGCTTTAGTGCCTACAAATGATTTTACTGGACGTACGTTAGCGTATAAGCCAAATTGCTTGCGCAGTGTTACGTTAATAGACGTAAAACCTTCACCTACTGGGGTGGTTAACGGGCCCTTAAGTGTGATTTTGTTTTTAGCAATTGTATCAATTGTCTCTTGTGGAAGTAACTCACCTGTTTTTTCAAGAGCGGCTAGGCCAGCATCAACAAATTCATAATCAAAATCGCATCCTGCGGCTTTTAGTATTTCAAGTGCTGAGTCGATGATGCTAGGACCGATGCCGTCGCCTTTGATCACTGTGATGGTTTGTTTGGCCATTATCTTTTCCTTTAAAGAGTTTGATGTGCACATAAATTACTACTCTGAGAGAGTAGCTGCTTGTTAGGTCATTTATGTGAATGGTTGAAAATTTTAAGGGCGCATTTATACCAATTTAACGCTTATTTTGCCAGTTTATAGAATAAATAATGGGTATAACCTGTATTTATAATGGTAATAACCGAACTAAATATTGTTATATATTTGTAGATTTCTTAATTGGTCGTAAAAAGTGCGCTCTTCATTCCAGCCATTTAATTCTAGTTGTTCACTGAGAGTTTGCTGTTGCCATGAGGTTAATTTTAGTTCTGGTTTGAAAACCTGTTGCGCAATTACTTTTAAAGCGACCCATAGCTTATGTTTATTTGTTAGCTGTTTTTTTGCTGTTTGCTCTGCCTGTAACAATGTGTTTGCCCAAGGGTTATCGCTCAGTAATTGTGAAAACAATGATTCGATGTGTTCATTTTTAATACTTGCTACACCAAAAAATGCACTAAATGGTGCACTTAGCGTTTTGTTAGGCACTTCATCGATAGCTATTTTTCGTGTTAAGTGAGTACTGCATTGGGTTAATATAAAATGAGTATATGCATACAGAGGTAAAGTTATGTGCTCAAATTGATACTGCTTATTATGAGTTACCAATAAAGCCATTATTTTTACTAAGCTGTTTAATCGATTTACTATAAACCTTTGTAGTGGGTGAGGTGTTGAATTCACCAATTGTTCAAATACAACGCGCTGAATAATAGCAGGTGCGTTGTTGTACCCAACCATCGACAAGCTATGGCGGAGATCTTTAGCTGCTTGATGTTCTTTGTTATAAGGTTTTACGGCTTCACATACTCGCGCAACAATCTCAGGGTAATGACCCATTATTTTATTCAAACCTTTAAAACTATATTCTTGGTTAACTTTAATTTGACTAATTAACTCAATTAGTTGCCTTGGTTTATCTAAACTGCTTTGCTCGTTAATAGTAATATGTTCACTGTTCCACACACTGTATAGAAGCTTTTTATCTTCACACTTCCACTGTTTTGGGGTGTCTTTTAGTGGGGCTTTTATTCTATACCAAGCTAATTTCTGTTTATTTTCAGAGTTAACTAAAATATGTCTGTTTTGTTTGTCGGTCGCTAAATAAACCATACTTTGATCTTGATATATAACTCGGCTACCCGCTAAAAAGGGTCCCACGTCGGCCACGTAAGACTTAACCAAATGTTGTGCAAACAGATTTGGCGTGCGCAAATATAAGTCGGCCAAAGCTTGATAAAAACTTATGTGCTTTTTAGCAGGGGTGTGAGTTATATTCATTGCTATTATATTAGCTAATGCAACAAGGGTAATTCCACCATCGTACAGCATTGTTTTAGGAATATTTACAAGGGCTTGCTTATATTTATTTAGTTTTGCGAGTATATGTGTAATAGGGGCTGCGCTATTGCCGCAGCTCAACATTATTTTTGCTGCAAATTGGTGGCGAAGCTGCCAAATTTTTTTATCATTGGCACTAAATTTAGACTGTTCAGCTAGCTTATTTAACTGCGAACAAACACATATATGCTCCACAAGCGCAGCGCTAATATAAAGTTCGGTAAGTTTTTTATCGTAATTTTGGCTAGCGCATAAGCCGGCGGTAATTACACATTGGCTTATAACTAAATTAGTCGAATAGCTGTATTGAGGATTAAATAACGTTAATTTAGACAACAGTGCATTAGGGCAGTGTTCGTATAAGATTCTATACTGTTCAGCTAATTTACAAGCCATAGGATATAAAGCTTGCCAATGCTCTTTGTTATTATAGCCTGTTAAAAAACGCTGCGTATTTTCGTGCAGTTGCTTTAAACGATTCGCAAGTGGCTCATCCATTATGCCTTCACCTAACTTCTTCCTGATATTTACTGTACGCACTAGGTCCCCATAAAATGAGCTGGCCATTTTTAAATAATAAACCTGTGCATTCATCCATTGTCGTTATTCCGTCTGACGTAATATGCTGAGTACGATAAAAAATAATCTGCAATACTTGTTCTTTATCGCGCTTAGCAAATGTCAGGTCTGGGCTGCCAAGGTAATCAAGTACGGTGTTGAGTGTAGTTTGAGAATCTAGCGAAAGTTTTTCAATGTAGCGCTTGTTAAATGACTCTCGATCTTGCCAAATCATAGCTTGAGGATCGTCTTTGTAAAAAGCAATCACCAAAGTTGCAATGAGCGCATATAGCCCCAATCCTAAAATTAAATACCGTATAAACTTTTTCAACACTATTTACCTTAAATACTACCACGGGTATTAGTATACGTTTTGCTATAAATACACGCTATTTACTTGCGACTAATTAAGCCTGAGCTGCTTTAAACTAAACCCTAAATTTATATCTGTTCTTAAACTAACCAATTGTTTGGAGATAACGTACATATCCATATTGGTTTCAAGTTTTTTGCGTAGTCCTGAATTAAGTAATTCATCACTCAATGCTTCATTTATAGAGGTGTAATTATTAACAAGCTGTTGAGCTGATTTTATACCAACGCCTTTAACACCAGGTATATCATTAGTTTTATCACCTGCAAGCGCCCAAAAGTCGACGAGTCTATTCTTATCTACCCCAAAGCGTTCATGTATTGCAGGTTCATCTAAATGCTGCCTTTTAAAGTAATCGTAAATATGTATTTCACTGTTTAAATACGGTAAAAATCCCTTGTCAGTGGATACGATAGTACTCGTGATTTTATTATCAGCAGCTTTGCAAGCAAGGGTGGCAATAATATCGTCAGCTTCATCATTTATTGGTTCAAAAACAACAATGCCGGTTTCCTCTATTGCTGATTTAAAATGATGCAACGCACTTTTTAGCGTTTCAGGCATTGGGGCTCTGGAGTGTTTATAATGTTCATAAAAATGATAACGCCAACTTTTATCCCCATCAAATACCGCAATAGCATGTGTTGCATCCGTTATGCGAAGCATTTTTATGCATGCTTGAGCTACACGTTCGCTGCACGTAAGTACTAATTCCTCTTCGTTGCTATGTTTTTGATTTGCGTCAACTGCGTAAATGCGCCTAATTAAATTAAGCGCATCAATTAATAATAAATGGGGTTTCAAACTATACGACTCATGCTTTTATTTTGTAACACGGAATATACTTACTACCAGGAAGTTTCATACGACCCTGATCAACAAAAGCCTGTAAAAGTACATCCATATCTTGCATTAATGCAGGCTCGCCGCTGAGAGTATAAGGTCCATGTTGTTTAATAGCGCGTACACCCTCATCTTTAACATTACCCGCAACAATACCTGAAAATGCACGTCGTAAGTTTGCTGCAAGCTGTTGTTTTGGTTGATCCAAATGTAGGTCTAAGCTTGCCATATTTTCATGTGTGGGTGCAAAAGGCTGCTGAAAATCGTGATCAATTTTAAGCGTCCAATTAAAGTAATACGCATCGCCTTCACTTTTTCTATACTCGCGTACATTGGCCATTTTAGATTTTAGCTTTTGACCTACTAAACTCGGATCATCAATAATCACTTCAAATTTGTCTAATGCTTCTTTGCCGAGTGTCATTTCGATAAATTCACAGAGTTTTTCAAAGTAATCTTTACTTTGTTTTGGTCCTGTTAAAATAACGGGCAAACACTGCTTTTCGTTATCTGGATGCAATAAAATCCCTAGTAAGTACAATAGTTCTTCGGCAGTGCCCGCACCACCTGGAAAGATAATAATTGCATGAGCTGTGCGTATAAATGCTTCTAATCGTTTTTCTATATCTGGCAAAATAACGAGTTCGTTTACTATTGGGTTAGGGGGTTCAGCTGCAATAATGCTGGGTTCTGTTAACCCTAAATAACGATTGTTTTTAATACGTTGTTTAGCATGGCCAATGGTGGCACCTTTCATTGGACCTTTCATTGCCCCAGGTCCACAACCAGTACAAATATTCAATCCACGCAAGCCAAGTTCATAACCCACTTGTTTGGTGTACTTGTACTCAGTTTCGTTTATTGAATGTCCACCCCAACAAACCACCATATTAGGCTCGCTGTTTACACGAAGTGCATGCGCATTTCTGAGCATATCAAACACCATATGAGTTATGGCTTTTTGTTCTTGCAGGTCTTTTTCGTACTTTTGACAAATAAATAAAATATCGCGGATAACTGAAAATATGTGTTCGTGTATACCGGTGATTATTTCACCATCTACAAAGGCTGTTTTTGGAGGGTTTTCAAGTTCAATTTTTATACCGCGCTCTCGGCTGAGCAAGCGAATATCAAAATCTTTATACTTGTCGTATATTTGCGAACTTTCGTCTGTGTGGCTGCCTACATTGAGTACCGCTAACACACAATTTCTAAATAATTTATAACGTTCGCTGGTAGAAGATTGTTCTAATAAATCAACCTCTAACTGAGATAGTAAATCTAATACACCAGTTGGGTTTAACTGTATTAACATGGGCGTACTCCTTGCTATTTATGTAAATTACTACTGAGTCATACATTCACAATATTTATAATCGAATGACATTATTTACTTATACAAAGGCGGTCTCTACCTGTATTTTTGGCCTCATACAGAGCGTCGTCGGCTCTATCAAAAGCTTTAATTGGCGTATCTCCTTTTTTTAATTGTGTAGCGCCTACGGAGATAGTTATTTCAATTTGCTTGTCTTTAAATTTAAAAGGGATGTTTTTTATAACCTTTCTGAGTTTTTCAAGCGGTGCAACTGCATTATCAACAGTGGTTTCGCTCATTAATAGGACAAATTCTTCACCGCCATATCGCGCTATAAAATCAGATTTTCTTATCGATTTTTGTAATGCTTTTGCAATAACTTGCAACGTTATATCGCCAGCTGTATGGCCAAATCTATCGTTTATTGACTTAAAGTGGTCAACATCGATGACAACCAGCGTAACATTTGACTGCTGAACATTAAATAAATGCATTTCGTGATTGTAACGTTCGTCAAAAGCGGCTCTATTAGGTAATTTTGTTAACCCGTCCAGCAGGCTTTTAAAACGTTGATCGTTTAAGCGTTTTTTGTATTTTGTAAGCTTTGTTTCAAGCGTGCCAATACGGCCATTAATCTCATTAAAACTAGATACAAGTATTTCTCTGTCTTCGCGTTCTAGTTTTTCTTTTGCCATAAAGTCTTGAGTTAACGACTTTAACTCATTATCAACAAGCTCTTTTAATGATGAAATAGAAGTCGCAGATTGTGTTTTTTCGTTTAAGCTTTCTATTTTACTTTTAATACTTTTATTTAGGTTTTCAAACTCAGTCCCCATTGAGGTTGAGTGCTTACTTGTAGCGACTATTGATTTGTGTAGTTCTTCAATTGTTTGGTTAAGTGACGATAAAAAGCTTTGCGCTGATTCTCGTTCTTTATTTATATTTTTAACAACAACAGTAATTATATTTATGGCCGTATCGAGCAAAGACCCTAAATTATCGCTTTCAGATATAATGCTCTTAATACGTTTAATTTCTACAGTTGCTTCATCTTCAAGAACTAAGTCGTTAGCGAGTTCAAGCAGCTTTTGTGCTAGTGCAGGCGTGGCCTCACAACTAATATTGCTATCAGCACGTAGCTTTGTGTTTAACGCCTGATGATAAAAGCTTATTAATTTTTCTAGTAGCGGAATAAAGTCATGAGTGGAATGGACGTTATTCATTTCGTGATCAAGTAAGTTTCTTAACGAGCGGCGTGTACCCTCTGGCAAGCCTTTGGTTTTTTGTAGTTGCCTGCCAGCAGATAAAACACTTTCTTGCAGGTCACGTTGCTGCGATAGTTGTATGGCTTCTTGCTTTTTTAACAGCTCTATTGTTTCGTCGATTAAAGGAGATAAATCATCAAAACCAACGCCTTTATTTAATGCGCTTCTAAAGTTAGCAAGTCTGTTATCAAGTTCCGTATCTAGACCCTTACAGGCTAGAGATAGTTTAGATGAGAAAATAGAGAGGGTGTCTACTTGATGTTTTCGCGCGTCTTCAAGTGCCATGCGCGCACCAATTGCTTGTTTAAGTTTTTTCTCTGTAGCAGTAGATTTTTCTGACACCTAGGCAAGCCACCATGATTTGTAATTTTATTATTCTAAGTCTACAACAAATTTATATTAAGTGTAGTTATCTCGGTAAAAACTCTATAATTTTATTAACCTAGTGCGTACAAACTCGTATACATGAGTGTTTATCGCTTTTAATTCACATTTAAATGTTCGCTTGTTAACCTTGAGCACAATTAAGGTCTTAATTAGGTTTCTATGAAAAAGTTATTAGTTTTATCAATTTGTGCTGCGTTATCTGCATCTGCATTTGCAGATGTTAACTATTCATTGAGTATTGAACAGCCTCAACATCATCTTGGTGATGTGCGCGTTCAATTCCCTAAATCAGCACAAGCCCATCTTGATATTAAATTACCTTCTTGGCGCACCGGTCGTTATGAAATACTAAATCTTGCCAATGGCGTACGTTACTTTAACCCAAGAGATAAAGAGGGTAATCCTTTAAAGTGGGAAAAAATTGATCACAGCACATGGCGTGTTCACATTGATACACCAACAGAAGTAAGTGTAGGGTACCAGATTTATGCAAACGAGCTTGGTAAACGTGCTCGCCATATTGATGATAGCCACGCTTTTATAGACGCTTCTGGCTTTTTTATGTTTAGCGAATCATTTCGACAAGAGCCTGTAACGGTTAATTTAGATGTTCCAAAGCAGTGGCGTTCAGTATCTGGAATGGATAATTTAGATTCTACTCATTCGTTCAAGGCAGCTAATTACGATGTGCTTGTGGACTCGCCTATCGAAACAGGTATTAACCAACTTCACTCATTTAACGTTGAAGGACGTGAGTACGAATTAGTTATTTGGGGAGAGGGTAACTACGACGTTGAATTAATGCTGCGTGATCTTAAAAAGCTAGTAACAACCGGTAATGTAATTTGGGATAGTTACCCATATGAGCGCTACGTTTTTATGGTGCATGCAACTTCTGGCGCTGGTGGTGCAACCGAGCATTTAAATTCGACCATAATTCAAAGGCCGCGTGATCGATTTGGCTCTCGTGAAGATTATTTAGGTTTCATAAGCACAGCAGCTCATGAGTTTATTCACACTTGGAATGTAAAAGCATATCGCCCAAATGGATTGGTACCTTACGATTATACCAATATGAATTACTCAAAATTACTTTGGATTGCAGAAGGCTCAACAAGCTACTTTGAGGATCATTTATTAGTGCGTTCAGGCATTGAGACGACAGATGAGTTTTTTAAAGGGCTAACAAAAACCATTAATCGACACTTACAAACACCAGGCAGAGAAGTTCAAAGTGCCAGTGAAACGAGTTTTGATAAATGGATTAACCAAGGTGGGGATCACGGACGTAATTACAGTACCAATATATATTCAGAAGGCTCATTGTTATCAATGGTACTTGATATTGACCTACTAGAAAAAACAGCGGGTAAAGTAAGTTACCGTGATGTGCATAAAGCACTATATAACAATCATAAGCTACCAGCGGGCTTCGATGAAAAAGATGTACTAAGCATCTTACAAAACCTGACAGGTCTCGATTATTCAAATTGGTGGGAAGAGCATGTTGACTCACCTGCAAATATTAATTTTGACGAGTTGCTTAATAAAGTAGGTTTGACTTTTGAACGACCACAAGCTGCTAAGGCTATTGCCAGCATAGACGCAGTGGCTAAAAATACCGGCCAGCTTTTAACATTAACGCATGTTCAACGCGATGGTAGCGGGTGGAAAGCAGGCTTAACAACTAACGATAAAATTGTAGCTATTAATAAGCTCCATGTTAATAAAGATTTAAAGTCTAGCCTTGAGACGTTTAAACCTGGTGATAAAGTGGTAATTGACTTTATTCGTCGTGATGCATTACAAAGCCTCACATTAGTATTAACTGAAAAGTTTGATAAACCTAAAAAGGTAACTGCGAATTTACAAGCAAGTGAGAAGCAAAAAGCCCTTTTCAAAGCTTGGATGGGTGTTGATCACCCCAATGATACTAAATAGGATTTAAAAATAGTAAAAAAGGAGCTAAGGCTCCTTTTTTATTGCTCCAACAATTAAAAATAAACCTAAGCTTATTTTTTAAATATATGTGTATGGAAATTCAACAATTAACTTCTATTATAAAATAAGGAAATTTTAAAGGAGATAGACTCTGCATGACTGCCAACTCAATTGTAAATCAATTATCTAAACAGTTTGTAACTAACGATTCATTGCACCAATTATTTGAAAGTGTTAATTCAATCTCAGTGCAAGGTTATGATGAGCAAAGACGAGTTGTGTATTGGAACAAAGGGAGTGAACTCCTTTATGGCTATAAACAAGAGGAAGCACTTGGAAAGAAGCTAGAAGAACTGATAGTACCAGCCCCTATGAGAGATATGGTAATTGAGGCTCATACAAAGTGGATCAATGAAGGCGTAGCAATCCCTGCTGCAGAAATATTACTTAAACATAAAAATGGAACTGACATATACGTTTATTCAAGCCACGCAATGTTTGAAAATGAATTTAAAAACAAGCAAATGTATTGTATAGACATTAATTTGTCGGATGTAAAAAAAGCCCAAGCCATTGCCACATTTAAAGAACAAATGCTAAAAACCATTTTTGAAGCAATCCCAGATTTGCTTTTTTTAATGGACTATAACGGAATAATTATCGATTACCATGCTAATAATCAAGATGCCCTCTATGTCTCCCCTGACCAATTTGTTGGTAATAATATGCTTGATATTTTACCAAAGAGTGTTGCTAAAAAGTTTGAAGTTTACATAGAAAAAGCAATTGAACAAGATGAAATTGTAACGTTTAAATATGAGCTGTCCGTTCCTCAAGGGCAGGTGTATTTTGAAGCAAGAATTAACAAAGTTTTAAAATACGACCAAATAATGATAATTATTCGAGATATAACCGAACAACACCAATCAGAGCAACTCATTCGTAAACAAGCTTATTTCGATAGCCTTACACAATTACCAAACCGTTTACTCGCTCTTGACCGTTTATCACAGCTAACAGTTGAGGCGACTCGTAATGATGAAAAAGCAGCGGTATTTTTCTTAGATTTAGATGATTTTAAAAAAATTAACGATTCACTAGGTCATGAAGCAGGCGATAAAGTTTTAATTGAAACAGCCAATCGTTTACAAAGGGCATTAAGAAAAGCTGACACAATTGGCCGCTTAGGTGGCGACGAGTTCATTATTTTGTCAAAAGGAATTTCCACTCAACAAAATGCTGTGGGTATTGCCGAAAAACTCCTGCAAAATTTTCGAGAACCTTTCACAATTGAGGGGCGAGAGTTAATGTTAACAATTAGCATTGGGGTAGCAATGTTTCCAGATAACGGCAAATCTGTGTCTGACTTATTAAGAAACGCCGACACGGCAATGTATCAAGCCAAAGCTCTGGGTCGAAATACATACTCGTTTTTTACTAATCAAATGAATACTGTAATCCAACGACGCTTAACAATAGAAGAGCAAATGCGAGGTGCTTTGCAGCGCAATGAATTCATTCTTTATTACCAACCGCAATTTGATGTTAAAAAGAACGAAATTATAGGGGCAGAAGCATTACTCAGGTGGCTAAACCCTGTACTAGGAAGTGTGGCACCAGATGAGTTTATCCCTATTGCAGAAAAAACAGGCGTGATCATATCTATTGGTGAGTTTGTTATTAAAGAGTCACTTAGTTTACTCAATCGATGGAAGAACGTAGAACAGCTCAACAGAAATTTTTCAATTGCAGTAAATTTATCTCCTAGTCAATTTAAAGATCTGAGCCTGTTTAACTTTATCAAAACATCGTTATCAAATGCGAACATTGAACCTCAAAGTCTTGAACTTGAAATTACAGAAGGTGTTTTAATGAGTGGAGAGTCCAGCATTACTGAAACATTAAACGATATAACAAATTTAGGTGTTATATTGTCAATGGATGATTTTGGCACAGGTTATTCCTCGTTAAGTTATTTAAGAAAGTACCCGTTTAATGTACTAAAAATAGACCGTGGTTTTATAAATGGGATTACAAAAAATAATGAGGATTACAGTTTAGTAGAAGCAACAATTGCCATGTCACATGGTTTAGGGTTAAAAGTTGTCGCTGAAGGCGTAGAAACAAAAGAACAACTCACAATATTAAAAGAACTTGGTTGCGATCTAGCTCAAGGATATTATTTTAGTAAACCAATACCTGAGCAGGACCTCATTGATTTTTCGATACGATTTTATAGTTAACTTGCAGTAAACCTTGTAACGGGTGCGATGTAACTACCGTGTTTAAATAACATTTTTTAAATGGTTTTCTAATTCAAACATAAATCGATTTAAGACTTCGTTTAATTTATTACTTCCATATACAGCAGCATGAAGGCGTATTTGTTGGGTTTTGACTGTGCCATGGCTCTTAAATCGGTCGAGTTATATCAGTACTTCACATTCAGCGTCTGCTATGTTTTGAGGTGACAATTTAATAGACAATAAAAATTAACAAGTTTGGTGCATGCTCTAGTATGAGTTAGTAGGAGATCTTAAATAAAATTAACTAGTTTAATCTTAATTTTCGGATCAAGGGGTTAAATTGTTCTTTTATTGTGAATTTATATTTTTACGTGCATTTAATTACCCTTAAGTGGTATGTTTTAATAATTTACCAAGGGAATTAATTATGAAATTAGAGTCATTAGCACTGCACCATGGTTACGAGTCTGAAGAAACCACGAAATCAGCAGCAGTACCTATTTATAATACCTCATCCTACACGTTTGATAACACGCAACACGGTGCAGATTTATTCGACTTAAAAGTACCTGGTAATATTTACACCCGCATAATGAACCCTACTAATGCCGTGCTTGAACAGCGTATAGCTGCAATGGAAGGGGGCATTGGCGCACTAGCGGTAGCCTCGGGCATGGCAGCTATTACCTATGCTATTCAATGCTTATGTGAAGTAGGCACTAATATTGTGAGCACCAGCCAAGTATATGGCGGTACATATAACTTATTTGCTCATACGTTACCCCGCCAAGGTATTGAAGCGCGCATGATTAAAGCTGATGACTTTAGCGCATTCGAAGACGCGATTGATGACAACACCCGCGCTGTTTTTTGTGAATCTATTGGTAACCCTGCAGGTAATATTGTTGATATTGAACGTTTAGCACGTATTGCACACAGCAAAGGTGTGCCGCTTATAGTTGATAATACCGTGGCTACGCCGTATTTATGCCGGCCATTTGAGTTAGGTGCCGATATAGTGGTTCACTCACTGACAAAGTATATAAACGGACACGGTACAGCTATTGGCGGTATGATTGTTGATTCAGGTCAATTTGATTGGAAAGCCAATGCCACACGTTTTGCAATGATGAACGAGCCCGATCCGTCGTATCACAATGTTGTGTATACCGACGCGTTTGCTGAAGCTGCATTTATTGGTCGTTGTAGAGTAGTGCCACTTAGAAATACCGGTGCAGCACTTGCGCCTAAAAACGCATCTGACATTCTAATCGGCCTTGAAACCTTAGGCTTACGAATGGATCGCCACTGCGAAAACGCGCAGCAATTGGCTGAATACTTAGAAAATCACCCTAAAGTTCTTTGGGTTAATTACGCAGGTTTAACATCAAGCCCGTATAATGCAATGAGCCAAAAAATCACCAGTGGTAAAGCCTCAGGCATTTTAAGTTTTGGTATCGCGGGCGGCCTTGAAGCAGGCACGCGCTTTATTGATGCGCTTAATATGATCCTGCGTTTAGTTAATATTGGCGATGCTAAATCGCTGGCTTGCCATCCTGCGTCAACCACACACCGCCAATTAAACGATGAAGAGCTAGCTAATGCAGGCGTAAGTCGCGATTTAATTCGTTTGTCGGTTGGTATTGAAAACATTGCAGACATAATTGCCGATGTAAGCCAAGCGCTCGATAAAGCATAGTTACCTCACTACCTTTCATAAAAACCTTTAAAGCATAAAAAGCGATAGTTGAAAATAAACTATTGTTTTTTATGTTTTTCTAAAATCGATTAATAAGTATACCTCTTTATTTTATCTACCTTTTTTATAAAACCTTCCTAAGACTTTTATATTTCTACCGTTTGTTTTTTATTCATATGACAATTTTGTATTGACACTAAGATTACTTACTACTACATTTGTAACAGTACAACTACAAATGTAGTAATAGGAGCGACAATGAAACTTAGTGATTTTGAAATGGATATTATGCAGCTGCTCTGGCAGGAAGAACCCTGTACTGCGAGTCAACTACATAAAGTACTTTTATCAGATAAACAAAAAGATAAAAAAGTAGCTTATACAACGGTTAAAACCATTGTTGATAGGCTAGAGCAAAAAGGTGCTATAGAGCGCTGTGGGCTTGAAGGGCGAGCTATCGTATTTAGAACAATCGTGACTCAAGACACGTTATCGGAGCAAGCTATGCCTAGTTTTATGCAACGATTTTTTAAAGGTAATTCTCGTAGTTTAATTGCCCACTTTATCAAAGAAGAAAAGTTAAATGATGAAGATATAGAATACTTACAAACGCTTTTAAAAAATAAGAAGTTAGATTAAAGGAGAGGGTAATGACGGATTATTTATTTACCAGCACGCTTATTAGCTTATGTATTTTACTTACAGTAAAAGGATTAAAAAATGCCCCTGCACGATTAAACTTTTACATTTTAATGATTGCCTTGGCATGTTGGTTTGTCCCTTGGCAGTACTTTTCCCAGCTACCGTTATTTGAAGGGACAAATCGTTACACATTCAACGTGGCGCAATTAATTCCCGATGTTAAAGCATTAATACCAAACGCTGAACAAGTAGTAATTAAGGATGAATTACAAAGCGATATGAGTATATGGGACTTATTGCCATCACTTAGTATTGTTTTTATGGTTTTAGTTTTAGCTGGTTTTGGATTGTTTTTATTACGCATGGGCTTATATGTAAAGCTTATAAAAAACTTATACATTAACTCAAAGCCAAGTCCTGAACTTAAACACATCAACAATCAGTATTCAATTAGACTAACAACCCATACAGAGCCAGCTTTTGCTACAGGATTAATAAAGCCTGTTATTTGGTTAGAGTCGACGATGATAAATCGTGAAGAATTAGATTCAGTCATTCAGCACGAGGTAACCCATTTACAACAAGGTGATATTTATTGGACGTGGCTTATTTGTTTTATAGAAAGCGTTTTTTGGTGGAATCCTATCTGCTTAAAGTTAACTGGTTTAGCGCGAGAACAACTTGAACTGAGCTGTGACGAATTGTGTATGGAAAAGCTAAAAGATAAATACCAATTAGATTTAGCCAGTTTATTACTAAAAAAGCAAAACGTTATAAGTAAAAACAACTTTTTTACCCCCCCACTTTTGAATATTGCTCATTCTAAGAGCTTTAATATTCAGAGGATCAAAATGTTAAACAAGGAAAAAACAATGAAAAGTAAATATTTGGTTATGGTTGCGGCGGCAATGTCTTTTAGTGCTTTAGCTGCAGCGCAAATTGTAGATGGTAATACGAGTAGTAAACAGCAAAGTAGTAAAACTTCTCAGGTACCTGTAAAAAGTGAAGCTTATAATCAACAACTTGCACAACTTCTTAAAAGTGCAGCAGGGGCAAAAAGTGATAACTCTGAACTGTTAACCCAAGCTGCGCAAGGCATTCAACAATGGCACTTAAATAGAGATAAACTTGCTGGTTTTGAAGAAGCTGAAATCAAACTACAAAGCTTTAGGCTGCTAAATCACGTTTACTCTAAACTTGAGCAATATGAAGATATATTAAGTGCTTACGAAAAATGGTATGAGCCTGGTAGTAACCCGCCTTACTTTTTAAAAAATTCACTAGCAACCGCGTATATACAACTAGGGCGTTATGAGCTTGCAGTTGTAGAGCTTGAAGATTTATCAAAACAGCTTGGAGGGAAACTACATGTTGGCTCTGCTGATAACTTAGCACTGGCATACATTTACCTTGCTGATTACGATAAGGCTTTAAAAACTCTAGAGCAGGTAGATGCAAAAGATGATGTATACGGAAATATCCTTAAATACTATGTTTATGATAAACAAAATAACCGCAAAAAGATGAACGAAATCAGTAGTAAAATCCCAGAAGTATTTGCAGTTACCCCTGCGTTATTACCGCAAACTGGCATACCAGGTTCTCAGCTTTTAAGGATGTTATAAGCGTTGAGTAATTAAACTTGGAGCCTTTGAGGCTCCTTTTTCATTTTGTTTAAATTTTTTTACAAAGGCGCTTGTATAAACCTTATTAAAAATACAGCTTTTAATTTGCTGTGCTTTACGCCTCAAAAAAGCTTTTTTAACCTTGGTTTTAGTAGCGCAGCTTGCAATATCGCTCTGTATATCTGTATTTTGCGAAACAGGGTATGGCATAAGCGAAAAACCATTTACGTGGGTTTCCCAAATATGTTGTAAGTCGCAATCTACAGGGCGACCAAATTGAGCTGTAGCTTTAAGTAATTGCTTAGCCCCTTCATAGCTTATTGCTGTGGCGCAGCAGCCAGTCATTAGCTTTTTATGTATGACTAATCGCTGGTGGTTATTTAAGTTTTGCTGATAGGCAATAGGGCGAGTGCGGTTTTCATAGGCTGCGAGTTTAATAAGTTGCCAGGGCTGGTTTAACTGCTCAATATTTTTAATCGCATTATGAATGCTGTCATCAATATAAAAATCATCCTCTAGCACAATCGCGTATTTTAATTTCTCATCAACTATTTTTTGCCATGCTTTACGGTGGCTTAAATAGCAGCCAATTTGGCCATTGCTTAGCGGATAGTGATACTGTTGTTTATTCAATTGCGGGCTGTAATGAAGGTACTTTTGTAGTGTACTCAATTGTGCGCCATCTACGGCATCAATACGTTCAAATGGCAAGTTAACACGTGCCAGTTGTGTTTGAGTATTTGCGAGTCGCTGCGTTGAGCGCGCTAAGTTTATTACAAATAATGCTGCCATGATGTTCACCCCCTAGCATTTTTAGCAATACTAAAGAGGGGCTGTTACACGCAAGTGGCAAATTTATGGATTTTTTAAGTCAGCTCGCGGCTGTGCTAAAATGGCGTTTTTTTCTTCTTTAGAGAGAATGATCCAATCAAATATTTCTTCATTAGTTCGACCGCACCCAGTGCAATAACCGCTGCGACGTTCACATATGCCTAAACAGTCGCTTTTTAATTTAGATGTGTTTTTATTCGTTTTTCGCATTATTAAAATCCTAACGGTGGAGCAATTTCAAAGCGAGTAGAAAACCCATTACCTTCTTGATTTGTAGACAGTGTAATAACCGGATTTTTAGTATCAAGTACAAAGGTGCTGTAAATTGAACTGGCTGTTTCTTTTTGGCTTTCAAACCAACCTGTTTTTGATAGGCATTGGCGTAACTGTTCAGCAAGTGTTTGATGCGAATTTACTGCATGCGTTTGCGCTTTAACAGGTGTTTGGCATTGGTAACTTACTTGCTCAGACTTATTTAAAGTAATTGTACAGGCAGATCCAATGATATGAGTATTAGTGTGCCATTGGTTTGAAAACGGGTTATTCACTTTATCTGCTTTGATTGAATTAAAACCATACTCATAACCATTTATTAGTTTATTTATGCTGCTACATTCATCGGATGTGACTGTGGTTTTTACAGACTGATTCGTTGTAGTAGCTTTGGTTGTAGTCTGATTAGTTTTGCTTGTACAGCCTGCTAAAATAAACACGATAATAAGAAGGGTAATATAGTTTTTCATAGTTCACAGTAACCGATAAATTGAGCCATGCACTATAACACACATCATTTATTCAACTAAAAGGGAAAATAAAAAGGCCCATAAAATATGAGCCTCTTTTTAACTTACTTTAGCACGCGTTATTTATGGCGACCTTGCAAGCATTTTACAACGTCTTCTAGGGCTAAGCCTTGGCGTTGTAATAATACAGTAAGGTGATAAATTAAATCAGCCGATTCGTTAGTAAGCTCATCGTTATCGTGTTTCATTGCGGCAAGCGCTACTTCTACGCCTTCTTCGCCCACTTTTTGACAGCTACGGCTTAAGTCTTTAGCAAACAATGAAGCGGTGTAGCTTTTTGCTGGGTCGTCGTTTTTACGCTCAACAATCACATCTTCTAATTGTGCTAAAAAGCTTAGGCTAGGTTTTGCATCATCACCAAAGCAGCTTTGTGTGCCTAAGTGACATGTTGGGCCTTCTGGATTAGCTAGTACTAAAATTGAGTCGTAGTCACAATCGGTATGCACCGATACTACGTTTAAGTAGTTTTCTGATGACTCACCTTTGGTCCATAAACGTGACTTTGAACGCGAGTAAAAGGTTACTTTGTTACTTTCAAGCGTCGCCTTTAGTGCTTCGCTGTTCATAAAGCCTTGCATTAAAATAACACCAGAGCGAGCATCTTGAACAATCGCAGGGATCATTTCGCTTTTAGCAAAATCTACTTGAGTTTGGTTTTGTTGTGTTACTTGCATAGTCTTGCTGCCACTTGGTTATCGGTTAAAAATTGTTTTAATTCGCCAATGTTAATCACATTTTTGTGAAAAACGCTTGCTGCTAATGCGCCATCGACTTCGCTTTGTTTAAATACATCAACAAAGTCTTGCATACTGCCTGCACCGCCTGATGCGATTAAAGGAATATTACATAATGCGCGCATTTTACTTAGCTGCTCATTGTCGTAACCGTTACGTACGCCATCTTGGTTCATACAGTTTAAAACAATCTCGCCTGCGCCTAAGTCTTGTACGCGTTTAACCCATTCCTCGGTTTTATAACGTGTACGGCTTGATGCATTAGGATCGCCGGTTAATTGATACACTAAATATTCGCCGGTCACCTCATCGTAAAAGCTATCAATACCTACAACAACACATTGCTTACCAAATTCATCATGTAGCTCTTTTATAAGCTCAGGGCGGGCAATAGCGGGGCTGTTAATACTTATTTTGTCAGCGCCACGCTCTAGTACACGTGCTGCATCGGCTACCGATTTAATGCCGCCAGCCACACAAAATGGAATATCGATGTGGCGGGCAATACTCTCTACCCAATTTACATCAAGTAGGCGTTTTTCAACACTTGCGCTGATTTCGTAAAAAACCAGTTCATCGGCACCGGCATCGCTGTAGGCTTTTGCCATTGTTAAAATATCGCCAACAACTTCATGGCCTTTAAATTTAACGCCTTTTACTACTTGGCCGTCTTTTACATCTAAACACGGGATTATGCGTTTTGATAACATGCCAACGCCTCCTCAACACTAAATGCGCCATCCAGTAGTGACTTACCTAAAATAACGCCACCTACGCCCAGCTCTTTAAGCTTTTTAATGTCATCAAGTGAGCTTACGCCGCCTGAAGCTTGCACTTTAATGCTGCTGTTATGGCGAGTTAAATCTTCGTAAAGCTCAAACG
The DNA here is from genome assembly GCF_022809815.1 of Pseudoalteromonas sp. APM04. Classification (NCBI taxonomy): domain Bacteria; kingdom Pseudomonadati; phylum Pseudomonadota; class Gammaproteobacteria; order Alteromonadales; family Pseudoalteromonadaceae; genus Pseudoalteromonas; species Pseudoalteromonas sp. APM04. The sequence continues at coordinate 37,314 of NZ_CP094442.1, forward strand.
ATGGGCCAGTCATGGTGCCATCTTTACTGATGTCCGTACATAAAAAGTCAATAACACCCAAGCTTACATAAAAATCTACAAGCTCAAGTAAACCAAACTCAGATTCACTTAACCAACCATGGGTTGCAGGAGCCCAGCCCGTGGCTGTTTTATTTACATCAAGGGCAATAACAAAGTGCTCTGCGCCAAATTGTTCAATCCAGGCTTTTACTTGCTCGCGTTTTTCTACCGCCATAGAACCAATAACAACTTGGTTAGCCCCGGCTTTTAGCCAATCGCTTACATCTTGCTCTGAGCGAATACCGCCGCCCACTTGATACGGTACGTTAAGCGCTTTAGTTGCAGCTTGAATATGTTGCCACTGTTTTTTACTTGGATCGCGTGCGCCTTCTAAATCTACAAGGTGCAATTTACCTGCGCCGCTGTCGGCGTATTCTTTTAAACGTGCGCCAAGCTCAAAAGGGTAAAACTGAGCGGTGTCGTACTTACCTTGGTATAAACGAACAATTTGATTTTGTAATACGTCTAATGCTGGGATAATCACAAATAATCTCTTTATTGTTGGTTAATGGGCCGTTTATAACTGCCAATCAACAAAATTTTGTAATAAACGTGTGCCTACTTTTGCACTGCGCTCTGGGTGAAACTGCATGCCAGCGTAGTTGTCTTTTGCAACTATGGCTGAAAAGGTTTGGCCGTATTCGCCGCTTACAAGTGTTGCATCGTTTACGGTGTGCGCAAAGCTATGTACAAAGTACACTTGCTCGTCTTGTGTTAAGCCTTTTGTGAGTGCATGCTCTTTATTTACGCTTAAGTTATTCCAACCCATATGCGGCGATGTTAAATTGCCAACATCAAGGGCTTTTACTTGGCCTGGTATTTTACCTAAGCATTGAACGTTACCTTCTTCGGTGCTTTCGCACAGTAACTGCATACCTAAGCAAATACCCATGAGAGGGCGCTGGTATTCATTTATAGCTTGTTGCCAGCCGTTATCTACAAGGCGCTTCATGGCAACAGATGCATGTCCAACGCCTGGTAATATTGCACGCTCAAAGCCAGCTAATTGCTCTGGCGAGGTAATGACCGTTGGCGTTTGACCTAAGCGTTCAAAGGCAAAACGAACTGAATTTATATTGGCACACCCGGTATTAATTATAGCAATCATAAACATCCCTTAGAGCTGGCTGTTTGTTGGGTCGTGTCTTGTGCTACTGCCATACGAAGGGCACGTGAAAACGCTTTAAATAAGCCTTCTACTTGGTGATGACAGTTACCGTCGCTCACCGATAAAATAAGGCTAATAGCGGCATTATCGCTTAAGCTTTTGAAAAAGTGCTCCACCATTTGTACGTCTAAATCGCCGGCTTTTTCGCGGCTAAAGTTAGCGTTTAATACAAATGAAGCTCGGCCCGATAAATCAATTTGTGCTTCAGCTTTACACTCATCCATAGGTAGCGCAAAACCATAGCGCGCTATTTGCGATTTAGTGCCAAGCGCTTGTTTAAGCGCAACACCTAGGGCAATACCTATGTCTTCAACAAGGTGGTGCTCGTCTATGTGTAAATCGCCTTTCGCTTTAATATTTAGACCAATGTTGGCGTGGGTGCGAATTTGATCAAGCATATGATCAAAAAAGCCAAGGCCTGTTTCAATACTACCGTTTTTAGTTTGATCTAGGTTTATGGCTACATCAATTTGGGTTTCTTTGGTGTTACGCGTAACACGGCCTTCGCGGTTAGCCGTTGTAAGCTTTGTAACAATGGCAGGCCAGCTGCCATCATACAAAATGCCTTCACAACATAAATTTTGAGCAAGGCCAATATCGGTCTGGCGATCGCCAATTACATATGAACGAGCTAAATCAACTTTGCCTGAGCGCATAAGCTCGGTAAGTAAACCTGTTTTAGGTTTACGGCAATCACAGTTTTGCTCGTCAAAGTGTGGACAAATTAAGACCTCGTCAAAGCTAATGCCTTGGCTTTGCATTATGTCCATCATTTTATCTTGGGCTATGTCAAAGTCAGCAGTCGGGAAGCTGTCTGTGCCTAAGCCATCTTGGTTAGATACCATTACTAAGCGGTACCCTGCGGCTTGCAATTGTAATAAAGCCGGGATAACACCAGGTAAAAACGCTAATTTTTCTAGGCTGTCTACCTGCTTGTCGGTGATTGGCTCTTCAATTATGGTGCCGTCACGGTCAATAAATAAATAGGGGTTACTCATGATACTTCTTGTCCTGATAAAAGAGGTGAGGTTGCTGGCTTATCAAGGCCATCTAACCAAATTTTTACTTGCTCAAGTTCTTGCTCATTACCAATGGAGATACGTAGCCAATCGTCTTCACCGTATAGGGTAAACGCGCGCATCACTAAGCCTTGTTCAAGTGCTACTTTAAAGTAGTTTTTGTCGGCTAATTTTAAGGTAACAAAGTTACCTTCACCAGTGAGAATTTTTAATGCAGCTGGGGATTCGTTTAACCACTGTACAAGTTTAGCTTTTAAACTATTTAAAATAGTCACTTGGCGGCGCATTGATGTAATTGCATCAGGCGCTATGGCTTGTGCTGCAATACTTGCTACCACACCCGATACCGGATACGGCGCAATCACTTTACGAATAGGGGCAAGTACACTTTCTTGTGCAAGTGTAAAACCGGTTCTTAACCCTGCAAGCGCAAACGCTTTAGATAAAGTGCGCAGTACCACTAAATTACTATATTTGTTAATCAGCGCTGTAGCACTTTGCTCAGGGCAAAACTCAATGTAGGCTTCATCAACAATAACTAAGGCCTTACCGGCAAGCGCTGTTGCCAGTGCTTTTACTTTTTCAAGGGGGGTTAAGCTACCAGTTGGGTTATTTGGGTTACAAATAAACACCAGTTTTGAGCTGCCCACTGCCTCAACTATTTCATTAACACTGCCATCAAGTAATAGCGCTTGGGTTAAGCCATTGATTGCAACGTTGTGCGTATCAGCAGTTACTTTGTACATACCGTAGGTTGGCAAAAATAAAGCAATGCTGTCTTTTGCAGGTTCGCAGTAGGTACGTACTAAAAGCTCAATGCCTTCATCGGCGCCGCGCGTCATTAATACGTTTTCGCTTTCAAGCTCTGCATACGCAGCGTAGCGGTCAATAACCAGTTGCGGCTGTGGATCTGGGTAGCGATTTAAATCTTCAATACTCAGCTCAATATTTTTAGCGTACGGGCTTTCATTGGCATTTAACCACGTTGACCCTGTTAGCTTTTCACTTTTAGCAGAGCTATAGGCAGCAAGAGCTGCAATGTTTTGTGGTAACAAGCTTGTCGCTTGCGCGCTCTTATTGCTCATTTTTAATTGCCTCTAAACGAATTGAAACCGCATTTGCGTGTGCATCAAGGCCTTCTGCATCTGCTAGTGGCAAAATAGCTTTTGACAGCTGTGTTAGGCCACTTTTACTTATAGTTTGTACTGTGTAAGTGCGGAAAAAATCAAGCAAGTTTAAGCTTGAATACGTTGCACTGTAACCGTAGGTAGGTAACACGTGGTTAGTACCCGATGCGTAATCGCCCGCTGATTCTGGTGTGTAGTCTCCAACAAATACCGAGCCTGCATTTTTTACTTTATCTAAGTAAGGTGTTGAATCTGCTAATTGCAAAATTAAGTGCTCAGGGCCATATTGCGCTGATACGTCAAATGCTTGCTCAACAGAGTCCACTAAAATAAGTGATGAATTAGCCAGAGCTTGCTCGGCTGTCTCTTTGCGGCTTAATTTAACAAGCTGACGTGTAAGAGCCTGCTGCGTTTGCTCAATGATACTTTCGCTGTTACACAATAAAATAACTTGCGAGTCTGCGCCGTGCTCAGCTTGCGAGAGTAAATCTGCCGCTATAAATTCTGGGTTTGCACGCTCATCTGCAATAACTAGTACTTCAGAAGGGCCTGCTGGCATATCGATTGCCATACCAGGAATTGTTTGCGCAACAAGCTGTTTGGCCATCGTTACAAAGCTATTACCTGGGCCAAAAATTTTGTTCACTTTAGGCACTGATTCAGTGCCGTAGGCCATTGCGGCAATTGCACCTGCGCCACCGCTTTCAATTAAAGTTGTAATGCCACATAACTTAGCTGCATATAATATCGCAGGGTTAATGCTTTCATCACCTTGCACAGGGGTTGCAAGTACAACAGTTTTAGCACCACTTAATTGTGCAAGTACACCTTGCATAATAACCGATGATGGCAGTGGAGCACTGCCACCCGGTACATAAATACCCACAGCTTCGATGGCCTGATATTTCAGTTCACATTCAACGCCAGGTTGGGTTGATAACTTAATATCTTTAGGCAATTGCGCTTCGTGAAAACGTTTAACGTTTGCATAAGCGGTGTCAATTGCGTATTTAAGCTCTGCGCTTAGTGCCTGCTCTGATGCGTTTATTTCATCAAGCGGTACACGTAAACGAGGGTTAGCTCTATTATCAAACTTTTTAGCCATATCAAGTAAGGCTATATCGCCTTGCTCTTTCACATCGCTTATAATTGTTTGGCATATTGCTTCAACCTTTGCGCTGGCAGAAACCGCAGGGCGCATTAGCGCCGCTGCTTGTACTTGTGAAGATTCCTCATTCCAACGAAGCATGGTACTTACTCCATCATTTTTTCAATTGGCATTACTAAAATAGAGTTAGCGCCTAGGGCTTTAAGCTGCTCCATTGTTTCCCAAAATAATGTTTCGCTGCTTACCATGTGAAGCGCTACGTACTCTTCATTACCAGCAAGTGCAAGTAGAGTAGGTTGACCTGAGCCTGGTAAAATTTCGCAAATTTCATCAAGTTTAGTTTTTGGCGCGTGTAGCATAATGTATTTGCTTTCTTTAGCTTGTTTAACACCGCGAAGGCGTGGCATAAGCTTATTGATTAGCGCTAGTTTGTCTTCATCTTGCAGGTCTTTATTTTGAATTAAACATGCGTTTGATTCTAAAATTGTATCACCTTGAATCAAGCCGTTCGCTTCTAGCGTTGCACCGGTTGAAACTAAATCACAAATTGCATCAGAAAGACCTGCACGTGGGGCTACTTCTACTGAGCCTGTAAGCATTACAGTACTTGCATTAATGCCCTCGCGCTTTAACCACTGCGTTAATATTTCTGGGTAGGTTGTTGCAATACGCTTGCCTTCAAACCAGCTTTTATCACGTGGGCCAAGCTCTTGTGGCCATGCAAGTGCAAGGCGGCAGTAACCAAAGTCTAGTTTTGCTAGTTTGCTAACTTCGCTTGGTACACCTTGGCGTTCACGTTCGGCTTGTACTTCTACTAGTACGTTTTCGCCAACAATACCTAAATCACAAACACCGTCCATTACTAAGCCCGGAATATCGTCATCGCGCACACGAAGTACGTCAATTGGCATATTGGTTGAGTGTGCAATTAAGCGTTGCTCACGTAGGTTTAATTTAACACCTAGTTGCTTTAGTAAATCTTGACAATCTTTAGACAGGCGACCGCCTTTTTGGATGGCGATACGTAGACGATTTGTGTTATTCATTATTCATTTTCCTTTAATTTAAAAACTAAAAACCCCGAGGGGAACCTCAGGGCGAAAATGAATCAATGTGTTTTGAATCGCCAGAGGTTCCTTTTAGGAATAACCTCTCAGCGAAAGACCTGACAGGTTATTCCGGTGAATGGTGGTGATGATGTACTGTTGTCAGGTTTAAGCGCATTTTATTTCCTTTGTGCTGCTCGTTACTAACGTAACGCTCAACAAATATCTGTTTTAATAAATTTCGCGATTATAAAAACATATTATGCACCACTATGGCAAGTGTTTTTTAAGCTTAATTAAAGCATATCTTATAACTGCCGATACTATAGATGTAACCGCATTAGTTTGTATTATATCAATTGGTTGATTTTTGCTCACAACTAGGCTTTGGCTTTAAGGATGTATTAATGGATATGATGATCCCTTATTTGGGTAGAATAACGCGACTGTCAATTGAAACTAAAGGGGCATTCCATATTGCAGGTGTGCAAAGTAGCACGGCGAGTGAAAAAGTAGAACTTGAAAACAAAAAAAAGAGAGAATTACAGAAAAAGAAAAAACTAAACGGTTTAAGTGACGAGACTCAACCACCAACCCAGAATAAAAGCGTTAATAAAGATGACGATGGTATTGAGCATTTAGACACATGGGCATAAATGCTCATAAAATTAAAACTTGTTATTCATTTTTACGCCACTTTGCGGGTGTTAGCCCTGTGTTTTTTTTAAACAGGCGGGTGAAGAAACTGCTGTTTTCGTAGCCTACGTTAATTGATATTTCGTTTACGGTTTTATCTGTAGACAGTAACAGTTTTTTAGCTTTGTCTATTCTCACTTCTTGCACGTACCTATTTATAGATATACCGGTTGCTTGCGTAAATCGCCTCTTTAAATTGCGCTCACTAAAATTAAAGTATTTTGCTAACTCAACGATTGTGATTACGCTGCTTGAGTGATTATAAATCCAGTCTTGCACCTCACTAATTTTTTCGTCTCTGTGGCTACTATATTTTGGTAATGCAAAATTTAATTTACCAGAGTCAGAAATAAGTAAATGTGTGGCACATTGCTGGGAAAAGCGATCGCCTTTGTCTTTTGCAACTATTTCTAGTAGTACACTTATTCCCGCCTCAAAAGAGCCCGTTGTATAGATACTTCCCATTTTTAAATACGATTTATGATTAATAAACTGGCAGTCGGGAAATAGTTTACTCAATGGTTTAACCAAACTCCAATGAGTTGCAATGGCTGTGTTATTTAACTCGCCTGTGGCGGCTAAAAAATAAGAACCAGTGCTTAAGCTGAGAATAGACGTACTACTATTGATTTTAGGTATTAACCATTCAATTATTAATATACTGCTAGAGGGCATACTCTTTAATTTAGAGCCCTCAATTGGTGGAATAATCACTAAATCATACGGTTTGTCAGAAAGCGAATTATCGGCAACAACAATTGAATTACTTGAGCTTGTTATAGGTGCACCGTCTGTCGTAACTATTTCTACGTTATAACTTTGAGGCAATAAATAATGCGAGTCGAGTAACGAAACAATGGTAAAAAAGTCTTTAGCTAATAATACGCTGACGGCCCAGCATCCCTCGTAGGCAATAATTGCTATATTTTTCATAATTTCATTTGGCCCAATCGGACTGTTAAAAGTACCCGTGCAGACATATTATTTTAATTTTTATATTAGTAACATTAAAACCTACTTCAAATAGCGGTTAATTTTTAAGTAACTGTTTTAAAGTTATTTTATTTCACATTAAATGCATTTTAAATATTTTAATTTATAAAAATCAGAGTCACAAAGGGGAATGGTTTGCAGCAGTATATACAAAATGATGCTTATTTTAATCAAAAGCACAGTGAAATAAATAACTGGTTGAAAAATGTTAAAGGCCATGACGATCGCACTAAGGCCATTTCAATTTATTACCTTGTAAGAGATGGAATTAAATATGATCCTTTTACACTTTTAGATGGGGCAAAGTCACTTAGTAGTGACTATTGCTTAGACAATAAAGCAGCATACTGTATTCCAAAGGCATCATTACAAATTGCATTGAGCCGAGCTATTAATATTCCTGCCCGCTTGGGTTTGGCAGATGTTCGTAATCATTTAAGTACACCTAAGTTAGACAAGTTACTAAAAAATGATGTGTTTACAATGCACGCTTATGTAGAGCAGTTTATTGAGGGAAAGTGGGTGAAATCGACACCTGCCTTTAATAAAGAGCTATGTGACCTCGTTAGTATAAAGCCATTAGAATTTGATGGAGTAAACCACTCTTTATTTCATCAATTTACTGCTGACGGCGAAAAGCATATGGAGTATTTAAAAGATCATGGGCAATTTGCGGCAATGCCAACGGCACTTATTAACAAAAGTTGTGATCACTATTACCCGCATTTAGCTCTCGATTTTTCAAATGTTGGTAAGTAAATATTTTATATGGGTTGCTCCTTTTGCAGTCTTTAGTACTTAATTTTAATTTTTTATATTTTGTTAGGAGGGGGATTTGCTTGCCCTTGGTTACAGCCTTACGTAAAATCGCGCTATTGTTTTTAAAATGTGATTGCTGTTATCAAACAATTGTTTAGTGCAACCGGCCCCTTAGCGTTATCTTTTGATGGCTACACACCACGTCAACCGCAAATTGATATGGCCGTTGCAGTTGCCCAAGCGTTAAAAAACAGTTCCCAACTCGTTGTTGAGGCCGGCACAGGTACGGGCAAAACGTTCGCTTACTTGGCACCCGCGCTTAAGTCTAAGGGTAGAACAATTATTTCTACTGGCTCTAAAGCATTGCAAGAGCAACTGTATCATCGTGATTTACCTCAATTAGTAAAGGCACTCAGTGCTACAAAAAAAACGGCTTTACTAAAAGGTCGCGCTAATTACTTATGTACTTACAGGCTAAATCAACATGTTGCGCATGTGCCTACAGACGATCCCGATGTTATGCATCAACTTGCCATGGTTGCTAAATTTGCAAGTGAAACACAATCAGGCGATTTAGCTGATTGTATTGGTATAGAAGATGACGCCAAAGTTTTACCTTATGTGAACTCCACTGCAGATAATTGTTTAGGTAAAGAGTGTCCAGACTTTCAAGAGTGTTACATACGAAAAGCGCGTTTAACTGCTGCTGAAGCTGACGTTGTTGTTATTAATCATCACTTATTTTTTGCAGATATGGCTGTTAAAGAAAGTGGCTTTGCTGAATTGATGCCCACAGCCGACGCTTATATTTTTGATGAAGCTCACCAACTAAGCGAAATTGCCAGCGACTATTTTGGTGAAAGTGTAAGTACTAAAAAGCTGGTGGATTTAATTAACGATTTACGCGCGATATACCGAGCTGAAATTCCTGATATGTTACAACTTGGTAAAAGCTTGAATAAATTAGAGACCAGTGTAGCTGATTTACGCTTGCAGTTTGGTGTTGATGGCAGTAGAGGTGATTGGCGAGAAAAGCTTAGCGATAAGCAAATATGTGCAGCACTGCATCGTGTCATTAGCGATTTGGACTTTGTTTATCAAGTACTAAAACTATGCTTAGACAGAAGCGATAAAATAGAACATCCGTTTGAACGGGCTTTAGCATTTAAAGGTCAATTAGAGCGGGTTTTTGATACAGCACAAACTGGTTTTAGTTACTGGTATGAGACAACACGGCGTTTTTTAACTATAAATATTACGCCGTTAAATGTATCGGCAAAATTTTCACAAATGATGCAAGATACCGGTGCTGCATTTGTGTTTACCTCTGCAACGCTCTCGGTTGATAATAAGCTTGACCACTTTAATGCAAGCTTAGGGTTAAAACCAGCACAAAGCATGATGGTTGACAGCCCGTTTGATTACCCAAACCAAGCATTATTGTGTTTGCCAAGATACTTGCCAGAATCGCATGCTGATAATATGCCTCATGCTATTGTAAAATTAACCCTTGAGCTTATAAAATCAGCGCAAGGGCGCTGTTTTGTGCTTTTTACAAGTTACCGTATGATGCATTTAGTTGCAGAGGGGCTCACAACGCAAATAGACTACCCCGTTTATATGCAAGGGCAAATGTCTAAGCGGATTATTTTAGAAAAATTTACCCGCCATGGTAATGCAGTTCTACTCGGTACGGCATCATTTTGGGAAGGGGTAGATGTGAGAGGCAGTACATTAAGCTGTGTTATTATAGATAAATTGCCTTTTGCAGCGCCTGACGACCCCTTGTTGCAAGCTAAAATGCAGGATTGCCAAATGCAGGGAAAAGACCCATTTGCACATATCCAATTACCACAAGCAGTTATTGCCTTAAAGCAAGGTGTAGGGCGATTAATTCGTGATAGCAAAGATAAAGGCGTGCTTGTTATATGTGATAATAGATTAGTAACACGCCAATATGGTCAAGTGTTCTTAAAAAGCTTACCTGCAATGCGTCGTACGCGAAGCTTAGAAGTCGCTAATACATTTTTACAACAAATTAATTAGAGTAATAAAATGATCAAAAGTAATATTCTTGCCCTTGATGCTTCAACAGAAGCACTATCACTTGTTTTACATTATAAGGGAGAGACATTTCATCATTTTGAAGAGTGCCCTCAGCAGCATAGTCAAAAAATTCTACCTTTGATTGATGAGTTATTGGCCAAAGCAAATTGTAAATTAAAAGAACTGGATGTTATTGGTTTTGGCCAAGGGCCCGGTAGTTTTACAGGCGTAAGAATTAGTGTTGCTATAGCTCAAGGGTTAGCGTACTCAACTAATTTACCATTGGTAGGTGTTTCTACATTGGCTGTTATGGCGCAACAAGCATACGAGCAAAACAACAGCTCACTTGTTTTTCCAAGTATAGATGCGCGTATGGGTGAAATTTACTTTGCACAATACCAAGAAAATAATGGTTTAATGGAATTAGTTAATAACGAGTGTGTTATTAAACCTGAACTTTTAACTAATGAGTATATAACGAGTAACGAAGCATCAGTTGCAGTAGGCACAGGTTTTAAAACGTACCCTGATGCATTAGCAAACTTTGAAAACATCACTATTAATACAGACATAACATTACCAGATGCACGTTTTATGCTTGCCTTTGTTGATGCCGCATTTATTGCAGGCCAGGGCGTTCAAGCAAGTGATGCCCAACCAAAGTACGTTCGTGATACCGTAACATGGAAAAAGTTACCAGGGCGCGAATAAAACAGTACCGCGTTAATTTGCAAATTGATTGTTTTTAAATCATAATTTTAGTTGTGTTTAAGGTTGGAGAAGAGTGATGACGCTGCCTATTGGCTCAGGTTTTTTTACAGGTGATATTCCTGGTAGAGTAATCCCTGCTAAGGGAGTAACTGCAAGACCACAAGGTTTGGCAGATCAAGCTGCTGCTCAAAAAACAAATACTGATTATGTAAAAACCAGTGCCGAGGGCGTTGAGCTTGCTAATCGATTGTTCAAAACTAGCGCAAAGGGTGATAACTTCAGCCAAACAATTTACGACCAGCCTAGTGCAAAAAATAGCAAAGCCATTTCTACCTATACTGAGTTTGCAAATTTAGAACGCAGAGCTGAAGTACAAAATTTAATTGGGGTAGATATTTACGCTTAAAAGTAATCAACCTTTAATAAAAAAACCGAACACTGTTCGGTTTTTTTTGCTTTATACGTATTTTACTGTTCTATAAAGTGTATTAACTTATCAGCTATATCTGTATTATTTTGAGAGCCAACAAATTGTTCACTCCCTTTACCATAAGCAAAAACTTGTACGTCTACTGCAGTATGTCCACCCGTAGTCCATCCAGTAAAGCTTGTGTCACTAATAATACTTTTAACGGCTAAGTTGAGTGCTTTGTCACCCATAGATTTAGCTTGCTCAAGTTTTATTTTGTTTTCAGGGGTAAATGCAATGCTGGTATATTTATTCCACACTGATTTTAAATCATCAGACTCAAGTAAGTGTTGTGTAATTGTACCCGCTGTTGCTTTTACGCCATGCACAACATCTGCTTCCCACTTATATTGGCCGTGCGCACCCAATGTTAAGCCACCTGTAGAGTGATCAGCAGTTATAACTAATAAAGTATCTTTATTTTTATCAACATATGCTTTAGCTTTTTCGATAGCAGATGCAAAGTCATCCATTTCGGCCATGGCACAGGCTATATCATTTGCATGCCCACACCAATCAATTTGGCTACCTTCAATCATTACAAAAAAACCATCTTTATTTTGATTGTCTAGAAGGTCGAGTGCTTTAGAAGTAAGCTTAGTTAACCTTGTTGGGTTTTCGTCTAACGCAAAAGGTAAGCCTTTAGCGGCATATAAACCGATAGCTGGAAGTTGCGTAATTTGATCAAGGTTTTGAATATCGTCACCATACTGGTAACCCGCTGCTTTAAATTCGTCAACTAAATTTCTATCGTCTCGAATAAAGTATTTAGTACCACCACCCAGCATTAGGTCAACGGGTAGTTTGCCTGCAATTTTATTATCAATATAATCATTAGCAATTTCGTCGTAATTATTACGTGATTCATTATGAGCGGCAAAGCTTGCTGGTGTAGCGTGGTTTATTTGTGATGTAGCTAATAGGGCTGTAGTCATGCCTCGCTGTTTAGCGATTTCAAGCATTGTTTTAAGTGGTTTTTTATCAGTATCTACGGCAATTGCACCATTATAACTTTTATGCCCGCTGCTCAACGCTGTCGCACTTGCGGCGCTATCGGTTACAACTGTGTGATCGTCAGGGTAAGTACGCGCCATTCCTGTCAGCATGGTATCAAAAACGGTTTGCTCAACAGACTTTGTAGTGGGGTCATCTTTAAAATAACGATAAGCAGTAGTATAAGCAGGCCCCATGCCATCACCAATCATATAAATTACATTTTTAGGTGCAGTTTCGGCCATTGCACCAGATGCAGTGCACATTAGAGCTAACACACTTAATTGTTTTTTCATGTTTTATGTACCTTTTGAGTGTACTTTATTAATAGCTAAATTATTGTATACCTTAACTATGATAAATAAATTAATAGATTGCGACAAATGATGATTTAGCTATATATAAGCTGATTATTGTGCGTAAAAATTATTGTAAAGCCGTTAAAATATCTATTAGGAATCACCAAATAACAAAAAATACACACATAATAGTCGAGCTAAATTAAAAATAACATTATGAATAAATGACGGTTTTTATTTATTCTTCTAGGTTGCAGTTGTAGCCTCAGCGACTAAAATAACAAACATTTAGTGAAACTATTTAGTGGTCTGACAACTTGTATGTTATAAATTTACAAAAATAAAAGGGGTTTATGTGCGGCCATTTAATATTAAAACACGTAATTTAGATATTCATGGTTTAAAAATAGGCTCTGGTGAAGAGGTAGTAATAGCACTTCACGGTTGGTTAGATAATTGTAATAGTTTTAAGCCCATGCTTGATGGCCAAAAGCCAGAGCAAACTTGGTACTGTATTGATTTTTCTGGACATGGTTTAACATCGTGGCGCAGTGATGACGCTCATTACTATTTTGTTGATTACATCGATGATGTTTATCAATTTATTGAAGCCATTGGTGCTGACAAAGTTCATTTAGTCGGGCATTCTATGGGAGCTATGGTCGCGGGTCTTTTGGCCAGTTGCTTTAGTCAAATGGTTAAATCGGTAAATTTTATTGAGGGTATTGGCTGCGTAACAACACCCAGCGAGGAAGTTACGGAGCAACTAAAAAATGCTGTGCTTAATCGTGCAAGAACGCATAATAAAAAAACAAGAATATATCCCTGTAAAAAAGATATTTACGAGGCACGGTCTAAAACAACCGACTTAGATGTTGAATTAATTTCGCTATTGATGGAACGAAATATCAAAGCAGTCTCTAAGGGTTTTGCACTAACAACCGATCCTAAGCTCAAAAATCATTCAGGTTTTAGGTTTGATGAAGTGCAATGTATTGGTGCAATAAAAGAATTAATTGCACCATGCCAATTAATTTTAGGTAACCAAGGTTACGCGTTTGTAAAACAAAATTTAGAAAAGTATATTAATTATTACAATGACTTGAGTGTAATTAATGTGGAAGGTGGGCACCATTGCCATATGCAAAGTAGCAAAGAATGTTATGAACACATTCAAGCATTTATGGTGCAAAGTGGTGCACGTTAATTGTATATTGACGTTAAATGTGGGATTATTCCCGCATTAGAGTATTTGCTCAATTGTTAAAGTGCCTTACTTAGATTAAGGTTAATAAAAATATAACTATAAACAGGGGCTAAGAGTGGAAAAAATCTGGCTTAAGCGCTACCCAGAAGGTATGCCTGAAACAATCGATCCTGAGCATTACAACTCGTTACTCGAAGTGTTCGAAAAAAGTTTTTCTGATTACAAAGATTTACCTGCATTCACAAACATGGGTAAAACGTTGTCGTATGAAGAAATAGACACAGCAACTAAAAAAGTTGCCTCGTATATTCAAAATGATTTGGGACTCAAAAAAGGCGACAAAGTTGCCGTAATGATGCCTAACTTATTACAAACACCTATTTCTATTTTAGGTATTTTACGCGCCGGGTGTGTGGTAGTTAACGTTAACCCTTTATACACTGTACGTGAGCTCGAACATCAGTTAAAAGATTCAGACACAAGCGCCATTTTCATTCTTGCAAACTTTGCAGATACTCTTGAAAAGGCTTTAGGTAAAACAGACGTTAAACACATCGTGGTTACTCAAGTTGGTGACATGGTGGGTGGCCTTAAAAAGCACATTGTTAACTTTGTTGTTAAGCACGTTAAAAAAATGGTGCCTAAATACAACTTACCAAACACGATTAAATTTTCAGATTTGTTAAACGCTGACGAAAATGCTTACACACGCCCTGAATTAAATTTATCTGACCTAGCATTTTTACAATACACAGGCGGTACGACCGGTGTATCTAAAGGTGCTATGTTGAGCCATGGTAATATGGTGGGTAACCTTGAGCAGGTGTCTGGTTGTTTAGATAAGGTACTAAACCGTGGAACAGAAGTGGTTGTTACTGCACTTCCGCTTTACCATATCTTTGCACTTACGGCTAACTGCTTAACGTTCATGAAATATGGTGGTTTAAACTTATTGATTACTAATCCGCGTGATATGCCGGGTTTTGTAAAAGAGTTAAGCCAAACTAAATTTACAGCAATCACCGGTGTAAACACATTATTTAATGGTTTACTAAACACCCCAGGTTTTGATGAACTTGATTTTAGCCACCTAAAAATGTCGTTAGGTGGTGGTATGGCGGTTCAACGTCCTGTTGCTGAAAAGTGGCAAAAAGTGACGGGGTCAAAACTGATGGAAGGCTACGGCCTTACTGAATGTGCTCCACTTGTTACAATTAGCCCTTACGACTTAGAGTCTTATAACGGTTCTATTGGTTTACCTGCACCAAATACTGACATTAAGCTAATGCTTGAGAATGGTGAAGAGGCAGCTAAAGGTGAGCCTGGCGAATTATGCGTTAAAGGCCCTCAGGTTATGCTTGGCTATTATAAGCGCCCAGATGCCACAGCCGAATGTTTACAAGACGGTTGGTTTGCAACAGGTGATATTGCTACATATGACGATGAAGGCTTCTTCTATATAGTAGATCGTAAAAAAGACATGATTATAGTATCTGGCTTTAACGTTTTCCCAAATGAGATTGAAGAAGTTGTTGCAATGCACGACGGTGTGCTTGAAGTGGCGGCTGTTGGTATTCCTCATGATGTCAGCGGTGAACAAGTTAAAGTTTTTGTTGTTAAAAAAGACCCTTCTTTAACTGAAAAAGATATAATAAACCATTGTCGTGATAATTTAACTAATTACAAGGTTCCAAAACTCGTTGAGTTTAGGGATGAGTTACCTAAAACAAACGTAGGTAAAATACTCAGACGAGCCTTGAAAGATTAGAAAACTATAAAAAAGCCGGCATTAGCCGGCTTTTTTATTGTAGGAGACTAAGTGCAATATCAATTAATTCAAACACAAGTTCAGCTTGATACCTTTGTTGAGCAGATCCAAAATAAGCCTATATTAGCTATTGATACCGAGTTTATGCGTCGTCGCACTTTGTATCCAGAAGTTGCACTCATTCAGGTTTTTGACGGTGAGCATCTAGCACTTATCGATCCTTTAGCTGAGCTCTCGTTATTTGATTTTTGGCAGGTTTTAAAAGACCCCGCAGTTTTAAAAGTGCTTCATTCACCATCTGAAGACATTGAAGTATTTCAAAAATATGCTGGGTTTGTTCCTGCACCATTGTTTGATACTCAATTTGCTTTGCAATTGCTTGGTGAAGGAAACTGTATGGGGTTTGCCCTTATGGTTAAAACACTCCTAGGTATTGAAATAGATAAAAGCGAATCACGTACCAATTGGTTACAACGACCGCTAACTACAAAGCAACTTGATTATGCTGCCGCTGATACATTTCATTTATTACCGTGCTTTGAATTAATTATCGATCGCATTAACAAAGCTGATTTGTTTGAGATTATTTTGGATGAGAGCGAATTAATTGCTAATAAACGGGCTTTTCAAACACCGGATGAATTGCTCTATAAAGATATTAAAAATGCTTGGCAGTTAAAACCACATGAATTAGCTGTATTAAAAGAGCTAGCAATATGGCGCCGTAATAAAGCAATACGTAAAAACCTTGCTCTTAATTTTGTGTTGAAAGAACATAACATGACCGAAATCGCTAAGCGAGGGCCATCTAGTTTAAATTCATTGCGTCAAATACCGGGTGTAGAATCTATTGAAGTTAATCGCTCAGGGGTTGAGATTTTAAAGTGTATAGAAAAAGCTAAAGCAATTGCCGTTGACGAGCACCCGCAAGTGTTGAAGCGTTTAATAGATTTTCCTAATTATAAACAAACGGCAAAAGATATTAAGCAAAAAATAACGAAAGTTGCTAAGGCTAATAATATTCCTGAGGACGTTTTAGCATCTAAAAAACAAGTTAATCAATTAATTAGCTGGAATTGGAAGTTGACGGCAGAGCAAAAAAAGACACATATAAAGCCAGATTTATTGAGCTCTTGGCGTTATAGTTTTATTAAAGAAGCACTAAAAGAGTGGGATACCTAAAAGGTTAATATTTTAGTAGTTGTTAGTTATAAAGAGGGCGCTTAACGCGCCCATTCTTCAATTATTTCTTTTCTTCGTCAGGTAAAGTTACGTTTAGCTCTAATACGGCTAAGTCGTCTTCATTCTGATCAAATTGTACCTGCACTGCATCACTATTAACGTTCACATATTTTCGAATTACATCCAAAATATCTTGTTTTAATTGTGGTAGGTATTCAGGTGTTCCACGCTGAGAACGTTCGTGTGCGACAATGATTTGCAATCGCTCTTTTGCAAGAGACGCACTGTTTTTCTTTTCTGAGCGGAAATAGTCAAGTAACGACACATTAGCCTCCAAAAATCCGTTTAAAAATGCCTTTTTTCTCTACATCTAAGAAGCGAAAATCGACGGTTTCACCAAGTAAGCGGTTTATGGCATCAGCATATGCTTGACCAGCATCTGATTCGCCATCCAATATTACCGGTTGACCTGAATTTGATGCACTCAATACTGCTTGTGACTCAGGAATAACACCTAACAAATCGATAGCTAATATGTCTTGTACATCTTCTACCGAAAGCATTTCACCTTTAGCAACACGCTCAGGGTTGTAGCGTGTTAATAATAGGTGCTCTTTGATATTTTCAAGGCCTTCTTCAGCGCGTTTAGATTTGCTATGCAAAATACCTAAAATACGGTCAGAGTCTCGTACAGATGACACTTCTGGATTGGTGGTTACAATCGCTTCATCAGCAAAATACATTGCCATCATCGCACCCGCTTCAATTCCTGCTGGTGAATCACATACAATATAATCAAAGTCTTCTTTTAGCTCGTTTAAAACGCGTTCTACACCATCACGAGTTAGTGCATCTTTATCACGCGTTTGCGATGCTGGAAGTAAAAATAACTTCTCAACACGTTTGTCTTTGATAAGTGCTTGGTTTAGGTTTGCTTCACCGTTTATGACGTTTACAAAGTCATAAACAACGCGGCGCTCGCACCCCATAATTAAATCAAGGTTACGTAAACCGATGTCAAAATCGATAATAACCGTTTTGTAGCCTTTTAATGCTAAGCCTGTGCCTATTGCGGCACTTGATGTTGTTTTACCAACACCACCTTTACCCGAGGTAACGACAATTACTTTTGCCATGAGATTTATCCTTTAACCAAAGCTGAAATTTCTAATGATTCATTTTTTTGTTGTATTTGCACTGCACTGCCCCAAAACTCACCTTGTAGAGAGTCACTGATCCAGTAGTTGCCATTTATGGAAACAAGTTCTGCTTCTAGCTTTTGGCAAAATATATGTGCGTTTTCTAATCCTTTTGCGCCCGCTATTGCGCGACCACGAAGGGTTCCGTAAATATGTACGTTGCCATCTGCTATTACTTCTGCACCATGACTAACAGCGCCTAATACAATAAGGTCGCGGTCTTTTGCATACACCTGTTGACCCGAGCGTACAGTACCGTTAATTATTTGTGCTGGAAGTATAATATTTTTTTCGACAATTGAAGTGTTAGGTTGCTTTTCAACGGGCTCTGCTTTTATGTCTTGCGAATAATTTAATACTGAAAAGCCAGCTTTTTTGGCATTTGCATGCTGCCCATCAGAGCCATTGCATACACCCACTGCGTTGAAGCTCATTCGTTCGATAAGTGACTTTAAATGAACAAAGTCTAAAGAACTGCTTTTTACTTCTTCTAAATTGACAACAATAGGGGCTCCTTCAAAAAAACGAGGGGCTTGGGCTATTTTTACGTACAATTGTTCTGCTAAAAGGTTTATATCAGCACTATAAAGATGTAAAACTGATAACGTAAAAAGATTCCCTTTTAACTCAAAAATTTGGTCCGACATACACGCTCAATTGAATTGTATGATAAGAAATTATAATTAGATAAACACAGGCTGAATAAGGCCTTAATCAAAATTTCTAATCTAAATTTTCTAACTTATTATTACTCTCATGGTATAGTGTGCAGCATTGTTGTGCAAGAATTTATAGGGTCATAATGTTAACTGCGGTATATAAAAGTAAGAAAAAGACGGATACCTTCTTATTTGTTGAAAAAAGAGATGATTTTAGCAAAGTTCCAGAACCTCTAATGGCTATGTTTGGCAAACCTCAATATGTGATGCTCATCAACTTAGCTAAACGTGAGCACCTAGGTGGTGCGGATTTGGAAACCGTTAAGGGTGCATTAACCGATCAAGGATACTATTTACAACTTCCACCACCGGAAGATAATTTGCTTACTGAACTAAGAAAACAAAATGGAGCCGATCGTGATTAAAAAACTGGCAGTTGTATTATGTGGTTTATGCTTGAGTTCGTCAGTTGTTGCCAAAACACAAGCCGAATTTAAAGATTACTTAGTAAACCTAAAAGAAGAAGCAATCGCAAAAGGCTACGAAGCGTCGTTAATTGATAGTGCATTTGCGACCGCGACTTATAAAGAGAAAGTGGTATCAGCTGATAAAAACCAGCCTGAAGTGAAAGAAACACTCGAGACCTATTTACCAAAACGTGTACCACAATGGAAAATTGACCGTGCTCGTAAACTTTATGCTGAGAACAAGGATATTCTTGAGCAAGTAGCTAAAGAGTTTGGCGTACAAGCACGCTTTATAGTCGCTTTATGGGGTCTTGAAAGTAACTTTGGTACTATTCAAGGCGGTCACAATGTTATTTCATCATTAGTGACACTTGCCTTTGATGGCCGCCGTGAAGCACTTTATAAACGCCAGTTGTGGGCGGCTTTAGACATTTTAAAATCGGGTCATATTACCTTAGATAAGTTTAAAGGTTCTTGGGCTGGGGCTATGGGGCAAACTCAATTTATGCCAACGTCTTTTAATGCTTACGCAATTGATTATAACAACGATGGTCGCAAAGATATTTGGACTACAAAAGAAGATGCGTTTGCTTCAATTGCTAATTATTTAAAGCAAGAAGGGTGGAACGATTCATTAACTTGGGGTCGTCAAGTTATGCTTCCTGATAACTTTGACAATAAATATATTTTAGTTCGTGGTACTAAAACACGTAAACAATGGCTTGAGTATTGGAATGATTCTGAGCGTTCACTCAATGAATGGCAGGCTTTAGGGGTGAGAAGAGCAGACGGTACTGCATTGCCTAATGTTGATGTACGAGCAGCACTGGTTATGCCCGATGATATCAACGGCCGTATGTTTTTGGCCTATGATAATTACAAAGTGTTAATGCATTGGAACCGTTCTTATTACTTTGCAACGAGTGTGGGTTATTTGTCTGATAGAATCGGATACCCAAAAATATAGTTCAACAAAAAATAAAGCCGCACAATGCGGCTTTATTCTTTTTTAAAAATTTTCTCTTTTAAATCGATGACCTTGCCAATTCCTGATCCCAGTTTCATAAGTTTGTTGAGCTGCTCGGGAGTTAAACGCTGTAACTCAGACGACCATTTAGTGACCGTTTCAAGTAGGTTGTGAATTTCTTCCATTTGCTTTTGGGCATACACTTCTTCTTCGTTATTCGCTTCGTCGAGTAAGTTATCTCGCAAAAGGCTGAGCGTGGGATCGATTTCACGTTTTTTTCGCTCTTCAAATACTCGATTAGCCATATCCCAAATATCGCCTGCAGGCGCATAATACTCTTTACGATCACCCGGAATGTGCTGAACTTTAATTAATTGCCAAGATTGCAGCTCTTTTATGCCCATACTCACATTACCACGAGAGATACTTAGTGAGTCGGCAATTTCATTCGCTGTCATCGGGTTTTTAGTAATGATTAGTAAACCACACATTTGGCCTATTGTACGGTTAAAGCCCCAACGGCTGCCCATTTCGCCACAATGCATCACAAAGGTAAAATTCTTTTCAGATAAAGTCATATCATTAACTTTCAGTAATTTCAGAAATTAAATGCTAGCATGTTGATTTGCGATAGCAAGGCATTAAGTGCACTAAAATAATCTTAGTTTGGCTTAAATACAATTTAAGCCATTTTATGCATAGTTTTTAAATATTAAGGGCGCTTGTAAATACAAGCACCCATAAATTTTAAACGCTAAAGTGTGTAACTAAAACTTAATTTAGCATTACGCTCTTCACCAGGCATACCGCCTAAAAACATCGCTTTAGAATAATACTGTTTGTTAAATAGGTTGTTTAAATTAAGCTGCATGTTCCACTGTTTAGTTGTATACGAAATTGCAGCATCGTACACAGTGTAGCCAGGTACATAGCCATCAGGAATACTAAATGAACTTGAGTTAGTACTTCTGTTATCAACGTAAGTAATACCCCCGCTAATATTAACTGACTCGGGTAAATTAAATATGTTTGCATAGTAAGTAACCCATGTGCTTGCAGTTACATAAGGCACCCCTTTTTGACGAGTGTCGTAAGCGCTGCTATTGGGGTTAGATTTATCACGCGCGTCTTGATATACGCCGTTAACATTTATTTTCCACTGCTCATTTAAATACGCATTTAAATCAAGCTCAACGCCTTTGGTTTGCTCTTCGCCATCAAAGTAGCTTTCTACTATATCAGGGCCAGACACACCAGCTTCATACAGTGGGTTACTGTATTCAAGATTTGTACGAGCGCTTTCAAACACAACTAAAGTAGCTAGTAGCTGGTCGTCAAATGCTTTATACCTAAAGCCTAAGTCATTACTTATTGATTCTGAGTCTTCTCTATCTGCTTCGTTACCAGCAACAGAGCCTAATACACTGTATGCGGTTCGGCCTTTAGAGTGATTAACAAACACAGAAAAATCTTCAGTAGGCTGATAAGTAGCACCTAAATTATAGGTTAAACCTGAATCAGATGTGTTTGCCTCAGGGGTTGGCTCTGCACGGCTTGAACTGTAACGTTCATCTACACCATTATGTTCGTAGCTCTGCTTAATACGGTTATAGGCGACTCCTATGCGTGTAGTCAGTGTGTCATTAATATAACCTACATGCTGAACGCCCATTCCCCATGCTTGAACCTTTTTATTATAATCACTCGTTTTTAGCGGGTCGTAATCGTCAAAGCCACCGATTGGCCAATTTGGTTGCCTCATGTCATAGATATAGGGTAAAGCACCTTGATAAAGCACATTACCATCAGTGTCGTAAATTACTTTATCGCTGTCATAAATAGAGTATTGTTTGAAACCAATATCTCGGTCTTCATAATTTGCATTAACTAAGAGTTCGTTATCAATATCGCCTATCTCAAAGTCGTATCTTAAATCTAAAAAGTACTGCCATGATTTTTCATCTGCTTCTACTTGGCGATACTCTTGGCGCCTAGCTGCAAATGGATAAAGTACATCATTTTCAACTAAAGGAGCACGAGGGTCTTGATTAATAACGCCACTGCGAGTTGAGTACACGTAATTAAAAGCCCCTGTTTGACGAGCAAAGCTTGATGTGTAATTACGGTACTGTAGTTGCTGGTTTAAGAATAAGTCATCAGTGATAAAGTAATTATGCGTAAGCTTAAATCGTAATTCTTCACCTTCATTATCATCGGCCATTGGTGAAATAATCCCATTGGTACCAAAGTCATAGGGTGTTAAACCATCTGTTGCAGAAAGAGAGTTCGCTAATTGTAATTGCTGTTCACTTGTCAGTTGTAAGCCACTGCCTGTCGGATCGTTTACTAAGTCTGCAGCGGTTACTTCACCAGCAGTTAAGCCATTCGCTGTCTCTGCGTTGTATATGCGAATAGGGTGGCCAATTGAGTCAACAGCAATTGAATCCTTAATATAGGCAGCAGAGATCATAACGTCTTGTTTATCGTTTAACACATACTTAAGTGATGTATAAATTTCATCACGCTCTTCTTTTAAATCGCGAAAGCCATCGCTCGAGGCCGTTTTAGCCATTACGCGATACGCTAAGTTGTCGCCAAGTGCATTTGTGCTGTCAAAAGCAAGAGAGTAGCTGTCCCATTGACTAAGCTCTAAAGCGACTTTATGCTTTTCTTCAAATTCAGGTTTTTTTTCAATTAAATTAATTACACCACCAGCGCTACCAATACCATATAAACCTGTTGCTGGGCCTTTTAACACTTCAACCGACTCAACATTGGTTAATGAGCGAGTTGGATTAAAGGTGTTTCCAAGTCCAGCTCCCCCATACATACCATCATAAGTGTAATTGGCGTCAAGACCACGAATAACCAGGTTATCGCCAATGCCATAATTATTACCCGCTTGGGTTAAACCACTCACATTACGGACAAGATCTTGTAGGTTGTCTACGCCCTGTGATTCAATTAATTCACGATCAATAATAACAACAGGTGCAGGGGTTTCCATTAAGGACATATCTGACTTTGTGGCAAGGCCCGAACTCATAACAACTTGATTTTGTTTTTGATAAACACTTATGTGTTCAATATCTTGTTCTGCAGTGGTTGATGCTAAAGCGGCTTGTGCATTTAAACAAGCAAGGGTGAGGAGTGAGTATTTAAACTTTTTCATTATGATAACTATTCGCATTTATTTATTTGCGGTAATGGTAATGATTATTATTTGCAAAATATACTAAAAGTTCAATAAATATTAGATTAAAACAACTGTTTGCGTGTTTTTTATACAAATAGGCCGGCTTAGTTAATAAAAACCAAACAAATATAAAGGAGGGGACGAATTTGGCAATTAAGAAAAACAAATTGCAATATGATTTTCTTTAACAACTCTCCCGAATTAAGAGTAATAAACTAAAAGTGACAATAGAGATCAGGTAAAACAATGCTATTAAAGCTTTAACACATTGTTTTACAATGCTTTTAATTTTAGTGTTTTTAGGATTGAGTATTAAAATTTAATGAATTTTAACGTTAAAAGTAAAGGCTAACACTATAAAGCCAGCCTTAACTTAGATTTAAATTTTATTTTTCAGTTTTATAAACAATACCTGCTTTCATCACAAACGGTATTTGCTCTAATGTTGAAATGTTTTTTAATGGGTTTCCTTCAACAGCAATAATATCGGCGGCATATCCCGTTTTTATTTGCCCTAGTTTGTTATGCATTTTCAGCAGTTTAGCGCTGTTAATGGTAGCTGATTGAATGGCTTGCAGTTCAGTCATGCCAAATTCAACCATACGTGAAAATTGCTTTGCATTATCACCATGTGGGTAGATGGCAGCGTCGGTTCCAAATACCATGTTCACACCAGCTTTCACAGCTCGACTAAAGCTATCTCTTTGTTTTTTAGAAACTTGGCGTTCTTTGTTTAGGTTTTCTTCGTCTACACCATTTTGTTCGCCAAAGCTTAATGTGTATTCTGTGTTGTATATATCCATAGAAAGCCAAGTGCCATGTTTTTTTGCCAGGGCTATGGCTTCATCGTCTAAAAAGCTTGCGTGTTCTACGCTGTCAACACCTGCAGTGATGGCTGTTTTTATGCCGCTTGTGCCGTGTGCATGCGCTGCAACGGGCAGGTCGCGCATGTGAGCTTCTTCAACAATGGCTTTCATTTCTTCAAGCGAATATTGTTGTACACCTACTTTGGTACCCTTTGAAAAAACACCACCTGTAGCACAAAACTTTATAGCGTTTGCACCGTACTTTATATTTTCACGTACTTTTGTTCTAACCGCCCATGGCCCGTCTGCTACACCTGTTGAGGTATATTTTAGCTCAGGCGGTAAACGGTTATTGTCACAGTGCCCGCCAGTTATACCCAGTGAAGGGCCTGCAGCCCAAATTCGTGGGCCTACAATGTCACCCGCATTAATACCGTCTCGAACCGCAATAACGCTATAACCATCTGCGCCCACATTTCTTACGGTAGTAAAACCTGCTTCAAGGGTCTTTTTAGCAAAATAAGCCGATTTAACTGCCATGCGTGGGATTGATTGACCCAAGCGCTCACTTCGAGAAACAGTAGGATCACTTGTTAAGTGTACATGCATGTCCATCAATCCAGGGACTAGTGTTAACTGTGGCAGGTTAATAAGTTCATCATTTTTACCTAGTTTCGGCTTTTTATTACGTTCTATTGAGGTGATCACACCATCATCAATAGTAATTAATGGCGATTGAATGAGTGTGCCATCCTCTACATCTAACATGGCTTTTGCAGAAATGTAGGTGACTGCCTGGGCAGGTAGACTGCTCAAACATAATATGGCTATTGAGGCTGATAATAGGTGCTTTTTCACTTTTTAATTCTTTTATATGAAAGTTACGTTGTTTTGACTTTACCAAGCTCAAGTAAAAGTGCAATAAAATAACGACTAAGTTACTACTTTATTTAGCTTAATTTAAAGCACATAATCGAGCTGAGTTTTTTATAAGGATTAATATGAAATTATTAAAATTAGCACTGGTAGCTTCTTCAGTGATCGGTGCGCTTATGGGGTGTAGTAGCACAACGTCTCAACAAAATAATAGTAAACCGGTTTCATCATCTATAAATGCTGTGGTTTCAGAATTATCGGCCGAGCAGCAATTAGACGTGCTTGTTGATCAATACTACAACGAGTCGCTTGCATTTTCGCCAATCAGGGCAACATATAGCGGTAAAGATGAATTTAATGATCAGTTCACGCCTGAAATTTCAGCGACAAATCGTAACAAAAAGGCGGCTTTTTATAAAAAGTATCAACAACGCCTTGCTTACATTGATTCACAACAATTAACAGGGCAAGCGCTATTAAGTTATGAGATTTTAAAACGTGACCTTGCACTTAACCTAGAGGGGATGCAGTTTCCAAGCTACTTTCTGCCTATTAATCAAATGTCGGGAGCGCATAATGTGTTTGCTGGATTTGGCTCTGGGCAAAGTGCACAACCTTTTAAAACAGTACAGGATTACGATAATTTTTTAAAACGTAGCGATAGCTATATCAAATGGCTTAAAAGTGTTGATCTTTCTATGGCTGAAGGTATAAAACAAAATATTGTTTTACCTTTGCCACTTGCAAAAAAGTTAGCCCCACAATTTAGTGCGCATGTTGTAAATAAGGCTGAAGATTCACTGTTTTGGGGACCTATAAAAAACTTACCAAATTCGTTTACAGTTGAGCAAAAACAAGAAATAACAGCGCAATACCGCGATTTAATCATGAAGCAATTAGTGCCGGCTTATCAAAGCATGCACACATTTTTAATTAACGATTATATACCTAGTAGTCGTGTGTCAGTAGGCTACAGTGATTTTACTAATGGTAAAGCTTGGTACGAATACCAAATAAAGAAAAACACAACGCTTAACTTATCTGCTGACGAAATTCACAATATTGGTTTAAGCGAAGTATCGCGTATTTTAAGCGAAATGAAAAAGGTAAAACACACCGTTGGCTTTGACGGCGATTTGCCTGCATTTTTTACCCACTTGCGTGATTCAGATGAGTTCTACTTTAATACCGCTGATGAGCTTATTGAAGCGTACGAAAATGTGAAGAAAAAAATTGATGCCAAAGTACCGCAGTTATTTGATGTGGCTCCTAAAGCGCCTTACATTGTAAAACCAGTAGAAGCTTATCGTTCTCAGTCTGCGGCGGGTGCTTCTTATGCAGCCCCTGCACCAGATGGCTCACGTCCGGGTATTTTTTATATCAATACTTTTAATTTAAAAGCACAACCTAAGTTTTTACTCGAAACACTCTCGATTCATGAAGCGGCACCTGGTCATCATTTTCAAATTGCTCTTCAACAAGAAATAGACGGTTTACCTGATTTTCGTAAATTTGGTGGGTATACGGTTTTTGCTGAAGGGTGGGCACTGTATGCAGAAAGTTTAGGAAAAGAGCTTGGATTATTTACCGATCCGTATATGTGGTATGGGCGTTTGGCTGACGAGCAATTACGGGCAATGCGTTTAGTACTCGATACTGGTTTTCATGCAAAAGGGTGGACGCGCGAGCAAGGTATACAATACATGCTTGCTAATTCATCAATGGCTGAAAGCGATGTAGTGGCAGAGGTTGAACGTTATATTGCGTGGCCAGGGCAAGCACTTTCGTACAAATTAGGGGAGTTTAAAATTAAAGAACTTCGCGATTATTGTAAAAAAGAGCTAGGTTCTCAATTTGATATTAAGGCGTTTCATACGCAAATACTAATAGATGGCGCATTACCCATGCCTATTTTGGAGAAAAAAATAAAGCGTTGGGTGCAATCGCAGCGTTAATGAATAGCGTAAAGTGCTTATCAATTTAAGGTATTCGCTTTGCGCCATTTAGTGCAATACGTTAGAATGCGCGCTCTTAAAAGGGCGCGAGTACACTATGTTTGATCAACAGTTAGCAAATACACAGTTTTGGCTTACAAAAAGCTTGAGCGAAATGAGCCAAAATGAATGGGAAGCTATTTGCGATGGCTGTGGTAAATGTTGTTTAAATACGTTTATAGATAGTGAAGACGAAGACGATTTTTCCCCCACAGATCAGCTACGTGAAGGTGAACAGCTCATTTTCACAAATATTGTTTGTCAGTATTTAGATAATAATACCTGTGGGTGTAGCGAATACGAAAACCGCCAAACACTTGTCCCTTCTTGCGTAAAACTCACTAAAGAAAACCTTAAAGATATTTTCTTTATGCCGCAGAGCTGCAGTTACCGCCGCCTGCATGAAGGGCGTGGTTTAGCTTCGTGGCACCCGTTATTAAATAACGGCGATAAAACACTTATGCATGATCTCGGTATTTCAGTAAAAGATAAAACAGTCAAAGACAGTAATGTAAAATTAGATGATTTTGATTTATACATTGCTGAGTGGCCAACAAAGGATTGCGATTAATGAGCAAGTTAAAAGCGAGTATTGGTTTAATAAACCCGAAGAGCCCTACTAACGTTGGCGGTGTGTTACGAGCTGCTGGGTGTTACGACGCAAAGCAGGTTTATTTTACGGGTAATCGATATCTTAATGCGCAAAAATTTCATACCGATACTAAAAATGTGGTTGAACGTATTCCATTAACCTCTACTGATAGCCTAGAAAAAGTAAAACCTGAAGGGGCAACCGTTGTTGTCGTTGAGTTAATTGAAGGGGCTACACCGCTCCCTGAATTTAAGCACCCAGAAAATGCATTTTATGTTTTGGGCCCAGAAGATGGTTCTGTTCCTAAAGACGTACTAAAGTGGTGCGATGAAGTAGTTTACATTCCTACTATAGGATGCATGAACTTAGCTGCAACCTGTAATGTAGTACTTTACGATAGGCTTTCTAAATTAGGTGGTGTTAAAAGCAGTGATGACACAATAATAAGTTCGCGCGATACCAACAATAAAATGAAATGGGTTAAACCTGCTTTATAACTTTTGTAATGCCAATTAAATCTGCTAGTTGGCATTAGACACTGTCTATATTCAATTTTACGTTCTACCAATTTTTCATTCTCTAGATTTATTTCTCCTTCAAAAGTGTAAATAACGCCTACACTTAACTGACTATTAGTTTGACGATAGCTTTATTATGCGCATTGTAGTCTTTTTGTTGTCCTTTATTAGTTGTTTTAGTTTCGCGAGTCAAAGCGTAACCTTCATTCATAAAAATAGCCTTAAAACTGTAGAAGGACAGCGTTATAAATCGGGGCTTTTATATAGCGCCCCAAATAGTAAACGCACATTACATATTGTTACCTTAGATTGGCCGCCTTATATAAGTAACGACTTATGTAACAAAGGGTGGGTCTATCATTTTGCCGTTGCTGTTCTTAATAGTCAGGGTTACAGCGTTTATTTAGAATTTTTACCTTGGGCAAGAGCTGTGCGTAATGTGGAACTTGGAAAAGCCTATATTTTAATGCCTGAGTACTTTATTGAAGACACTGCGCCTTCAGACTATGTTAAAAATAAAATGCGAAGAGAGCTGCTTGGTATTTCAAATTCGTTTCAAGGTGGAAATATTGTATTTCTAAAGCGAAAAAACGCACCTGGTATTTTTACAGGTAATCTAAACTCATTAAAAGGCTCAACAATAGGTGTTGTAAGAGGATATCAAAACACGCCTGAATTTGATGCCATGATGGATAATGAAGAGTTTAAAGTTATTAGTGCGGTAAACGATTTGCAGTTAATGCAATTACTTTTTGCCAAGCGGGTCGATCTTATTATAGGCGATCCTTCGGTGTTAACCCATTCAGTTACGTTTTCTGAGCTTAACCAAAATGAAAAAATAAAACTGCTTAATGTAGTTGAGCAAGATGGTAAACCACTACATTATAACTCATTGTATTTTGCTATAAGTAAGCTAACACCTAACTGGCTTGGAGTGCTAGATGATATAAATCAAGCCTTATATATATTTTCTAATAGCGGTGAAACTGAGCGTTTAATCAATACTGTATCAGAAGGGGGTGCAGTTTGAATAAAGATGATGAATTGGATCGTTCTAATTACCTTGTGCCCAAATAACTTATTAACAATGTAGAATCAGTTTAACTTGTTAATGGAGTGAAAATAAAAATGAGCACACTGAACACACATAACGATTATGGCGTTAATAAACAGCACAACAAAAATTACCTGTTTCCCCTAACGGCAATGACAACCCTGTTTTTTTTATGGGGTTTTATTACAGTATTAAATGATGTACTGATTCCACGATTAAAAGGCGTATTTGATCTTAGCTACTTTGAGGCAATGCTAGTGCAGTTTTGCTTTTTTGGTGCCTATTTCATTGTATCTATCCCCGCTGGTATTTTAGTTAAACAGCTTGGCTATAAAAAAGGTATTTTAACGGGGCTTATTATTGCTTCGATTGGTTGTATGCTTTTTTACCCTGCAGTAGTAGTGCATGAGTATTGGTTGTTTTTAGGCGCATTGTTCGTGCTTGCTGCTGGTATAACCGTAT
Source organism: Pseudoalteromonas sp. APM04 (assembly GCF_022809815.1). NCBI lineage: Bacteria > Pseudomonadati > Pseudomonadota > Gammaproteobacteria > Alteromonadales > Pseudoalteromonadaceae > Pseudoalteromonas > Pseudoalteromonas sp. APM04. Next base: position 66,755 of record NZ_CP094442.1, read on the forward strand.
TGCAAGTATCAGCTAATCCATACGTTGCGGCTCTTGGTCCTGATAAAACCGCCTCTTCACGATTAAACTTAGCACAAGCGCTTAATGCCTTGGGTACTACAGTAGGGCCTTACGTAGGAGGCATTCTCTTTTTCGGTACTGCTGGTACATTGGCTACGTCTGCTGCATCGGCAGAATCAGTAAAAGTGCCTTATTTAATGTTGGCTGTAGCACTTTTATTAATTGCCATTGTGTTTGCATTTATAAAGTTACCTGAAATTGAAGCCCATAAGGAAGACAGCACAGACACCGAAACTCGTTCTTTAATGCAAGCACCTCACCTTACTATGGGGGTTGTAGCAATATTTTGTTATGTAGGCGGTGAAGTAGCTATAGGTAGCTTTTTAGTTAATTACTTTGGTGAAGCACACATTGCTGGGCTTGAAGAGCATGCTGCCGCGGCACTTATTAGTTATTATTGGGGCGGAGCAATGGTTGGGCGTTTTGTAGGCTCTGCGTTGTTACAAAAAATTGCGCCTTCTAAAGCAATTGCCTTTAACGCTATCAGTGTTATTGCGTTGTTATTAATCACTATTTTTACACAAGGTGATGTCGCTTTGTATTCAGTATTGGCAATCGGGTTGTTTAATTCAATTATGTTTCCAACTATATTTTCTGTTGCGATTGAAAAATTAGGCCCGTTAACAAGTAAAGGCTCTGGTTGGCTATGTTTAGCTATTGTAGGTGGTGCATTAGTGCCTTTATTACAAGGGTATATTGCCGATACCGTAAATATTCAAGATAGCTTTTTCGTACCTATGGTATGTTATGTATTTATAGCTTGGTATGGTTTAAATGCTGTTCGTTTAGCTAAAAAATGGTAGAAAATGTATTGAATAATAATGGCTGAATACGTATTCAGTCATTATTATTTTCTTTTTATTTGGAACATTCCAAATTCGTTATATATTGAACATTATTTATGTAAAATTAATTACTTAAAATTTGTAATTAAGTTTTTCTAGTCCTTTTTTATTGTTTTTAGCTGCTATTTTCGGAAAAACCGAAAATAGCTAAGACAATGCTCACAATATTTGCTAAAACTAGAGTGCTAAAAATAAATTAAAGGGCATTTATGTTTGGGGCATTCAAGTTTACGACAAAAGTCACAATAGCAGCGTCTGTTGTACTCGTTTTGGTATTAGGGTTATTCACTGTAAATAACTACTTTACCTTAAAAAACCAAACACAAAATCAGCTTGCTCTCGTGTTGCAACAAAACTCAGAATCTGTTTCTCAAAATATAGCTAGCTGGTTAAATGCAAAGCTGGCCATTGTTAGCGCGTTTGCTAAAACCCACCAACCATCAGATCCAAATACGCTTACATTACTACAATTAAACACAGCAGGGTTAGCAGGTAGTTTTAAAAACACCTATATTGGCCAATCTAACGGTAATTTTATTTTAAATGATCAAAGCATCGTTTTACCGCCAGATTTTGATGCAACATCACGTCCTTGGTATAAGCTAGTCGAAAACAAAACCAATACTGCCTTTACTACTCCCTATATTGATGTAACAACTAACGAGTTAACTATATCTGCTGTTGTGCCTATAAACCAAAATGACCGTTTTGTTGGTGTTGCTGGTGCTGATATTGATATGCAAACTGTGACAGAAATTATTAATAATATTGATTTTTTAGGGCTGGGTTATGGTTTTTTACTCGATGACAGCGGCCAAATATTAAGTCACCCACAAAGCAATGTTAACCTAAAAAATATCGCTGAGTTATTTGGCACCAAACCATTACTTAGTAGCGAGTTTGTTGAATATCAAATAGCTGGCGAAACTAAATTAGTTTCGTTTAATAAAATACGTGGTATTGAAAATGTAAATTGGTATTTAGGGGTTGTTATTGATCAACAAAAAGCATTTGCTAGTGTATCTAGTTTTGGTGAAACGGCATTTATTTACTTAATTGTGGGTACAATCGTAATTGTAATTTTAATGCAATTCTTACTTCGATATTTAATGCGTCCAATGAATCGGTTAAATGACGCTATAAAAGATATTTCACAGGGAGAAGGTGATTTAACACGTCGTTTAGAGATAGAAAATGACGATGAGTTTGGTGAACTCAGCCATTCATTCAATGTGTTTATCGAAAAAATTCAATCATCAATCGAACAAGTTAAAAATACAACAATACTTCTTGATGGCGTAATAGCCAGTCTGCTATCACAAACACATTCTTCACTTGCGATGTATGACGATCAAAGTATGCGTACTGATAGCGTTGCAGCTGCAATTAATCAATTTACAGGGATGACATCAGATATATTCAATAGTGCGTCTGACGCATCATCACTTGCAAAAGATGCTAATAAGCACTCTACACAAAACCAAGAAATATTAAGCACTAATGTTGCTGGGATCCATGAGCTATCTGCAAATATAGTGCAGGCTCAACAAACTATTAATAGCTTAAATGCACATACAGAAAGCATTGGTAATGTTTTAGAAGTGATTAAAGGCGTGAGTGAACAAACCAACTTACTTGCATTGAATGCGGCTATTGAAGCAGCTCGTGCAGGTGAAGCCGGACGTGGTTTTGCAGTAGTGGCTGATGAAGTTCGACAATTAGCTCATCGCACCAAAGAATCAACGCAAGAGATAGAAGAAACAGTCATAGAATTGCAAAAAGGGTCAACTTTGGCTGTAGAGTTAATGAAAACAAGTTTGCAAGGCAGTGAAAAAAGCGTGTCAGAAGCTGATGCAGTTGGAGAATTAATGCAGCAAGTAATAGAGGATATAAAACAAATAAGTGCTGCTAACCATGCCGTTGCGTGCGCTACAGAAGAACAAAATCAAGTTGTTAAATCACTAGATGCAGATATACAAACTATCAGCGAACTGTCTATTCAAAGTAAAACCAACCTAAATAATACTCTAAACGAATGTACAAAACTGAGGCAACAATTCGGTGATTTAGAACAAATGGTTAAAAAGTTTAGAGTATAGATATGGATGATGAAAACTTAAATAAATCGAGTTGGCGCAACTTGATTAATATAGACAGTGTTTATAACTCAGACAGGCAGCGTCAAGCATTTTCATTATTTACAATGATAGCGTTTGCTATTGTTGTATTGGGTTTTTTACTTCTATCTAATTATGATGTGTATTCACCTATTTTAAGTGTAGCTTTGCTCGTTGCTAATATGACGATTATTGCCTGTACCGTTTACTTTTTTAAAACAGGTAAATTAGAGGTTGTGTCTTTAATAACCATGCTAATCATTTTTATTATGTGTATTGCGCTTATTTACACAGGTGGTAAAGAGAACACAGCGCTGTATTGGCTCATGTTTTATCCAGTTGTTACCTTTGCTACTCTCGGTGTTAAATTAGGGTTATGGCTTAGTGGGTTTTTATTAGTCTGTTGTTTAGGGCTACTGTATGGCCCTAACATCGGTCAGGTAGATTATGGCGATGTAGAAAAATCGCGTTTTATGGCATCTTTTGGTTTAGTGTTTGTTTTTTCATTTATTGGCGAATTTTTTAGGCAAAAAAGTCATGCGTCTATTGCTGAAATTACTTTATCGCAAAAAAAGGATGCGTATACCGACCAGCTAACTGGCGCTGCAAACAGACGTTTTGTCACATCTCACTTTTTTAACTTAGTAAGTGACTGCCCAGATGAGTATTTACCATTTAGTATTTTATTATTAGACCTCGACCATTTTAAGTCTATAAACGATAACTATGGTCATGATAGTGGTGATACTGTCCTAATAGAATTTACTAAAATGCTGGAGTCACACTTCAGTTGCGATTCAATAAAAGCGCGTTATGGTGGTGAAGAGTTTGTGGTTATTCTCCCAAAAGCGACTATTCAAATTGCAGAGCACATTGCTAACAACTTTAGAGAAAGTGTTGCCAATACAACACTTTTGAATGTTGATAGTAAAAACGTAGCACTTACCTGTAGCATAGGTGTAGCACAAGTAAATAAACTATCAGATTACAATGATGTTTTAAAACAAGCCGATCGATGCCTTTATAAAGCAAAGGAAACGGGTCGAAATAAAGTGGTTTCAGCTTTTATGTAGGAGTTGTTATGTTTCAAAGTAAGTTAATTTATATACACGATCCAATGTGTAGTTGGTGTTGGGGCTATGTACCTACGTGGCTAAAATTAAAAGAACAACTTGAGCATAAAATTATTGTTGAATATAAAGTGGGCGGCTTAGCTGCCGATAGTCAGCAGCCTATGCCAAAAGCAATGAAAGAAATGCTTGAAGACACGTGGCACAAAATACAAAAGCAGTTAGGTACACAGTTTAATTATGACTTTTGGCGTAATTGCGAACCTCGACGTTCTACTTACCCGGCTTGTAGAGCAGCTCTGATCGCGCGTAAAACCAATAAAGAAGCGCAAATGATAGAAGCAATCCAACATGCTTACTATTTAAATGCGCAAAACCCTTCTGATGAAGCCACCTTGGTAGCGCTCGCTAAAAGCATTGGTCTAGATGAAGAGGGATTTGCAAATGAATTAGTCAGTTCATCATTAAATAATGAATTGAGTGACGAGTTGGCATTTGTTAAAGCGTTGCCTATTAATGGCTTTCCTTCCTTGGTACTTATTCATAACAACAGCTACTATCCTATTGGCGTTGATTACACTGATTGGCAAAGTACTTACAGCCAAATTTTAAATATTATTGATTAGGAAGCGTTAATTTTAACGCCTCGACCGGCTTTATTCTGCTATAAGTCCTGATTATGACAGCTGTCATAAAAGCGACTTTTTTGCGCAACATCCTTGTCATCTTTTATCTATAAACTTCCCTTCATTGAATTATTCAAGCCACTAAAGCTCTGTTTATTGGCTTGAAATACAACCTAGCAAATCCGCTAATTAACGAGTAAAGGTGTATACGATGAAAGGCGTTAAACCATTAATCTTAGCTGGTATTGTGGCCGCAAGTGCAGCAGTACACGCTAACGATTTAGATAAGGTTATTGATAAAAGCAGCGAAATTAATAAATCAGCTGCGCAATCACAAACAAAAATAGACAAGATTGCAGATTCAATGCAAGGACGTTTACAGCAATTTAAAACGCTCAATAAAGAGATTGACGGTTTAGCTGTTTATAACGCGCAGTTAAATAAACAGCTTAATAATCAAATTGAAGAAATGGAATCGCTTAACCTATCAATGGATCAGGTTTCTATTATTGAGCGCCAAATTACACCACTTATGATGCGAATGATCACAGGTCTTGAGCAGTTTGTATCGTTAGACATTCCCTTTTTGCAAGACGAGCGCGCTAAGCGTTTAGTATCACTGAAAACCATGATGGACCGCGCTGATATCACCTCGAGTGAAAAATTTCGTCGTGTGCTAGAAGCTTACCAAGTAGAGGTAGACTACGGGCGCACAATTGAAGCTTACACCGCATTGTTAGATGTAAACGGTAAAGAGCGTGAAGTTGACTTTTTACGCATTGGCCGATTAGAGCTGATTTACCTAACACGTGATGGTAAACACGCTGGTAGCTACAACACAGAGACTAAAACGTTTGAAACATTACCAGATTCAACAATTAGTCAAATCAATAAAGGTTTACGTATTGCGCGCAAGCAACTTGCCCCAGATATGCTAACTCTGCCAGTACACGCAGCAGAATAAGAGGTTAAAAATGAAATTGTTTACTCAAATGACAAAAATGGCATTGTTTGTTACAAGCCTCGGTTTTGCAGGCGTTAGCACTGCGGCAGAAACAATGGATCTTGATTCATTATTAAAAACATTAGAAAACGGCAAGACCGTTCAAAGTGCTCAAAATAAACAACGAGAGCAGGAGTTTACTTCTCGCCAAAACCAGCAAGTTCAAATGTTAAATGATACAACTGCAAAGCGTAACCAAATGCTTGTTGAATCAGAGCGCCTTGAAACACAATTTGAAGAAAACGAAGTTAAACTAGCAAACTTAACCGATACCTTATCTAAGCGAATGGGATCACTTAAAGAGTTATTTGGGGTATTACAGCAAGTCGCTGGGGACTCTAGCAATAAGTTTGCTACTTCGGTTGTATCAGCAGAATTACCGGGCCGTAGTGACTTTATGGACGAGTTAGCTCAAAAAATGGGTTCAACGTCTAAGCTTGCATCAATAGAAGATATTGAAAAGGTGTGGTACGAGCTGCAACGTGAAATGACTGAGCAAGGTAAAGTCAGTCGCTTTAATACTTCAGTTATTGTTGAAGGTGGAAATAAAGCAGAGCAAGAAGTTGTTCGTGTTGGTGCCTTTAACTTAATTTCACAGGGTCAATACTTAGAATATAACCCAGGAACAAACACGCTGAGCGCGCTTACTCGCCAACCAGTGTCTCGTTATACCGCTACAGCTGCTGACTTACAAGATGCTAAAAGTGGTGTTGTACAGTTTGCATTAGACCCAACAGGAGGCTCTATTTTAGGTTTACTTGTTCAAGCACCAGATACATCAGAGCAAGTTCATCAAGGTGGTGCGGTTGGTTATGTAATTTTAGGTGTTGGTTTGCTTGCTTTATTAATTGCAATTGAGCGCTTTATTTCATTGTTACTTGTTGGTGGAAAAATTCGTCGCCAATTAAAAGATTCAGTAGCGCGTGACGACAATCCGCTAGGTCGTGTAATGAAAGTAAAAGACGACTACCCACATGTTGCTTACGACACGTTAGAGCTTAAATTAAGTGAAGCAATTTTACGTGAAATGCCAAAAATCACACGTAACTTAACGCTTATAAAAATCATCTCTGTTGTTGCCCCATTACTTGGCTTGCTAGGTACAGTTACCGGTATGATCAACACGTTCCAAGCAATCACATTATTTGGTACTGGCGACCCTAAACTAATGGCTGGTGGTATTTCTCAGGCACTGGTTACGACCGTACTTGGCTTAGTTGTGGCAATCCCAACAGTGTTTATATACACATTACTAAACACGCGTTCAAAAGGCTTACTGCTTATTTTACAAGAGCAAAGCGCAGGTATCATTGCTGAGCGAAGCGAGAAGGGAGAATAAACCATGGTGCTATTGATTGACTCAATCAATGCTATCCGTGATTTTCTCGACACCGGTGGCCAAGTCCTCTTGGTCATTGGGGTGTTAATCTTCGCGATGTGGTTATTGATACTCGAGCGATTTATATACTTTTTCAACGGGTTTCGCGGATACAAAAATAGCATTAAAGGAACATGGTCAACGCGTAACGAACGCAATAGTTGGAATGCTGAGCAAATACGCCAAGCTATGATTTCGCGAGCAAGTATGCGTTTAAATGCAAACCTTCCGCTTATCAATGTCATGGTAGCTTTGTGTCCACTACTTGGGTTGCTTGGCACAGTAACGGGCATGATTGAAGTGTTTGATGTAATGGCTATAACAGGCACCGGGAGTGCGCGTTCAATGGCGTCAGGTGTATCTAAAGCCACAATCCCGACAATGGCGGGTATGGTAGGGGCGTTATCTGGTGTATTTGCCTCAACGTACTTACAACGTAAAGCCAAACGTGAAGTAGAACTACTTGAAGATAGCATGTTGCTAGATCACTAAATAAGTTTTATGAGCGGCTAAACATACCCGCTCATGTCAGGAGAATAAAAATGAGAGCGCCTTTAGGTAATTTAATGCAAGAAGATGAAGCTGAAGAAATAAACATGACACCCATGCTAGATGTTGTATTTATTATGCTTATCTTCTTTATTGTAACAGCTTCATTTGTTAAAGAAGCAGGCATTGACGTAAACCGCCCAGAAGCCGCAACTGCGGTTAAAAAAGAAAGAGCCAATATCTTAGTTGCTATTTCAGATAAGGGTGAAATTTGGATTAACAAACGCCAAATAGATGTTCGCGCAGTGCAGGCGAATATTGAACGATTAAAAGCTGAAAACCCACAAGGTAGCGTTGTAATTCAAGCCGATAAAAAAGCAACCACCGATACGTTAATTAAAGTAATGGATGCCGCACGCGCTGCAGGCGTGTTTGATGTGTCAATTGCGGCTCAAGAAGCGTAAGGGTAAGTAATGCGTTATTTAGTAGCATTAATTGTTGCCGGTGTAGTCACGTTTATGCTGTTTTTGGGCATGCAAGCACTTATAACCGGCGGTGAAGAGGCAATGAGCGAACCAGCTAAAGGCAATGTACTTGATTTTGTTCGTTTGAAAAAAGAAGAAAGTGTTCAAAAGAAAGAGCGTAAACCACAAAAGCCACCTACGCCAAAAGAGCCGCCACCACCAATGGAATCGCCACAAATGCAAAGTAGTGATGCTAATGCCAACGCTAACAACTTTGACTTTGGTGCTAATGTTGATGCCGAAGTGAACCTGGCGGGTGGATTAGCACTGGAAACGAGCGATGGCGAGTATTTACCCATTGTAAAAGTTGCACCGGTTTATCCGCGTCGTGCGCTATCGCGCGGTATTGAAGGGTATGTGATTGTTGAATTTACTGTGACAAAGCAAGGTACCGTTCGCGACCCGCAAGTATTAAAAGCAGAGCCTGAGTCGTTATTTGATCGGGCTGCAATGGACGCTGCTCTTAAATTTAAATATAAACCGCGTGTTGTCAACGGTGAAGCTGTTGAAGTAGCGGGTGTTCAGAACAAAATATCTTTTCAAATTGGCGGATAGTAGCTAACTAGAAAAGATCGTGAGGCGATTATGAAATTATTAACCAAAACTAAACTTTTAAAAGTAACACTACTTTGTACCACTGCGATAGGGTTCAGTATTGTTACACCCAGTGCACTAACGTTGTTACCTGGCGTATCAATAGCAAGTGCTCAAGCGGCGCAGGAGCAAAAAACAAAACGCGTTCCTGCGCTTCGTGAAAAAGTATACAGCCAACTGGCTCGCGCACAAAAATTGGCAGACGATGGCGATGTAAAAGCTGGACTTGAAGCACTCGATAGCATTAATGAACGTTCTTCAAGTATGAACTCGTACGAAATAGCCATGATGCATAATTTTTACGGGTTCATTTACTACAATCAAAATGACTTACCAAAAGCGATAGCTTCATTTGAACGCGTTGTGGCAGAAGAAGGGATCCCTGAAACATTGCGTTTAAGCACCACTTTTAGTTTAGCGCAGCTTGCAATGGCAAACAGCGATTACGATAAAGTCATTGCCTTTTTGGATAACTGGGATGAGATTAACACTCAGCCAATACCTGAAGGGTATTACTTACTTCGTGCACAAACGTATTACCAGTTGAAAGACTATAAGCAAGGCCTAGACTACATCACTAAAGTTATTTCATTAAGTGATGACGAAGGTAAAACCCCAAAAGAAAATTGGCTTGTATTACAGCGCGCTATGTTTTATTCACTAAATCAAACTAACAAAGTGGTTGAAGTGCTTGAACGCATGGTTAAGCTTTATGATAAACCAGAATACTGGGTACAGCTTTCGGGTATGTATGGTGAAACAGGGCAAGAGAAGAAGCAATTAGCTGTTATTGAAGCTGCCTATCAGCAAGGGTTTTTAACATCAAGAGCCGACTTACGCCAACTTGCTCAAGTTTACTTATACAATGGACTTGCTTTTAAAGCGGCAGAAGTTATGAGTAAAGCAATAGATAATGGCATTGCCGAAAAAACAGCTAAAAACTATGCGTTTGTAGCCGAGGCGATGATCCAAGCAAAAGAAGATGAAAAATCGATAGAGTATTTTGTTAAAGCCGCCGATTTATCAGATCATGGGCAATACGATCAGCGTTTAGCTGAGGTGTATGTTAATACAGAGCACTATGAAGATGCTGCCGATTCAGCGCGTAAAGCGCTTGATAAAGGGGGACTTGATTTTGAGTCAAATGCCTTTGTTGCACTGGGTATGGCGCAGTACAATTTGCAAAATTTCGATGCGTCTATTTTAGCGTTTGAACAAGCTGAAAAACACAAAAAATCACAGCGTTTGGCTAAGCAATGGATTAAGTATGTTAAACGTGAAAAAGTACATGCTGAAACGTTAAGAACCGCTCTGCTTTAAATTTTAAACCAACAAGTCACTACTTCGTTGGTGCTTGTAATATCAATTTCATAATCGCACTACGCAAGCCGGCTCAATAATAATTGAGTCGGCTTTTTTATTGCCTTGGTAATTAAGTTGTTGAATTTTAATAATATAGTTTTGTCATGTTATGTTTATTAAAGTGTAACTCCAGTGTCATATAGCTCCCGTAAGGTAAGCCCTGCTGATAACTCAAGTGACCTTAACGCATTATTAAGTGCTTTAAAGTGACTTGAGTTTTTATAAAGCGCTAACAAAATAATTAAATACTTTAACGGAGTGAACAATGAAATTATCTGACTTATTCAAAGTTAGTTTGATTGCAACTGCAGTATCTTTAGCGGGTTGTGGTGGTGACTTAGTAGTATCTGAAGGCGACACAACAATTAACGAAGGCGATACAATAACAAACGTTGTTGAAGGCGGCTCAGACACAGGCGGTGAAACGTCATCTCGTGATGATTCACAAAACGGCACAACTGGTTTCCCTACCACTGTTGACAACGCATTTGTTCAAGGCTTAGCCACAGACGTATCAAGCGAATTTCCGGAAATTACTGATAAGCCAGTGTATCGCCTAACAGCAGATACAACGTTCACTACCGATGCAACACTTACAAACGACGCGCATTGGATTGTAAATGGTCGTACAGCAGTAGGTAATGACCGTGCAGATAACGCAAAGCTTTATATTCAACAAGGTACAACAATTATTGGTGAATCTGGCGATGACTTTTTAGTCGTTCGTCGTGGTTCACAGCTTGAGTCGGTTGGTACAGTAAGCCAGCCAATTACTATGACCTCTATTCAAGATGTAACAGGTGGTGAAACAGCCATTGGTCAATGGGGGGGTTTAGTATTACTAGGTAATGCACCTGCTAACTCATGTGGCGACCAACAAGGTGAAGCAACAGCCGACGAGCTAGCTAACTGTGGTGTCTCTGCTGAAGGTGACGCAGGCCAGTTTGGTGGCGATGTTGCAGATGATAACTCAGGTACATTAAAGTATTTAATCGTTAAGCAAGCAGGTAAAACTCTGGGTAATGGCGATGAGCTAAACGGTATTTCGTTTGCCGGTGTAGGTTCTGCAACAACCGTTGATTACATTCAAGTACACGAAAACCTTGATGACGGTATCGAGTTTTTCGGTGGTACAGTTGATGTAAGCAATGTTGTATTAACCAGCATTGGTGATGATTCACTTGACTGGTCGTTCGGTTGGACAGGCTCTGCAACTAACGTATACATTCAACAAGCTGCAAACGTGGGCGATAATGCGATTGAAGCAGATAACTCTGAGTTTGATTCAAGTGCAACACCACTTACAATGCCAACCGTTTCAAACGTAACAATTGTAGGTGCTGAAGGTAACAACGGTATTCGTTTACGTGCAGGTACTGCGGGCGCATTAAGTAATGTATTCGTAACGGGTCCAGCTACTTATGAAAATTGTTTACGTGTAGGTTCAGACTCTGTACCACGCGCAGAAGATGGTACATTAACTATTACTAATTCAGTTGTTGCATGTCAAACAACAGCTAACAACTTTGGTAGTGAAGCGATTAATGGCGGCGATGTTAAATCGTGGTTTGAAGCTCAAGACGGCAACCAAACGCTAACTCCAGCAGATTTAATGCTTGATGATAATGGTTACACACCACTGCCGGGTTCACCGCTTATTGCCAATGGGCAAATTGGTGCATTTAATGGTACAACTAACTGGATGGAAGGTTGGACAGTAGGTATTAATGGCGGCTTCCCAACAGATATTTCAAATGCATTGGAGCAGGGTTTAGCGACCAATGTATCAAGTGAATTTCCACAAATTACCGATAAGCCTGTTTACCGTTTAACACAAGATACAACGTTTACAGCCGATGTAACGCTTACAAACGACGCACATTGGATTTTAAATGGCCGTACTGCGGTAGGTAACGATCGCGCTGATGCGACTACACTTTACGTTCAAGCGGGCACTACGCTTATTGGTGAAACTGGTGACGATTTCTTAGTTGTTCGCCGTGGTTCACAAATTAACGCTAATGGTAACGCAACAGCACCTATCACTATGACATCTATTCAAGATGTAACGGGTGGCGAAACAAATATTGGTCAATGGGGTGGTTTAGTATTACTTGGTAATGCACCTGCTAACTCATGTGGCGACCAACAAGGTGAGACTACACCAGAAGAGCTCGCTAACTGTGGTGTATCGGCAGAAGGTGATGCAGGTCAGTTTGGTGGTGATATCAGCGATGATAACTCAGGTGTTCTTCGTTACATTGTTGTAAAACATGCTGGTAAAACACTGGGTAATGGCGATGAACTAAACGGTATTTCTTTTGCTGGTGTAGGTTCACAAACTAAGGTTGAATATATCCAGGTTCATCAAAACCTAGACGACGGTGTAGAGTTTTTTGGTGGTACAGTAAATGTACGTAACATAGTACTGACTGATATTGGCGATGACGCATTTGATTGGTCGTTTGGTTGGACAGGTCGTGCACAAAATATCTATATTCAACAAAGTGCAGTTGAAGGCGATAATGCCATTGAAGCTGATAACTCTGAATTTGATTCAAATGCAACGCCATTGACTAAGCCACTTATTTCTAACGTAACAATTGTAGGTGCAGATGGTACTAACGGTGTTCGTTTACGTGCAGGTACAGCGGGTGTGCTTCGTAATGTTGTTATCACTGGCCCAGATGGGTATTCAAACTGTTTACGTGTAGGTTCTGACTCGGTAGCAAATGCAGAATCGGGTGAGCTTTCTATTGAAAACTCAGTAGTAGCCTGTAATGAAGATAATAACTTCGGTAGCGAAGCAATTGCTGGTGGTAACGTTCAATCGTGGTTTGAAGGCCAAACAGGTAACCAAACACTCACGGCTGCAAACCTAAGCTTAGCAACTGATGGATATACACCTAAGTCAAGTTCACCTTTACTTGGTGCAGGTGTTGATACCTCTGGCCTTGATTCGTTCTTCACTAAAACCGATTACATTGGTGCGTTTGACGGTGATAATAATTGGATGGAAGGCTGGACCGTTGCTATTAAACCTAGCTTCCCAACTGATATCCAAAACGCATTAGAGCAAGGGCTAGCAACAGATGTGTCTGCAAGTTTCCCAGCTATTACCGATAAGCCTGTTTACCAGTTAAATTCAGATGTTGTATTCACAGCTGATGTAACACTAACAAATGATGCACATTGGATCTTAAAAGGACGTACAGCTGTTGGTAATGACCGCGCAGATAACACAACATTGTATGTTCAGTTTGGTACAACATTAATTGGTGAATCGGGTGATGACTTTTTAGTTGTTCGTCGTGGTTCAAAAATTGAGGCCGTAGGCACAGCAACTCAGCCAATCACCATGACATCTATTCAAGATGTAACGGGTGGCGAAACAACGATTGGCCAATGGGGCGGCTTAGTATTATTAGGTAATGCACCGGCTAACTCATGTGGAGATCAAGAAGGTGAAGCAACAGCTGATGAACTTGCAAACTGTGGTGTATCTGCTGAAGGTGATGCTGGCCAATTTGGTGGTAATGACCCAGAAGATAACTCAGGTACATTAAAGTATGTTGCTGTAAAACAAGCCGGCAAAACTTTAGGTAATGGTGATGAACTAAACGGTATATCACTTGCTGGTGTAGGTAGCCAAACAGAGCTAGATTACATCCACGTTCATGAAAACCTAGATGACGGCGTAGAGTTTTTCGGTGGCACTGCAAACATCAGCCACTTAGTGCTTACTAATATTGGTGACGACTCTTTAGATTGGTCATTTGGTTGGACGGGTAAAGCGCAATACGTACTTATCAAACAATCAGGCTCTGAGGGCGATAACGCGATTGAAGCTGATAACTCTGAATTTGATTCAGATGCATCACCGCTTACTATGCCTACTATCTCTAATGTAACCATTATTGGTGACGCAGGCGTAAACGGTATTCGCTTACGTGCAGGTACTGCCGGCATACTTAAAAACGTAGTGGTAACCGGTGGCACAGATTACGCAAACTGTTTACGTGTAGGTTCTGACTCAGCACCACGTGCCGAAGACGGTTCACTTACTATCACTCACTCAGTGGTTGCGTGCGAAACAGCTAACAACTTTGGTACTCAAGCAATTGGTGATGGCAATGTTGAGTCTTGGTTCTTAGGTCAAGCGGGTAACTCAGTGCAAACAGCTGCAAGCCTTGCACTAGCGAGTAATGGTTACATGCCTTCAAGTGAATCATTACTACTAGGTGCAGGTTTTGATTCTTCTAGCCTAGATAGCTACTTTGATACAGTAGATTACATTGGTGCAATGGATGCACAAACAGACTGGACAGCGGGTTGGGTAAAAGTAGGTCTTTAACCTTAAACGCTTTAGGCCGGGCGAAAGCCCGGCTAATGTCTTGTTTTGTTTCGGAGTATAAAAATGAATTCTTATAAACCCTCTAAACTTGCCTTATCAACATTAAATTGCGCCGTTTTGGCTGCACTATTTGGTTGGTCGGTAAATACTGCTGCTGCAGAAGCCGACATTCAAGAGCAAGAAATAGAAGAAGTGGTTGCAGTAGGGCAACGACTCAAAGGGAGCGCAGGTGCAGTACTGCAAGAACGCCAAAATCAGGCGTTTGTTGCTGATATTATGGGTGCCGACCAAATTTCACGCACCGGCGATGGTGATGCTGCATCGGCTCTTCGCCGTGTAACAGGCTTAACCTTAGTTGACGGTAAATTTATATATGTGCGTGGTTTAGGTGAGCGTTACTCAAGTACACAATTAAATAGCATGTATGTACCAAGCCCCGATCCTACTCGCTCGGTTGTGCCACTCGATTTATTTCCATCTGAAATAATCGAAAGCTTAAGTGTACAAAAATCATTTTCACCAGATATGCCTGCGCATTTTGGTGGTGGTAATGTAAACATTCGTACCAAGTCTATTCCGTCTGACTTTTTATTTAAAGTACAAGTAGGCTCATCGTATAACACGTCAAATAGTGATTCTGGCTACTTTTACGAAGGCGGTGATGATGACTGGATGGGCCGTGATGATGGCACACGTGCGCTATCTAATGTATTTACTACAGCACTTACCAGCGACGCAGGCCTTGAAGGCAATATTAATTCTACGCTTGAAGAGCGTAAAAATCTTATTCAATCGCTTGATTGGAATGTAGGCATTAGCAAGGAAGATGTTGACCCAGCTATGAGCTTTTCTGTTGCCGTGGGCGACAGACTAGAAAGCGAAATAGGTACCTTTGGTGTGCTTGCGGCTGTTTCTTATGACAACGAATGGGAAGTTGTTCAAGAACAAAGTGGTTCAAGCCTAGGTAGTTTGGGTTGTGAGAACAAATGTTTTGCACAATATTACGATGGTACATCGACTGAACAAAATGTTCGCTGGAGCGGAACGTTAAACCTTGGCTATGAGTTTAACTCAAACCATCGATTTGAGCTTACTAACATTGCGTTACACGACATGAGCGATCGGGTTCGTAATCGTAACTATTACGATGCTAATGAAACCGAAGAGGGTGTTACTGAGCTTCGCCGTGTTGATATTAGCTACGAAGAACGTGAAATGTTTTCTTCTCAGCTTAAAGGCACGCATAACTTTCCAGAGCTAAATAATTTATTTTTTGATTGGTATGGTGGCTTAAGTAGAGCTAATCGTAACGCACCAGGCGGTTTAGATGTTGTTTTTCAACAAAACTATAACGACGGTGTATTTGAGTCAGAGCAGCTTCAAGATGTTGCAGCAACTAATATTACGCGTGAATACCAGGTACTTCACGATGACGTAGAAACATTTGGTTGGAACATGGGGTTACCTTTTTATGGGGACGGCTACGAGCTCGAACTTAAAATTGGCGGTGACTTTTCAGAAAAAAAACGTGATGCAAGCAATGTTAAATTTGGCATAACACACCGTGGTATAAGCGATGAGTTTACGTTTGGTAATAACATTAGCGATATTTTTGCTGATGCAAACACATCAAACGACGCGTTTTACACAAGTGCTACGGGTTCAGGTATTTTTGATGATGGCACAACTGACGGTGACAAATACAGTGCAGCGCATAAGTTAGATGCTTATTACTTTATGGCTGACTACTTTTTTGAAAATACATGGCGTATTACCGGCGGTGTTCGCTGGGAAGATTTCAAACAAGTATCGATTGGCTATCAGGCACACTCAAACTTATTCGAAAACACGCTTGAAGAAATTCAAGACGTTGTCATTAACGAAGATACTTTTTTTCCATCACTTGCTGTTACGTACATCATGGATGAAGAAATGCAGTTTCGCTTAAACGTGAGTGAAACCACTATTCGCCCAGATTTACGTGATGTAAGTACTTCGTTCTTTGTTGACCCGCTTACTGAATTTTTGGTTCGTGGTTCGCCTAGCTTACAAAGCTCTGAATTAACGAATGTTGATTTTAGGTTTGAGTGGTACATGCCAACAGGGAATAACCTGTCAGTTGCGTTGTTTTACAAGGACATAGAAAACCCAATTGAAATGGTTGAACTTGCAGGTGTAGGTGGTGCGTCTCCGCAATTACTTACGGCTAATGCGCAGTCGGGTAAGCTATCTGGTATTGAGGTAGATTTTTTAACTGACTTTGGTTTTATTAATAAAGATTGGTCGTCTGCATTTTTGTCGGGTAACGTAACGCTATCTGATTCGAGCGTCAATTTAGGTATAAATGACTCAGATAATGTCGATTCATTATTTGAAACGCAACTTAAAGAAGCACTCGAAGCCGATACCGTTTCAAACATTGTTACTAACAACAAACGCCGTTTAGTAGGCCACTCTGAATGGGTTGCTAACTTACAAATGGGTTACGATTCAGATGACGGTTTTCATTCAACATCGGTTATTTACAATGTGTTTGGGCCGCGAATTATCGTACCAGGTACGCGTGGAAATGAAGATGCTGAAGAAAAGTCATTTCACTCACTTGATTTAGTTTATTCTTACTTTCCTAACTTTAACTCTAAAGTTAATTTTAAAGTGAAGAATATTCTTGGCCAAGAAAAACAAATAGAGCAAGAAGGTTTAACCCTTTGGGGCCAAGATACAGGCACCGAGTTTAGCTTAAGCTATAGTTATGAATTTTAATTTTAGCTTGCGTTAAACCTTGTACATTCGCGCTATAAGCCCTGTATTAAATACAGGGTTTTTTTTATACCTTAATTTCGCATGAAAAATTTTTAAGTTCTGTTTTATTGACTAGTTTTAGCCGTCTAGCAGTGTTAGTTTGTTAACTTGAAAATTGAATCTCACGCAATGAATTTAATTTTTAATGTATTAAGGCATTTTTTATGAACAAAACAGTGGATAAAACAATGAAAAAAGTAGGTTTGGTCGGTTGGCGTGGCATGGTTGGCTCTGTGTTATTAGAGCGTATGGAAAAGCAAAATGATTTTGCCAATATAGACACCACTTTTTTTACTACCTCACAAGCCGGACAACTTGGTCCTGATTTAGCGGGTGATGCAAAACCGCTACTTGATGCAAGCGATGTATCTGAACTTGCAAAAATGGATATTATTGTTACGTGTCAAGGGGGCGATTACACCAAAGCGGTTTACCCAAAGCTTCGTGAATCGGGGTGGGATGGTTACTGGATTGATGCAGCTTCTGCACTTCGTATGAGTGATGACAGCATTATTGTGCTTGACCCTGTAAATAAAGATGTCATTACTCAAGGTTTAGAGCAAGGCGTTAAAACCTTTGTTGGCGGTAACTGTACTGTGTCGTTAATGCTACTCGCTTTAGGTGGTTTGTTTGAGAAAGACCTTATTGAATGGGTAAGCCCTATGACTTACCAAGCAGCCTCGGGTGCGGGTGCACGCAATATGAAAGAGCTGATTTCACAAATGGGCGCTATTCATTCAAGTGTTGCTCAGCAACTCGATAACCCAAGTTCAGCTATTTTAGAAATTGATAAAATAGTCAGTGAAAAAATGGCTTCAAGCGATTTACCACAAGATCAATTTGGCGTGCCATTAGCAGGTAGCTTGATCCCATGGATTGACGTGCCTATGCCAAGTGGACAATCAAAGGAAGAATGGAAAGCACAAGTTGAAGCTAACAAAATTTTAGGCTCTACCCAGCAGCCTGTACCTATTGATGGTTTATGTGTTCGTATTGGCGCAATGCGTTGTCATAGCCAAGCAATGACTATTAAATTACGCGAAGACATAAGCGTCGAAAAAATAGAAGAAATATTAGCCTCGCACAACGAATGGGTTAAGGTTATCCCAAATGAGCGTGATATTACATCCACCGATTTAACGCCGGTGAAAGTAACAGGCACGCTAAGTATCCCAGTGGGACGTATTCGTAAGCTTGCTATGGGACCTAAATATATTAGCGCTTTCACAGTGGGCGATCAGCTTTTATGGGGTGCAGCAGAGCCACTTCGTCGTATGCTTCGCATTATTGTAGACGCTGAATAATTTCAGTTTTTAACTTTTCTATTTTATAGGGTTAGCATAGTGCTAACCCTTTTTAGTTTTTATTCCTTCCTTTCACACTTTTTTGTGGCCTTTAAATAACCGCCTGTGTGGCATAGCCATTGCAAAAGCTAAAATAGTATTTTGCGTGCACCCAGTAATTTAAGTACTTTACAGCGCAGTTGTGCTTATTTTGTGTAGTTTTTACACATTGTCATGCTCATAATTACACAAATAAGGATGGTTATATGGCGTTAATTTCAAAGGTTACTCAAGCTAAATGGTTTACTGGTTTTGTTTTAATCATTGTGCTTTTATTAATATTCCGTGTTGGTGCGCCCCATGCTATTCAATATTATGTTAATCAACAAATTAAACACACGCAGGGAATAACAGGCCACGTAGGTGACGTTGATTTATATTTATACCATGGTGCGTATGCTATTGACGGCATAAAAATTTATGCCAAAGAGGATAATTTAGCGCCTAAACCGCTACTTAGCGTTGCAACCCTCAATTTTTCACTTTCATGGTCAGCACTACTGAAAGGGAATTTAGTGACAAATATGCAATTTACCTACCCTGAAATTGTGGTTTACGACAAAGCCCCTAATAAAACAGAGCAAAATAAACAAGTTAAAAATGAAACAACCTGGGTAGGGCTTGCTAATAATTTAGTCCCTTTTTCAATTGACACTTTAAGTATTGATAACGGTAAAGTTTCGTTAGTAAATGCCACCAGCGAGGGTGATAAACCTACCTATATCTCAAATATTGATGCAGAGATTAAAAACATAACCAATGCTCAAAACCTTACAAAAACCTTAGTGACTTCGTTAAACGTAGAAGGGGATTTAATGGGCGAAGCTGCATTGTCTCTTAAAGGGCAATTAGACCCATTTAGTGAAAAAGCAAACTTTGACTTTAATGTAGAGGTTCAACGTTTTTCGGTTAAACACCTAGAAACGGTTTTTAAAGTGTATACCCCGTTTGACATTGAAGCTGGTGGCATAGATGGTGCAATGGAGGTTGCTGCAAAAGACAATGTTTTAAACGGCTATGCAAAGGCCGGTGTTTATAACTTGAGTGTTTTTTCGTGGCGTGAAGATATAGAAGAAGACGAAGACGGATTGTTCACTGCTATTTTTGAAGGCAGTATAGATATACTCAGCGAATTACTTGAAAATGATAAGTCTGAGTTAGTTGCTGCGCGCATACCGATCGATGGCACATTAAACAACACCGATATATCTACGTTTCAGGCAGTGGTGTCGGTATTAAAAAATGCGTTTTTAGAGGCGTTTAAAATGGAAGTGGACGACGTGATATCGTTTGAAACAGTAGAAAGTACATCAAATGAGTAACAGGCTAATTGAGTTTTAAGCCCCACAAACATATTTTGTGAGGCTTAAACTGTTACTTTTTACTCAGCAATGTTTTTAACTCTGCTATTTGCGCTTGTAATTCGTTAACTTGTCCTTGTGTTGCAGGAAGCGAGTCGTTATCGGCCTGTTCTTCTCGTGCATTTCGGTGTTCTTCACCCATTACTTCTAAAATTGCGCCAACCATCATATTCAAAAACACAAAGGCGGTTAAAAATATAAAGGTCAGGTAGTAAATCCAGCTTAGCTCGTACACCGCCATTGTTTCGTACATTATGTCGGTCCAATCTTCAAAGGTCGCTATTCTAAATAGCGTTAGCATTGAAATAGACACATCTTGCCAAAGCACGGGGTTAATGTCGGCAAACATCATACTGCCCATAGCGGCGTAAATATAAAAAATAACAAACATAAGCAGAGCTATGTAGCCCATTTGCGGGATTGCTTTAAGCAAGGAGTTAACGAGTAATCTAAGTTCAGGGATCATCGACACTAATCTGAGCACTCTAAATATACGTAGTAAACGCGCTATTAGCATTGTAGAGCCCGCAGCGGGGTATAAACTACCCAATACAATAATGGTGTCGAATATATTCCAGCCCTTCGAAAAGAAGTCTTTTATGCCTTTGCTTGCAACAAAGCGAATAATCAGCTCAATTAAAAAGAATGCGGTTATGCCAATATCCATCCAGTTAAGTGCAAGCTCAACCGTAGGATGAAGACTATAGGTATGAGCGCCTACAGTAAGGGCAGAAACAATAATGACAGCTATAACAAATGATTGAAATATCTTGCTTTTGTCTATACGCTGAAACAAAGCTTGTAACTGCGACATCATAATAAGTGGTCCTGTAAATACGAAGATTTTTATGGCGCTAATATACAATATATTCGGCATAATTTAACGTCTTTTTAAACGCAATAGTGTAAGGAAATTTAATGGTTATTAATAAATTAAAAGTGTGTGCTGTATTTATAATCGGATTACCTATTTTAGCCGGGTGTAGTTCCGACGCACGCTTTGAACAATTGCAATCAGCCCGCCTTAACGAATGTAATTACAAAGCCGATAAAGAGTATTATGAGTGCCTTAAAGAGCAAGACTCAAATTACGAAGAATTTAAAAAACAACAAGCAGAAAAAAGTAAATAATCTTCCTCATGACTAAAACACAAAAACAACGAGACAAACAAATACGCGCAGCGCTGACTAAAGCCTGTGAGTCTATAAAAGACTCAGTGACCGATTTTGCATACCTTACTCACACTGTTGATTTAAATAACGAAGCTAACACCTTAAAAGTTAACTGCTATTTTGAAGATACTATAGCGCTTAATAACGCTGATTCTGAGTTTGAACACCTTAAATCTATAATTATTACTCAACTAGCGGGTATTAAATTGACGATGAAACCGACACATATCGTGTTTTTTGCCAATTAAAATGGGTTTTGTTGGTTTGCCTGCAGTTGGGCGTTATAATTAAAAAAATTATATTTAGGGTTTAAATAATGGCTGTTCCTTCTCGTTCGCAAATATCACCAGGCACTGTAGTTAATATTGTTTTAAAAGAAGATCAACGAAGCGGTACATTAACGGAAGGCGTGGTAGAGCGTTTATTAACTAAATCACCAAACCACCCGCATGGTATTAAAGTGAGATTAGAAGATGGCCAAGTAGGCCGAGTAAAAGAGATTCTATAATGGCAGCGTTATCAGAGCAGGCTTTTTGGGAATTAGTGACTACACCCGACTTAGGCCTTGATCCGCAAAGTGTAAGCGACCACCTTAAAGCAAACCTAAGCAATTTAGACGATCAGCAACTTATTGCATTTGATAAGTTTTTTGGCATAAATATGCGTAAATGTTTTACATGGGATTTATTTGGCGCTGCATTTGTTATGGCAGGCTGCAATGACGAATATGGTTTTAGTGAGTTTAGATGTTGGCTTATTTCACGCGGTAAAGCAGTGTTTGATAACGCGCTCGTTAATGCCGACTCCATTGCATCATGTACACCTGTTTATCACTTAAATGAACAGCCTTACCCATACATTGATGAGTACGACCTCATCGCCGGCTTATTATATGAAGAGCGCAACGAAGATGAATTACCCTTCGTGCCATCAGGCGATCAACCCGCAGGTAAACGCTTTAAAGACAAAGCAAAATTTTTAAAACAAGCCTACCCGCAATTATTCGCAAAATATTGGCAGTAAGACGCTAATTTTGCATTATTCTTAACGATTTTTTGAAACAGAGTACTGCGTAGATATTTAATTTGTTTATGCAGTTTTTTGTACGCTTATCATTTATTTTTTACACCTTTAAAATTCAAATCATAGTTTCAATTAATTATTCAGTTACTTTTTACATTAGTTAACAATTGTACCTATTAAACTAGCTTTTTGAATGACTCTTCATTATCAAATATGTTACATTTGAGCGTTTTTAAATGAATAGACACTGAATAATTACAATATACGACATAGGAATGTTATGTATAAAACACTTTCATCGGGATTGATAGCATTTTGCTTTTTGAACACTCTAAGTTCTCAAGCTGCTGTTTCACAGCGAATAAATAAATCATCCACCCAAGAAGTTAAGCAACTTTTAAATCAAAACGCCTCTATAGCTAATAACCCTTCTGCAAGTTCTTATTTTGTAGAATTAGAACAACCTCAGTTAAGCCTTTCACAACAAGTTAATGCGTCTTCGAAGAAGATGCAGCAATACTTCTCTGGAGTTCCAGTGTGGGGTCAGCAAATCAGAGTTCAGTCTAACTCTGAACATATTAGTGGTTTTTTTGCTAAAAACATTAACTTTGCATCTTTGAATAAAACAGCGAGCACCACTTTTGATCAGTCAAAAGCGGTTCAATCCTTGCTGACTAAGTCTAAATTAGATGATTCACTAGAGAGTGAAATAATAAATAATAAGCGCTACATTTATATTCACGATGGCAAAGCTTATTACGTTCGCTTAATTGAACTCAAAGTAACTGAGAATGGCATTGAAAAAATGCCAATTGGTTTAATAAGTGAATCTACTTACCAGATTTTTGAACTGTGGGACAATATTCAGAGCGTTGACGGAACAGGGCCTGGTGGTAATCAAAAAATTGGCCAATATGAATACGGTACAGATAAAGACGCCTTTAATGTTACTCAAGTTGGTGAGACCTGTTTTTTAGAGAATGACAAAGTGAAAACGGTCACTATGGAGTCGGGCTCTGAGCCAAGTGAAGCCTTTTCATTCTCGTGTGATCGTAATACACATAAGGAAATAAATGGTGCTTTTTCTCCATTAAATGACGCTCATGCATTTGGAACCGCTGTTTTTGATATGTATCAGCAATGGTACAACACTGCACCGCTTACATTTCAATTGTTAATGCGAGTTCACAGTGGAGATAACTGGGAAAATGCCACCTGGAATGGCCAAGCAATGACCTTTGGTGATGGCGCTGATAGGTTTTACCCGCTGGTTTCACTTGATATTGTATCTCATGAGGTTAGTCACGGTTTTACTAGTCAAAACTCCAATCTAATTTACTCTAATCAATCAGGCGGAATTAACGAGTCTTTCTCTGATATGGCAGGCGAAACCGCAGAATATTTTTTACGTGGTGAAACCGACTGGCTATCAGGGGCGGATATTTCAAAAGTAGATCCAGCTCTACGTTACTTTGAAACGCCTTCATTAGATGGCGTTTCTATTGATAAAGCCAGCGATTTTTACCCCGGCATGGATGTTCACTTTAGTAGTGGTGTTTTCAATCGTGCTTTTTTCCTGCTTTCAAATACTGAAGGTTGGGATCCTCAAAAAGCATTTGAAATAATGCTAAAGGCAAATCAAAACTACTGGGTTAATTCAAGTGGTTTTATTGATGGTGCATGTGGTGCAATCAACTCTGCAATTGACCTAAATTATAATGCATCTGATGTAATTTCAGCATTTAATGAAGTAGAAGTTATTTGCGATAATATTAAGTTTGTCGATACTGATTCAGATTTAATGGATGATTACTGGGAGCTTTTATACGGACTAGACCCTTCAGATGCTGATGATGCCAATTTAGATTTAGACCAAGATGGCCTTTCTAACTTGGAAGAATACTTGGCAAATACCCTTCCAAACTCAGTTGATACTGATGCTGATAGTTTATCTGATTACGATGAATTAAACGTCTACATGACGATGCCTAACAATGCGGATTCAGATTCTGATCGTATGCCAGACGGTTGGGAAGTCACTTTTGCATTTAATCCACTCGATGCAGCTGATGCAGAACTTGATTTTGATGCCGATAGCTGGGCTAACTTAATTGAGTATTATGGCAACAGCGACCCAACTGATCCAAACTCTGAACCTTCTGTTTTTCCTGAAACTACCTATAACTTTGATGACGCAATAGTCCCTGAATTTTTAGTTTCTTCAAATCCTCAAGCGCCTTGGTTTATTACTGATTATGACGGTCATGATGGCTTAGTGTTATCTAGCAGTGATATTACTGATTCGCAACAAACGAGCATTGAGTTTCAATTTTTAAGTGACGAACAACGTTTTGTTAACTTTAACTACCTATTGGAAACTGAAACAAATTATGACTTCTTCAAAGTTTATATTAACGATACATTAGTGCTTGATGAGTCAGGCTTAACTGACTGGAAGGTGGCTTCTTTTCCCGTACCTGCTGGGTTCAATACAGTTAAGTTTTTGTACACTAAAGACGTTATAGTATCTGAAGGTTTAGACGCTGTATTTATCGATAATTTATATATTGGGCCTAACTTCCCTGACTCTGATGGTGATGGTATGTCAGATATGTGGGAATTATCGTATGGTTTGGATATAAATACTGACGATTCAGCACTTGATTTAGACAACGATGGTTTATCTAACCTTCTTGAGTTTTTAAATAACGGTTTACCTAACAACTCAGATACTGATGGCGATTTAATGCCTGATGGGTGGGAGTATAACAACAGCCTAAATCTTACAGATGCCGCAGATGCGTCACAAGATGCTGACAATGATGGATTTACTAACTTTACAGAGTATCAAGCAAATACAGATCCTCAGTCAGATACCTCTTACCCTGTTGTTTTAAATATCACAACGTCATTTGAAAGCGATACACTTCCAACATGGATGATCGAATCTGTAGACTCAAGTGCACCGTGGTTTATAACAGACGATTTTGCCACACAGGGCTCACAAAGTATTCGCTCTGGGGATATCTCTGATTCTCAGTTTAGCGGGTTTACCGTCACGGGCTTATTTGAAGAAGGGGTTCTAGCGTTTGATTATAAAATAGATTCTGAATCTTGTTGTGACTTTTTTATCGTGACTATAGATGGCCAAGAAGTTATTGGTAATGCTGAACGTGGAAATTTGGACGCACCTGATCCAACTTCATTTTTAGTTAATATTAGTGAAGGGGTGCATAAGATTGAGTTCAAATATACCAAAGACGGATCAGTATCAACTGATGCTGATGCAGTATGGCTTGATAATTTTGCTATGCTTCCAGTCGGTGATCAAACCGATACTGATAACGATCAAATGCCAGACTACTGGGAAGTACTAAATGGTTTAAATCGTTTTGATGCAAGTGATGCACAATCTGACAATGACACTGACAGCCTTTCAGCCCTCGATGAGTATAACCTAGGAACAAATCCAAATTCAGCTGACACAGATTCTGATGAGTTAAGTGATGGCTATGAAGTTAATAATAGCTTGCTACCACTTGACCCTTCAGATGCGAGTTTAGATTTTGATGCTGATGGTTACACTAATATCCAAGAGTTCTATGGGCAAAGCCTTGCTAATGACGCAACATCAACTGTGCAGTCTTTTTCTCAGCTAAATGAAAGCTTTGAAGAAGGGCTTTTGCCAGCTATGTTTACTGAGCTTGCAGAACATACTACACAATGGCAGCTTAATACCAACTGGTCTACGGATGGTACATCAAGTTTAAGCCTAAATACTTCTCCAGCCGGTAGCATAAGCGGCTTTGCTATTGCAGGGTTATTTGAGGCAGGGTTCATTAATTTAGATTACTTTTCAAACAGTAACTCGTCATTCCAAATTAGTGTTAACGGTACTCAGTACAATATTAAGCATTATCGCTCTCGTTTGTTAATTCCGGTAAATGATGGTTTTAATATTGTGAAGGTAAAATACGAAAGTCCTTACTTAGCAGATATGCCTTTTTCAGTTGATAATATCTCATGGACTGCTGAGCTGGATGTAGTTAGTGACTTTGATGGCGACGGTATTCCAGATTATTGGGAAGCACAGAATGGACTAAATGCACTTGATTCTTATGATGCATCAAATGATCCAGACTACGACGGTTTATCTAATTTAAACGAGTATCAGATGTCGAGTAATCCGCTTTCTACAGATACAGATGGCGACGGTGTGCAAGATAGTGAAGATAGCCACCCAACTGATTCTAGTTTGGGTGAAAATATAGCCCCTGTTTTTGTATCAAGTTTAGAGCCTATTACTCTTGAAGCAACCTCTCAATATACTAACCTTACAAATATTTTTGTTCCTGAGGCAACTGATAACGGGCATTTAGAACCTTATGTTTATACTGCTTCTGGGTCTTACTTGCCCCTTGGTGAACATCAAGTTACATGGGTTGCTCGTGATTTTGTTGGTAACGAGACGACGGCTATTCAAACGGTAACCATAGTTGACACAACGCCACCTGTTATACAAGACTATTACTTAGTTAATGTTTATGGCAGCTCAATCGATGACATAAAATCGGCATTGTTTAACTCTAATGCTATCTACGATAGCGTATCGGATGTAGCTAATATCGATATTGATAGTAACTTTGTGTTTAGAACCGGGGATATCTTAATTCCTGTTTCAGCCGTTGATGGAGCGGGTAATACTTCTACAGGTGAAGTAAATGCTCATGTTTTTCCTAAAGTCAGTATCCAGCCTACTACGTATGTTTACCAAAATGGTAATGCGGTTATTGATGTATTCATAAGTGGTAAAAGCCCATACGGTTCAGTAAGCTTTGATTTGATTGGAAATAATACTAGTAAATATATATCTACAAACCATCATGGCCTTGTCAAGGTAGAGTTAGAACGTGAGTTCTTTGAAAATGCGTCTAATATTCGCATTAATAGGAGAAGTAGTTCATTTACCGATAGAAATGATACTAGCCAGCTAGTCTTTCTAAATGAAACTGCAAAACCTGAATTTATTACTAATCTATATCAAGATGGAAAAGTAATAAGCAATATAGTCCAACGTGATTCATCAGACTTTATTGTTGAAGTTAATGCAGTTAATTTACCTAGTGCAGCAGCTGATAATTCAATAGAGCTTCAGCTATCTTCACAAGGTGATTACTTTGTAAATAAAGTTGGTCACTCAAAGTGGAATATTACTTTGACGCCTCAATTACTTACAGATTCTGATAATTTAGACATTGCATTCACTATAAAACAAAATAGTGAAGCTGTTGCAACGGATCAAATTAGTTTACGTGTGATTGACGCAGTTACTTTCAATGATCTTGAGTTAGATACTGATGGTGATGGTATTCCTGATGCTGAAGAAGGTGTGAGCGATGGCGATAAAGACGGCATTGTTGATTACTTAGATAGCTCTTCTATTACGCACTCAGCTGTTTTAGATTCAGGTGATATGGTTCGTAGCATCGATGAGTTTAACCACCTTTCGGTAGGTAATATTAAACAGGCTACTGTAACGCAAATGATTGCTGATATGTCTATTTCAGAGCAAGACTTAAGTACTTACTTTGATAGCTTAGACATTACAGAACCTCACTTTCAAGCTAAAAGTGATATTGTAAATATCCACATTACACTTTCAAACTCATCGGGTACGGCTGAGATTGCGATACCAGAGTATGTTAACTCTCTTTTAAGTTCAGAAATGCAAATTCGTTTGTTATCTAATACTGGTTGGCAGTCGGTCGCAAAGCTAACTGGTAACGTGTACGAGCAAATTTGTTCAGGTTGCTTTACTTTTGCAGTAACAGACGGCAGTGAATTTGACTTAGACGGTGAAGTTAATGGTGTGATTGAATTAGTTGCTAAGTTAGCTGAAGAAAGCTTAAACCAAGCGCCTGTTTTAGATGTAACAATTCCAGCAACCATTGAAGAGCTTTCAACTATTGAGCTTGATGCGTCAGGAACAACAGACCCTGATGGTGATTTGCTAAGTTTTGAGTGGAGTATTGATCATCCTCAATTATCACTGGTGCCTTCAGAGACAGACAGTAAAGCGACACTGACTGTAGGTGAATTAGAGGAAACATTCACTACAGATATCACTTTATTAATCTCAGATGGTTACGAGCAATTCACAGAGGTATATACAGTGACCTTTATGCACGTTAATCAATTACCAGCAGTTGAGTTGAGCTCATCTTCTTTATCGGTTGATGAGGGTAAAGACGTTAGCATTACAGCAACAGCGACAGACAAAGAGTCATCTGAACTTACTTATAGCTGGGTTCAAACACAAGGTATAGAAGTCGCAATTGAAGATGCTAATTCAAATACATTGTCGTTTACAGCGCCAAGTGTATCTGTAACAAGTGAACTTGGCTTTAAACTCAGCGTTTCTGATGGTGAAGGGGAGACAGAGCAAAGTGTTATCGTTACCGTTAATGATGTACCTGTTGCACTGCCAACACCTAAAGAAAGTGATAAAAGTGGAGGGGGGTCTTTAAGTTTCTTCTTATTACTCTTAACCGCTTTGTTTGTTTATAGAAGAGCACAGTTGTTTCACAAATAACAACAGTCTAATTGTATAACTATTAAATCCCTTGATTGCTATCAAGGGATTTTTTTGCATAAATTTTAAAATAAGTAAGTAGGTTTAATGTGTTAAGCTAATTGTATTGTGACTTGTTAGGTTTCTTTAATGAAGAATTATAAAGTTCTATTGTGTGTTTGTTGTTTATTTTTTGCTAACCAGTCTTTTGCTAAAACGATTTTGCCTAGTAACAAAACTAAGTTTGTTAGCTTGTTTAATAGTAAAGTTGGCGAGTATGAATTAGTTTCTGGCGATGCTCGCTATTGCGATTCAGGCTCATTAATGTGGCTTGATAAAAATAATACCGATTTGGGTTTTAGACTTGGCAGTTTAATTTCTTTTATTGATTTACATAATGGTACACAAACTAATAAAGTCCCTGATTTTTGCCTAGTGACTACAAAGTTTAAATATACGAATATTGGTTTAACAATGGATTTACGCCAAGACCGGTGTGACAATAATAACGATACATTAGATGTTAGCCGTACGCTAAATTTTGTTTCTGATACACAGTTAGAATACTTGATTAAAAATGCTAGTGTTCAGTGCAAGTTTGAATTAAAGCGTCTATAAATCGCATTTTATTTTTGGTATATCCCGCCAGCGGGTTGTGTACTGAGGCGATAAAAAATCTCTGTTCATATGCCAGCGATCGTTTAATTTACTACTTGCTAAGCCCAACATACCCTTGCCGTATCGGGTATTAATAGCATCTAAACAGCCCATTAACTTTGGGTTATCTTGTTGTGGTGCAAATAAGTCACTTTGCTGAAATTGCTCAGCGGTGAGTTCTAGTGCACCTACACCACATTTATAAAACCGCACGCCAGGTTGGTAAATTTTTTCAAACACCTCAGACACCGCATTGGCCATAACGCAAGTATCGTTTGTTGGCATACTAAACTGATACATATAAGACTTTTTATAAAATACATCTTCATGAGATGAGCTAGATGCAAAAATATATAATTGCTTTGTTAGCGACTTTTGGGCTCTTAGTTTTTTGCCCACAATAGTGACATGGTTAATTAAAGCGGTTTTAAGAGCGGTTGGTTCATAAATACGCTCTCCAAAGCTGCGAGTTGAGTAAATTTCGCGTTTATCTTGGCGTACATCATCCCAGTTTAAACATACTAAGCCATTAAGCTCGCTTACTGTGCGCTCTACCACCACACTAAAAGCGCGGCGCATAGTTTTTGGGTTTTGTTGAGCAAGCTGCCATGCGGTATTTATGTTCATTATTTTTAGCTTTTTAGCTAAGCGCTTGCCAATTCCCCATACATCTTGGCAGTCCATGCGCTGTAAAATAGCTCGCCGGCTTGCTTCGTCATTTATGACAGCAACACCGCCAAAGCCTGTTAATTTTTTAGCTGCATGATTTGCCGCTTTTGCAAGAGTAGGCGTTGGCCCAAAACCAACGCCCACGGGGAGCTTTGTTTCTCGCCATACGGTTCGTCTAATAAGGTGCCCGTAAGTATGCCAATCTTTTACAACGTTTTCATAGCCGCTAAAGTGCAAAAACGATTCATCAATACTGTAAATATGCTGGGTATCACAAAAGCGACCAATCACACTCATCATTCGGTCGCTTAAATTAGCGTATAGTTCATAGTTACTAGAGCGTACAACCACATTGTTTTGTTCTAATAACTGCTTAACTTTAAAATAAGGGCCAAATTTAGGAATATTAAGCTTACGCGCAATAGGGCATACCGCACAAACGCAGCCATCGTTATTGGTAAGTACTACGACAGGTTTTGAGCGAATGGCGGGATCAAATACTTTTTCGGCGCTGGCATAAAACGCCACGGCATCGACTAAGGCATACATGAAAGTAACTCAGGGCTTTGGCGATGCATCCGAATTGACAAATTGACTACGCCTTCAAGCTGAAACTCATCACTAGGCGTAATATTAACGGGTTGATATAAAGGCGAAGCCGATAGCAATCGAGCGTTTGTTTTATCAAGTAGCTTACACACAAATAAGCCATTTAAATTAGCCACAATTACATCGCCATCTTTAGCGTGCTCTGCTCGGTCTACTACGAGTAAATCACCCTCAAAAATCCCTACTTCTTGCATAGAGCTACCCGACGCAATACCAATAAAAGTGGCATCAGGGTGCTTTATTAATAGCTCATCAAGGGAAACGCCAAGCTCAGTGTATTGTGCGGCAGGAGATTCAAACCCGCAAATACCTGCTTCTATATAAATAGGAATAACAAACATAAATAAACAACCAAAACACATATACTGTATAAGTGTACAGTATATGTGTTTTGTTTAACTTATGCCAAGTAATGAAGTAAAGATCATTGCATATTTTTGATCATTTGCTGAGCCGTGTTTAAAAAGTCATTGATTTGATTTGGGTTTAACGTTTTACACATTTGATCGTTTATATGTTTTTCAGCGGCCAGTAATTTTTCAAAAAGCACGGCCCCCTGATCTGTAAACGTTAAAATAAAACAGCGCTTATCGTGTTCGCTGGCACACTTATTTATAAGCTTTAAAGCTATAAGTTCTTTTACAAGCCGCGCTATTTGAGCCTTATCTCGTTGGGTTTTATTCACAATGTCGTTTGCTGTGCACTGCGAGGTACTTGCAATAATATGTAAGCAACGTACATGCATTGCATTTAAACCGAGCTCGCTGGCATTAATGGCTTCGCGTATGGTTACCCGGTAGTTTTGCATTAACATAAATAGCGTATTGGCTAAAGAGGTGTTCATAATACATTCCAAATGGTTGACAAAGTCAATTAAATCTATATAGTTGATTTTATCAACCAATGGGGCGTTGTGCAATGTCTGCTTTATAAAGCAGTGATTTTTAATCAATGAGGTTAATTTATATGGCAAAAAAAGTACGCAAAGCAACAGTATTAAGCACACAGCAAATAACCCCGCATTTACAACGTATAGTTTTAGGCTCTGAAGAGTTTACAGATTTAACTTTTGATCATATTGGTAGTTATGTAAAAGTGCTTATTCCAAAAAACGGTGTGGCCGACTTCAATTTAAAAACAGCGTGTATGCGTTCGTACACAATACAAAATGTAAATAAAAGTAATGGTGCAATTACGCTCGATTTTGTTATTAATATGCACCAAGGCCCTGCAACTAACTGGGCTAAAGCCGCTAAAGTAGGTGATGAACTGGCTATTGCAGGCCCCGGTCCTAAAAAGCTAGATAATTTTACCCACCCTCGTTATATATTGATGGGCGATTTGACCTCAGTAAACGCTATAAAAGGCTACATTAAGCAATTGCCAATAAACGCCAAAATTGACGCGTTTATTCACGCCCCAACTGATGCGGATATAATCAGCTTAGATTCAACGCGCCAAGTCACTTGGTTAATAACTACAACGCCAGAGGTTGAGATGGCTAATGCATTAACCACACTACAGCATTATGAACAGCCACCTATTGTATTTATGGCACTTGAAGCTGGGCTAGTGCGTGAGCTTAAAGCGGCATTAACTAACAGGCTTTCTATACCAAGGGGCAACATAGTGGCATCAGGTTACTGGAAAAAAGGCTTAAATTCAGAAAGCTACAAGTTAGAGCGCCAAGCTAATAAACAAACGGCTTAACTTTTTATAGCTAAGTAAAATAGGTTACTTAGCTATTTAATACACTCGTCAATACTCATTTTTTATTTTAGTTAAGCAAGCGTACACCTAAGGCTTGCTAAAGTAGTGGCATCAATCAGTAATTTACAATTTAAATTAATTGATGTGATGCCTAAATATTTAAAATCAGAAAAACGCATTGGTCATTATTAGCTAAGTGTACTAATGGATGGTTTGTTGTTCTATTTTATCAATCAAACTGATTTAAACAATCAATTTTAAGGCATTACTTTAATTCTATAAAATGTATTCATTGAAACAAACATTATTAAATTAAAGGCAGGTACACCGTGAACTCTCTAAACAGCGCAACAGCTTCTTCAGTAACTAAAATAGCACAGCCTAAGGTTGCGTTAATTGCTGAAGGTGGCGGACAGCGAGGGATTTTCACCGCAGGTGTACTTGATGCGTGGTTAGAGCAAAACTACGACCCATTCGATTTATTTATTGGCACGTCGGCAGGTTCACAAAACTTAACAAGCTATTTAGCACGTCAAAAAGGTTACGCTAAACGCCTAATTAGAGGGCTGTCTCGTAATAAACGTTTTTTTCAGCTAGGTCGCGGCCTAATGGGAAAACACATTGTTGATTTAGACTGGTACTTTGATAAAACAAAAGAAGTAAATAGAGCGATTGACTTTAAAACAGCTAAAACGTCTTTAGGTGAACGTGAGTTACTTATTACTGCTACAAACGCACGCGACAGAAAAGCCTATTACTTATCGCCAACGGGTGAAGAGCATCAATGGAGAGAACTATTAAAAGCGTCAAGTGCTTTACCATTTTTATACAAACAAGGTGTTAAATTAACGCCTTGGTTAAATGCGCAAGCGGCTAACGAAACCACGCAAATTAGCAAAGCCCAAGAAGATTTTTTTCTTGATGGTGGGCTAGCAGCACCATTACCAGTACGCGAAGCGTATAACCGTGGGGCACGTAAAATTGTGGTTATTAGAACGGTAGATGCTGATTTTCAAGCGCAATCTGCATGGGTTCAAAAACTTAGATCGCTTGCTACAGCTGCCGGTTACTGCCCAAAAACACTCGACTACCTAATTCAGCACGAACAAGCTTACTTAGACGAACTAAACTTTATGGCAAACCCGCCAAGCGATGTAGAAATTATACAAATTTTTGCAGACGAAACACTGCACAGCAAATTATTAGGCAGTACAAACGACGATCTACGTAAAGATCATAAGCTTGGTGTAAAAGCAGGCCGAGAATACTTAAAAAGCCAAAATGCACGTATTGTAGATTACGCACACAGCTACGCCATGTAGCTGTGATTAACGCTTAAACTTAAGTTTAAGCGTTAATAAAGTGCCTTGGCAAAATTAAAGCGATGCTTTTTTTAGATTTATCGATGGTTTTTTATTGCTAATTGCCGCGCCTAATAAAATAAGTGCTAAAGCAATAAATACTGACCAATTAAAGGGAGCCTGCGAGGCGAGTATTAAAATAAAAGTAGAAAGCACCGGCGTTAAAAAGCTTAACGAGGCTAATAGAGAGCGGTTACCAAATTTCAAACCATGATCCCATAAATAAAATGCACCTCCCACTGGGCCTAACCCTAATAAAATAGCGCCTAGCCATTGTGAAACAGACAAACTAGTAACGGTTGTTTCAAAATAAAAATGTGCACAAAGGGCAAGCACAGCCACAATAAGTGAAAGCCAGCCTATGTCATCTACATGGCTATTAAATTGCGACATTAAATAAGAATAACTAGACCACAATACTGCGCAGCAACCTGCAAAAAAATACCCTAAGTAATACTCACTATTGATAGATAACCCACTGCCATCGGTAATTAAACTAAGCGTGCCTAAAAATCCCAGTAATCCGCCCAATATTGCTTTAAATTTAGACCCAGGGGTAGCCACAAAGACACCAAGTAATAATGGCCAAAGATACACTATTAAACTTACCTCAATTAAAGGACCGTATTTTAAAGCCATAAAATAACAAAAGTGAAAACCAAATAAGCCGGTAACACCTATTACAATTTGTTTTTTAGAAAGCTTTGGAGGGGTCAATAATGGCTGTTTTGTAGCAAAACGTTTTACTAATAAAATAATAAAAGAAAGTGCAAAGCACATAAAAAGTAACTGAAAAGCAGGGAGCGCTTTGGTTAAATTACCCAGTAAAGCTAAAAGCCCCCACGAAAATATTGCTAAAAAACCTATGTGTGTTGCCATTAATTACCCTCCGTAAATACTATGTACTAAGTGTATCAATATAGGCTTTTAAAAATATGCTAAAAAGACGGTATTATTGTTTGCTCTGACGCTATTTAACTACGTTCTGCTTGAGCTTTATTTATTATCTCGTGTGTAGGTTATCTACATTACTGCTTTGCAAATGCTTTAGATGGCTGTCCAAAGTATAAATTAAACCGGCGGCTAAACGCAGAGGCATCGTTATAACCGATGCGCTCGCCTACTAAAGCAATCGGTAAGTCTGAATGGGTTAAAAGGGCGCGAGCGTGCTGCATTCGCAACATAGTTAAATATTGCAGCGCACTCATAGTGGTACTTTTTTTAAACACAGTTTTAAATTGCGTAACGCTTAAACAGGCTATATCAGCCAGCTCTTTTAACGTGTAGGGGTAGGCTAAATTTTGCTTAACAGTGGTTATTACATTATCTATTCGCTTATCAATATTACTGTGGCTGCTTTGCTCACAAAGTAATAAGTAAAATAAATCAAAAGTTGAATTAGTAAGCTTTTCGTCGTTAACAACGAGCAGTTGCTGCTCTATAAACTGTAAGTAACTTAATAAACGGCTATCTATTGGGATTTTAGGGCATAAAAGGTTAATAAGGTTATCAGGAAGCGCGTCTAAATCTGCCACAATAAAACGCGCGGCTTCATCGGCTGTAAAAGCATGCACTACGTTTTTCTCTATAACGATACAACTGCCCGTACTCACCGTTGTTTTAAAGTCATTATTTAACGTTATGAAAATTTCCCCGTGTAGGGGTAAAACGAGTTGATAGTAATTATGCTGGTGGCGCTTTATATCTTGCGAATAATACCGAATAGAAAGCTTATTCATTGCCTACTCCATTACCTAATAAATAAATCGAGTATTGCCTAAAATACTTTAAGTAAAACATGGCGTTAATAAACCTATGTAGATGATAATAATATACTGGTTTCGCTATTTAAAATGCCTTCTATTTCGCGCACTTGCCTGAGTACGCCATCAAACTCACCTAAATTTGCCGCCTGTATTTCTGCTACTAAATCCCAAGCGCCGTTAGTGGTATGCAATTTAGTGAGCTCTGGTATGCCCCGCAGAGTTTTAATTACCTGCGATGTAGATTTACCCACCACTTCTACCATCATTATTGCTCTTACAGCTTCGGTTTCTATGTGTTCGTGTACACGCACGGTAAAGCCTAATATAGCGCCCGATGAAACTAAACGGTCTAAACGATTTTGAACTGTCCCGCGCGACACCTTTAAAACATCGGCTAGGGCTGAAATAGAAGCACGCCCATCTTTTCTTAATTCGGCTATTAAGGCGTTATCTAATGAGTCGTAAATGTATGGGATCATTCGCTTACCTCTAATTAATTTCATACAAAATACTAAAACTTTACATTTATGCATAGCAAATTGATAAAAATTACTACTATTTGTGTAAAGTATTGCCATATTAAATGGCATCTGTAGTCGATAAACTTATTTTAATTAGTTCATATTATTACAGAGGTAGTCATGAGTCATTTTATAGCAGAGCCAAAACAAGGCGTTCCATTTGTAAGTGTTCAAGCTATGGCTAAGCTAATAAATACATTAGGAATAGAAAACGTATTAGTTAGCCTAACTAACAAGTTAAAACAGGATTTTGCTCGGTGGCATGAGTTTGATAAATCGCCGCGTTATGCAGCTCACTCTCCGGATGGTGTAATAGAGCTTATGCCGGTAAGTGATGGAAAAATGTTTAGCTGTAAATATGTCAATGGCCATCCAAAAAACACGTTTAAGGAGCTTCAAACGGTTGCGGCTTTTGGTATTTTGTCAGATGTTGATAGCGGCTATCCGATAATGATTAGCGAAATGTGCCTATTAACCGCAATACGTACTGCTGCAACATCAGCGCTGGTGGCTACTTATTTAGCACCAAAAAACTCAACAACCTTAACTCTGATTGGTAATGGGGCTCAGTCAGAATTTCAGGCTTTAGCATTTAAAGCGGTATTGGGTATTACACACATTCGTTTATACGATATAGACAAAGCAGCTTCTCAAAAAGCATTTAATAACTTAAGCAATAAAGGCTTAACCGTGACTATCTGTAAAAGTGTAGAGGAAGCAATAAAGGGCGCGCACATAATTACCACATGCACGGCCGATAAAACCAACGCAACCATTTTAACAAACGATATGATCCCACAAGGTGTTCATATTAATGCGATTGGAGGCGATTGTCCTGGAAAAACTGAGCTTGATTCAGCGTTGTTGGAGCGTGCTAATGTATTTGTAGAGTACGAACCACAAACTAGAGTAGAGGGCGAAATTCAACAAATGAGCAGGTATTTTGCTGTAACCGAATTTCATAAAGTAATTAATAAACAGCACCTTGGTCGTACAAGCGAAAAAGAGCTTACTATTTTTGACGGTGTAGGCTTTGCAAGCGAAGACTTTAGCGCGTTAGTGTATATTCGCGAGCAGCTTATTAAGTCAGGAGAATACGAAATACTTGACCTGATCACTCAGCAGGGCGACCCGCGCAATTTATTTTCAGTTCTTGAAATACCGCATAAAGATAAAGAGAGTGCAGCATGAGCCTAACACAACAAGCACCGAGCGCGGTTGTTATGGTGCGTCCGCATCACTTTACGTCTAATCCACAAACCATGCTCGACAATGCATTTCAAAGCGAATGTGAAGCGAAAAATGAAAGCGAGCAAGCATTTAAAGAGGTGACCCACGCGGTTGAGTTACTACAAAGCGAAGG
This sequence comes from Pseudoalteromonas sp. APM04, assembly GCF_022809815.1. NCBI lineage: Bacteria > Pseudomonadati > Pseudomonadota > Gammaproteobacteria > Alteromonadales > Pseudoalteromonadaceae > Pseudoalteromonas > Pseudoalteromonas sp. APM04. The sequence continues at coordinate 104,106 of NZ_CP094442.1, forward strand.
TGTAACCGTTCATTTATTTGAAGATGAGCAAACACACACACCCGACTCGGTTTTTCCAAACAACTGGTTTTCTACCCATCAAAATGGGCAATTAATTATTTACCCAATGTTTGTTGAAAACAGAAGATTAGAATATCGTAAAGATATAATTGATTTTTTAACGGATCACTATAAAGTGGCGGTAGTGACTGATTATGCGCATTTAGCGAAAGAAAATTCATTTTTGGAAGGGACCGGATCACTGGTGCTCGATCACCAATATAAACTTGCCTACGCGGTAGAATCCAAACGCACAACAAGATCGGTCGTTAATACGGTGTGTAATTTACTTTCGTTTAAGCCGGTTGTGTTTAACGCAACTGACGAGCAAGGTATAGCGGTGTATCACACTAATGTACTAATGTGTGTGGCTAGCAAGTTTGTAATGATTGGCTTAAATATGGTGCCTGAAGACCAACGCAGTGAGCTGGTAGGGCATTTTTTACAAAGCCATCACGAAGTAATTGATTTGTCGGTTGAGCAAATAAATAACTTTTGCGGAAATGCCATTGAATTACAAGGTAAAAATGGGCGAATTTTAGCGCTGTCACAAACCGCCTATAATGCGCTAACAGCCGAGCAAATAATTGCAATACAAAAAACGGCTAAACTGGTGCCTTTGCCCATACCTACCATTGAATCTGCTGGTGGTTCAGTAAGATGTATGATTGCAGGGGTACATTTACAAAGCAAATAACAAAAACTAAAGGCAACAAGGTTGCCTTTAGTACGTATAAAATATTAAGCGTTGCCAGTACATTTTAAAATGCCTATGTTAAAGCGCATAACTATAAAAATATAATAAGGAATCTGCAATGTTCGATACGGTAGTAAAAAGTGTAAATAACCTTTTGTGGGGAGAAGGTCAGGTACTCATTTATATTTTACTTTTCACCGGCGTATGGTTTTCTGTGCGTTTAAAAGCAATTCAAATAGTTAAATTTAAGCATATGTTTAGCCTATTAAAAGGCAGCAGTAAATGTAATAAAAATGATATTTCATCATTTCAGGCATTGTGTACAGGGCTTTGTGCTCGGGTAGGTACGGGTAATTTAGCCGGTGTTGCAGTCGCTATATCGCTTGGTGGCAGTGGTGCAATATTTTGGATGTGGGTTATTGCTATATTGGGCATGGCAACCGGATTTGCAGAAAGTATATTAGGCCAAGTGTATAAAATTCGCGATAGTAACGGCGAATTTAGAGGTGGCCCTGCGTATTACATTCAACAAGGGCTGGGAAGCCGTGCCTTCGCAATTGTATTTGCCGCGTGCTTATTTTTGGGGTACGGGTTTACTTTTAGCGCAATGCAAACCAATACGATTACTGATGCACTAAACTACGCATTTGAAGTACCCACGTTTTACTCAGGTATTGTTATTACAGTCCTTGCAGGCTCAATTATATTAGGCGGCTTTAAAGCCATTGCCCGGTTTGCAGAGCGCGTAGTGCCCATTATGGGCATTATTTTTGTATTAGCCGCCGTTATTATTACCGTTATAAACTTTACTCAAGTACCGGCCATGCTTAAAGATATATTTTTGTCAGCCTTTGGATTGCAAGAAGCGGGCGCAGGTGCAATGGGCGCTGCCATTAAAAATGGTATTCAACGCGGTTTATATTCTAACGAAGCCGGTGCAGGTAGTGTGCCGCATGCTGCAGCAAGCGCGAGCCCCATTCCTAATCACCCAGTAACACAAGGCTACATACAAATGCTTGGCGTGTTTTTCGACACCATTGTACTTTGTAGTTGTACCGCAGTTGTTATTTTATTAGCCGATGTAGATATAAGCGGCGAAATGGAAGGCATACGTTTAACACAAAGCGCTATGACCGCGCATTTGGCGCAAGGTGGCGTGTACTTTGTAGCTGCAGCCATTACGTTATTTGCCTTTACTTCGGTGGTAGCTAACTACGCCTACGCTGAAAGTAACTTACATCTATTTAAGCTTGATAACAAAGTAGGGCGTGGTATTTACACATTACTATATTTATCAATGATGTTGTGGGGCGCATCGGCCACATTAAAAGAAGTATGGGATTTAGCCGATATTGCGTTAGGGTTAATGACAGTCGTTAACGTAATAGCTATCATACTGTTAACACCTACTATTTTGTCGGTAACGCACGATTACCACACGCAAAGAGACAAAGGTATAGAACCCGAATTTAAAGTAAAAGATGTAAAAGTTCAGGGAAAATGCGAAGACGGCATTTGGGATTAATTCATGTATTTTAGCTAACTTTAACTACAAATAGCGGTTTTATGGCAGCATAAAACCGCTTTTTAATTTTGCATAACTATTCACATTTGTAGCGCGTTAAAGAGTTTAAAATACATATATAAAAGGTAAAAATACAGACATGATCGACATTGTCGCAGGGAAGAACGCAGCAAAAATAATAAACGAGCAAGGCTTTAGGCCTGAACTATTTACTTCATTTTTAGGCGCAAGTGGTGGGCCTAAATGGTTTACTTTATTTGGATTAGACAAATATATTTTTGGTGAATTTTTTAAAAACCGAACCCAACCGCTTAATTTAATTGGCTCATCAGCTGGCGCATTTCGCTCTGCGTGTTTTGCACAAAACGACCCGGTTGCCGCCATTGAGCGTTTAGCAACATCGTATTCGCAAACGCGTTATTCAAGTAATAAACCAACACCTGCTGAAATTACAATTAAAGCCCGCGCATTACTTGAAGATGTATTTGGCGATAATGGCGTGACCGAAATAATAAATAACCCCGTATTTAAAGCACATTTTATAGTCGCTAAATCTAATGGCTTTATCGCCAGCGAAAATAAATTAATTCAGCTTTTAGGTTTATCAAAAAGTTACATGCTTAACAGAATTAACCGAAAATTATTAGGCTCGCAATACGAGCGTTTTATTTTTGGTGCGCCAAACAGTAATTTATCAATAACCGACAGTTATAATTTTAAAACGCAAAACATAGCACTTAACCAAACAAACTTAAAAGATGCCTTACTTGCATCGGGCTCTATACCGCTTGTTATGCAAGGTATAAAAAATATTGCAGGCTCGCCACAAGGCATATATCGCGATGGCGGAATAATTGATTACCACTTTGATGTAAAAATTAATAACCCTGGCTTAATTTTATATCCACATTTTAACAGCGACCCAAAAGCAGGGTGGTTTGATAAAAACTTAAAACGCAAAGTAGCACCACAAAATTACGACAATGTGGTGATGATCACCCCATCAAAAGAATTTATAGCCGGCTTACCTTACGGAAAAATTCCAGACCGAAACGACTTTACCGATCTTGATGCCGACACGCGTATAAAATATTGGAATACCGTTTTTAATGAAACCGAAAAATTGGCAGAAGCATTTGATAAAGATTTAGATACGGCTAAGTTTGATTTTAAACGGTTCTAATTTTTCATGTTACTGACAACTGACAACTGACAACTGACAACTGACAACTGACAACTGACAACTGACAACTGACAACCCATAAATTACGTTATGTTAAATTGAATCATTAATAATAAAGCGAGCGTGATTATACAAATCAGCCCGCTTTTAGGAGAGTTATTAACGGTTAATTTAGCTCAGAATCTACCCAAAATTTAGTCCCTTTTAGAACAGCTTGTAGAGCAAGTCCATTTTCGGTTACAGAATATACAGTAACTTGGTCTGCAATGGCTTCGGCCACCAATGCTCCACCTTTATCTTCGTATTTTGCTGCAGCATCTGCGTTCCCACCAAATGCCCAACCGTGTTCAATAAATCTATTTACTGCTGCTTGGGTATGAAAAACCATAACTACATTAAAATCTTTAACACCTAAACCTAACCCTAAACCAGCTTCACCCATGTTCATGTAAGTAGATTTACCTGTTAGGTTATTTTTTACTACGCCATAACCACCACCAAAACTAGCAAGAATAACGTTAACATTCGCGTTATCAAAAACAGCATAACCAGCAGAGTTTGCTATTTGCGTTTTAACATCTGGCTTTTTAGTATAAAGTTTACTAAGTGTGTTACTTTTCATACTTTGTACTAAAGAACGTTTTTCACTAGGAGATGCACTACCAGTAGTCGCACAACCTGTGAGTATTAACGAGAGTGTAAGTAAAAATAATATACTAACTTGTTTCATAACTTTTCCTTAATAAGGTTTGGCATGGCCATTTAAGCATAGTCTAAAATAAACAGTTATTTACTATGTCCAATACTAGACAGTATCGGACTTAAAGGTTATTCTGTAACTAACTTATTTAATTGAATATATATACTATGCTTGTTGCGTTGGTCGATACGTTAAAACAATTAAGATATCAAATTGCTCATCTTGATGACGGTACTCTTAATTCGGAATACCCAGAACTTGCAACCTTTATACAGCAAGTTGCCTTGACTGTAACTGAATCAGAATCGGATCTTAAATTTTTATATCAATTTTTATATGTCTATGGCCGAAAATCAGAAGCAACATACAGTCGATTTAGAAACGAACTTGAACGATTTTATTTATGGTCGTGGTTAATTGCCGAAAAGTCAGTATTCGAATTAAAACGTGAAGAAATTGAAGCCTATGTTGATTTTATGGTTGAACCCGATAAAAAGTGGGCATCGACTTCTGTTCAGTGGCGTTATAAAGATGAGCAAGGTATTCGCCGATTAAATAAAAACTGGCGCCCTTTTATGCTTAAAGAATCTACGGCTAGCCAACAAACATTGTCGGCTATGTTTACAGCGCTGAATGTATTTTATAAATTTTCATTACTTGAAGAAAAAACGTTTGCTAACTTTGTACCAGTAGTGAAAAAAAATAGCCCGTATTTAGTTGTGCAATCTCAAATTCAGATCCCAGACACATTAAGCGATATACAATGGGAGTATGTGTTTGGAGTAACTCGCGATTTATGTGAACAAAACCCAGATTTAGAACGAAACTTATTTACCCTAGCGTGTTTAAAGGGATTATATTTAAGAATTTCTGAATTATCTGAGCGACCTCAATGGTCACCAGTTATGTCTCACTTTTGGCAAGATAACGACGGCTTTTGGTTTTTACGAATAATGGGTAAAGGTAACAAGCTACGAGATGTTACGTTAAGTGATGATTTTGTTGAATATTTAAAACGTTATAGATTATACAGAGGACTGCCTGCCCTTCCCCGCGTTGATGAAGCCGAGCCACTGGTTCATAAAATTAGAGGCCAAGGTGGTATGACTGTTAGGCAAATTAGGCGATTAGTTCAACAAAGTTTTGATTATGCGCAACAATCATTGTTGGATGATGGTTTTAAAGATGATGCTGAACAACTAGGTGCTGCAACTGCCCATTGGTTGCGCCATACGGGAGCAACACACGATGCGCAAACGCGGCCACTTAAGCATTTATCTGAAGATTTAGGACATGCAAAAATTGCGACCACCGATCAAATTTATATTCAAACAAATATTAAAGAGCGAGCAAAATCCGGAGCTAAAAGGAAAATTTAATGACCTACTTAGTGATAGCGTTTATAGGCGCTTTGTTTTTAATATATTCATTGACGCTTCGCCAACTAGAAAAAACAGAAGTAACTGGCCCAATGTTTTTTGTTATTGGCGGTATTACATTAGCCAATTTAATGCCCAATAATGGCGGTGAGTTAAAAGCGGGCGTTGATTTATTACTGCCGTTTATAGAATTAACTTTGAGTATATTTTTATTTTCGGATGCGGCTAAATCTAAACTAAGTGTATTAAGGCATAGTTTTCAATACCCTGGCTTATTATTATTTATTGCCCTCCCCTTAACATTATTACTGGGAATTGCGGTTGGTTTATTTTTGTTTGCTGAGCTTTCGTTAATTCAAGCGGCATTAATTGCTATTATTTTAACGCCAACAGATGCAGCACTTAGCAAAGGATTACTATCAAGCAGTGAAGTGCCCGAAAAAATTCGTGAAGGGATCAATACCGAAAGCGGATTAAATGATGGATTATGTGTACCCGTATTTTTAATATTTATTTTATTGGCAAAAAATCCTGAGTCGGCAATTACAACCTCTCATGTAGTGAGTGTATTTTCAAGAGAGTTAGGTATTGCATTACTTGTTGCTATAACGAGTATTTCGATTTTTATTCCAAGTTTAAATTTTGCAATGAGGCGGCATTACTTTGCTCAAAACACTAGCCCATTTTTATTATTAGGTTTTGCAATGGCGGTATTTTCTGTTACCCAATATTTGCATGGCAGTGGTTTTATTGCTGTGTTTGTAGCAGGTTTATTGTTTGATAAGTTTTCAACTAAAACAGTGCGTACTGAATTAATAGAAGATTCAGAACATATTGCTGATTTTACGTCTCTGATGATTTGGTGTTTATTCGGTTATGCGTGTGCTTATTTAGTCTTGCCAAAATTAAATTTTGAAATAGTAACGTATGCATTATTAAGTACTACATTGATAAGAATTATACCTGTAATGTTGTCACTACTTTTTACATCTTTAAATTTAAAAGAGCGTTTTACTTTTGCATGGTTTGGGCCAAGAGGATTGGCCTCAATTGTATTTACGCTTATGGTGATTGACGAGCAAATAGAAAATAAATTTCAGATTGCGAGCATTGCCATGACTACAATTTTGTTTAGTGTATTTATTCATGGTATTAGTACAAAACCGATTGCTGATAGTTTTAAAAGTGCAAAGTAAAATAAAAAAGGCGTAACTAAATTTAAGTTACGCCTTTTAAATATATTTAAAAAAATTTTAACTTAGTACATGGGCAAGTAATTCGATAGGATGTTTAGGCTTAAACTTTTCATAGCGTTTTACTTGGCTACGACACGAAAATCCAGTTGACAAAAGTTGCTCTGATTTAGTTTTTTCAACTATGGGTTTCCAACTCATTTCGTAAAGTGCGCGTGAGTTATCTTGATTTTGTGCTTCATGTCCGTAAGTACCCGCCATACCACAGCAACCGGTATTAGTTGTATTTAAAGTTAGTCCGATATCAGTAAATATAGTTTTCCAAACATTAGCTGCTTTTGGCAAAGATGTAGTTTCTGTGCAGTGACTTAATAATGTAAATTCAGTTTCATTATTATTTGCAGTTAGCCCTTTAAAAGATTGCGTTTCCAACCATTCGTGAGCAAGTTGTACGTTAAAATCGCCGCGGTTATTTTCTAAAATTGTGTTGTATTCATCGCGATAACACATAACCAAAGACGCATCTAATCCTACTAATGGCGCATTAATATCGTTTAACTGATTTAAAAATTCTGCGGCATTTTTGGCAGTTACTTTAAATTCGTGCAAAAAACCTTTTACATGTTGCGGTTTACCATTGGGTTTAAAGGGTAACAACATTGGTTTTTTACCAAGTTGAGTAATTAAGGTTATAAAACTTTCAACTAGTTCGGCTTCATAAAAGCTGGTGAACGGATCTTGAACTATTAAGACGTATTCACTTTGTTGTTCGGCAGTTAAATTATTTAAAAATTCAAAATTAAATTGCTGTGCTTTGTTTGTCCGATTTGCTAGTGACGGAATACTAAGTTGTGGTGTATCAACATAACCCACCGTGTTTTTAATTATGCTGCTAACAAATTTTGTTTTAACAATTGGGTTTATTATTTTACCGAATTTAGCCATAAGTGGCGCGCTACTTTCAATGTTACCCACTAAGTAATCTTTAAGTGGGCGCGCATAGTAACTGTGATAATAATTTAAAAAGCGAGCTCGAAAAGTAGGTACATCCACTTTAATAGGGCAAGCAGTTGTACATGCTTTACAGGCTAAACATTCATCCATAGATGCTTTTACTTCGTGTGAAAAATCGTAAAGGCCTTTCTTTTTTTCGCGGCTATGTACAAACCTTTCCCACCAGGTAATTACTTCACCTTTATTTAATTCTTTTTCTACACCTAGCAGATCTATGCTTTTAGATTCTTGAAGGCGTAGCCATTCACGCATTAAACTTGCTCGCCCTTTTGGTGAGTTACGGCGATCGCCTGTTACTTTATACGACGGACACATTGGCGAGTTTTCATCATAATTAAAACAAATACCATTTCCGTTACAGGTCATGGCGTTGTTGAAACTCGTTTTAACATCGATTGAAATTTGTTTGTCGAACCACGATCTTTTTTGCCCATCAACACTAACTAGTGAGTCTTCACTATCGATAGGTGTGCATATTTTCCCTGGGTTTATTCGGTTATATGGGTCGAACGCTGTTTTAATGATGCGCAGTTGGGTAAATAAATGTTCACCAAAAAACTCAGGTCCATATTCACTTCGGTAGCCTTTACCATGTTCGCCCCACATTAAACCGCCGTACTTGGCTGTGAGTTTAACCACTTCATCTGAAATGGTACGTAAAAGTTTTTCTTGTTCAGGATCGCACATATCCAGTGCGGGTCTTACATGTAAAACACCGGCATCAACATGGCCAAACATACCATATTGTAAATTATGACTGTCGAGTAAGGCTCTAAACTCAACTATATAATCGGCTAAATTTTCAGGCGGTACTGCAGTATCTTCTGCAAAGGCCAATGGCTTTTGGCTGCCTTTTACGTTTCCAAGTAAACCAACTGACTTTTTACGCATTGCGTAAATTTTTAAAATGTCACTTTTATCATTTGTTAGCTGGTAGCCTATTACACCATTGGTTTGATTGGCTACACATTCATCTAATAATTTACAAAGCGTATCTACTTTGTCTTTTATATCGTCGGGTGATACTGCATTAAACTCAACCATGTTGAGCCCTTGCATATTTTTATTTGGTACATCGGTTATTAAGTCCGATACTGAATGCCAAATGATATCTTCGCGAGCAAGGTTTAATACTTTGCTATCGACAGTTTCAACTGAAGTTGCACGGGCATCAACTAAAAATGGAGAGTGTCGAAGTGCTGAATCAAAGCTATCGTATTTAATATTTATAAGTGTTTTGAATTCGGCAATCGGTGTAAGGTTTAATTTTGCCTCGGTGACAATACCTAGTGAACCTTCTGAACCTGTTATTAAACGGCTCATATCAAAAGTAAGTAAGTCATCACTTAGGACGTGCTCTAAGTCATAGCCGGTTAAAAAACGATTTAACCGAGGAAATTTATTTAAAATAGCATCTCGTTCATCAATGGCTATATTAAGTACAGTTTTATATATTGTGCCAACTAGCGTGTCTTGCTCTCCAATTATTTTTGCTTTTTCGACGTTTATTGGAGCGGTACTCATTGGTGTACCGTCTACTAAATAGGTTGTAAGGCCTAAAACATGATCGCTTGTTTTACCGTAAACAAGTGAACCTTGCCCTGAAGCATCGGTGCTGATCATACCGCCTATAGTTGCACGATTACTGGTAGATAAGTCAGGAGAAAAGAAAAATCCATAAGGTCTTAAAAAGTCATTTAGCTGATCTTTTATTACGCCAGTTTGAACTCGAACCCACCCTTCTTCGACATTAATTTCGAGAATTTCACGCATGTAGCGGGATAAATCAACAACGATACCTGGTGTTAAAGACTGACCATTAGTGCCTGTTCCACCACCGCGCGGTCCAAATGTTAATGATAAAAAAGGGTCCCGTGATGCAGTTTGCAAAGCAAGTTGAATGTCTTTTTCATTTTTTGGAAAAATGACACCTTGAGGCAATTGCTGGTAAATACTGTTATCGGTTGAAGCGGTAATACGTGTTGCATAACTTGCATCGGTATCACCGGTAAAGCCTTGCTTTTGTAATGTATTTAGGTAATTTGCGACAAGGTCTGACGCGGCATCTTGCTGAGTAATTGTTGCGATCATAACGGCATACTTTTAGACATTTGGTTAATTATATCATGCTGATTGCTAATAGAAATTGAAGAATTTACAGTTTGTAACACTCTTTTAGTCGATTTAAGCGCTGCTGTAATTATAATCAAGTTAACTACATGAGAGGTCATTTATATGAAAAAAATTGTATTACAGATCATGGGTGCGTTATTTATTTTATTAGGATTAATATTTGCGGTTGTACCTGGTCCATCACTTATATTTTTTATGGCTGGTTTATTGTGTTATTCGTTTTATTACCCAAAAGCGCGTTATTTGACCCTTTGCCAAAAAGCACTGACTAAATCTTGTCAGTATTTAGATAAAAAATTAGCACGCAGTTAAAATAAATTGACCAACAAAAAAGCCAGCAATATATGCTGGCTTTTACATAGCTATAACAGGTTACTAAGCTAATTTTTTAGCTAAGTATAACCAAGTTTCGATTACTGTATCTGGGTTTAATGATACAGAGTCTATACCTTGGTCAACTAACCATGCAGCAAAGTCTTCATGATCTGAAGGACCTTGTCCACAAATACCTACATACTTTCCTTTTGCTTTGGCTGTTTGAATTGCCATAGAAAGAAGCTTTTTAATTGCAGGGTCACGCTCGTCAAACAAATGAGCAATTAAACCAGAATCTCGGTCTAAACCTAGTGTTAACTGTGTTAAATCGTTAGATCCAATTGAAAAACCGTCAAAGTGTTCTAAGAACTCTTCGGCAAGTAATGCATTTGACGGCAGCTCACACATCATAATTACTTTAAGACCATTTTCGCCACGTTTTAGGCCATGCTCTTCTAATAATTCAATTACGCGTTTACCTTCTTCAAGTGTACGTACGAAAGGAATCATGATCTCAATGTTAGTCATGTCCATAGTATTGCGCACACGCTTGATTGCTTCACACTCTAATGCAAAACAGTCGCGGAAGTCTTCTGATATATAACGTGCTGCACCACGAAAACCAATCATTGGGTTTTCTTCTTCAGGTTCGTATTGTTGGCCACCCACTAAGTTAGCGTACTCGTTTGATTTAAAATCAGACATACGAACAATTACTCGCTCGGGAGCAAACGCACAACCTAGCGTTGAAATACCTTCAACAAGTTTTGAAATATAAAACTCTACTGGTGAATCGTAACCAGCAATCATGTCGGTTATTTCTTCTTTAAGGGCATCTGTTTGTGCGTCAAAATTTAATAATGCTTTTGGATGCACGCCAATCATACGGTTTATGATGAATTCAACACGTGCAAGGCCAACACCTGAGTGTGGCAAACGTGCAAAGTCGAATGCGCGGTCCGGGTTACCCACGTTCATCATTACTTTCATTGGTAGGTTTGGCATTTCGTCAACACGTGAAGTAAGCACTTCAAAGTCTAAAATACCTTCGTAAATGAAACCAGTATCGCCTTCGGCACATGATACAGTGACTTCTTGACCAGCTTTGATTAGGTCGGTTGCATTGCCACATCCTACAACTGCAGGGATACCCAGTTCACGAGCAATGATTGCTGCGTGACATGTGCGGCCACCACGATTTGTAACAATCGCTGCTGCACGCTTCATGATAGGTTCCCAGTCTGGGTCGGTCATGTCGGTGACTAAAATATCACCAACTTGCACTTGATCCATTTCATCAATCGAGTCAAGAACACGAACAACACCGCTACCAATTTTATGACCAATTGCACGACCTTCTACAACAACTTTACTCGAACCGTTTAACTGAAAACGCTCCATTACATTTGTATCTTCGTTTGAACGCACAGTTTCTGGACGAGCTTGTACTATATATAGTTTGCCGTCGTTGCCGTCTTTTGCCCATTCGATGTCCATTGGACGACCGTAATGTTTTTCAATGATTACAGCTTGCTTAGCAAGGTCTTGTACTTCTTCATCTGTAATCGAAAATTTGTTAGAAAGTTCAGGGTTTACGTCAACTATTTCTACTTGTTTACCATGTGCTTTGTCGTTTGAATAAATCATTTGAATGGCTTTAGAGCCAATATTACGACGCACTACAGATGGCTTATCTTTTAGTAATGTTGGTTTATGTACATAAAATTCGTCTGGGTTAACAGCACCCTGTACAACCATTTCACCTAAACCGTAGCTTGAGGTTACAAATACAACATCTTCAAAGCCAGATTCAGTGTCGATACTGAACATAACGCCAGATGCTGATTTATCAGAGCGTACCATACGCTGTATGCCTGCTGATAATGCAACACCACGATGATCGTAACCTTGGTGAACACGATAAGAAATTGCGCGGTCGTTAAACAAAGATGCAAATACATGCTTTATAGCAACCATAACCGAATCGATGCCAACAACATTTAAAAATGTTTCTTGTTGGCCTGCAAAAGATGCGTCTGGCATATCCTCAGCGGTTGCTGATGAACGTACAGCAAATGACACATCAGCTGATGTGTCGCCATGAAGTTGGCTGTATGCATCGCGAATGGCTTGGTCTAAATTTGGTTGGAATGGTGTATCGATTATCCATTGGCGGATATCGGCACCTACTTTGGCGAGTGTATTTACATCATCAACATCGAGTGTATCTAGGATGTCATGAATTTTGGCATTGAGTCCTGATTGGTCTAAAAACTCATTAAAAGCATCGGCGGTTGTTGCGAAACCACCCGGTACTTGTACACCAGCGTTAGCTAGGTTAGAAATCATTTCACCAAGAGAGGCGTTTTTACCGCCAACTCGAGGAACATCTTGCATACCAAGCTCTTGATACCAGAGAACGTATTCTTGCACGGGTCTTTCTCCAAAAAACAAATTGTAGTTGAAACTGTGAGAGTTAAGAAAGAAAACCTTTTATAAAGGCCACCTTCATTCTACACTGGCAACAGTCCTCGCGTAAACCGTGAGTAACCCATTTTAGGGATTAAAAGTAACAAAAAGGTTAATTATGAGAACTGCATTTTATATATCTGATGGAACAGCAATTACATCAGAAGTGTTTGGGCATGCAACGTTATCTTTGTTTCCAATCGATTTTAATCACAAAACTATTCCTTTCGTAGAAACAGAAGAAAAAGCACACGAAATTAAAGCGTTAATAAATGCAACAGCTGCAAAAACGGGTGAAAAGCCCTTTGTGTTTTTTACATTTGTTAATCATAGTTTGAGCGAAATCATAAAGTCAGCGGATGCTATCCCATATGATTTTTTGACTACGTATAGCGAAAAAATTGAAAAAGAATTACAGGTGGCACCTGTACCAAAAATGCATCGTACACACTCTATACATGAAAAAAGTTATGACTTTAGAATAGACGCGGTGAATTATGCTTTAATGAATGACGACGGCGGCAATATCAAAAACTTTTCCGAGGCTGATATTATTTTAATAGGTGTGAGCCGAAGTGGTAAAACCCCAACGAGCTTATATTTAGCGTTGCAATATGGCATTAAAGCAGCAAACTACCCTATTACCGAAGAAGATTTAGAAAGCGAAGGCTTGCCGAAATGTTTAGTACCTTATAAACATAAATTGTTTGGTTTAACTATTGACCCAGAGAGACTTGCTGCAATTAGGCATCGACGCATGGCCAACTCTAAATATGCATCTATAAGGCAGTGTCGTATTGAAGTACGTGAGGTTGAAATGCTTTACAAGCGTCATAAAATTGCTTACTTCAATTCAACCCATCATTCTGTTGAAGAAATTTCTGCAAAAATATTGATGGATACGGATTTAGAACGTCGTAAGTACTAACTTAGTTAAATATTTACGCCACAAAAAAGCCGCTGTTAAGCGGCTTTTTTTATATGTGAGAGTCTTTATTTACGTGCGTCTTTTAATAAATCAGCAACTAAAAAACCTAGCTCTAATACTTGGTCTGCATTAAGACGTGGGTCACACTGTGTTTTGTAACGTTGTGCTAAATCGTCGTCTGATAGACCATACGCTCCGCCGGTACACTCTGTAACGTGCTGACCTGTCATTTCTAGATGAACGCCACCTGCATATGAACCTTCTGCTTTGTGAACAGAGAAAAACTGGCTGATTTCGCGCATTATATTGTCGAAATTACGCGTTTTGTATCCAGAGGTCGCTTTTTCAGTATTGCCATGCATTGGGTCTGAACTCCAAATTACCTTACGCCCTTCTTGTTGTACTTTACGTACGAGTGCTGGTAGTTTCTCTGGCAGTATATCTGCACCCATGCGTGTAATTAAGGTTAATCGTCCTGGAATATTGTCAGGATTTAATGCATCAATTAGGCGGATTAATTCATCTGGGTCCATACCAGGACCTACTTTTACACCAATTGGGTTTTTAATTCCTTTAAAAAACTCAATGTGTGCGTGGTCTAATTGACGTGTGCGCTCACCGATCCAAACAAAATGCGCTGAACAGTCATACCAGTCGCCTGATAAGTGATCGCGTCGTGTTAGTGCTTCTTCATAGCCCAATAACAATGCTTCGTGAGATGTGTAGAGATCTGTCTCTTTAAGGCTTGGTGCTATAGTAGAATTAATACCACACACTTCCATAAACTCTAATGCGTCTTGAATTTTATCAGCAAGCTGTTGGTACTTTTGCTTTTGAGGATTGGCGGCTACAAAGCCCATGTTCCAGCGATTGACCTGGTGTAAATCTGCAAGGCCACCTTGTGCAAATGCACGTAGTAAGTTTAATGTAGCTGCACTATGGTGGTAAGCAGTCATTAAACGTTGCGGATCGGGTATGCGGGCTTCAGCTGTGAAGTCTATGTTGTTAATTATGTCGCCACGGTATGATGGAAGTGAAACACCGTCAATAGTTTCTAAATCAGCAGAACGTGGTTTTGCATACTGTCCAGCCATACGGGCAATTTTTACAACTGGGCATTTACCGCCGTAGGTTAAAACTACAGCCATTTGTAAAATTGTTTTAAATGTGTCGCGAATGTTTGCTGCATTAAAATCACTAAACGATTCTGCACAGTCGCCACCTTGAAGTAAAAATGCACGGCCTTCACACACATCTTCAAGTTGCTTAAATAAACTACGAGTTTCTTCTGCAAAAACTAATGGGGGTGCAGTTTTTAATTGGCCTTCAACAGATTTTAACACGTCTTGATCTGGGTATTGTGGCTGCTGCAGTATTGGCAGCTCTCTCCAGCTATTTGGGTTCCACGATTGCATATTCTTTCCTCATTCCTACTTTACCTGATGTACTGAAATTAACGTATGCACGTACCTCTGTTCAAGTACTAAATTCACTATTTACTAATTATTTTGTTATGGGCTAGTTATAAACACCAATTAACAACTTTCCATATGTGTATATTTCATAAATTAGCTTAATCAAACTAATATTAAAACCATTTATTATCAGTTAATTACACCTATAAATGTTAATTTCAAAGAGTTCGAGAACACTAAGCGTAATACCAGATATTATATACAGAATAAGAAGGAACACATCATACTTAATTTACGTCAATTGTATTCTAAACTTTACAGTTAAATTTAAAAATTATAATCATGAGGATTGTATTTATACTTATATATGCTAAAGAAGCACAACCAAGTTTAAGCGGCCCACCTATAACATTAACAATATCTAATATAAATAAGAGCTTATATGCTAAACAGCAAAGAACACATCATACTAAAACTGTAGTTAATGTTTATCTCGGCAACAATAGATTTATAAAGATCTAGCGATCAAAGCAAAAGATTAGTATCATTTCTGATTAAAGTAAGATGTGTTCTTGGTGTGTGATGGTCTCTAAAATAAAAATAAGAAGTCAGTTTGATTTAATGAGTGAGCTTACCTCATTGTTAATTGATGAACTCAAACAATGTGAATACTCAAAAGCTGAATACTATAAATTGCCTGAGGTTCTTACTAGTGAAGAAAATAATGTCCCGCAAAGTATACCCGTTTCAAAACTAACGGGAGATAATGCCCAACGAGCCATTCTTAATTCATTTTATGATATGTATACAAAGTCAGGGTTAAGTAGCCGAGTACTTAAAAGGCACCCTGGTTTGTTAGTTATAAAAAATGCTAATAAACAGGCACTCAATGATAGGATTAATCAGGTTAATAAAGCTAAAGCAGCATTTAAGGAATGTATTCTAAGTATTGATAACAACGACGCTCGTTTTGAAGCTGTTCATAATGCAGTACCAAATTTAATTACTTTAGCTGCATACAGAAAAATACACAGTGAGAGTGAATCTCCTTTTTCTGTTAGATTTACATGGATGCACAAACATGCAACTAAAACCCTCACTAAAAAGATGGCTCTTGAAATGTTGAGTAAATCTGCAGGTTATACAAATCCAAGAATGATCGATCAGCAAAAGTGGCAATCTCTAGTCGCTCAAGAACAAATGAGGATTGCTAGCTTAGGTGAAAAAGAAAAACTAAGAATAAGACGCCCTACTCGAGTTAGTCCTCAAGTAAATATCAGATACACGGCACAAAATCGTTACCACGTTAGTGCTGCATTACCATTTATATTAATAAACCCAGAGCCCGATGTTAAAATAGGAACTTTACCAGATTACGAAAAGCCAGATAGTCATCCTCGAAAACGAGATTATGATTTCCTGGTTGATAGGCTTTACCTTGAACAAGTAACAAATTAATTATGTTAAAAAGGCCACATTTATTGGCCTTTTAGTATTTGTATAACAAAGATAAATAAAAAACTATTTTTCGACTATTTCTTCTATTTTATCTTCATCTATTAAAACGGCATTTTCAACTATGCGTTTACCGCCTTGAATCTCTATACGTTTGTTATGCTTATTCAATGTAAGTATTTCATCACAAAACTGATCTGACGGATGCATTTCATAGGTGTAATCTATAATATTACCGGTCTTATCGTCTTTAACATTGGTAATGCTGTATTCTGAAATGGCACCCTTTTCTATAAGGTCTTTCATGGTAGTTGTCATATCACGACGTAATGCTTTTAATTTGTTTTCTGTTATGTTGTCGGTTGAGTATATCGAACCGTATTTTTCCATAATAGAAAGTAATCTAAAATGATATGTTTTACCCGGTGCCGCGTAGCGCCATAAGTGATACAAGCGCAGCATCATCCAACGTGATAAACCACGCTTTAGTTCTTGTGCACTGTTAAAATAATAACCTTTATATTCTAAGTTATCGATCATGTTATGAACGAAAGCATTTAAACAAGCAACACATTTAACATTACCGCCCTGACCTTTTTTCCCACTAAAATGCAAAGACGATAAAAAATTCATATTTGACTCGTAGAATGAATCATCAATATCTGAATTTTTAGTATCTGTTGCAGAGTATTTAAATGAAAGTTTTGACCCTTGAAGTGCTTCAAGTGATTCTTTAATTGCAGGATATGGCATGGACTGACCAACGGCTTTAAGTTCTTGTGCTAATTCGTTCATCGAAAAAACAACGGCATATTGAATACCGGACTTAAAATTTATTTTTACTATTTTACCTTTAGAGGCTAAACGGATCAGAGCTCGTTCTACTTTTTCTTCTCTATCTGATGGCCATACTAGGTATTCAATATCTTCACCGTCTTTGCGAGTACTAACAACGGCGGGTGTTATTTTTATTTCGCCATCGTATAAAATACCATCTACTTTTTCTGATATTTTACGTGTAATGATTGTTTTTTTAGGCGCTTCTTCTAATGGAAGTTTTTTATGACCCGATCGAACAAAACGTCCCCATAAATCGTAATGATTAAATGTATTTGAATAGGCACGTAAACCATGAGCTGCATTCTCAATAGAAATGCGAACATCTTTATTATCTGTAAATAGTGCTAAACTTTCATTATCAATTGCACTTTCCACCCCGTGAATTTGGCCTCTTAGTGTATCAGGCAAGTTATCTACCGAGATGTTGACCTTTCGGCTCATTGTTCTTATTTCCATTTATTATTGCGACAGCTAATAACAACACATAAAACAAAAAAAGTTAAATGTTTAAGTTAGTATAAAAGTGATCTGGCTCTAATTAATCTACTCAGATCAGTTTTATACTAAGTACTAGCATTTTTCTTTAATTTAAGATCATTATTATACTAACACGTGTATTTCAAATCTCATTTTTACTAACTCAGTTATAAATTTGTCCACTGCTATGCTAAATTTAGACTGCAAAGCACGACAAATTTGTTCTTTTTCATACTAGCCTGTGGATAAGGACTTAGTTAGTTAGCATAGATCTGATCTGTACTTACTACAGATCAGATCTATACCAATTGATTACTGCTTTTTCTACATTGAACGGTGCATAACATTCTAATTTACTTAGTAAAAGCATGATCTTAATCGACCTATTTGTTTATAACCTTAAGGGTAAGCTGTGTATAACTATAAAATTTATTTAGCAGTTAATAAAATGCTGATCTGTTAGTTATTAAAGATCTGATCTTAACCACGTATAATGCTGATCTAATTTTTTATAGTTTATTTATATTTATCATATAGTTAATATACACTTTTAACCTCTTAACCTTTATTACCTTATATATTTAACCACCTTTAAACTTCTTTATTTATACTAAGCAATATTAAAGGTGTAAATTTATATTATGATGTCTTCTTTTTAAAACACATGTCGTCATAAATAGTTGTTTACAGGTATTTGAATGGACATTATACTAATTGCTTAACTTTGAGGAAGGAAAGTATGTCAATTAACAATAATGCGCTTGATACCTATCGACTTTTAAAAGCAACTGCCGAAGTTGCTGAAAAGTCATTAGAAGGACGTATTCAACATTATCGCGCTCATCTTAAATCAGAAGAAAAAGAATTAAGAACATACACCCAAAAAGCAGCCGCTGATTTATTAGGATGTAACAATCGTACACTAAAACGTCGTCATGATAATGGCGACTTTGACGATTTGAATATCAAACGGGGCGCTAACGGCCATTATGCTTACACATTGGTTAATATATTTGCAATGGCAGATATTATGGACATAAAGCCAGATCACCGTTCTGATAGTGATAAACTACAAGTTATTGTTATTAATTCACTCAAAGGGGGCTGTGGGAAAACAACCAGTATGGTTAATATTGCAGCGGCACTTGCCACCACTAATATTAAGCGATACCGAATTGGGATTATAGATTTAGACCCTCAAGGTTCTTCATCGAGTTTTTTCCCATCGAGTGAGCACGATCCCATTACTGTCGGAGATCTAATGCGCGATTGTATCGACTTAGACGACGGTGAAACCTGGCCAGAATTTGTTTCAAGTTCATTTTTACCAACACATATTCCTAATATTCGTGTTTTACCTTCAGGTATGGATGACTTTTACTTTGAACACGAAACCGCAACTTTACTCAAAGACACATCAAATTATGAAGAAACACGTCATTATCATAAATTACTCGAAAAAGTAATTGATCCGGTAAAAGACGAGTTCGACATATTACTAATCGACACTGCCCCTACCCTCAACTTTATGTTTTATAATGCATTAATGGCATCTACAGCTATGTTAATTCCTGTTCATCCAGAAGCTGTTGATTTTGATGCTAATAATAAATATTTAAAACGTTTAGGTGAGATTTATCATACTGTTGCCGCACTAGGCCATGAAGGTTGGGACTTTATGCAGTTTTTAGTTACTAATTACGTAAAAGGTAACCATTCACAACGTGATATTGTTAAAGATGTACGTAGTGCTTTTGGTCGCCAAGTAATGAGTTACCCAATTAACCACAGTTCAGCTATCACGGCGAGCTCATCATCGTTCAATACCATTTTTGATCAAAAAGCATCAGACAGTTTAGCAAGTCGCGAATCTCTTATGCGAGCACAAGAAAATATTAAAGATGTTGTTGATGAACTTGAAATGCTGATCCGATCAAACTGGCAGTCTACTCAATCAAAATTAAATACACCTAAGTAAGGATGTTAAATAATAATGGCTAAAAAACGTAAAAACGACACCCGCTTAGACCCATTTGCAACAGCTGTAGGAAATAGCAGCCTTGATGCACTTTTAGAACAAGCTAATGCTGGCGATGTAATTAAAATGCCTGCACCGAGTGATTCTTCGCGACAAATTACCCTTGTTTGTAAAGTAATCTCACATGCTGATATTGAAAAAACGACTCATGTTTATGGCAAAAACCGTCGTGCTCAGTCGCTTTTAAACGAAAAATCGGTGTCGGATATTCTTCCTGCTATTCGTGAAGACGGACGAAATCAGCATCCTGCTCTGCTTTGGGAACAAGGAGATACAAGTTTAGTACTCGCTGGTTCTCGCCGCAGAATGGCGTGTATCCTAGGTAATGCAGATTATCTTGCTTTAAGTTCAAGCGATTTCACAGAGCAAGATGCTAAAATTTTAGCTGTTTCGTCTGACCAATACATAGCACCCAGCTTGTGGGAATTAGGTCAAGCTTATCAACAAACCAAAAACGAACTTCTTGAAAAAGGTAAAAAAGGATCGTATCGCGAAATTGCAGCCATTGAAGGGGTATCCCACACAGCAATTGCAGATGCAATAAAAGCGTATGAGCAAATACCGTCTTCTGTTATTGCTTTGTACCCAACAGCAAATCACGTTGGTAGAGAAGTCGCTAAAAAGCTTGTTATTGCCAAGGAGCGCGATGCTGAGAGCTTTAACCAGTTAGTAGCTGATGTTGCTAGTAATACTGAGGTAAACGCCATTACAAGTGACGACAAGCGTGCTATGGCTATCACTAAGTTATTGACTGCTGAACCTCAAGCACCTTCAAAGAAAGAAGCTGTGTTGGAAAACGAGTATGTGATGTTGCAACGAAACTTAAAAAGTGGCGATGTGTCGATTAAAATTAATAATAAAGTAATGACCGACAAACGTTTAGAGCAGTTGACTAAGTTATTAAGTGCATTTAATTAGTTAGTAAAATAACGATCTGCTTGGTCCTATAAGTTAGTTAAACTATGATCTAGTAGTCTGTCTAGTTAGTAAAAATTTGATCTATATTAGTGTTGTTATAGCTGTTTTACTCAAATAGCCTTAATGAGATCATTTTTTTACTAACTACTATCCATTTCCTGGTCCTTCTTCTGTAGTTATCTTATCTCTTAGTAAAATTATGATCTGTAAAGCCCCTACGCTGTGTGTAAGGTGTTTATATTTTGTTTGTTATTTGTGGGTTACTGTTCGTTTTTTATTACGCTACCGTTTACCATCATAAACCGAATTTTTACTAACCTATCAACTCCAACCAGTTTACATTACTGTGAATAGTGCTTTAGCTCAGCGCTTATAAGGCATATACTGGGAAAATTATTTTAAAAAATTAATCCTTTGAGTGACATGTCTGCTAACTTATCAAAAAATGATTTACTGGCTATTTTTGAAGAAATTAAAAATGAGCAGGCTACCCAGTTTCCTCTTTCTGAGCGTTTTATAAATAAACTTTTTAAGCCAAACGTGTTGGCAAAGGGTAAAGCGTATTATAAAAATGGTAAAATCGCCTGGTTAGAACATAACAGTGATTTTTCGGTGATAGACTCAACCGTTCAAAGTGATACCGGTGCCTCTTATAATCAGCGAATCGAGATCAGTAAATTACCAACAGGTTATTCTGTTGATACCCACTGTACCTGTAATATCAAATCTAAATGCCTACACCTAGCAGCCATTTTGTTAAAGCTCAAAATTGAGCACTCCGGTGAGTATGGCGAAGACTATTTTATAAATGATTGGTTCAGCGAATTAAGTACACTTAAAAGTACCGAATCAACAACACCATCTCAAGTACTACTTTTTGTATTAAGTGTTGAAAATAAAAAAGTATTTATATCTCCTAAAATAGCTAATTTCGACAAAGACCAAAATTATACCTTAGGGCGCAATCTAACCGACCAACAATTAAATAGCTTTATAACGCCAAATGATTTACTTGAAAGCGACTTTAGACTTTATAGTTGGATCCGTTCACAAAATGCAGTTGGTAGTCTTGAGTTAAAAGGTCAATGGGGGTTTAGCGCGTTACAGCAGTTGATTGCAACCGAGCGCTTATTTTTGCATCGTTCTCGAACTGCAATAAAGCCTCAAAGTGGCCAGGCGCTTAGTTTTAATTGGCAACAAGAAAAAGAGCGTACAAAATTAGTCGTTAATTTAGAACAAAGTAAAAATTGGGCGGTACTCAAAACTACACCTCCTACATACCTTGACCTTGACCACTTAAAAGTTGGCCGTATACGCACACCGTTAAGTGGCGATGAAATAGCCCACTTACAAACCATGCCTGCAATACACAGCCCTAATTTCGACCGTATTTATAAACAGCTTGCAGATAACTTTGGTGCGGGTGTTATTCCCCATCCTACCAATACGCAATCTGTTTTACCGCATACAGCGAGTAATGCAGTAATTAAAGTGACTATGGAAGAGGCTGATTTAAGGCTGTCTTTATCATTTAAGTATAAAAATAAACATTACCCCGCAGGTACAGCGCCAAATAATTTAATTAACAGCGCGTTTGAAAACACAGTAACCAATGAGCTTGTTAATTTAGGTTTTGAATTTTGTAAAGGGGGTTTACAAAGCGAGTTTACTTTTAATAAGCAATCAGCAATTCATTTGCACTGGTTAACTTACGAGGTATTTCCTAGCTTTAAAGAGCATGGTTGGAAAGTAACTGTTGGTAAGATGGATATCGCCAATCCGCAAAGTGAAGTTACACTGATTGCTAATAGAGCTGCAGGGCATCAAGTGCACTGTAAAGTGCTTATTAACAGCAGCAAGCTTTCACAACTTTTTAGCAACGAAGATTCACTTTATCAATCGTTAAATCGACAAAGTCAGTTATTTCATTACTACCCTGTTGGCCGCCAATTTGGTGTTATCAATAAGTCAGCCATGAACGTTTTGTCTGATTTTAAGCAACGTTTTGAGTTTGTAAAAACACGTGACGAATTCAATATACCGCTTTCGTACTTGCCAGAACTTGTAAAACACACTGCAATTAATGTTGAGCTGCACGACGACTCACTCGAGCTCTATCTTGAGGAGCTTAACAATACACATAAAACATTGCCGAGCGTATCGTTGCATGGTTTAAATGAGTCTGTCGAACTTAGAGAGTATCAACAGCAAGGTGTTGATTGGCTGAGTTTTTTAAAACGCCACAAACTTGGTGGCATTTTAGCTGACGATATGGGGTTGGGTAAAACACTGCAGGTTATTGCGTTTTTAACGAGTACGTACAATCGTCCGCAGGCAGGTCCTACACTAATCGTGTGTCCAACCAGTTTAGTGAGTAACTGGCAAAACGAAATACTTAAATTTACCAAAGGATTAAAGGTAACCACCATATTTGGGTCTAATCGTAACGAGCCACTGCAACACCTAGCGCAAGCACAGTGTATATTGACTACTTACCCTTTGTTAAAACGTGATATAGCTTATTACTCACCGCTTTTTTTTGAAAATATAGTGCTAGACGAAGCGCAATATATTAAAAATGACACGGCGCAAGTATCTCGATTGGTAAAACGTCTTAATGCTGATTTTAAATTGTGCTTAAGCGGTACCCCAATCGAAAACAACTTGCTTGAACTCAAGTCTTTACTCGACTTTGCTATGCCCTCCCTTTTAGGCTCTCAGGCTCATTTTAAACAACATTTTCAAACGCCTATTGAGCGTGAGGCCGACATGCAGCGTGCAGAGCAATTAAAAGCACTCATAATGCCGTTTATACTGCGCCGAACAAAAGCACAAGTGGCGCAAGAACTGCCGCAAAAAACAGAAATAACGAAAGAGTTTGAGTTTGAGCCCAAACAAAAAGAAATGTATCAAGGAATAACACGTGCCCTTGAAGAAAAACTTATTGATTTATTTGCTGAGCAAGGCGTTCAAAAAAGTAAACTTGCCTTTTTAGAGGCTTTACTGAAGCTAAGACAAATTTGTTGTCATCCAAAGCTCATTGAACCTGATACACAAGCCGGGTCTGCCAAATTAGAATGGTTATCTAGTCACCTCCCTTTAATGCTAAGTTTGGGGCGTAAAGTA
Organism: Pseudoalteromonas sp. APM04; assembly: GCF_022809815.1. Lineage (NCBI taxonomy): Bacteria > Pseudomonadati > Pseudomonadota > Gammaproteobacteria > Alteromonadales > Pseudoalteromonadaceae > Pseudoalteromonas > Pseudoalteromonas sp. APM04. The sequence continues at coordinate 127,950 of NZ_CP094442.1, forward strand.
ATTATATTTAGCCAATTTACATCAGCGTTAGATTTAATTGCAAAGCAATTAAGTGAGTTGGATATTAACTTTAGTTTATTAACAGGCCAAACTCGCCATCGCGATAAAGTTATAGATGAGTTTACCAGTGGCAAAACGTCTGTTTTTTTAATTAGCTTAAAAGCAGGCGGCACTGGGCTTAATTTAACGCAAGCCGATACGGTTATTCATTTCGATCCATGGTGGAACCCCGCAGTAGAAAAACAAGCCACCGATCGTGCCTATCGTATTGGGCAAACAAACCCAGTTTTTGTTTATAAGTTGATTATGAGTCATTCAATTGAACAAAAAGTATTTAAAATGCAAGAAGATAAACAAGCACTTGTTGATGCATTATTTACAGACAAATCAATGAGTTTTACACAGTTCGATGAGCAACAAATGCTGTCACTTATAAAAAATTAATTTATTTTAAAATTAGTGCGATCTTTTTTGAACTTATTTAAATGCAGGGCGTCTACTATTATGCTTGTTGATTAATTGCAGTTAACACAAGTTTTCATGTTGATTCCCTATTTAGTTACTAATTTTTAGTAATGATTAAGCCAGTTTATTTTGAACTGGCTTTTTTTATGCCTGTTTTTAGTGTTTAGTTGCTTATTAGTCGGGGCTAAAGTTATTTAAATTAATTTGATCTTTTTTTTGAACTTATTTGAACGCAGGGCGTCTACTACTATGCTTGTTGATTAATTGCAGTTAACACAAGTTTTCATGTTGATTCCCCCCCATTTAGTTACTTATTTAGTAATGATCAAGCCAGTTCATTTTGAACTGGCTTTTTTTATGTTTAATTTTTACCGTTTAATGCTTTATTTGCCAAAGATCAGTTTTTTAAAATAATTAGATCTTTTAATGAACTTAATTCAAAACAGGGCGTCTACTATTGTGCTTGTTGATTAATTGCAGTTAATTCAAGTTTCATGTTGATTCCCCTGTTGTGTTACTTATTTAGTAATGGTTGAGCCAGTTCATTTGAACTGGCTTTTTTTATGGCTGTTATTTGTTACCCCCTACTTCTACTCAAACTTATTCGTTATGATGGCATGTCCATAAATTTTATAAGTTTATTTTATGATTACTCAAATACTCACCCAAATTGATTGGGTAAGCACAGCTGCAGGGTTTACAGCAGGTGTTGTGCTTTATAGTGTTATTGGTGTTTTGCCTCGCAGAAAATTAAAAAAAACAATTAACGAGCAACAACAGCAACTCTCTTTATTACAAAGTCAGTTCGATAACAAAGCTGAGCAACTTAGCGCCTTACAAGATGAACATGAGTTGCTTGAGCATAGCCACCAAGAACAGCGCGACGAAGCGCAGCATTTTAAAACGCGTTGCAGTGAACAAGAAAAACAAAGCATGCAATACAATCAGTTTTGGCAAAAAGCCGAAACCGAAATAACGCAGTTGCGTGCACAATATAATCAACGCAATGTAGAGCTTAACTCCATGCGAACTATGCTTGAGCAAAAGCAGCAAAGCTTTACTGAGCAGTTAGCTCAAATAGAAGAAAGTAAAAACGTACTTAAAAAAGAGTTTGAAAATTTAGCCAATAAAATCCTCGATGAAAAAACCCAAAGCTTTAAAGTGACTAACCAAGAAAGTATTGAACAACTGCTTAAACCCGTTCAAGGTGAGTTAAAAGGCTTTAGAGATAAAATGGAATCAATTCATGTTGAGGACTTAAAACAGCGTGCACAATTAAAAACTGAGCTTTTACACTTACAAGCCAAAAGCCAATCCATCACCGAACAAGCCGATAAGCTAAGTAACGCCTTACAAGGGCAAAAGAAAACCCAAGGTAACTGGGGAGAGCTGATGCTTGAAAACGTGCTTGATAGCGCAGGCTTACGCGCGGGTACCGATTACAAACGCGAAGTGTCGTTTAATACCGAGGACGGTCGTTTGCGCCCAGATGTTGTAGTGTACTTACCACAAGAGCGTCATTTAGTTATAGATGCAAAAACATCCCTTAATGCCTACACCCGTTATGTAAATGCTGAAAATGAACTTGATGCTAATCAAGCAATTAAAGAGCATGTAAATGCAGTTACGGCTCGAATAAACGAACTAGCCAGTAAATCATATGACCGCCTTCCTGGGTTAAATTCGCCAGAGGTTGTCATTATGTTTGTACCTATAGAGTCAGCCTTTGTAGAGGCGCTTAAATATCAAAGCGATATTTATCAACAAGCGATAGAAAAAAACATTCTGGTCGCTACTCCCACTACGCTGTTAACCAGTTTAAATATTGTTAAACAGCTGTGGCGTTTTGAAGAGCAAACTAAATATTCAAAGGAGCTGGCAAATCGTGCAGAGCGCTTCTACAACAAATTAAATGGCTTTTTACTCAGCATGGAAGGTGTTGGTAAACAATTAGACCGAGCAAAAGAAAGTTACGACAAGGCCTTTTCTCAGCTTTACCGAGGTAAGGGAAACTTAATTAAACAAGCCGCCGAATTTAAAGAGCTTGGTGTATCTGTTCAAAAAGAGTTACCCAACGAGAGCGTAGAGCGAGCACAGTTAGAGTTAGATTAGTCCTTTTAGCTTTATAAAAGCGCTTATAAAGTGTAAGCGCTATTTCTCACACTTTTTTTTAGGTCAATACACCTAATTATTAGGTTTGAACACACATAAAAAAATCAATAAAAGGAACAACGTGAATGAACGCTAAATTTATTATTTTTGCCTTAAGCCTAATAAGCTTTTTTGCCCAAGCTTCAGATGAAAAAGCGTATCAGCCAACAGAAGCTGATTATAGTGAAGGGGAAAAGTGGGTATGGAAATATAAAGGGGTAACACCTAGCAATGAAATACGTGCACAAGGCACCGATACTAAACAAATAGTCAGCAAAAATGGCGCACTTAGTATGTTAACGGCTAAGGGATCTACGTTACTAAAGGTATTAACAAAACCAAATAACAGCAAAACCTCGCGTTATTATTGGCCGTTATATGTAGGCAAAACATGGGTGTTTGAAGAGCACTGGGAAAGCGAAGATGGCACCAAAGGCTCAACAATTCAAAACGCTAAAGTTGTCTCTTTTAAAGATGAAAAAGTAGAATCTGGCACATATAAAGCCTACACCATTGAGTACACGGGTAAAATTACTAATTCGAGAGGCTATTCAGCCGACACACAAGACATACACTTGTATGCACCAACACTAAAAACATTCATTAAGTTAACTCAGCGTCAAAAAGGGTATTTATACGTTGAAGAGCTAATTGAATATAGCAATTAATAATTCATTTTTTCCAATCGCTGCAGTATCTAAAAATAAATAAGTGAAATTAAAATGATCACTCAACTAAAAAATGCAGTTCCTTCTGTTGCCGAGCAAATTTATAACGTTTTTCAATGTGCTTATAAAATAGAGGCGCTTTTAATAAAGGTTGAACATTTTCCCCCTCTTAGTAGAACGCAGCATGCCATTGTGCGCAGCAACGCGCTATTTTATGGTTTTTATTATGAGAGTACGCTTGCGGGGGTCATAGAAATTACAGTAAAAAATAAGTGCTTAAGTATCGAAAGCTTAACAGTGCACCCTCGCTACTTTAAAAAAGGAATCGCAGGGAAGTTAATTGCTCATGCGCTTACTTTGCATACGTATAATAAAGCTATAGTGGAAACGGCTGTAGCAAATACGCCAGCAATAAATTTATATAAAAAACATGGCTTTTCTGAATATAAACAATGGTTGCCCGCACATGGTATTTTAAAAACAGCAATGCAGATTGAAGTTCACTAACAAAATATGTGATTAAGTTTTCCGCTTTAATTAATAAGCCTGATAGGAAGAAAAAAATGACAAAAAATAAACTAATTAAATTTGGTTTTATTATGGCTGCAGCCATGAATATAGGTGGCGTTTTACTGTTCTCACGGCTATTTACAAATTCCACAATAAACGAACTAGACCCTGTTGTTATGTCTAATTTTGGTTTGTTAATGATTGTTATATGGGGCTTGGCATATTTGGCTAGTGCTTTTATTACCTCCAATATAAGGTGGTTAGCTGGCGCTTTCGTAATTGAAAAACTGGTTTATGTTGTTGCTTGGTCATTATGGTTAGCAAACAATAACCTTGATGACGTTTACGATAAAGATGTATTCGCGGGGATTTTTTACAGTATTTACGGTATCAACGATTTTGTGTTTATGCTGTTTTTTGCTTGGGTATTCTTAACACACATCAAAGCACCTAACCGTTAAAACTGAACCTCATCCAATAAGTCACTCATTTGTTGTTGTGTTAAACATTGTCCATTTGACCAGCTTGCATTTAATTGCGTGACTAAATCACCAATACGCTGCGACTTTTTTTGCAGCTGAGCAATCAGCGCATTCGCTTCGTTTTGCTTTTGCTGCAAACGCTCAATAACAACAGTGTGATCCAGATCGTTTTCTGGCGTTTTTAATGTGGGTATCTCCTCTAACGAAAACCCTAAACTTTGTGCAAACTTAATCATTTTTATTTGCTCAATGCTTGAATGGTCGTATTGCCTATAACCATTACTGTTGCGGCTACCCTTCGGCAATAAACCTTTACCTTCGTAATAACGAATTGTACTGGGGGCAACGCCAACAAGTTTTGCAAGCTCACTTATTTTCATAGTGGTCCTAAATTAGTTATAAATACTGCCTTGACCTTAAAGCTGACTTTAAAGTTATAGTGGCGTTAATGTCAATTTAATTGGTTCCTAACATGCCAAAAAATCAACAACAGAGCGTATTTACATCGGTTACTTTACCTAGCGGTTTAGTATTAAAAAATAGGCTAGTAAAAGCGGCCATGGAAGAAAATCTAGCAGAAGCCGATCTCACACCCTCTCAAGTACTTAAAAATTGTTATAACGCATGGGCTGAGGGTGGGGTTGGTTTAATTATTACCGGCAATGTAATGGTTGATCACTTAGCTATGACTGGCCCCGGTGGCCTTGCGCTTGAGCATAATACCGATGTAACGCCTTTTGCGGAGCTTGCGCGTTTAGGGCAGCAAAACGACAGTAAAATTGTGATGCAAATTAATCACCCAGGTCGTCAAGTGTTTAAAAAAATGGGGGGAAAGGTTCTTTCAGCCTCCAACGTGGCATTAAGCATGGGAAAACACTCTCATTTATTTGGCCAGCCAAAAGCAATGACACACAATGAAATTGATGATGTGATTGAGCGATTCACAAATACGGCATTACAAGCACAAAAGGCAGGGTTCGATGGCGTGCAAATACATGCGGCTCATGGTTACTTATTAGCACAGTTTTTATCGCCTTTAACCAATAAGCGTGATGATAAATACGGTGGTAGCCTTGAAAATCGAGCGCGTTTACTCACACAAATAACGCAAAAGATTAAGGCTAGTTGCGCAAATAACTTTTCGGTATCGGTTAAATTAAATTCGGCTGATTTTCAGCGTGGTGGATTTGAACCTAGCGACGCCCAAGCAGTAATTACCCTATTAAGTGACTTAAATATAGATTTTGTTGAGCTTTCGGGCGGTAGTTACGAGGCACCCGCCATGCAAGGTAAAACGGCCGATGAACGTACACTCGCTCGTGAAGCGTACTTTTTAGAATTTGCTAAAACAATTAGTGAACAATCAAGTATTCCAATTATGACCACGGGTGGTATTAGTCGCCTATCAGTGGCTAATAATGTTATTGATTCTGGCGTAGCTTTGGCCGGTATTGCAACGGCACTTGCGTATAAACCTGATTTAGTCAATATTTGGCAAAAACAACCCGAGTTTATTCCTGCAGCGCCAAACGTTCAGATTAAAGATAAAACCATAGCAGGCCTTGCCACCATGGCATTAGTAAAAAGGCAAATTCGTCGTATAGGCCAAGGCAAAGGTGCGAAAGTAAATGCATCAGCAGTATTTACTTTAATTTACGACCAAATTAGATCTCTTAAATTAACAAAGCGCTATAAAAAACATTATATTGAATAGTCTGAAACTTAGTTGATTAGAAATAGTCCCCATAGCCGCCGTTGTAGTCTCTATTAATTAGGTTTCTTAATTGTTAAAAATACGCTAAAGTTTAATTAGCATATTTATATGATAAAAAATTAAAGGAGAACAGGATGCGGCTTAAAGGTTATCTAAAAAAGCTTCTATGCTTTGGGGGACTTTATTTATTAATAACTAGCTTGCAAAGCATTGCAATAGAACAGCAAGTTGCTCAGGCTTGGCAGGATCCAAGTATATTTAGAGTAAATAAACTCCCACCCCGCGCGTTCTATTATCCTACAGCAAATGAGCAAAACGCATTTACACTAGAGCCTTGGCAGTTAGATAGTTATAAATTACTAAATGGGCAGTGGAAGTTTAACTGGGTTGACTCGCCTAGTAGAAAACCAAACGGATTTGAAAAAGTAACCTTCAATGACGCAAGCTGGGATGAAATAGCCGTCCCTGCCAATTGGGAGCTAAATGGTTACGGTTCTCCTTTTTATCACTCTCACTACTGTTTAATACCTAATACTGAGCAAATTGAGCTGCCGCGTTACTATAATCCTGTTGGCTCATACCGAAAAATAATTAACATCGACGAAAGCTGGAATAACAAACAAATCCTTATTCATTTTGGGGCGGTAAAGTCTGCGTTCTATATTTATGTAAATGGTCAGCAAGTTGGTTATTCAGAAGATTCTAAAACTGCCGCCGAATTTGATATTACGCCATACGTTTCTAAAGGTGAAAATACTTTAGCATTACAAGTTTACCGCTATTCAACAGGGTCTTACTTTGAATGCCAAGACATGTGGCGTATGAGTGGTATTGAGCGCGATGTGTATTTATATGCAGCGCCAAAAGTGCGTATAAGTGATTTTGAAGCTAATACCACTTTGATTGACAATTACACAAACGGTGAACTAACGCTAACCACAACAGTACAAAACCACACTAAGCAAACCCAAACTAACTTTGACTTACTCGTTTCACTTTTAGACGCAAACGATAAGGTAATGAGTACTAAAACATTGTCAGTTCCTAAAATAAAAAAACAACAAAGTACGCAAGTAAAAACAGTGTTTAAAGTAAATGATGTACTGCCTTGGAGTGCTGAAATTCCTAACCTTTATAAATTAAAAATAGGCTTACGTAATAGTAATGATAAGGTTGTTGAGTGGATTGGAAAATCAATAGGCTTTAGAAGCAGTGAATTAAAAAATGGTAATATTTTAGTTAACGGCAAACCAGTTTTATTTAAAGGTGTAAATAGACATGAGCACGACCCAGAAACAGGGCACGTCGTTTCTAAAGAGTCTATGGAAAAAGACGTTGCATTAATGAAGGCCTTTAATATTAATGCAATACGAATGGCTCATTACCCGCAAGATCCGTACATTTATCACCTTGCAGACAAATATGGCTTATACGTTATGGACGAAGCTAATATTGAGTCACATGGAATGGGAGCCGCAAACCAAGGTAAGTACGACCCCTCGGCACACTTGGTAAATAAGCTTAGTTGGCAAAATGCATACATAGATCGCATTTCAAACATGTATCACCGTTCTAAAAATAATCCATCGGTTGTAATGCGCTCACTGGGTAATGAATCGGGCGATGGTATTAATTTAGAGGCGTCGTACGATTGGCTAAAGCGTCAAGCCCCAGGGTTTCCAGTTGTATCTGAACAAGCACAGTTAAGGCGCCACACCGACGTATACGGTCAAATGTATGCGCCAATCCAATCGGCTATTCGCTATGCTAAAACAATGCATGATGTATCAAGACCCATGATTTTAATTGAATACGAACACGCAATGGGTAATTCGTTAGGTAACCTTGAAGAATATTGGCAGGCCTTTGAAAAATACTCACAGCTACAAGGCGGTTTTATTTGGGATTGGGTCGATCAAACTTTTGCCATGAAAAACAGTAAAGGTGAGCTTTTTTGGGCATATGGTGGCGACTTAGAGCCTCCATTTGCAGTAAGCGCAAAAAGTTTTGCTGCAAATGGGTTAGTTTACGCCGACAGAACGCCCTACCCTTATTTGTGGGAGGTTAAACAAGTACAGCAAAACATCGACTTTGAGTTAACGAGCAAAACACCTTACGAAATAAATGTAATTAACAAACAGTTTTTTGCCGACCTGTCTGACTTTACTTTGTCATGGCAGCTAATGGCCAACGGTGTTGAAGTAGAGCAAGGTGCTAACCTTGGTATTAATGCCAAACCACAAACATCTCAGCGTGTTAGTTTGCCAATTAAAACAAAACTAAAAGCAGGAATTGAATATTTTTTAAATGTACAAGCCGTTCTCAAAAACGCTAAAAATACATTGCCAACGGGTCATGTAGTTGCGTCAGAGCAACTAGCATTAACAGGCTTTGCACTGACTAATAATACAAAATCAGCCTCGTTAAAAGTAAAGGATTCTGAAAATTCTTTAGCTTTTTCTACTAAAAACGCTCAATTTACGTTTAACAAAAAAACAGGCTTATTAAATGAAATTAATGTCTTTAGAAAGCCATTACTAGCCAATAGTGTAGACCAACCTGTGCAGCCTAACTTTTGGCGTGCGCCTACCGATAATGATTTACCGCAAAAGGGATATGGTGACTCGTTTGCTGTGTGGCAACACGCGGGATCAAATACAACACTGACTAGTTTTAGTAGTAAAAAAGTATCCTCAACACAATACAAAGTCGAAACAGAGCACACATTAAATAACGTTGAAAGTCGGTACTTCACAACATACACAATAAATGGCAATGGCGTAGTTGATGTAGATGTTTACTTTTATGCTGCACCTCATAATTCGTACTCAGCCTTACCCAGATTAGGTATGCAGTTTGTTGTGAACGAGAACTTTAAAAACGTACAGTGGTATGGCCGAGGGCCTCACGAAAACTACGACGATCGTAAGTCATCGGCTTTTGTTGGCTTATATCAATCTGACGTTGACTCTTTACGTGTACCGTATGTTCGCCCGCAAGAAAACGGTCACAAAACGGATGTACGGTACGTTACGTTTTATGATGATAAAGGAATTGGTGTTAAGTTCTCTGGCGATCCCTTAATTGGCTTTAATGCATCTTTCTACGATATGCACGACTACGATAAGAGTACTGAACAAGTTAATAGGCGCAATATGCACCCATCAGATTTAACCAAAGCCCCGTACATTTTTGTAAATATAGATTACAAGCAGCGTGGTGTAGGTGGAACGGATTCGTGGGGTAGTAAACCCTTGTACGAATATGAGCTCCCATGGTTAGACTACAAATACAGCTATAAAATTGAAGCTGTTAAGTTAAACGCTAAAAAATAGCTATACATAAAGCTTTAAATGACTACCCTAAGCCCGCTTTTTCCCCTTAAATAGTGGGCTTTTTTTATGTAAAACATGCTAATTTAAACGTTTGAAATAGAAGGAACGCTAAATGAACATAGGTATTTATATATATGATGATGCTGAAGTACTCGACTTTTCAGGCCCATTTGAAGTATTTAGTACAGCTCAACGTTTAGCTAAAAACGAGTGGAATATATTTTTAGTCGCGCAACATAATCAGCCGGTCAATGCGAGAGGCGGCTTCAGTGTAAACCCCCATTACAGTTTTGCTGATCATCCTCCTATAGATTTATTGTTAGTGGTTGGCGGTGTTCACAATAATGAGCTTACTAAAGCACCTGTTATTGATTGGATAAAGCGCACAGCTCAGTTAGCTCCTGTCGTTGCATCGGTATGTACTGGCGCATTTTTATTAGCAAAGGCAGAGCTATTAAATGGTAAAAATGTAACAACTCACTGGGAAGACATAAACGACCTAGCTGCGATGTTTCCTTTACTCAACGTAATAAGTAATAAGCGCTGGGTAAAGCATGATAAGTTTACAACCTCGGCGGGTATTTCGGCAGGTATCGATATGAGCTTACATTTAGTCGCTGAACATATAAGCCCTGAACTTGCAAAACTTACAGCAAAGCAAATGCAGTACATATGGCACAAAAATATTTAAATACGCCTTAAATGTACCTATTTTGCGATAAGTGTGCTGATATAAAGCCAATAAGTTTGTTAAATTAAGGTTGGTAATACAAGTATGTATTACTAAATCAACTTATTGCAAAACTCATAAAATAATAGCGGTAAGTAAATACCACTTTAGGGACTCACATGAAATTACTTAAAACCTCAGTGCTTGCTTTTTCTATATTAGCGGGGCTGTCTTTATCTGGTTGTTCTATGACTCAAAATACCCCATCTACTTTAGCCTCGTCTGAAATAGACACGCCACTTTCACTCGCGCAATTTATAAAGATAAAGAGTTTAAAACCCAGCGAAGCACTTACTTTAAGTGGCTAGACGATGGTACCGGCTACACCGTACTTGAAGAGCGCGAAAGCGAAAAAGAAAAAGCAGACGATAACAACGCCGATGACGAAAAAGAACACGGCGTAAAAGGCAACGATATTGTATTTTACAATGCTGACGGCACAGGCCGTAAAGTATTAGTTGAGTTTGAAAAGCTATTGCCAGAGGGCGCAGGCGAGCCATTTGCAATCGAAAGCTACCAATGGTCAAAAGACGGTAAATGGCTGATGGTATTTACCAACAGCGAGCAAGTTTGGCGCTCACGCAGCCGAGGCGACTTTTGGTTACTTAACCTTGAGACTAACCAATTACAGCAACTTGGTGGTAAAGACGTTGAGCCAACTAAGTTAATGTTTGCTAAGTTCTCGCCAGATAGCTCAAAAGTGGCTTACGTACGCGACAACAATATTTATATGCAATCGGTTGGCAATCACGATGTAACTGCGCTCACAACCGATGGTAACGCCACCATTGTTAACGGTAATTTTGATTGGGTATATGAAGAAGAGTTTACTATTGCCGATGGCTTTCGTTGGAGCCCCGACAACAAATCAATCGCCTATTGGCAGCTTGATACCAGTGACGTTAAATTTTTCACTATGATCAACAACACTGACGAACTGTACCCTACCCTAAAAGAATTCCCTTATCCTAAAGCCGGTGAAACCAACTCTGCCGTGCGTGTTGGTGTGGTAAGCCTTAGCGACAAACAAACCCGTTGGGCTGAGCTTGAAGGCGATAACCGCGACCGTTATATTCCGCGTATTAGCTGGGCAGGCACCGTTAATGAGTTAATGATTCAAGACTTAAACCGCCCACAAAGCCATAACAAAGTGTGGTTGTTTGATTGGCAAAAACAGCAACTGACCAAGATTTTAGAAGACAAAGACGATGCGTTTATCGAATGGTTTTATAAAGCCAACTGGTCACAAGACGGCGAGTTTTTTATTTGGCATAGCGAACGCGACGGTTGGCGCCATCTTTACCGTGTATCGCGCGATGGCAAAACTATTATCGACCTAACCCCAGGCAATTACGACATTATTGATATGCTGAGCATTAATGAAGATAAAAACGTAATGTATTTTATTGCCTCGCCAAACGATCCTGGTCAGCGTTATTTATACAGCACACCGCTTGATGGCAGTAGCAAACCGGTGCGAGTAACACCTGCTGATTTTGAAGGCTCAAACAGCTACTACATGTCAAAAGATGCCTCATGGGCAATGCACACTTACTCTAAATTTGGTACGCCACCGACTAAAGAGATCATTAAAGTGAGCGATCATAGTAATGTAAAAACCTTAGTTGAAAATACAAAGCTTAAACAAAAACTGGCTGAGCAAAGCTTACCAAACCATGAGTTTTTTAAAGTAAACGCGCAAGATGGTACCGAGCTTGACGGCTATATTATGTTCCCTGAGAACATGGATAAAAGTAAAAAATATCCAATTGTGTTTTACGTATACGGCGAACCATGGGGCTCTACTGTGCAAGACCGCTGGGAAGGCAACAGTTACCTGTATAAATCACTGTTAACGCAAAAAGGCTTTATTGTGGCATCGGTTGATAACCGTGGCACACGTGCACCAAAAGGCCGCGACTGGCGTAAATCGATTTATAAAAAAATTGGCTCAATTACCGTGCAAGATCAAGTAGACGCCCTAGATGCCATGGCTAAACGCTGGGATGTAATAGACACAGACCGCGTTGGCGTATGGGGACACTCAGGAGGCGGTAGTTCAACCCTTAACTTATTATTCCGCCATGGTGATAAATTTAAAGTAGGGATTGCCTCAGCGCCAGTGCCAGATATACGTTTATACGACACTATTTACCAAGAACGTTATGCGGGTAACCCAAATACCGATCCTGAGAGCTACGATAACACCTCGCCTATTACCTTTGCTAAAAACCTAACGGGTAAGCTATTGCTTATTCACGGCACTGGCGATGATAACGTGCATTACCAAGGCTCAGAGCGTTTAATTGACGAGCTCGTTAAACACAACAAACAGTTTGAGTTTTTCTCATACCCTAACCGCTCACACAGCTTACGTGAAGGCAAAGGCACCACCTTGCATTACCATACAATGATGGCTGACTTTTTTGAAAAGCACTTACTAACCAAGTAATCGCTTTAAAAAGTAAAATACTAAAGCCGCACACTCATTTTTAGTGTGCGGCTTTTTAATCAAAATGGTGCGGGGGTTTACAAAGCGTAGGTTGGGTAGAGTGCAACAAAACCCGACAATAATAAAAAATGACTTATACACTCAAGGTCATCTAAAATAGCGAAGGCTCACCATGTTATTAGCCAGTTTTCTATTTCGATAACATCATCACGATCAAACACCATTAAACTTGAATGAGAGCGAGCATTAAAAGTTATTTTTTTTACTAACTCATTTTGTATAGATGAAAAGTAAGCCGGGGGGGATAGAGAGTCAACATCTGAGTTAATTAACAATACAGGCTTTTTAGTCTCAGTTAATTTAGGTAATAAATTTGTTTCTTGAATGGTTACTCCTGCCTCAAACATTGCTTGGTTAACAATATTATCAATCTCGCTATGAAAAAAATGACTAAGCAAAGGCGATTTATAAGGTAAGTACTCCTTAGCTGCAACCTCAAAACTCATCATTGGGGCAAGTAAAATAGCAGCGTCAACATACTCTGATGATAATAAGTTGCTTGCAGTAAGTGCTCCCATAGAATGGCCAACTACAACAGTCGGGTTATTTGTTTGATTTAAAAGTGGTTCAGCAAGCAGTTCATTTAAAATGCCGTGCTCTTTTGTTGCAAATACAAATGCTTCAGTTGATTCACCATGGCCAAAAAGATCTGGAATAATAACGTTCATACCTAGCGCTCTAAAATAGATAGCTGAAGCCATCATTGCTTCTTTACTGCCCCCATAGCCATGAAGTAATAAAGCAGTGCCTTTAAAACGATTAAATGTATCTGGTGCCATTCTGTGTGAAATTGTATTTTCTACATTATTACCAGTTGCATGAAGGTTGTAATAAACAGAACTCTCTTGCGAAAATTCGGCTGCTTGATAAGGTTCAGCAGTCAGGTATGTAATGCATTGAGTGGTACTAAAAGAGCAAAATTTTTGTTTTTCAAAGCCAATGTAACTAGGTTTTGCTTTTATAAACTCTGCTTCAGAAAGATAGATACCGGGGTTTGACATGACGTAACTGCCAATTGAAGTACAGCCAGACAAAGAAAATATATAAAGTGTAACTGCTAGTAGTTTGGTGAAATTTTCCATTTTCGCTTCATTAGTTAAACTTGAACATCAGCACTTTAATTAAGCTGATAACGTCCTATGGGGTGGAGGAGGTTTTAGCCGTTAGTTAGGCATTTTTTATTATTTTAAAGTACCTTAACAGTATCCTCTATCTACCTCAATTTTCTCAAGTAAATAAATCTGTTTGGCATTAGGTAGACACTTTCTTATTAATCAAAACCCAAATTTAGTGCTTAATTACGAGTTTGAGTTACTTTTTTATCTAAATTTTATGGATTTAGGGGCTGAAATTTCACTCTCTTTTTAATCAAAATAGTGCGGGGGTTACAGCTGGATTGAAAGATTAAAGGAACAAGAAAATACTGCTCAATGGTAATAATTGAATCGTTTAATACTAAACACAGCTTGGAATTAGAGAGGTATTAAAAAAGTAGCATCCTTGCTACTACAAGTGCGATATTAAGAGCTTGGTTACGAAGGTTGATACTTATTAACGAGAATGTGCTGCAAACTTTTAAGTGCCCGCTTTATCGCTTGCAGCATACTTCGTCCTTTTGTATTTACATTAATACTGGGTAGCCCAGGTAAAAGAATATTAATTTTGCACTGCTGCAAAGTGCCGTGGCGATCACTCGAAAGATCATTTATTTGAATCTCCACTTTGCGAATATTTAAAGCATGTTTTGCCAATTGTGTTTTGATCAGCTTTAAAAGCGACATCTTTTCACTTGCGTTAATTATCTTGTTTTTAACTGTAAGTTTTAGCTTCATGCAATTACACCTTTTAATAGTACCTATGTTGCAGGCATGACTGTAATCTACTAACTTAGAGGCAAAGGAAAAAGCTGATTATTTCTTACTTTAAAACAGGTATTTTCGAATGATTACTAACATCAACTACAATCACTTATATTATTTTTGGCAAGTAAGTAAGCACGGCAGTATTGCAGCGGCCAGTAAAATACTTAATTTAACGCCGCAAACGGTCAGCTCACAAATTACTAACTTAGAGCAACGACTAGGAAAACCACTGTTTGTTCGCCAAGGGCGAGGCCTACAGTTAACGGAATTTGGCCATGTAACCCAGCAATACACCAATGATATGTTTGCTATTGCTCACGAATGGCTCGAAACCACGCAAGGTGATGCCACGCACTATTCACGAACGTTAAAGGTCGGTATTTCAGATGTGTTGCCCAAATCACTGGTGTCAAAGTGGCTAGCCCCTTTAATTAATAACGACCGTATTACCAACTTACACTGTATTGATGGCCAACAAGATGAACTGCTTGCACAAATGGCGATTCATAAGCTTGATTTAGTGTTAGCCGATAAACCGCTCGATACCACTTTATCGTTTAAGGCGTTTTGTCATGAAATAGGCAAAAGCCAAATCGCTCTTTTTGGTAACGAAACATGGCATTCGCAGTTACATAAGCAGTTTCCGCAATCTTTAAATAATAAGCCTTTAGTGCTGCCTGCAAAAGAAAGCCCCGTTGCGCGTGCTATGTATTATTGGCTGCAAGAACACAAGATTGAAATGACAATAGCTGGCCATGTTGACGACAGCGCATTAATGAAGTCGTTAGGTGAACAAGGGTTTGGCATATTCCCTGCGCCTATTTTGGTAAAAGCCGAAGTAGAGCGTCACTACGACGTTAATTATATTGGTACAATTGAAAATGTTTATCAGCATTATTATGCCTTTACGCCCGACAGGCTTATTAAAGACAGTATTTACGATGAATTTATAAAGCACGCTCAAACAACGTAAGCTTAGCGCTACTCGTCACGTAGTTATCAATGTGTTTAACTAAGCGCCCTATTTTTAAATACTAAATTGTATTTAAAAAATAAACATTTCCTCATCTAGCTTTATATTAAATTTTTAACGTGGATTGTGACTTTTAAGTTATTAAATTAATTAGAATTTATTGCATGGCAGACCTACCAGTACAAACGATAAGCGTGTTCTAAAAGCGTTGAATATTATTCAGGTTTTATATGAATAAACTGCATAGCTTACTTTATTAAATAGAAATCTAGACGTCTAAGTTGAGTTTTGCCCCTCATCAGCAACAAATCAATATTGCTAACTTAATGAATTCACTCAAGCGTGAATCTGTCTCATGTTTTACCTGAAATAAACCCGTTTTGCTTCATGTTACATACCGCGTATAAATTCATTAACTCAGCAAAGCATCACTACTGCTTAACCGTTATGTCGGTTTAACAACCAGTTAATAAAAGCAGTAACCACTCAAATTGAAAGGATACGGCTATGAGCACTGATCTTACATTTATTATTAAAAGCACTAACTTGGATGAAAACTACCATCCGTCAAATAACACACGTATTACAACCAATTTCGCTAATTTAGCAAGGGGTGAAAGCCGCCAACAAAACCTGCGTAACACCCTAAAAATGATCAACAACCGCTTTAATGCACTGGCCAGTTGGGATAACCCACAAGGGGATCGTTACGAGGTTGAGCTCAAGATCATTTCGGTTGATTTAGACATTGCAGGTAGTGGCCAGGCATTTCCGTCAATTGAGGTATTAAAAACCAATATTATTGACCGTCAAACCAACGAGCGAATTGAGGGCATGGTGGGTAATAACTTTTCATCGTATGTGCGCGACTACGACTTTAGCGTGTTACTACTTGAGCATAACAAAAGCAAACCGCAATTTAGCATTCCCGATAACTTTGGTGACTTACACGGCAAGTTGTTTAAATGCTTTGTAAACTCAAATACCTATAAACAGCACTTTAAAAAGCCACCGGTTATTTGTTTAAGCGTGTCTGATAACAAAACCTATCAGCAAACCGAAAACTTACACCCTATCTTAGGCGTAGAGTATCAGCCTAATGAGTCGTCGTTAACAGAGCAATACTTTAAAAAAATGGGCTTACAAGTGCGCTACTTTATGCCACCAAACAGCGTTGCACCGTTAGCGTTTTACTTTTTTGGTGACCTACTTAACGACTACAGCAACCTTGAACTAATTAGCACTATTAGCACCATGGAAACGTTTCAGAAAATTTATCGTCCAGAAATTTATAACGCTAATGCCGCCGCAGGTAGCCGTTATAAACCGAATTTAAAAAATGACGATCATTCGTTAACGCAAATTGTGTATGACCGCGCAGAGCGAGGTCAATTAGCGGTTGAGCAAGGCAAATTTACCGAGCAGCACTTTATTAAGCCTTATCAGTCAGTATTGCAGCAGTTCTCGGCAAGTATCGCTTAATCACACAACAAAATTAAAGGCAGCATTTATTATGAAAAAACTATTACCCACATCATCAGCAGGCAGCTTGCCAAAACCGTCATGGCTTGCTGAGCCCGAAACATTATGGTCACCGTGGAAATTACAAGGCAATGAGCTGGTTGATGGCAAACACGACGCCCTGCGAATTGCTCTGCACGAACAACAAACCGCAGGCGTAGATATAGTCAGCGACGGCGAACAAACCCGCCAACACTTTGTAACCACCTTTATTGAGCACTTAAATGGCGTTGATTTTGAAAACCGTAAAACAGTTAAAATTCGCGACCGTTACGACGCCAGCGTACCCACAGTGGTTGGCCCCGTGTCTCGCACTAAATCGGTATTTGTTGAAGACGCCAAGTTTTTACGCCAGCAAACTAGCCAACCAATTAAATGGGCATTGCCAGGGCCAATGACCATGATCGACACCCTGTATGACGATCACTATAAAAGCCGTGAAATACTAGCATGGGAATTTGCTAAAATACTCAACCAAGAAGCCAAAGAGCTAGAAGCCGCTGGGGTTGATATAATTCAATTTGATGAACCCGCTTTTAACGTGTTTTTTGACGAGGTAAACGACTGGGGCATAGCTTGCCTAGAGCGAGCCATAGAAGGGTTAAAATGCGAAACCGCCGTGCATATTTGCTACGGCTACGGCATTAAAGCTAACACCGATTGGAAGAAAACCCTTGGCACCGAGTGGCGACAATACGAAGAAGTATTCCCTAAGCTGCAAAAATCGAATATAGATATTATTTCGCTAGAATGCCAAAACTCACATGTACCCATAGAGCTACTCGAACTGATACGCGGTAAAAAAATAATGGTGGGCGCAATCGATGTAGCCACCAATACTATAGAAACACCTGAAGAGGTGGCAAAAACCCTTCGCGAAGCGCTTAAATACGTTGATGCAGACAAGCTCTACCCCTGCACCAATTGCGGCATGGCCCCCCTGCCGCGCGACATTGCAAACGGTAAACTCAACGCTCTAAGTAAAGGCGCAGAGCTAGTACGTAACGAGCTATTAGCAGCGAATGTAGCTTAACTTTTAGTTACAACTGCTGCAAAAAAGCCACCCATTAACAAATATTTAGGTGTGGCTTTTTTAATCAAAATGTAACGGGGGTTTACAGTTGAAATGCAAGGTTCAAGGCAAAAGGTCAAAGGTTTTAAGTTTGTTGAATATTGATCGGGTTGAGTGCAGCAAAATCTAGCGTAATTAAATAAACTTAACCGAGCCGCTAGGTATTAATTATTGAGTGGAAAGTACCCCATTTACAGAGAACGGCAACGTCCAAATTTGCGGACGGCTGAAGCGAAGCGTAAGACGTTCCGCAAGACTTGCTTGTTATGTGTTTGTTGAACCTAAGTACCCTTTATCTGCTGACTCAAACTGTTCTTTGCTAGAAAACGGCCAGTATTGAACATCACCAAACTCATCCCATTTATCAAGTGTTGATTGACCGAACATTCCTAGCGTAACTGCCTTATAGACACTCTCCTTAAAACTTGCGGATGGCCATCTGTAATCAATATCCGATTTTAGAAATAACACCCATCTCGCAATGATTGACCGGTCCGCCTTACAAAGAGCATCTTTACCTTTTAGCTTGTATTCCTTCATATCCGAATAGATACACCAGGCACCATGAGAAAATATTTCACTAATCGCCGGATCATCTGACTCTGGAATTTTATCTTCAAATTCATCATTTGAAATCAGCCCAGAAGACAAGCTTCTTATTAATTCAGCGGTTCGATTTCGATTTTCTCTATCAATCATGATTTACACATAACGCCGTTTTAAGCGGCTAATTGCAGTGGCTAAAATAAGTGAGGCACGAACAAAAAGCCAACTGTAATTTGTCCGACTTGAAAACCCTTGTTAGGCAGCATTAAACAAACTTAATTATAGTGAGTAATAATTGCTCTCATCACCTTCGATTGAAGTTCATAAGTTTCATCACCGCCATTAGTTAAAATGACAATCTCAAGATCATGCTTCGGATAAAAAAATAATTCTGCTTGATAGCCATCTTGTGAACCGCCATGAGAATAAAAAGGCTCATCACCCCAACCTATAATCCAACCTAAACCAAAGGAGCCATCATTACCTGCATCACTATGCACTTTTGTCATCGAAATTAACGATTTTTGACTAATAATTTGTCCCTCTTTCAATGCAACAATAAAGTTGTTCAGGTCTTCAATACTACTGACTTGAGCCATTGCCCCTGTGGTATATTGACGAATACCAAAAATAGATTCCGTTTTAGCATAATTAAGGGCGTCATTAGGCTTAATAGTGACGCCTTTCTCGACAATGTAGCTATTTTTCATATTTGCAGGAACAAAGATATTCTCACTCAAATATTCTGAAAAACTAACTCCGCTAACTTTTGCTATAACCTCAGCTAACAATACGTAACAACTATTACAATAAATCGCTTTATCGAAAGCTTGTGGTTTAACCTTAATCATATTTGAGGAAATAAACTTTATAACATCCTGATTTGTTGATAAATTTACTAAGTTCAGGTTTGAATCAGAGAAGAAGTCATCAGAAATATACACTCTATGAGATAGTAAATACTTTATCGTAATATCTTCCCAACCTGTGGGTAGCTCTTGAATGTATTTGGTTATTTGATCGTCTAGAGAAAGCTTTTTCTGCTCAACTAACTTCAT
The DNA here is from genome assembly GCF_022809815.1 of Pseudoalteromonas sp. APM04. Taxonomy (NCBI): domain Bacteria; kingdom Pseudomonadati; phylum Pseudomonadota; class Gammaproteobacteria; order Alteromonadales; family Pseudoalteromonadaceae; genus Pseudoalteromonas; species Pseudoalteromonas sp. APM04. Next base: position 147,549 of record NZ_CP094442.1, read on the forward strand.
AATTGCCAGTGCAGTAAAAGGTTTACTAATTGAGCCAATTCTAAACCCTGTATGAGAGCTAATCGAATTATTATTAACTTTATTAGCAAGCCCTTTACTTAACTGATAAATAATTTCATTATTTTTTTTAACTAAAACACTAACACCTGGCTGGTCTTCTTTTTGCTTTGAAAGTATTACATTTAAGTTATCTACAAGAGCGCTTTTATCTTGAGAATGTACAACACCAATTACAGGTGTGCTTGCTAAATAGATAAGTAAAATCAGAAAAACTTGAGTTATAATTTTTTGCATTATTTCTTCTTCCTTGACTGAGGCACAACTTAACCAGCTGCCTAACATTTTAGTATTTATGCGACACGCTGTTTGTGTTGCATAATCGCTTGTTGGACTGAGCCGCTACCTGCTCGGTGTGTCAGAGTTGGTGTTGTTTATGCTATGGGAATTTGCTTTTTGGAGGCTCTCACTTTCCTAGCTGATTTAATCAGCTAGGAAAGTGTTATGTAAGCTTTCCCTGCATTGCTCAGCGCTTATTATGTATTCATTACACCTAAATTTGCCTTAATAAGCAATTATATTTTTTACACGTACAGAGGCCGCTAGCCTGAGCAGTTAAGCAGGTTAACTAATTGATTTTAAGCAGCTACCTAGCTGCTAACTCGTTCGCTCTACTTTGGTCGTTGTTTCATATAACTTGAATACGCCAATTAATCGCATGATACCTACCTTACAATGCTGGCAAGGCCAATGCGGTATCAGTGTTACGTTTTCTGTCTTTAGCTTCTCCACTTTACCTATGTGTGATTCTTGTGACCTTATTAATGCTAACTTTCGCTTGCGACATGCATTAGCTAAAAAACCATAGTGACGAATGCGCATAAACCCTTTGGGCAATACATGTTGTAAGTAACGCCGTAAAAATTCATCACAGCTCAGTGTCATTACTTTATCGCGGTTGTTATCTGCATAATCGCGGTATTTAAAGCTCACTGACTGCTCATTCGCTGACACTAATCGCGATTCTGACATCACGCCTTTTCGTGTATAACGAGCAAGGTAACTAACTAGCTTTTCACTGTACGTTAAACAGGCTTTGCTATACACGCACCATTTGGTTGGCGTGTTTATCTTCGCGAATGAACCATCGCCTTCATTGAGCGCCGCCAGCATTTTACCTCTAAAGACTGTTGATAACGCTTTTACGGGGTATAAATAGCCTTTTTCTATTTCATGCCAGTGCGTTTTTTCAAGTGCACCTGCGGGTATCAAACAATGCAAGTGGATATGCTGACTTAAGTTTTGCCCCCATGTATGCAGTACGCTTGTCATGCCTAACTGACCATGCCTCTTTCGTTTCGCAAATTTACACAGCGTTTGCCATGCGGCTTTAAATAAACACTGGTACAACGCGTTTGGGTTATAGTGCGCAATGATATTCAACTCATGGGGGAGCGTAAAAACAAGGTGGAAATACCGACACGGTAATAAATCCTCTTGCTGCCTTTGCACCCACTTAGCCGTAGCCATGCCTTGGCAACGTGGACAATGACGGTCTCGACAGCTACATCCAATCTTTTGTGACTCACCACAGTTATCACATTGCCATGCTTGGTAACCGAGCTGACCTGTTCTGCATGATTGAAGATGCTGACAGACACGCAGTTGTTGATAGCTCATCGTATGATGCTGGCGATAATTCTCAAGATTCGAGTTTAAAATATCAGCGAGGTGTAAAGCGCTCATTGTTTACCCCAGCTCGCAAGCAAATCAATGCCGCCATGACCTAACTCTGGTAACCAATGTAAGTAACTTTGTGTGGTTTTAATATCACTGTGACCAAGCTGATGTTGCAGTTGATGAAGTGGCATACCTGATTCAAGTTGGTGTGTTGCATAAGCATGGCGTAAAGCATGTGGATTACAGTGCTTTAAGCCACACGCTTGTGCATGTTTTCTCAATGGCTTTCTGAAACTTGAGGGTGACATGGGTTTATCCATTAACCATCGTGAATAAAACATCCAGCCTGTTGGGTGGTACATTTTCCAGTAACTGCGTAATTGGTTTAGTACGCTATCTGAAACTACAACATAACGCGATTTATCTCCTTTACCTTGTTCAATTAAAATGGTTTTACGCTGGCCATCGATGTCTTGCACTTTGATACGTAACAATTCGCCAATACGTAAGCCACACCCATAGCACACCATAATCAATGTTTTTAAGCGCATATCGGTGCAACTCTCTATAAGCCGTCGCATGTCATCGCGCGATAAATACGTGGGTGCACGCAGTTTTACTTTTGGCAGTGTAATATCTAAGTTCAATGGCCGGTGTAAAATATTCTTAAACAAGAACCAAATACTGTTTATCTGTATTTTTTGACTCGATCTGGAAAGTTCACGAATCGCAGGATCGTTAAAAAAGGCGTTAATCTCGTCATCAGTAATCGAATCGAGTGGTTTATTAAAATAATGACTGAGTTTTAGTAAATGTTCACAGTAGCTTTTACAGGTACTTTGCGAATAACCACGATAGGCTATTTCAGTTTTGACTTGTTCAATGAGTGTATTCATGACTTACCTCCAAGTTATGGGATAACCCCAAGGTAAGTGTGGCTCAAATGGTCAGAATAGGATCTCCGCGTAGCGGCTTAGTTCAACAATTTAATAGTGCGCTCATTGCGCATATTTCTGCCGACTCAACGCTCTTTTATCTACTTATTTAGTTTTAGCAAATAACCTAAGGTATTACTATTAATAAGTTTTCTGAAAATTTAAAGTAAAGTTAAATAGAACAATATGCGCTCTTTGCTCATTTTTATAAATATGTGAGCAAAGAGCTGTTTGACCAATCGATTAGCTATTACTTTGTTTGGCTTCTAACTAGCACTTATAAACTCAACAGCCGTTCTAGCCATTCTAAAACGAGCGAGTATCTCGGGTTTGAAAGCGCTGTTTCTTTAATTAAAATGTTGCGGGGTTTCTGTTAGCGTTTATAGCGTGGGTGTTGTTGCTGTACCTTATTATATAACAAATCAACAACGTTGAGCAGTCGTTCAAAGTAAGTTAAGCTCGAAACAATTAGGCTACAAGTAACTAAAATTTTGGGAGCAAACATGGCAACCACACTCGCATTTGACGTATACGGCACGCTTATAAACACCCAAGGCGTACTATCTTTACTTGAAAATATGATTGGCGATAAAGCGCAAAACTTTTCAAATACATGGCGTGAAAAACAGTTAGAGTATTCGTTTAGGCGCGGCTTAATGCAAAACTATGTTCCGTTTTCAGTGTGTACTAAACAGGCGTTAGACTACGCTTGCCTAGCGCATATAACTCCACTCTCTGATGAACAAAAACAGCAATTGCTTGAGCAATATAAAATTTTACCCGCCTTTGACGATGTTAAAAAAGGGCTTGAGCAACTTAAAGCACAAAATTACCGGTTGTTTGCATTTTCTAATGGCGCTGCTGATGCGGTAAATACTTTGCTCGAAACGGCAGGCATAAGTGATTATTTTGAAGGTGTTGTAAGCGCCAACGATATGAAAACATTTAAACCAAACCCAGGTGTTTACAGCCACTTTTTACGCGAGGCAAATTCAACGGGTGCTAACACGTGGCTTATTTCGAGTAATCCGTTTGATATAACCGGCGCTATTTCGCATGGCATGCGCGGTGCGTGGATAAAGCGTTCTGAGGATTCTATTTTTGACCCATGGGAAATTCAGCCAACCACCACTGCAACCGATTTAGTTGATTTAAAAGCCAAATTAGTAAGTTAAAAACGAGACCCTTTTTTAAGCCTTATCAAAAACCAACGCTGTAAAGGGGTTTTACGGGCGCAGTTACACGCGCCCTAGCCTGCTTTTATTGCTTCAATTACTGTATTCATGCGCTTTGCCATTGGCCTATTTCGGTGATGGCACACATAAATATTTTCGCTAATCGGATTAGCTAAGTGGTGCGTTTTTATCAGTCCGGGTTTATTAAATGCGCTAACAGCATGCGCAGGTAAAACCGTAAAACCCAACCCTAAACTTACTGGCTCAAGTATTAAACTTATTTGGTTAGAAAACCCCGTACGCTTAATTTGATCAACATGCTCAAACTCACTGTAGTTTTCGCTAAGTAAAAGCTGCGCGTGGTGTTTTGCATCGGGGTGGCCAATAAAGCCAAGCTCACATAAAACCTCCCACGTTGGGTTTTTAATATGTGCAGGGGTTACTAATAATAAAGCTTCTTGACCAATTTTGTGGCTAGTAACTTCGCTAAGTGTTGGCGCTTGAGTTAAAAAGCCAATATCGGCACTGTGGTTTGCCACCGCTTGTTCAACACTGGTATTTGGAGCAAAGCGGTAATCTATAACTAGCTCCTTGTGCTCTACTTGCATTGCTAATAGTTGATTGTAAAACTTTAGCCCACAACTACCAGGCGATTGTATTTTTACTAAACCGCTGTAAGGCGAGTCATCTTTTAATTGCTGCTCTAAAAATTGCCATTCTTTTAATAACAAGCTGCCTTGTTGATACAAGTTTTGCCCATGTACGGTAAGGGTAAATTGTTTGCCGTGGCGCTCTAATAGCGCGCAGCTTACTTGCTGCTCTAGTTTTTTAATATGCTGACTTACGCCTGATTGGGTCATAAATAAGCGCTCGGCGGTTTGGGTAAAATGATTTACCTCAACCAACGTGCAAAACGTGTTTAACCATGTCGGGTTTATCATTACAAAACATACTCAAAATGATGATTAATGATAATTTTACTTAATAACTCATGGTTCGTAAACTAACTCCATCAACTAATCACAGTTAAAGAGGAAGCATTATGAGTCATACATATCCACGTAGTTTTTCGCACATTGGTATTTCAGTACCGGATGTTGAAAAAGCCGTAGAGTTTTACACTAAGGTGATGGGCTGGTACACCATAATGGAGCCTACCGTGATCACTGAAGATAACAGCCCCATTGGTGAAATGTGTACCGATGTATTTGGCCCAAATTGGGAAAAATTTAAAATAGCGCACCTTTCAACAGGCGACCGTATTGGTGTAGAAATTTTTGAATTTAAAGACCAAGAAAACCCTAAAGACAACTTTGAATACTGGAAAACCGGTATCTTCCATTTCTGTGTACAAGATCCAGATGTTGAAGGCTTAGCGGAGCGTATTGTTGCTGCAGGTGGTAAAAAACGTATGCCAGAGCCACGTTACTACTATCCTGGCGAAAAGCCGTACCGCATGATCTACATGGAAGACCCGTTTGGTAACATCCTTGAGATTTACAGCCACAGCTACGAGCTTATTTACAGCGCAGGCGCTTATTAAATAGCACTTAGCTTAAGCTAAAAACAAAGGCCGCAGTATTTATTTACTGCGGCCTTTTTGTGTTAAATGAACTTGTAGATTATTAATTTAGTTAATTTAGGGTTTATAAAAATCAATCTCTTCATTTGAGTGATTATAGGTACATACACTGATAGCTTACTAATTACACAAACTGGGTCTAAAGGAAAAACATGAATCCGTTACTGCTAAACAAGTGAAACCAATAATAACTGTTAATGCAAATGGTGATAAAATAAATGGGTCAACTAAGAGTTATCATTAAACTCAGAGGTGCCTGCTGATATTTTTTCCATTCTTGTTTATTTCTTGACTGATATTCAATTTAACTTAGAACCTAACGCCCCAACTGAGAGCACAATACTTGTTGGCTATATTGCGAGCGAAGGAAGTCAGTCTGCGAGTTTGGTGCCGGTTTTGTGGATTGATATTTTGTATTTAAATATTTCAACCTGTGGTCTCACGGCGATGCTTTGAAAATGGAATACTTACTAACCACGATATGAGTACAATAATAAAGAAGCTTGTAAGAAAAGTGATTAGAATAAATGGATCTAGATGGCCCAGGTTTAAATAGACCAGAAATTGAAAAAGCAAACTTCCCAACAGTGCAGATAATACAACCGCTAAAGTCCGTTTTGACATTAAATAATGAACTAGAATTGATGTCAGAGTACCAAGGGCGAGAAGAACAATAATTCCAACAATCTCTTCATTCATTTATAAACCTTCTTAGCAATATAACACTATTTTAAGCAGTGGGATGGCGTTCTTCCGGCATATCCGCCTTAGAATTTTTGTTATGTGGCCGCGCTATTGTAAACAAATTTAGCATTAATTCTTCCGTTCGTAGCCAACTCTAAAATTGGATTATTGTGTGATGAATCATATTCAGGAATGTTGTTATTTCCTTTAAACTTTGCGATCACTTTTCCATTTACTAAACAAGACCAACTATGATGCTTACCCGCAATTTTCGCCAAATAACCATGCTTTGCGAGGTAATTAAATACATCCTTTAAAGACTTATCATCAAACATTGAAAAATTAACAGTATGGGGGGCGTTATAATCGTCCCCCATACAAACACTATCACGCTGAACGTTAATTGAAACTTCTCTCATAACTTAGGATGCATAATGCACCAATAAGGGGCTTGTTAGGTTTATTCACATGAGGCTTTTCTAGGTGCTGATGATTTATTTAATGGAGCTGTTTTTGAGTTACTGTATTTGCTATTCCAGTTATTAACTTCTCTGATATTAGCAACAATAGCAGCAGCGTTGCAGTCATTTATTTCTTTGTGAGCACTAACAGGGGTCCCGTTATCGTATGTCAGGGTATATCTTTTGTTGCTTGATACATCGTTAGTATTACTACAAGCAGCTAAAAAGCACACTGAAATTAAAACAGACATTTTTTTCATTTTATATTCCTTTACTCGTTAAAATTAAAATATAGTAGCTTATTCAATTATAAGCTAACAACTTTATCAAAGAACACTATGCGCCCCACCCTATCTTAGCGCAAAAAAATCCTTATTTAATGAACTTACATTAATAGCAAATAGAGTAAGCTATTGCCAGCTATAAATATTATGCTTGTTAAAGTTTATTTCACTATGTAAAAGGGAGACGTTTGCTTATAGTATCTATTAGCTAATGACAATTAATTTTGATCCACAGCTCTTCGCTCATAACAGCCAGTCATGCATTTATAATCTTTCCATCTAAACGCTAACTTCAGGTATCAGCCACTACACGTCACGCTTCAATATTGAGCACTGGTTGTCATTGTATATAGGGTTATAGATTAATTAACTGCAAAATCGCGAGTTTCTAAATAGCTTGGAACGATTTTAAAACAGGCCTTCAGCTTACTTGCAAGCGCTGTTGTTACTGGTGCATCACACATTAACTTGCCATTATATTTCCCGTTAGTTAGTGCTACTAAAATTAACGAGTCATAGCTTGGTTTACTTTGTATTTTATGAATAACCAACCCTCGCCCTGCAGATAGCTTTATTAAATCAAACTCTGCTTTTGTGGGTTTTGTTATAGCGAGCTTTTTTACATATAACGGACTTTTAAAGGTCAGCTTTGTCGAAAACAAAGCCGTACCTCCGCGCTCAAAATGGCCATTAAACACAGTGGTATTTAATGTGGGTGTCAGCTTATTTATTAATAAATTCAAATCAAATTTGGTTGGTAAAATGGTGATCTGAGTTTGTTTTTTTAGTGACTCGTTTAGTGCTTTTTTGATTATTTTAAGATGGGTGTCATTGGTGGTTACTTCGTACACTATTTGGTAGTTGTGTGGGGGGGCGTATAAAGGCATGTGGCTAGCAAGTACTTTATCGCCGGCTAATATAAGCGCCATGCCATGAAACCCCACATAACTGTGGGTTTTATGTGTGTTGTGTGCACTGTGCTGAGGGGGGCTTGCAAGTGTTGCGCTCGAGAATAAAATAAAAAATAGCAGTATGTGTTTCATGTTAATGCTCAAAAATAAATATAGCGCCACTATAAGCTGATTTTTATACACAAATAATCGATAATAAGTTGTTAGTTGTTTCCTTTTAATCAATACGGTTTGGTGCTATGCATTTAGATGACATTGAAAAAGTAATTCATATGGCGGGTTCGCAAAATCTGCACACAACCGCTAAGCATTTTAATATTACCCCAGGGGCGCTGTCTAAAACGCTAAAAAAGGTTGAGGCAAACTTAGCCACTGAACTGTTTAATCGTGTGGGCAAAACCTTAGTACTTAATGATAAAGGCAAAGAGTTTGTTAAGCACAGTAGTGATTTAGTTCATAATTACCAGCAGCTTATTAGCCGTTTTAAAAGCGATAATCATAAATTTAATGCAGTTATTGCAGGCCCTGCAATTTTACTTAAAAGTGGTTTAAAAAAGTTACTTACCCCTCTTGGCAACCTGCCTTGTTCGGTACGTATTAATAATGTATTTGAAGGTGAAGCTATAAGCCAAGTTGCATCAGGCGCTGCGCATATTGCGCTAGTAACTCGCGAGGCATTAAAAAACAGCTCACATACTAATTTAGTAGCGGTTGATGTATTTAATACTGGGTTTAGTGTGGCTGGGTCCGCTGGGCATCAGCTAGTAAAAACTGGCTCTTTAACGCTTAATAAAAACCAATTACTAGAGCTTGCTTTTGCATGCCCCTTGTTTTCACCCCTGTGCGGCCTTGAGCAAGGAATAGGCTCCGACGGCTGGCAAGATCACATTGCACCGCGCAATATTGTATTTAGATGTAGCGATTACAGTGCATTAATAGAGGTAGTACAAAGTGGCTTAGCGTTGGCGTATTTACCAAATTTTGTGATTGATGATTTAGGGTTTACAAAATTAACTGTAAAGGGGGTTAACAGTCATTACAGTGAAGACATTGTGTTAATTTATAAACCATCGAAGGCCGATGGGTGGCTTAATAAACTCATGTATTCGTTATAAAAAGCGCCTTAGCCACTACACTAAAGCGCTTTAGGGTGAAAACTACATTACAAAATAGCAAGGTGGTTAAAAATACTAATCCGCAACAATACTTAATCGCTTTGCGGGGCTAAAGGTGGAAATACCTGCGTAAAAAAACTCTTATTTACGACTGCACAGATGCAGAAGGTAGAGCAAAGCAGGAGCAATTGCCGAGAGCAACTAAATAACAAATATTTTGGCTGGCTATCAACACGTTTTTCCACACTTAAGTAGATCACTTAATCAAGCGAAATGGTACAAGTACAATTAACCGACAATACAACAAAGTAAAGTATGTTATATTATAACAAAAATGATAGCACAATAAATTAATAAGCAATACTTTTTTTTATTCCTACAAATGGCTAATTATTACACTAGCGACTCTGATGGCATCACGTTAGTATGGTGCTCTACTTATAGTTACATAACGATAAAAACATGACTTTAAAAACAAACGCTTTGATTTACTTTTTAGCCTTTTGCAGTGGCTTTTGCATTATGGGGATTGAGCTTTTAGGAGGGCGTATTTTAGCGCCTTACTTTGGCAGTAGTGTACATATTTGGGGCAGTATTATTACTGTGTTTATGCTTAGCTTGTCGTTTGGTTACTTACTTGGCGGTAAGCTGAGTACAAAAAATGCGTCGCTGACTAAATACGGATTAATATTTTTAGTTGCGAGCATTATGGTTGTGCCTATTACGTTGTTTGCTCAGCCCATAATGGCATTTATTTTTACCCATATTGAAGATAGCCGTTATGGCTCGTTACTCGCTTCTACTGCGTTGTTTTTTATTCCAACCATTATACTAGGTATGATTTCGCCGTACTCAGTAAGGTTGCTGGTTACCGACAGCGAAAGAAGCGGCCAAGTTGCGGGCATTTTATATTTTGTAAGCACGCTTGGCAGTGCCTTGGGCACTATTATTACCTCTTTTTACTTTGTACTCGCGTTTGATGTAAACACCATTATTAGTGCCTTTGCAACTACGTTGGGTGTGTTAGGTGTTGTTGCAATTGCTGTAAACAGTGTTGCTAATAATAAGGAGCTTGCGCATGCTTAAATATGTATTTTTAGCACTTAGTGTGTTTTCAGGCGCTGCTTTAGCTAATGTTATTCATGAAGAGCGCTCTTTATACCGAAATATTATTGTTGATGAAACTCGCGATTTACGCTGCTTAAAATTTAACACTAAAAGTAGCCAAACAAGTCAAAGTTGCATGTACAAAAACGACCCCGACAAGCTCGTTTTCAACTACACAAAGCTTACTTTTGCGAGTTTATTAGTAACCGAAAACCCTAAAAATGTATTAATTATTGGGCTTGGGGGAGGCACATTGTCGAATGTTATTCATGAGTTATACCCTGCGGCTAAAATACACAATGTAGAAATAGACCCCGCTGTATTGAGTGTGGCTCGCGACTACTTTAGCTTTATTGAAAACGATAAAGTGACATCTAGTGTTCAAGATGGCCGTATTTTTATTAAACGCGCGGCTATTAAAAAGAAAAAGTACGATTGGATCATTCTTGATGCGTTTAACGGTGACTACATTCCTGAGCACCTGTTAACCAAAGAGTTTTTTGAAGAGGTTAAAGGTGTGTTGGCTGATGGCGGCGTAGTTGCTGCGAATACATTTTCGAGTAGTAAACTATACGAGCACGAGTCGGCAACTTACCATAGCGTGTTTGGCGATTTTATTAACGTAAGCCGCGCTAATCGAAGCAACCGTATTATTTTAGCGGGTTTTAAAGCTATGCCAACTAAGGCTCAACTTAACGAACGTGTTAAAGCGCTTGGGCCCAAGCTTAAAAAATATGATGTAGATATAAACGCCATAAGCAATTACATGCAGTACACACAAGATAAGCAAGATTGGCCTAAAAATACCAAAATTCTAACCGACCAATACTCTCCTGCTAACCTACTTAACTTTTAATATGTAATGCGCCTTGCACTAATATAGTTAGGCGTATCCATTTAGGTTTATTGCTAAAACTTAATATTACCGCGCAATGCTTTTGTTTGGCCGTGTTTAGTTTTTTTATCCATGCGTTTACGCTGCGAATTACGGCTTGGTTTAGTTGCACGGCGGGCTTTATTGACCTTGGTAGCGCTTAATATGAGATCTTTTAAGCGTTTTAACGCGTCTTCGCGGTTAAGCTCTTGGGTACGGTGGCTTTGTGCTTTAATGATGAGAACGCCCTCTTTGGTGATCCTCGAATCGTTTAAAGCAAGTAAACGTTCTTTGTAAAAGTCTGGTAATTTAGAGCGATTAATATCAAAACGTAAATGAATAGCGCTGGCGACTTTGTTAACGTTTTGGCCACCGGCACCTTGAGAACGAATAGCGGTGAGCTCTAACTCCCACTCATCAATAGTGACTGTATTTGAAATTGTTAACATTGCGTTCAGTTTCCGTTGCTAAAAATGCATTGTACCATTTGTACATTGACTTAGGGTGAATAAGCTAAATAGGCGGTTAATGCAAAGTTGAGTAAACATTTACGCCAATAAATAAATTTAGATTGGCATAGGCAATTATTTAGTTTTTAATTGCGCAGCCCTTATACGGGCCTAATATAATAATCGATTTTCGATAATAGGAAGTACCTGCATGAAAAAATTACTTGTATCACTGAGCTTGTTAGCAATGAGCTTTTCTGGTTTTGCTAAAGATATCACCGAAGGTGATTTACAAAGCTACATGAAAGCCTTACCTGCTGTAACAAGCTGGGCGAGCTCTCAAGACGCGTTAAAAAACGTAGACTTAGGCAGCATGCTAGGTGCAACCGCAGATCAAACTACAGCAGAGCAAGGCGCGCTTGCAAATACAGCCCTTAATATGATTAAAGAGCAATCACTGTATAAAAGCTTTGCGAGCGTAACAATTCGCTATGGCTTTACGCCTGAGCAGTTAATTAGCGTGGGTTCTGAAGTGTCTATGGCATACATAGAAAACCTTAAATCGGGTTTGTCTGATGAAAATAAAGAAACAGCAAACAAATTAATGGGTGGTTTTCAAAGCATGAAAAGCGCTAAAGATAGAGGCGCTACATCGTTAATGGGTTCGTTAGGTAATGCGTCAAGCGCTGCTGATACAACCGAGTCACTTGTTAGCGAAAGTAATTTAGCATTAGTAAGTGAATACATGCCACAGCTTAAAAAGTTGTTTGCACTTTTATAAGTATTAAACAATTAAAAAAGGTGGCATTTGCCACCTTTTTTAATACCTAAAATTTATAACACTCACGACATTTTACGAATTGTACTAAGTGGTGCTAAGCGTAAAATCCAATGCAGGAATGCCCACGGCCAGCTTGGCACAAAGCTGTTGGCTTTTTCTTTATTTATTGCTTTTACCAGTGCTTTGCAGCCAGTTTCGGTATCAACAATAAACGGCACTGTTTTTACTTTTTCGTTTATTTCGCTTCTTATAAAACCTGGATGTACACAGCTTACTTTTATAGGCGTGTGCATTACATCTATGCGTATGCCCTCACTTAATGAGGTAATAGCCGCTTTAGTGGCGGCGTAAACGGTCATGGCGCGCCTAAAACCACGTACAGCACTAATAGATGAAATAGTCACTAAGTGTCCATGGTTTTGCGCTCTAAAAATTTCCATTGCGGCCTCAGCTTGCGCCAGTGCGGCCACAAAGTTAGTTTGTGCGGTTTGTTTATTGGCATTAAAGTAACCCGTACCAATAGAAGCCCCCTTGCCCATACCAGCATTTATAATTACTCTATCAAGGCCGTTAAGCTCTTCTTTAAAGGCATTAAATACGCTAAATACTTGTTCGTGATCGTTAACATCAAGCACTTTTATGCTAATGGTTATGTTTGGGTTTATTTGTTCAAGCTCACTTTTTAGCTGCTCTAACAGCTCAAAGCGCCGAGCACATAAAGCAAGATTACAACCTTGTTTTGCAAACTCTTTTGCCATGCCTTTGCCTAAGCCTGAACTTGCACCTGTTATTAGTATGTTTTTGCGCATAATTAGATCCTTAGGTGTATGTAATTAATTTTTGTTGTGGGTGGCACTCTAAAAAGTGATGCTCGTTTAAACTACTTATCGTTAATTTTTGATTTTTTCCTTTGCCGCGCGCCACTACTTTGGTTACGCCTGCGTTTACTAAGCTCCAATTAATATCAATAAAGCGCTCGAGCTTTAGCCCCATTAAATGGCTGGTTATAATGCTAATAGGCCCGCCAGAGGTGTAAATAAGTACTTTTTTACCGTGGTTTTCATTGGCTATTTGTTCAAGTGCGCCCAGTACTCGCGCAGTAAATGCATTAAAGCTTTCGTTATACTGAGTGCTGTCGGGGTTGAGTACCCATTGCTGTATGGCGCTGATAAATACCGTTTTAAAGTATTCCATAGGCTCGGCTTGCTCGCTAAGTGCAGCACGCACTTGGCTTGGGGTGGCAAGCTGTGGGTTATAAACCGCTAAAATGTGTTCGTGATCGTACTCGTTTAAACGCGCATCGTTTATTACCACAGGCGTATTATTAACACTTGCTAAACTAAGCTCTGCGGTTTGATTATGGCGCAGCATAGTGCCTGCAAATACAGCATCGGGTGTTAGCTGCTTTTGTGCTAAATATTCACCCAGTAGTGTGGCTTGCTGTTGCCCTTTTGTTGAGAGCGTATCGTAATTATCAGCCGAAAAACTGGCCTGCCCGTGGCGTACAAAATATAAAATACACATTAGACTTTACCTTGGTTGTTAATGGCTTTTTTACAGCGCCATAAAAGGTAATGTACAAACACCCAAAAGTGTTTAAAGGCAGGGTTTTTAGTTTGCCCATGGTGATAGCGGTAATAAATTTGCTGCACAATGCCGGCAAGTCTAAATAGTCCGTACACTTCGTAAAAGGTAAAGTCATCTACGGTTATATTCATTTTTTTACAGTAGTAGGCCACCACTTCTTTGCGCGTTAGCATACCCTCTAAGTGAGTGGGTTGACGGCGGGTGGCTTGGGCTAAAAAGTCATCTCCTGGCTCTACCCAGTAAGCCAGTGTATTGCCCAAATCCATAAGTGGGTCGCCAAGGGTGGCAAGTTCCCAATCTAAAATACCCAGTACGTTGGTGTAGTCGTTTGCATCAAGCACAACGTTATCAAACCTAAAATCGTTATGTGTTATGCAAATGCGCTCGTTACTTGGCATGTTGTTTTCAAGCCATTTAATTACTTTTTTGCCGCTGGGTACATTCCAAGTTTTGGCTTTATTAAAGCGCTCGCTCCAGCCGCTAATTTGGCGCTGTGTATAGCCTTTGCCTTTGCCTAAATGGCTTAAGTTGGCCTGTTTGTAATCTACTTTGTGTAACTCTACTAGGCAGTCGAGTACGTTTTCGCACAGCTTTTTGGTGCGCTCGGGCGTGGGGGTTAATCCGCGTGGTAAATTTTTACGCGGAATAATACCCGTAAGCTTTTCCATAACGTAAAAGTCGGTGCCGAGAATGTTTTCATCGTCGCAAAACGCCTCCATATTTGGCACATAGCTGTAAACTGGTTTTAGCGCTTGCTGCAGCTTATATTCACGGGCCATATCGTGTGCGCCTTTGGCTTTGGTGCCTTTGGGCGCACGGCGTAATATAAGCGATTGCTCTGGGTACTCTAGGCAGTAGGTCCAGTTTGATGCCCCCCCTGCGTATTGAGTAACACTGGGCTCACCAGTTAACTGTGAAAGGTGCTGTTTAAGCCAGGCATCTACTTTTTGTGTGTCGAGCTCTTCGCCTTGGCGTACGTTTTTGGCTTGGTCTAATAATTGTGTGTTCATTGCTAGCCTTTATTATTTTGATTTTAAACGTTGCATTGAGCGTGTTTTTTTCAGCATATTTTTAATGTACCACTCAATGGGGAGTAGTTTTTTCATTAAAAAGGCCTGTTTACCTAATTTATGGGTCAAAATTAAAAATGGGCGGTTAAGCGACTGCTGATAAATAATATCGGCAACTTGCTCTGCGTTTATGGGGGAGCGCTCAAAGGCACGGTTAAGCATGGTTTTCATGGCCGGCTCGCTGGTGCGCATGGATTCATCAAGATTGGTTTTAAAAAAGCTCGGGCACACAACACTTACATCTATATTATCGTGGGCGAGTTCGAGCTTTAGGGTTTCGCTAAAGCCTATAACCGCTGCTTTTACAGCGTTATAACTGCTCATAAACGGAATAGGGGTAAGCCCTGCTTGTGAGGCTATATTAATAAAGTAGCCACCGCCTTGTTGCACAAAGGCGGGGTAAAACGTTTGGCACACCCGCACCATAGAGAGCAAATTAATATCCATAATCCACTGCCATTGCTCAAGCGATTCGCCCTCAAGCGAGCCGCCCGTGGCAACGCCTGCATTATTTATAACAATATCTACGCCCTGCCACTTGGTTTGGATAATATCGTAAAGCCCCTTTACATCTGCTTGCTTGGTTACATCGCAGGCATAAAAAAAGGCATCGCTTTTTAGTGCTTGCAGCTCACTAATGGTTGTGGCTGCACGCTCGGCGTTTATATCGGCAATACAAATTTGTAAGTTAGCGCCCAAATTACTTGCGTAACTCAGGGCTAACGCTTTACCCAGCCCTGTGGCTCCACCTGTTATTATTAGTCGTGTTTTCATGGTGTTGCCTTAGCGGTATTTGTTAAGTTCGAGGCGCGAAACCATGCCCATATGTACTTCGTCTGGGCCATCTGCAAGGCGTAAAATACGGCCCATTGCATTAAACGAGGCAATAGGAAAGTCGCTCGACACCCCTGCGCCACCAAACACTTGTATTGCCATATCTGAGACCATTTGCAACATATTAGGCACGACTACTTTTATGCTCGATATTTCGGTCATGGCGTGTTTAACGCCTTGAGTGTCTATTTTCCATGCCGCGTGTAGGGTTAATAAACGGGCTTGATCTATTGCCATACGCGCTTGCGCTACACGTTCTAAATTACCGCCTAATTTAAGTAAGGGTTTACCAAAAGCGCTGCGCGACAGGCCTCGTTTAATCATGAGCTCTAAACAGCGCTCTGCTGCGCCAATTGCGCGCATACAATGATGAATTCGCCCAGGCCCTAAGCGCCCCTGTGCAATGGCAAAGCCTTTGCCTAACCCTAAAATAAGGTTTTGCTTTGGTACGCGTACGTTATTAAATTCCATTTCACCGTGGCCGTAGGGGGCATCAAAATCGCCACAGGCACTTAGCATACGCTTAATGTTTACACCGGGTGTGTTTAGCGGCACAAGTACCATTGAATGCTGGCTGTGTTTATCGTTTTCGGGGTTGGAAAGCCCCATAAAAATAGCCACCTGTGCATTGGGATGACCAAGGCCGGTGGTCCACCATTTTTTGCCATTTAAAATAAGCTCGTCGCCATCAACATCTATGGTTGCTTGCATGTTTGTCGCATCTGATGAAGCGACATCGGGCTCGGTCATAGCAAATACTGAGCGAATATCGCCATTTAATAATGGGGTTAACCACTGCTGTTTTTGCTCATCGTTTGCAAAGTGATAAAGCACTTCCATATTGCCGGTATCGGGGGCGTTACAATTAAATATTTCTGAGGCAAATAAGCATTTACCCATTTGCTCTGCAATAGGGGCGTATTCTAAGCAGGTTAAACCTTGTGCTAGTTCTGCATCGGGTAAAAATAAGTTCCACAGGCCAGCGGCTTTTGCTTTCGCTTTTAATAGCTCAATGTGCTCACTTAGTTGCCAAGTGGTCCAATCGTTTGAATTATTTTTAGCATGGTTATGCGCAACTACTGCTTGTTCAATAGGCAATACGTGTTCATCCATAAAGGCAGTTACACGCTTTAGGTAGTCTTGGCTTTTTTGGCTTGGCTCAAAGTTCATTAGGGTTGCCTGTTTATTTTTTAGTTAACCCAGCATAAAACATTCGCCCCAATGAATTAAATGAAATATATTACCAGTTAAGTGTGAATTACATTCATAGTGTGAGCGGGTAATAATGATAGAAGCTAAAAATATTCAACAGTTAGATTTAAATTTACTTAAAATATTTGAATGCCTATACCGTGAAAAAAACATGAGCGAAACCGCAAAGGTGCTGTACATAACGCCCTCAGCAGTTAGCCATGCTATAAAACGTTTGCGCACTGTATTAAACGATCCGTTATTTGAGCGCCAAGGGCAATTAATGCTGCCCACCCCTGCGTGCCAACGTATGGCACCCGAGCTAATAGATTTACTCGAAAAATTACGCCAAGTGCTACAAGCCTGCGGTGACTTTAATTTAGAGACCACTGCGCAAACCTTTAAAATAGCCCTGCACGATGCAATAGAGCCTATTGTTTTGCCTAAATTGCAACTTGCACTGGCACAACATGCTCCCAATGCAAGCTTAGCGAGCGTAAAATTAAGCCGTGAAGATATGCATAAGCAATTAGCTAATCATCAAATAGATATGGCAATTGATGTAGCACGGCCAATAAAAGCGCCCATTAGCCATGCTGTTCTTTCAAGTGATCACTTTTGTGTACTCATGAAAAAAAACCACCCGCTTAAAAACCAACTCAATATAGACAATTATTTAGCGGCTAAGCATGTTGCGGTATCTAACCGGGCAACCGGTACTGTTATTGAAGATATTGCGTTATTGCAATTGAGTTTTAATAGGCAGGTGGCTATACGTTGTCAAAATTATTTTGCCGCGAAAGAGGTAATAAAAGACGCGCCATTTTTACTTACTTTACCTTCAATGGTTGCCAGTCAATTGTTGGATGACACACTAATAGCAAGGCCTGTGCCCACCACTATGCCTGCTATTTATCAGCATTTATATTGGCATCAAAGTACTGATAAAGACGACGCTTTAGTATGGTTACGCGGGCAAGTGCAGCATATTTTTAAACGTTAATAGCTATAAAAAAAGCGCCAAACTTAGTGAACTAAATTTGGCGCTTCTCATTATTTTTTAAGCGTTTACAAGGCGTTTGTTTTTAAACTTAAGCCCAGCAATTAATAACAGCGGCCCAATAAACATGGCAAGGCCATATACACCACCAGTTACGGCATACTCAGGCTTATTTAAAAAGCTTATAGCAATTAAAATAGCCAGCGATGCGTTTTGAATCCCTACCTCAATCCCAAGTGTTAACGAATCAGTTAAAGATAGTTTTGAAAGCTTTGCTATTAGCAAGCCAACGATCATTGAACCAATATTAAGTGCTATACACGCCCAAAACACATCGTTAAACGAGCTTGCCAGTAAGGCGCGTTCTTTTATTACTAGCGCGGCTATCATGGCGAGCATAAAAAATAACGAAAAGCGCCTAAAAAACGGCTCGCTTTTAATCGCAAATTCGCTTTTAAAATGGCGCAAGCTTATCCCTATGGCTACAGGCACTAAAGTAATGACAAACAGCCCAAGAGATGTAGTTAATATTGAAAAGCTGGCATCGTCTTGCGGCGCAAATTGGTGCATGGCAAAGCCAATAATAAACGGTGTGGTAATAATGCTAATAGCGGTTGAGGCAGCGGTTAAGCTTACCGAAAGCGCCAAATTAGCCTTTGCTAGCTGGCTCACTACGTTTGACATAGTACCACCTGGGCACGCGGCTAAAATCATTAACCCTATTGCTATAGGCGTGGGTAAATTAAGTAAATAACACAAACCTAAAGCCAGTAGCGGCATGGCAATAATTTGGCCTAGTAAGCCCATAGCAATTGCTAAGGGCTTTTTAAAAAGCCGCGTAAAGTCGCCAACTGTAAGCCCAAGCCCCATGCCAAACATAATAAGGGCAAGGGCGAGTGGGAGTATGATTTCTGTTAAAAATGATGCGTTCAAATTAGGCGGCCTCTGTTGTTTTTAATGCCAGCACTGCGTAGTTAAATGAGTACGGGGTTAGCAGCGTTTTTATCTGTTGTTGCAGCGCGTTTAACTCATCTTCATTAACTAAAATAGTGGCTTTTATGCCTAACTTTTTATCAGCAAACACATTTATTTGCACGGTTTTGTTGATTAATTGCTCGCTAAGAGCCTCTGTAATGGTTTGTTTTATTTCTAGGCAAACCAGTTCGTGCTTAAAAATTTTACCTACGGCAGTAAGCGGTATTTCATTAACTATATAAATAGCTTTTGGTATTGCTGCCCGCTCAGGTATGTTGGCGCTAACATACGCGGTGAGAGCGTCAAGCTTAAGCGTGCTATTTGGGCTTAGCGTTACGTAAAGTACCGGCACTTCGCCTGCGTAGCTGTCTGGGCGTGGCACGGCGGCTGCAAGTGTTACATCGGGGTGGCTTGTTGCGGCATCTTCAATCATTTTGGGGTCTATATTGTGCCCGCCGCGTATTATTAGCTCTTTTTGCCTACCGCATAACGATACATACCCACTCTCATCTATTTTTCCTAAATCCCCGGTTCTAAAATATTGTTGGCCGTTTTCATCAACTACCCATGCGCCTTGGTTATGCGCATCTTCTACGTAACCGGGAAATACGTTATTACCGGTTATTATTATTTCGCCAACATCGAGTGTATCGCAAATTTTAACAAGCGTGCCTTGCTCGTTTATATCGGCAATTTTAAGCGTAATACCAGGTATTGGTAGCCCTACAGAAGCCTCTTTATTAATTGGATTTACAGGCATTAACGTACTTACCGAGCTGCCCTCAGTTGAGCCATAACCCTCTACCAGTGGGGTATTGGTGAGTTTAGTAAACAGGGCTTGTAAATCTGATGAAAGCGGCGCGGCCCCACAAATGGCAAACTTCATTTTAAGTGGTGGTACAGTAATTTTTTGCGAGGTAATTTGCTCAACCATAGCAGCGTAAACCGTAGGTACGGCGGTCATAACGGCCACATCGTAATTATTAATTAGGGTGAGCAAGTTTTGAATGATGTTTTTACCCCTAAAGCCAGATGGGCTTGCGAGTAAAATTTTACAGCCTTTCATAACTGAGGCTATGCCCGTGGCTACCGCCGCATTTACATGAAATATAGGTAAGCCTACTAGCATGGTGTCGCCTGCGTTTACTGGCGAAAGTAAATTAACCTGCCCTGCATTGGTGAGCTGGTTTAAGTGCAAGTGCTTTGCAAGTTTTGGTAGGCCGGTGGTACCACCCGTATGAAAATACGCGCACACATCGCTTTGCTCAGGCAAAGTAAAATTAGCTGCTTGCGTATTTTGCGCAGCCAGTAACTTTTTAAACCCATACACGGGTACTTTATTATTTTGCGAGCACGCTATGTCGTCACCAAATAAGCTAATAACCGCTTTTAGGCCGGGAATATGCTCTTTAATTGCCATTACTTTTTGCCAAATATCGCTACCAGGCACTGGACCTAGGGCAATAATTACTTTGGTATTGGCTGAGATCATAATTTCTTTCATTATGGACTCATCAAGCAAGGGGTTTATGGGGTTTGCAATGCCTGCGGCCTCTGCTGCCCAAAGCGAGACATAGGTTTCTGGAAAGTTAGGTAACACCAGCGAGGTTACCTCGGTTTTAGTAATACCCAACGAGTGCAATGCATTGCCAAGCCCTGTTACGTTTTTTGCGAGCGCTTTGTAACTCATTTTACGATGCGGATTAGCAAAACTTTTGCCTTTAAAGGTCATTAAAATGCGGTGAATAAGCTTTTTTGCAAACGGAATTTGCGCTTCGCTAATACAGTCGCCATCTAAAATGTATTCAATAGCGGTTGCATCACCAAAGTTTTGGGCCGATTGTAAAATGGCATGATAAGTAGAGCGAGGAAGTTGCGCTGGTGATATTTCAGCAAGGTTTAAATTGCCAACATCGGCTTGGTTTTTAATTGTTGTTATAGTCATAAAACTCTCAACGTATTTTTATAATGTGTGTTTGCGTGTGAGTGCATGGTGTTTAACGCGGCTTTGGGTGTGTGGGCCATTACCGCGTAAAATTTAGTCTATCAAAAACTAAGTTATTGCCATTTTTTAATCTAAAAAACTGTTATCTTGTGCAGCAACTACCTGATACATGGGCTGAAAGTTCCCCCATGTAACCAGCTCTGAGCCATTGGCTTGTTTTGTATGTAGTGCTACCTCGTGTGAGATAAGCTTAGGCTCGCCTGCGGCTTGTGCTAATAACTGGCTTTGGCAGCAGCTATCTAGCAATACAAAATTGGCAACTGCGGCATCAACCGACGAACCCGCAGTTAGCAAACCATGGTTTTGCAAAATAACAGCGCAGTGATCGGCCAGCGATTTAGCTATCATGTCGCCCTCTTCGCTGTTGGCTACTACGCCGCTAAATACATCAAATACACTGTGGTTTTCGTAAAATACGCAAGCATCTTGCGAAATTGGTTTAAGTAACTCACCTAATGCTGAAAACGCACGGCCATAACGTGTATGCGCATGGGCTACTGCGTTTACGTCGGGGCGCGCCATATGTATGCGTGAATGTATAGCAAACGCCGCATTATTAATCGGTGTGCTGCCTTCAATAATATTACCTTTATGATCAACCCGAATAAGATCTGACGCTTTAATATGCGCAAAGTGCATACCTACGGGGTTTACCCAAAATGTATCGGGCTCTATGCAGTCGCGAAGTGTTATGTGCCCCGCAAGTCCTTCATCAAAACCGTACATGGCAAATACTCTAAACCCAGCGGCTAGGCGTTGTTTTTCGTAAGTACGTTGCTCGTTTAGGGTGTTAAATTTAGGCGGCATGATAAGTTTAAATTTATCGCTGCCTATGGTCATTTTTGCGGCTTGCTGCTCTAGTGTATTGCTCATAATAATCCTAAATTAAAGTCTATTGACTTTAGTTTAGTCTCGCTTAAGATAAATAGAAGTGATGTTAATTAATGGTTAAACATAAATGCTATGCATGGAAAGATAGATTTAAACCTGTTTGTAATACTTAAAACAGTATACCAAGAGGGGAGCATTACTAGTGCTGCAGATAAGCTGCATTTAACGCAACCAGCAGTTAGCCATGCGCTTTCGCGCCTAAGAGATAAGTTTGACGACCCCCTATTTATTCGCCATGGCCGGCGTATGGTGCCCTCGCCTTTTTGCCAAAAAATAATAGCGCAAGTGATTGAGTCGGTGCAGGCATTAGAGGCAACCATGAACAACGAGCGGCTTTTTGATATAGCCGCCTTTAAGCGGGAAATTAAATTTGGCTTTAGAGATATTTTAGAATCGATATTTTTTCCGCCACTAATGAGCGACCTACTTACAAACACCCCTAATATTACAATTAACAGCCGACAGGTTTCGCATGTTGATATGGAAAAATCACTCGAAAACCAAGAGCTCGATATAGTTATTGATGTGCTTACCCCAACGAGCAACCACATAAAAAATACCTTTATTTGTAATGAGCATTTTTCGCTAATTTGTAGGCACGATCATCCCATATTAAATGACTTAACCGTACAAAGTTACGCAAAGGCATCGCATGCGTTGGTGTCGTTAAAAGGTGCGCAGGTAGATATTATTGATATGGCGCTGGCAAAGCATGCACTTGCCCGTAATGTAGTACTTAAATGTGAACATTATTTTGCGGCGACTAAAGTGATTAGCCAAAGCGACATGATAATGACAATGCCAAACGCGTACGCGCAGGTATTAAAAGAGCAAATGCCCGTGCATGTAACTAGCTTGCCGTTTGATGTGCCGTTAATGCCTGTGCACATGTATTGGCACGAACAAGCCGACGACGATTTAGTAAATAGTTGGATGCGAGAAAAGCTGCTAGGTTTAGCCCAGCAACTTATCCCTGCTGACAAACTTAAAAGCGAT
The DNA here is from genome assembly GCF_022809815.1 of Pseudoalteromonas sp. APM04. Classification (NCBI taxonomy): domain Bacteria; kingdom Pseudomonadati; phylum Pseudomonadota; class Gammaproteobacteria; order Alteromonadales; family Pseudoalteromonadaceae; genus Pseudoalteromonas; species Pseudoalteromonas sp. APM04. The sequence continues at coordinate 170,133 of NZ_CP094442.1, forward strand.
AATTAAGTTGTGCGTGATAACTACGCCCACGCTCTGATAAAAAACGGTGTGCGTAGCTAATTACTGGCACATCGTTGGCCTGCGAAAAAGTGTGCTTATCGGTTAGGTTTTTAGCTAATAGCGACACCGACCAATCTCCTTCACTGCTGCCTAGTTCTATGCGTAAATTTAGCTTTTCAAAAGCGCTTTGCTTGGCTATTGGGTCAAGATCTTGCTCTAAAAAGTAATCATCACTAAAGTTAAGTGCTAAATTACTGCTTAAAGTAAGATTTGAAAATACCTCAGTATTGTAATCAATTGCTATATTGCCTGAGTAGTCGGGAGCAAACGCGCCCGTTTGCCCGGTTAAATCTTGGAATGCTTGGCCAAGTAGTTCGCTTTGCATAACTGTTGGCGAGGCACTGGCGTATTGCTCGTATTCAAAATCAAGCACAGCAAGGTTTGCCGATAACTGCCAACTTTGATTTATTGCCCAGCGTGAATCGAGCTCAATCCCTTTTACTTTGGTTTCGGCAGCATTTTTAACTACAAATGCATTACCATTAAATTCAGATACTTGTAGGTCATCGTACAGGGTGTAAAACAGTGTAGCGTTTACTTGTAGAGTATTTTTAATTGGCTCGGCTTTAATACCAAATTCAAAATTAGTGGCTTTTTCGTCGTCAAACTCAAAGCCTGAATTTTCATCAACCGTATTACCTTGCGAGCCATTTAAGCCAGAGCCATCAAAACCACCGGCTTTGTAGCCTACGCCAGCGCTTGCAAATAACATGGTGTTGTTAAACCCTAAATATTGCACACTAATATTGGGTGATAAGTGTGATTCATCACGCTTAGCGTTAAGGTCATGTACCCCCGCGCCTGAGAGCTGCCCTGCAATAGTGGGCGCAGCCGCATTGGCAAATTGTTGTACGGCTTGCGGTGTATTGGGCTCAAATACGCTATACACATTTTGTACGCTGCTTACTTCTTTTTCTTCTTTTTGATAACGCAGGCCAAAATTAGCGCGCCATTGCGCGTTTACATTCCAAGTAAGGGCGGTAAATGCTGAGTAGCTTTGTTGGTCTTGATCAAACAGGGCATTTACGCCCAATGATGTACCCACTAAATCAGGAATAAGTAACGATGCGCTAAATAAAATATCGTTTGGGTGTTCCAGTTCGCTGCTCATGTAAAAAATGCCCGCTACGTATTCAAGCGTGCGTCCTGTTGGCGAGCTTACTCTAAACTCTTGCGTAAACTGGTTATAGGTTTCTAAGTAGTCTTGTTTTATAAGCGGGACTTCTGAAAAGTCGGCATCAAAAGTTGAGTCCCAATCATACTCGCTATACGTGGTTACAGAGGTAAATTCGTATTCGCCATGGTTATAGGTTAATTTAAGTGATGCGTTATCAAGCGTGGTTTTACTTTGCTCATTAAGCCCACCAGGGTGGCCATCGCCCGATACCGAACTTGTGTAATCAAGGCCCGAGTTGTCGCTTAGTAAAAGTGAGCGATAGCCCACGTTTCCCGGATTTGTTGGATCGCTTGCTATTTGTAAGTCGCGGTTGGGAGTATCGATAATGTATTGATAGCGTGAACCGTGCGACTCAAACTCACCGTGTTCCCATTTTAATAATGCATTTATATCATCGTTTATTTGCCAATCTATTGATAAACGCGCACCTGATGAGTCGTTAGATTGCTCGTCGCTTTGGCGCGCTTGGTTATATAAAAAGCCATCAACAGAGTGGTCAAACGCGGCAATACGTATGGCTAAATCATCGTTAATAGGAATATTTATAACGCCTGTAAAGCGCTTTTCGTTGTCTGATCCAAACTCTGCCGATACGGTGCCTTCAAGTACATCGGTTGGCGAATTTGAGATCATACTAAAGGCACCTGCTGTGGCGTTTTTACCAAACATAACTGACTGCGGGCCTTTTATAAGTTCAAGGCGCTGCATATCTAAAAATGGAAATTTAGCCTGATGCCCGCGCCCTAAATACACGCCATCTTTATACATAGCAACCGATTGCTCAAAGCCTGAGTTAGTACCCGAGCCTATACCGCGTACAAAAATACGTTTACTGCTTGAGGTTTCGGTTATATGCACGTTAGGTAGGTTTTCGCTTAGGGCGAGTAAATCGTCAACACTGTTTTGCTCGAGGTAATCGCCAGAAAGCGCTTGAATAGAGGTAGGAATATCTTGCAGTGATTGCACCCGCTTTTGCGAGGTGACGGTAATGGTTTCAAGCTCACTTTTATTTACTTTATTCTCGGCGGCTTGTGCCATACCCACGCTAAATGCGCTGAGCGTAAATAAAGTAAGTGTTTTTTGTTTTAAAAAAGCAGGTTTTAAACGTGTGTGTGATTGTGTGTGTTCAGTTGTCATAGCTGCAACTCCATTATAGAGGTTATTTTTATTGGATAATTTTGCGTCTATTTCATACTGACGAGTCTTAAAATAAATAACAGTGATGTTTATTTATTAAACACTATTAGTAATATTTATAGTTAAGCGAAAAAGTGTTGTGTTAAATGGGGTTATAGCGGGTTTAAAGTGGGTTAAAAAATACTTGTGGATTAGCGGTTTTATTAGCGATTGCCGAGTTTGGAGTGTTTGCTGCATTGATAAAGGCGGTAAACTGTGGTGCATTTTCGCAAAAAATAATATCCAGTGCTAAACGGTTTTTGCCGTATAAGCCTCGGTGAATCATATTGGCTGAAAATAGCAGTAAGTCACCCGCATTAAGTTTAATAACTTTGCCTGTAGTTAGGTTATCGCTTGGCAGTTTATTATTTTTTGCAAGACGTACATTTAGCTCCTCTGGTGTATCCCAATTTTTATGCGAGTGGGGTACAAGCTCTATACCTGGCTCGTCTTCAAGGGCTAACCGGCAGTGCACTACGTCGGGCCCGTTTAACGCAGCTTGTTGCTCTTGCACATTTAAATGGTATTGCATATCGCGATGCCAATAATTTTTTTGTGTAACTTTAACGGGATTAAAAATAACTGAGTATTTAAAAACAGTGGCTCACTAATCGCCTGTTTTACACGCTTAATTAATTTGTTATCAGCTAATAAACTAAATAAGGCTTCGTTTTGCTGCGCTGTTAAATACTCACTATTTGTTATGCCCGAGCTATTAATTGCACGGGATTGATAAAACTCACGGTTATTAGCCTTCCACTGTGTATGAAAGGCATTAACTAGGAGCTTAATTTTATTTAGCTCTTTGATACTGTAAAGCCCCTTTACAAGCATATAACCGTTTGATTTATAGTTGTTCATTGTGGTTCTTCATTTAATATTGCAGCAACGCGCTCAGCAAGTTCTGGCAGTACATCTTGTGCAAACCATGGGTTCTTTTTAAGCCAAATATTATTGCGTGGGCTTGGGTGTGGTAGCACCAAATGCTCCGGCCAATATTCACGCCACGATTTTACTAACTCGGTTAAGGGCATGTTTTTAGTATGCGGTAAATGATAAGCCTGCGCGTATTTACCGAGCACGATTGTAAGCTCTAAATTTGGCAGAGCGGCCAGTAATTGCGCTCTCCAAGCGGGTGCACATTCTTTACGCGGGGGTAAGTCGCCCGACTTACCTTTACCAGGGTAACAAAAGCCCATAGGTAAAATAGCTATTTTTTGCGGATCATAAAACTCATCAACACTTAGCCCAAGCCATTCGCGTAGGCGGTTTCCGCTGGCATCGTTAAAGGGCTTGCCAGTTTCGTGTACTTTTATGCCCGGTGCTTGGCCGGCAATTAAAATACGCGCATTGGCATTAAATTGTATAACGGGGCGAGCACCTAACGGTAAATGAGGTTCACAGATCACGCATTTACTAACTTGCTCAATTAAATTGATCGGATCCATATAAATCTGGCCTTAAATGCTTAAGTTTTGTTCTAAATGGCCATTTAGACCTAATGAGTTGGTAAAAAATCGGTTTATTTTACTCAAATTAGTTATTAGTTGGTAAAATCGTGATCTCATCTAAAAATAACAACTAATTATTTGATATGTTTATTGTTTTTCTGACCATACGGCAAATTCGTTACCACTCGGCTCGGTAAAATGAAAGCGGCAGCCACCGGGGAACTCAAAAATAGGTTTTACTATTTTGCCGCCATATTGCGCTACTTTTTTATAGGTAGCGTGAATGTCGTTACTGTAAAACACCAGCAGTGCGGCCCCATGTTGAGTAAGTGATTTAAGCGGTGCTTTAAAAAAGCCACCATCAAGCCCTTGGCCGCTAAATGCCGTATACTCTGGGCCATAGTCGGTAAATTGCCAGTTAAACACGTTAGTAAAAAAGCTTTTTGTAGCTGTTAAATCGCACGCGGGAAACTCTACATAATTTAGTTTTTCGTGGTTGCTCATTTTAAATTTACTCTTTGGCTTGCCAGTATTGACCACTGTAAACCTTCGTAATTAGCTAAGCAATAACCCTAAAACAGCAGAGATCAGTATTTTACTAATATGCTAGGCACTAATGTTAAATTAACTAGAATATACAAATGAGAATCGCTATCTTTTGTATTTGTAAGCTTTATAATAACGCCTTATTTTTATTCTCGTATTTGAATAAGGGATTTGTTAACTATGCAGGCACCTCTGCACATAGCACCTTTTACAAAAACTAACCTAGCTACGCTTTTAAATGTGGCCCAAAGCTATAGAGTGTTAGTATTTTTGCGTTTTATTATTGCCATAGTGGGTGGTTATGCGTTTACCTCAGCGTGTATTTCATTATTAAGTGTACTGCTGCCCATTCCTAAGCAAGATGCCGTATTACTGTGTGTGTCTATCAGTATTTTAATTTACGCCGCAGTGTTTATTTATGCGTTTTCGGTTAAGTCGTTAAAAACTGTTTGGATCAGTATTTTATTAAGTACAGGTTTTTTTGTTGCTATATTGGCATTACTGAAGGGTTGGCTATGAAAGACAGTTTTTTTAGGTCGATGACCTGGCTACATACCTGGGTGGGCTTACTTACCTGTTGGATTATTTACATAATATTTTTTGCAGGCACAGCGAGCTTTTTTAGAGATGAAATAAATCTGTGGAATCAACCGGCTATACACAATGTGCAAGCCCAAACCGACAGAGTGGCCGCGCAAAGGCAGCAAATTATTAATGGCTTTGATTATTTAAATCAGCACGCTGAAAATTCCCCTAGTTGGCGTATTACCTTGCCCGAAGAGCGAATACCGTATTTGGTATATGGCTATGCAAAACCTAAAGAGCCAGGGCAGCGCCGCAGCCAGTTTGTAAATACCCAATTAAACCCAAACACCATGCAAGCGCTGCCCGCTTTTGTTGAAAGTAAAGGTGGTAACTTTTTTTACCGGTTGCATTATCAGCTTTATTATTTAGATGCCATAACAGGTCGCTGGGTAGTGTGTTTTGCCAGCTTTTTTATGCTACTGGCAATAATTTCGGGCGTGGTTATTCATAAGCGCATATTTAAAGATATGTTTACCTTTAGGCGCAATAAAGGGACTCGTAGCTGGTTAGATGCACATAATTTAAGCTCGGTACTTGCCCTACCGTTTCATTTAATGATTACCTACACAGGCATTATTACGCTTATATTTATGTTGTTCCCCTACCCTGCGTTAACGACGTATGACAAGGGTATGCGTGGCTTTTTTAACGATGTAACACCTAGCAATAACGTGACTAATAACGCCCAAGGCAGTGCAGAATTGCTCCCTATAAACACTATTTTGGATCAAGTTTATACTAAGTGGCCTAGTGCAGATATTACGCGTGTTCAGGTTAGTAAACCAAATATGGCCGCTTCAACAGTAACGGTATTGGTAAGCCCTGCGAAGGCGCTTCGCGATCAATCTCCACGGCTTTTGTTTAGTGGCGCTACTGGCGAATTAGTTGCACAAACTGATGACGAACTTAGCAGTAGTAAAGCACTTTATGAATCACTTAACTCTATGCATACAGGGCGCTTTGCTACGCCTTTACTGCGCTGGCTATACGTACTTGGCGGTATTGCAGGCTGCGTAATGATTGGCTCTGGCTGCATAATGTGGGCTAAACGCATACGCGAGCGTAATAAGGGTAAAGCCTCATTTGGCTTACAATTAGTCGAAGGTTTAAACCTTGCCACCATTATGGGTTTACCACTGGCTACTTGCGCCTTTTTTATTGCCAATAGATTACTTAGTCCAACCGTAGCAGGGCGTGGTGAAAAAGAAGTTACAGTGTTCTTTTTAGCATGGTTAGTGGTTGCCGTTATGGCACTTTTAAAGCGCGATAGGTTGCAATGGCGTGTAATGGCAGCCATAAATGCCCTCGCGTGTTTGAGTGTACCGGCAATAAATGCGCTTACCACACAGGGTAATATAGTGAGCTACCTACTTAATAAACAATGGGCCTTGTTTATTTTCGATGCGGTATTTTTACTGTTTAGCATATTGTTTTTAGTACAAACCGAAAAATTACGTACTGCTTCTAGCGCATCTAAAAAAACAGCTAATAACCTGACCAATAATAAAAAGAGGCAAAAAGCATGATTGATTTACTTAGCTTTAGCCTCTGTTTGTTTGCTTTTAATGGTTTTGCTTTGGCAAAACCAGTGCATTTTAAAACGGTGTTTACAACGCGTCCCTCTAAGCTGCAAAGTAATTTGCTGCTAATAGTTGCTTGGATCAGTATTTTACTAAGTTTATTGTTCTGTGTTGTTACGCAGCAAGGATACGGAGCTTTACTGTTTTGTGGTTTTATGGGGTTAAGTGTATTAATTATAACGATTTTTTATAATTTTATAGAAAAGTTGATTAAGCCATTTAGCTTTTTAAATATGTTACTGATTGGCTTATCAGGGCTATTATTAGTAGTAACCTCACTGTAGTTAGTAAAAATCTGATCCCAAAAAAGCCATTAATTTTAGGCAAAAAAAATGGCAAGCTATAAAGCTTGCCAACAATAGGGGGGATATTCAGTATGTCCAACACTTGCATGTCTCGTTGCAAGTGCAGCTAATATAGCCCGAACATATTTAACTTACCTTACAGTAAGATGATCGTTTTATTACAGCTGTAACAATCATTAGCACTACAATTGTAAAGCCCCTTTACATAGCTAAATAGCCTACTGTTTAACCCAAATAATTTGTTCTGTGGCAAAGCCTAGTTTGTTTGCTTTAGCTATAAAATGTTGTTTAAGCTTATCACTAACGGTAGGCGTACGTGATAAAAACCATAAAAAGTCTCGGTTGTAACTGGTTATAAACGCATATTGGTAGTCGTCTTGGTCTAATTCAAAAATTACGTAAGCACCATAAAGTGGGCCAAAAAACGAGACTTTAAAATGGCCTGTGTCAGTCCCTTCTACAAATTTTGCTAAGCCCTGTGCTTCATCCCACTTTTGCTCTTTAGTTATGAAACCTTTGTTGAGCACTTTTACTGTTCCATCGTCGTTTACTGTGTAAGTTGCGGTTACTTGCTCCATGCCCTCTTCAAATGAGTGATCAAGGCGGGCAATTTCGTACCACTTACCTTTGTACTGCTCTAAGTCAAAGTTTTTAACCGGAGTAATGCCCTCAGGTGCGCTTGTGCAGGCAGTGAGTAAAAATAACCCTGTAATAAGTAAAATAGTCGTAATGGCCTTCATGAAAGCTCCTTTTTAAATGTGATGCAGTTTGTACGGCTTTAACCAAATAAAGTTTGCTAGCCGATTAAAATAAATTGCTATAGGATCAGCTAAATACTAGAGCAATTAAAAGATTTATGCATGAAAATATGGGTAGATGCCGACGCATGCCCTGTGGTAATAAAAGAAATACTTTTTAGAGCCGCTGAGCGCACGCAAACACCGACCATTTTAGTGGCTAACCATGCAATGCGCATTCCGCCTTCAAAATTTATAAGCCGCGTACAGGTTTCGAGCGGGTTTGATGTGGCCGATGACGAAATAGTAAAGCGTGTAGAAAAAGGCGATTTAGTTATTACTGGCGACATCCCCCTTGCCAGTGAAGTTATAGATAACGGTGGCCAAGCACTTAACCCGCGCGGTGAGCTTTACACACCAGAGAATATTCGCTCGTTATTAAACGTGCGCGACTTTATGGACACCATGCGCTCAAGCGGCGTAGAAATGAGTGGCGGGCCACCACCGCTTAGCCAAACTGACCGCCAAAACTTTGCCAATAACCTCGACCGTATTTTAGCGCAAAAAAAGGCGAGCTAGTGTGAGTGAGCAAGCTATTGGCCTAGGTGAGCATGATTTTAATATAGCCGTGTATGTCGCAAAAGCACCGCCTATGCCCTACTTTGAAACCCTGCAAAGTGTTGAGCCTGTAATAAACGAGCAAATAAATACCATAAACCAGCACTGTGGTAATGGCTGGCGTAAAGTGTTTAACGTATACGCTAAAGTATTGTTTGCGCTACCGAGTGAGCATTACAGCTTTGCTAAACAAGCCGATAGCTGGCAAGCGTATCGCGATACATTTTTACTGCAAAAAAACAGGAAAACAGCGCTGCTATTTAGTGTCCCCATTATTAACGGCACTAATAAAAACCAGCTGCATATTATTGCTGGGCGAACCCATGCTAAAAACTTATTACAGCAAGGTAAGCTTAATGCGCAATTTAATTGGCTAGACGATGAGTTTGCAATTGATACAACGAATAACATTATTGTGTGCCCGTACTTTGATTATAGGCAGTTAAGTAATATTAAAATAGCCCGATTAAGCGGGCTTGTAGCTAAGCTTAAAACAGCTAATTAAAAATTTAAGGAATCAACATGGCGGGAATTTTAGAGCTAAATACGTTATTAAAATCAATGAACCCCGAGCTTAAACAGGGTGAATATATATTTTGCTGTTTAGCAGGCGACCTTGCTGACTACGTTCATTTAAACCCGCTTGCTAGTTACGTTGAAGAAGAAGGCCTAACCCTTATTTTAAATGCAGATACCGCTGATAAAGCCGGTATTACTTACGAAGGTAAATATAATTTAATCACCCTTAATGTGCATTCAAGTCTGGAGGCTGTTGGCTTAACCGCTGCGGTATCGGCCAAATTAACCGGGCATAATATTAGCGCCAATGTAGTGGCTGCGTTTTATCACGACCATATTTTTGTACAAATAGATAAAGCACAGGCGGCGCTATCTGCGCTTAAAGAGATTGGTTAAACTTAATTTGATTAAAAGTCCCCGGTTCGGGGTTGTTTAACGTTCAGAAACCGAGCTTTTAATATTTTTAATTACACTATAGATTCAACAATTTTCAATGCTTTAAGTTCGTTTTCGTGGGTTATGCCATCAGCTTCAATTACTTGCTTAAGAAGCTCTAAAACAAACACTCTCATTGGTTGGTCAATAATGTGCGACATACGGTGTTGAATAAATGACTCTATTTCGTTTGTTTGCACCGCTGAAACACATTTTTTAGTCATTTCTATTATGTAATTGTCTATTTCTATTGCTGATTTCCATTCAATTTTTTGTGCCCAAGCACTCACTACATTTAGCTCTTCGTCAGCAATAGAACCATCAACAGTGACAAAAAGTAAAGCGAGGTCTAATAACGACTCTTTTTGAAGTTGCTCAACACACACGCCCATATCAAAATTATTTAATAACTGTTCAAACTTCATAGTGCTTCCTTGATGGATAAAAATACTGCTAAAGAGCTTATACCAAAGCACACCAAAAAGTAATTTTAATAGGTTTGTTTAATTGCAACATTTTGTAAGTAATTAATAATACGAGCCTTGAAGCTAGGTTAGCTTTTGGTGTTATTTATATTTAGGCAAAAGCTGTCATTAGCCGCTTCTAGCTTTACTTTATTTCCTGTTTTTACTCTTACACAGCGAGTACTTTTTGGCAGTTTTTTCTTTTGAATTACATTAAATTCGCCGTTATCTACATCGTTAAGTGTGTATTGATATGCTGTGTTACCGCCTTCAAATAATGCCGTAAAAAGTCCGCCAATCAATGCTCCGGCAATTGCACCGCTGATCATGTCTTCGGTGTTACCATCTAAATCCTCGGCTAAACCAATGCCTGCACCAACCATGATTCCGGTTCCGATTTCTGATGACAGCTTTACCTTTTCAATTGATTCGACCGTAGCATAGTAATGCTTAATGATATGACCTTGGTCATCGCGATCAACGCCCTGAGAGGCACAGCCAGACAGTAATAAAAGGGCAATTAAACTTTTTTTCATGATTATTCTCTGTGTTGGTAATGAGTATAATCATATTCACTAATTAGTAATAAAACTGTGAGAGCTTTGTTTGTACCTGTTAGAAGATGTAAGAATGTGTTCAAATAAAACACCGACTGAAGCCAGAACGGTGCTAAGGTTAAGACTATTTAACAACGTATCCGCTAAACCCCAGCGCTTTAAAATAAAGCTTAGGAATACCGTATTTGCACTCGTTAAGTAATTCACTTAAGCGCATTCTATCAAGTGGGTAAAACTCACTTTCTAAGTTTTGAGCTGTGTAGGCCTGCCCTGCGTCACTTAAGCCTAAATCGGCACACACAGTAATTTGTGCTTCGCGCTCAAAGTCGGTTTCGGGTTTCATTAAATCGCTAATAAATAAGTTTGCGCCTTTATTTGAATTAGCTTTAATGTTTTTGAGTAGCTGCTTTTTGCTGCCGTCGTCTTTTAAAAAGTGCATTACGAGTAGACATAGCGCCGAATCGGCCTTAGTAGATAGCTTATCAAGCTCGCCTTCAATAACGTTAACGCGCTTTGCTATGCCGTGCTCTTCAAACGCTTGTTTAGCAATTGCGAGCATATCACTTGAGGTATCTTGCGCGGTAAATTGCCAAGTAGGGTTAAGCGCGGCAAGGGCGAGTATTTCTTTACCTGTACCGGCTCCTACTACTAAAATATGCGCGTTGTCTGCTAACGTAGCGAGTAGTTGTGCATTGGTAAGTTGGTGTAATAGCTCATAACCAGGTACTAAGCGGGTAATGCGACTATCGTAATGTGTTGCTTGCTCGCCTGTAAATGTCGGCATTTTTAACTCCTTTAATCAGCTTATAAAACTTCAATAGTGGAGTATCCACCACTTTGCTTACTTACATGAACTTGCGTGGCTACACGTTCGCTCATTTCGCTCACATGCGATATAACCCCTACTTTGCGGCCCTGTGCTTGCAACGAATCGAGCGCGTCCATAGCAACGCTGAGTGTTTCGCTATCTAACGTACCAAACCCTTCGTCAATAAACAAAGAGTTGATTTGTACTTTGTTTGACGAAAGGGATGCAAGCCCTAATGCCAATGCTAGTGATACTAAAAACGATTCACCGCCAGAGAGTGTATTAACCGAGCGTTGTTCGTCGGCCATATCGCGGTCAATAATGGCAATATCGAGCGATTGCGCAATGGCTGTAAGCTCGTAGCGTTTATTAAGGGTTTTTAAGTGGCTATTAGCGTAATGCAGTAAAATTTTTAGCGTTTGTGTTTGCGCTAAGTTACGCATGGTTTTACCGGTTGCATCGCCTAGTACTTTATTTAATAAATGCCACTGCTCTACCTGCTTTTTAAGAGTAGCTAGCTCAGTTTGTTTACCCTCAAGCGCTTTGGCATTTTGGTTATGCTGCTCTATGGCGGTATTAATGGTAAGTAAACTATTTTGCTGCTCAGTTTGCTTTGTATTTAATGCCGTTAATTGCTCGCTAAGTTCAGCGTGGTTTTGTGATGGCTTGTTAGTATTTTGGTGATCTGTATGCGCACTTTGTTGCTGTTTAAGCGCAGCATTTGCATCTAAAAGTGCAGCTGAAAGCTGCTCAAACTGGGTTAAATGGGCTTTAATTTGCTCACTGCTTAACGTTAGTAAAATTGTGATCTGCTCGTGCGTTGCCTCACTGTACTGGGCTTTAAAGTCGCTAAACCATTCGTTGTAGCGCTCTTCAAGTGTTTTAAGCTCCGTGCTTTGCTCGGCTAAACGCAGCTCTGCGTTTTTAAGCTCAATTGCATGCTCGTCTCGTTTTTTTACAGCGTTATCGTAAGTTTGCTGGCTGTTAGTTAACTGAGCTTGGCATTGCTCAAGCTGGGCATTAATTCTTGTTTGGTAGTCGTTTACGCTTATTTGCTCGTTATTAAACAACGCAAGGCGCTCACTTTGTGTTGTATTTTGTAGCTGTTGAGCATTGTCTAAATCATCTTTTAGCGTTTTAAGTGCACTTTCGCTTTTAGTCATTAGTGGCTTAAGCTGCTGTAATTGCTGATTGGCTGTGTCTATTTGTTTTTGACTTTGCTCAAGTTGCGCATATGTATGCTGATACAGCTCAACCTGTTGGCTTAAATCATTTAAGTTAAGCGAGCCAGTTTGCAGCTGCTGCCAAAAGTTGCTGTGTTCAAATTGTGCATTAAGTGTTGTGGTTAGATCGTTAATTTGCGACGTTAGCTCAGCGTGCTTTGTATTTACTTGGCTTAGTTTATTGGTTAGTTCACTGTTTAAATTATGCAATTGTTGCTGTATTTGCTGCTCAGCTTTTAGTGAGCTTTGTTGCTGATTTACTTTTGCTTGTAGGGTAGTTTGCTGTTTTTGCGATTCAAAATACTGCGCTTTTTGCTCGTTAAGCTGTTTATAGGTTTCATCTAGCTGCTCTGCTGTGAGGGCATTTAGGTGAGTACGCGCAGTCTCCATGGTGGTTTTTATTTCATTTCGTTTAGTATTGAGCGTTTGAATGGTTTGACCGTGCTGAGCATGCTCGTTAACGAGTACGGCATGTTGTGTTTGATGTGTGTGTAACTGCGTTTGTGCACTATCGTGCTGCTTTTTAGCATAAGTATAGTTGGCTTCAAAATCGGCTATTAAGTTGTTTAATTGCGGGTTTTGATTAGTAGCATAGGGGTGCTCGGTTGCACCGCACACTGCGCAGGGTTCGTTAGGGTTAAGCTGTGCGCGCAAATGCTCTACGTTTTCGCTGGCACGCAGGCGAGCTTGGTTTAGCGCATATTCGTTATGTTTAAGTGCTTGCGCGCACGTTGCTAGGTTTTGTAAAAGCGACTGCTGCTGTTGCTCACTTTGGCTAAGTTTAGCTGCAATATTATTTTGCGCTTGTGTGCTTTGCTTAAGCTCTTGGGTAAATTGAGCGTAGCGTATTCGCTGCTCTTTTAAGTAATCAATATTTTTAAGTTCGCTGTCGCATTGCTCAATATTGAATTGGCGTTGGTGCTCGTTCAGCTCGTTTAGGTTTTTTTGATCATGGCTTAGTTGCTGCTCTTGCTGCTCTACCTTTTTATTTTGCGCTGTTAAAAGCTCAGCCTGTTTGGTTTGCTCTGTTAGCAGTTGCTTATTTTGGGTTGCTGTTGCATTAAGTTGCTCATTAGCACTTAAATACGTATTAAAGCTGTGTTGGTAATAATTCCAATCATTCGCGAGCGGTTTAAGCTGTGTATGTTCAGTAAGCCATTGCTGATGCTGCGTATTTAGCTTAGTTGCCTCATCAAGCACGGTTTGGCTGTGTTTAAACTGAATTTGTAATTCGCTAAGTTGTTGCTGCTCTTTATCACTTTGCTGAGTAAGGCTAGTAATGCTTTGTGCGTGTATAGCAAGCTGGCTGTCGAGCTCGCGGGCTTTTGCAATAATTGGCTCAGCAGAGTGCTTTTGCTCTTGCGCTGTTTTTAATTCGCTTTGTTTGGTTTTAAGTGCCTCGGCTTGCTTTGCAATAAGCGTTGCATGATCAATATTTTTTAAGTCACTTATTTGTTTATTTAGGGTGTTATTTTGCGCTGTTAAATACTCATGTCGTTTTCGGTTATCTTTTATCTCAAGTGCGCTTTGTGCTTGTTTTGCTTGCTCACTCTGTTGAGCAATTTTTGCAAGCTCGTTGGTAGCATGCTGCTGACTTTTTGTTGCCTCTTCAAGTGCTAGCTCAAGTGCACTTGCTTGCTTGTACCAATTTAAGTTTTGCTCTGTGCTTATTATTGTTTTTTTAGTGTGTTCTATTTGCTGTTTTAGCTCATTAAGCGTGGTGTGTTTTATTGCTAATTCGTCTTCACTCAATAAGGTATAACTTGAAAGGCTTGCTTGTAGTAAATCAAACTTATCTTTTAACTCTTTGTTACGTTCAAAAATACGCTTACCAATTAGGCTAAATTTGTCGGTGCCTGTTAGGCACTCCAATAATTGCGCGCGTTCATCGCCAGTGGCTTTTAAAAAAGCAGCAAATTCGTGCTGCGCTAATAATACCGCACGCGAGAATTGCTCAAAGCTTAAACCTATTTTACTTTCTATTTGTTTTAAGGTTTGGCTTTTGTCGGCTATTAATGTTTCATCTGGTAGGGTAACTAACGTGTGCTCGGCGACTTTTAATTTACCGGTTACTTTTTTATGGGTGCGCTGTATAGAATAACGGGCGCGGTAAAGGTGTTTGTCTTGCCCTACAAAGTCAACCTCAGCAAAGCCTTCCCACTTTCCACGGCGTAATAAGTTACGCGCATCGTTTAATTTGATGCTGTCGCCATTAAAATCAATCAGATTACCTTTATCGCCTTTTAGGCGTGCCGTTTTTGTGTAAAGCGCCAAACAAATAGCATCTAAAAAGGTACTTTTACCCGCGCCGGTGTCGCCGGTTATTGCAAATAAGCCCGCATCTTTTAGTGGGGCTTGAGTAAAGTCGATTTCGGCGTCTACTATTGATGCTAAGTTATGAATGCGTACTGCGGTTATTTTCATAGTTGCTCTTGCTCCGTCAGCTCACTTATTACATCGTTTAAAAGCACTTTTAGTTCATCGGGTACGTTCTGCCCTGCCATGTCTTTATCATTTGCAAAGGCTTGTTCTAATAAATTGAGCGGATTGAGCATTTCAACTTCACTTAAATCTTCAAATACTGTGTCGTTGTCGGTTTGGGCTGTTTGTTCACGAACACGTTCGATACCGCAAAATTTTACGTGCTTACCTTCTAGTACTTGTTCTATTTGTTCTCTGAAGGTGGTGTCGGTATCACTTGATTTAAGCTTTACGCGTAAATAAGGGGCAATAGCATGTTGTGATGTATCAAGTGCTTTAATTTGTTCACATAAGTCATTCAGTGGCACACACTCTCCTTTTGGTAAAATAATAACGTCGGCTGAGCGCGGAATGTAAAGGGGGGTTACAGTTGTGCTAATGCTCTGTTTTTTATCGCTTTTAAATTCGATAACATTAACTTGGTGTGTGTAGTTACGTTCTGAAAACGACATGGGAATAGGCGTGCCGCTGTAGCGAATAGTCTCGTTTTTAGCAACTTGTTGCGCTTTGTGTAGATGCCCCAGTGCTACGTAGTCTGCCTTGTTACCAAATACACTGGCCGAAATAGACTCCTCCCCACCAATCACTAAATTACGTTCTGAGTCACTTGAAATATCACCGCCTTTGGCATGTAAGTGCCCCATTACAATTAACGGCGAATTTTGCGCGTTAATGCTATAGGCGTGATCAAGGGCAAGCTTATAGGCTTTTTCAACGCCTTGTGCGTAACTAGGGCCGTTTTTAGTATGACTAAGTGAGCTTATATCGCTGGTACGTAAAAAAGGCATAGCGACGATTACAGCGCGTTTATTATTAGTATTTATTTCTATAATAATATCGCCAGGCGCTGATACATCAAAACGCCCTACTACGTGGGTATCAAATTGAGCAAGTAAGGGTTGAGCCGCTAAAATACGATTTGCAGAGTCATGATTGCCAGCAATAATTACCACGTGCATGTGTGGGCAATGTTTTTTAGCGTCTTTTATAAACTGGTAAAGTTGGTTTTCGGCGCTGGCACTGGGTGTTGCCGTATGATAAATATCGCCTGCGACTAATAACAAATCTATTTGCTGCTCAACAAGTGTGGCAAGTAACCAGGTAAAAAATGCTTGATGCTCAACACGGCGGTCGTGTTCGTAAAATTGTTGGCCAAGGTGCCAATCGGAGGTATGAAGGACTTTCATGTCGCGCTCTTAAAAACCAGTAAGAGCGCCAATATACCCAAGGCTGCTAAAGATGCAAGCCTCAGTATAACTAAACAGTTAGCTTAAGCTGTACCAAATGCCAAAAATTACTGGCAAAGCAATCAATGCGATGAGTAGAGGTTTTTTTAACGTTTTAGTTTGTTTGGATTGTAGTCTTTTAAGTGCGTTAGTTTCGTTACAAGCAGCTACTTTATCAATGTAAAAATAACCTGAATCTAGGTACTGCTTACAGCTATTTTCGTTGGCTGGGATTGCAATTAGTTCTTGTTGTTTTTTTAGGATATAAAAATCCATGAGCCCACCGCATTTCTTACTTGTAATCGATAATACTTGAGGATAAATAGTTGTTATTTATTTGCCTCAAATAAAAAGGTGGGCGATTTTAAATACAAATGACTACAAAGATCAACCAAAAACTACGGTAATTTCAATTTATCGTACAAATAATTAAAATTAGTGAAAACACCGCAATATTTACGCCAATTATGAGCTGTTTTTTACTGTGTTTTTGTTCAGTGGTTAGCCGCTTTAGCGCATCTTCTTTGTTGCAGGCCGACACAATATCTACATAAGAATAATGGTCAGCTTTATAGCGCTCAAGTAGTTCTTTTTCAGCAGGAATTGCGTCTAGTTTGTTTGCCTTTTTTACAATATAGAATTTCATAGCGTGGACCTTTAAAATCTCACTTAACTCCACTGTAATCTCATTTGATGAACTTGACCTGAAGTTGGCTAATACGTGAGTGTTTTAATGCTCTAGTCGGTTTAAAATTTGTAAACCCCCTTTACATTTTTAAATGAATTAAAATAGCTAACAAATTATTGTTATTTGTGCGTACAAAACTTTAGTGAATATCACCCTAAAAATAGGGTGTTTGGTCGCTATTTAATTGAAGAAAACGGCTACATTTGACACAGTATGATCACAAAATTATTTTAGGACTAACAATGAAAAAAATAAGTCTTACGCTTAGTGCTCTTTTATTGCCAATGGTAATGTCGGGTAGTGCTATTGCGTCTTCAGTTGAACAAACAAAAGGCTCGTTTGTTGATAAGTTTCGTCAGTTAGATGAAGCATTGCCGACACCAAATGTTTACCGCAGTGCTGCGGGTGAACCAGGTGAAAATTACTGGCAGCAAAAAGTTAACTACGATATTGACGTGAAGTTAGATGAAAAAAAGCGTCGTCTTAGTGCAAGCCAGAGCATTGAGTATAAAAATAACTCACCGCATACATTAAAATATTTATGGTTACAGTTAGACCAAAATATTTTTAAAAGTGATTCAATTGCTGAAACCACTAAAACCTTTAAAAGCACGTTACAAAGCCTGCCTGCGCAAAAGCCCGCAAAACTGAGCCTAGGGCAGTTACGTCGCCAGCAATTTATGAGTGACAACGAACTTGGCTTTGCAATAAGCAATGTTAAAGACGAAGACGGTAAAGCACTACGTGTAACAATCGTAGATACATTAATGCGTATTGACTTGAATGAGCCGTTAAAGCCAGGTAAAGAAGTTGAGTTCAGCATGGACTTTGCGTTCAATATTGTTGAAGAAGATGCTGTTGGCGCACGCTCAGGATATGAGCATTTTGAAAAAGATGGCAACGATATATTTTTACTTGCCCAGTGGTTCCCGCGTTTAGCGGCGTACACAGATTACGAAGCATGGACGAATAAAGCCTTTTTAGGCTCAGGTGAATTTACGCTTGAATTTGGCGATTACGACGTAGAAATTACAGTACCCGCTGATCACATTGTATCGGCGACGGGTAAGTTAGATAATCCAAGCAAGGTACTTACAAGCACGCAGCGTAAACGTTTAAAGCAATCTGAAACTGCTAAGCGTCCTGTGTTTATCGTGACCGAAGAAGAAGCACTCGAAAACGAAAAAGAAGGCACAGACAAAACGAAAACATGGCGATTTAAAGCCGATAATGTTCGTGATTTTGCATGGGCGTCTTCACGTAAATTTATGTGGGATGCAAAAGGCTATCAGCAAGGCGGTGATGTTCAACCACTGGTTATGGCCATGTCTTTCTTCCCTAAAGAGGGTGGCGACTTATGGAAAAAGTATTCTACTGAATCTGTTGTGCACACAATGGAAGTGTATTCAAAGTATTCGTTTGATTACCCTTACCCAACTGCACAATCGGTAAATGGTCCGGTAGGTGGTATGGAATACCCAATGATTACCTTTAATGGTCCGCGTACTAAGTTACAAGATGACGGTACACGCACCTATTCTCAGTCTGAAAAACGCTTTTTGATTGGCGTTGTGATTCATGAAGTTGGCCATATTTACTTCCCAATGATCGTTAACTCTGATGAACGTCAGTGGACGTGGATGGATGAAGGCTTAAATAGCTTTTTAGATGGTGTTGCTGGACGTGAATGGGATCCTACTATTCCTTGGGGTGTTGAGCCTCGTGATATTGTATCGTATATGAAATCTGAAGTTCAGGTGCCTATCATGACGCAATCAGATAGCGTACTTCGCTTAGGCCCTAATGCTTACACTAAACCCGCTGCCGCGCTTAATATTTTACGTGAGGTGATTTTAGGCCGTGATTTATTCGACTTTGCATTTAAAGAGTACGCACAGCGCTGGAAATACAAGCGCCCTACCCCTGCTGATTTTTTCCGTACTATGGAAGAAGCGTCAGGTGTTGATTTAGATTGGTTTTGGCGCGGCTGGTTTTACACTACCGACCATGTAGATATCTCGTTAGATAAAGTGTATCAACTGCGTTTAGATACTAAAAATCCAGATATAGATTACAGCCGCCTACGTGATATTGAAGCTGACAAACCAACATCGTTATTTGTTGAGCGTAACCGTGCAGAAGGTAAAAAAACATGGGTTGAGAAAAACCCTGATATTACTGATTTTTATGACGAAAATGACCGTTTCACGGTAACGAATAAAGAGCGCAACGCGTACAACAAGTTTTTAAAAGGGCTTGAGCCGTGGGAGCGTAAAACGCTAGACCGTGCTTTAAGTGACGATCAAAACTATTACGTGATGGAATTTTCAAACTTAGGCGGTTTGGTGATGCCAATTTTACTTGAGCTCACGTATGAAGATGGCACTAAAGAAGAGCGTTACATTCCTGCTGAAATTTGGCGTCGTAATCATAAAAATGTACAAAAGCTTATAGTTACTGATAAAAATAAGCCGCTTGTATCAGTAAGTGTTGATCCACGCTGGGAAACTGCAGACGTTGATGTAGAAAATAATAACTACCCACGTCGTATTATTCCTTCACGTATTGAAGTATTTAAAAAGAGTAAGAGTAAAGCTAAAGTGAGTCGCGATATCATGCAAGATATTAAAACAGAGCTTAAAAGCGATGAGAAAAAAGACGCAAAGGATGAAGTAGAGGAACAGCAATAATGCGTTTTTTGTTTATTGTTGTTTGCTTTTTAATTGCTGCGCCAAGTATGGCGCATCAATTAAAATCATCAGTAACGACTGTGCTTTTTAACAAAAGAACGCATAATGTTGAGCTTATGCATCGGTTTTACTTACACGATACTGAGCATGCTGTTAGCAGCTTATTTAAAGGTAAAATTGATATAATTAGCAATAAAACCGATCAACAACGCTTTGCCAAATATGTTGAGTCACATGTGGCTTTGCAAACATTAAATGGTGATGTTGTGCCGCTTAACTTTGTTGGCGCTCAGGTTGATGGTAAGTTTTTTTGGGTTTATCAAGAAGCGCCTATCCCAGAGGGAATTCAAGGGATAAAAATGAGCAATGGTGCGCTGCGTGATTTATGGCCATCACAAGTTAATATGGTGAACGTTGAAGGCAAAGGTAAAGTTAAAACCCTAAACTTTGCTCAGGATGATACCTGGCTTGAAGCTCGCTTTGAGGCTAACTAACTCATTGTTAATATAAAATACGCGCTTATTTAAGTGCGTATTTTATTACACTATTTAACGTGCGTTCATAATTGATCGGTAAAATACCAAGTTACGTAAAAAATTGGGTTGTTTATATTTACCTTGTTTTGCGCAACATACAACTAGCTGCTAAGCTTTTGTTCATTGGTAGTTGCAGTGAAGTTACTGACCACCTCGCACTATTAATTTAAATATAATTAGTATTAATTGTTCCCATTTAAGGGTGTAAGCTCAGAGTATTTTTATGTTTGAAAAAAGCTCAACTAATTATTTTCACAAACAAGGATTGGTATGACGACTCAGGTAGAGGCTATCCATGGTGTTATTTTTGATTTAGATGGTACTTTGGTATCGTCAGAACTCGACTTTTCACTTATTAAAGCCCAAATTGGCTGTCCCGATAACGAAGATTTACTCGACTTTATTGCGCAACTTCCTTCTCCCTATATGCGCGAAGAGGCAATGAACATTGTTCACCAGCACGAATTATTAGATGCGCAACATGCCACGTTGTTGCCAGGTGTAAGTGAAGCTATTGCACTATTAAATGAACGAAATATTCCTATGGCAATAGTGACGCGTAATTTTGACAAAGCCGCTGCACTTAAATTAAAAAATAACCCGCTTCCTATCAGTACAGTACTTACACGAAGTGACGCACCAGCAAAACCCGATCCAAGTGCATTAAATGCTATTGCTGCGCTTTGGAATATTAGCGCAGATAACCTATTGTACGTAGGCGATTACTTATACGATATTCAAGCTGCACACAATGCTAATATGCGTGCCTGCTTATATGCTCCCAATGAAACGCCTCCTTATGCTGATCAAGCTGATTATGTGTTGCATGATTTTTACGATTTGGTTGCTTTAGTTGAAAGCTACTCCAAAAAAGTCGAGTTATGTTAAATTGACGCTATATTAGCTTTAGTAAATTTACCTCTCACAATATGGGCGCTCATTCACTAAGGTTTACTAGCCCAATACGTTTTGAATTGGTAAAATAATAAAAAAATAATGTATTTATTAGAGGCACAAAATGGGTAGAGCATTTGTAGTTCGTCAAAGTTCTATGATCAAAACAGCTAATGCAAAAACAAAAGTAAACTCAAAGTACGGTAAAGAGATTTACGTTGCTGCTAAAAATGGTGAACCCGATCCTGAAGTAAATCAAACTTTGCGTCGTCTAATCGAAAAAGCTAAAAAAGACCAAGTTCCTGCGCACGTTATCGAAAAAGCAATAGAGAAAGCCGCCGGTGGAGCAGGGGAGGATTACTCGGTTGCTCGCTACGAAGGCTATGGGCCGGGTAATTGTATGGTGATTGTTGACTGCTTAACTGATAACCCCAACAGAACCATTAAAGATGTGCGTTTACCGTTTACTAAAACTGATTCAAAAATAGGGACGCCTGGTTGTGTAGCCCATATGTTTGATCATTATGCAGTATTAGGCTTTGCAGGCGATGACGATGAAGTTGTTTTAGAAGCGCTAATGATGGCCGACGTTGACGTTGCTGACGTAGAAGCTGAAGATGGAAAAATTTCGGTTTTTGCACCTCCTACAGAATACTTTAAGGCTAAAACAGCTCTTGAAGACGCATTTGAAGGTATTAACTTTGAGGTAGACGAAATTACTTTTATCCCTCAAGTTAATATTGAAATTGATGATGAAGAGGTTATTGCTAACTTCGATAAATTTATAAATATGCTTGAAGACTGTGATGACGTACAAAATGTGTATCACAATGCAATTATAAAAAAATAATCTTAACGTCGTTTTTTATAGCAAATACAAATTAAAAAGCGTGTTTTGTGTATACAAAACACGCTTTTTTGTATTTACAGAAATGTTAGGTATTCATAGAGGTTATTAATTTATGTGTTTCCATTTTAAAATGAGTTGTTTTAAGTGTGTTTAAACACATTTTTAAAAATATTGGTGTGCTTATTTGTTGATTTAGAAAATAAAAAACCAGCCCTAAGGCTGGTTTTGACACGAAATAAACAATTAAGATACAGCGTTAAACACATTTGGAGTGTATTAACTTTGCTGTGACTTATACTGTATACGGTAGCTATGTAATAACGGTTCAGTATAGCCACTAGGTTGTGTTGTTCCTTCAAGTACTAAGGCGAGGGCTGCTTGAAACGCAATACTATTTTTTAGTGTTTCAGGGCTGCTTGCCATTGGGGTATAGGCTTTATCGTGTTCGTTTTGGCCGTCTACTACCTTGGCCATTTTTGCCATTGTGGATGTAATTTGCTCTTGTGTACATATGCCATGCAATAGCCAGTTAGCCATATGCTGACTAGATATTCTAAGTGTTGCTCTGTCTTCCATTAGCCCTACATGGTTAATATCGGGTACTTTAGAGCAGCCTACACCTTGGTCTATCCAACGCACTACATAACCCAAAATACCCTGTGCATTGTTTTCAAGTTCGCTTTGTATGTCTTCTTTAGAGAGTGTTGACGTATCTTGCATGAGTGGCGGAGTAAGTAAGTCGTCAAGGCTTGCTATTGTACGCTCAGCGATTGCATGTTGCTCAGTAAAAACATTAACATCATGGTAGTGCATAGCATGCAGCGTTGCGGCAGTAGGAGAGGGCACCCAAGCTGTATTAGCGCCCGATTTAGGGTGTGCTAACTTTTGCTCCATCATCAGCGCCATTTTGTCAGGCATAGGCCACATGCCTTTGCCTATTTGAGCTTTTTGGCTTAATCCACAGGCAAGGCCAATATCTACGTTGCGATCTTCGTAAGCACTTATCCAAGGCTGTTGTTTTATTTCAGCTTTAGGGAGCGCAACACCTGCTTGCATTGAGGTGTGAATTTCATCGCCTGTACGGTCCAAAAAGCCGGTGTTAATAAATACAACACGTTGTTTTGCTTCATTTATACATGCTTTTAAGTTTACAGATGTACGGCGTTCTTCATCCATAATACCCATTTTTAAGGTGTTTTTAGGTAAGTTTAAGGCTTCTTCTACATGGGTAAATAGTGTGCTTGTAAAAGCAACTTCTTCTGGGCCATGCATTTTAGGTTTTACAATATTAATGCTCTGCGCGCTGCTGTTTTTTACGCCAGAATTTTTATTTAAGTCGTGCAGGGCGGCTGTGGCAGTAAACATTGCATCCATTATACCTTCAAAAACAGGCTCGCCGTAAACGTCTGTAATGGCTGGGTTTGTCATTAAGTGGCCCACGTTTCTTACAAACATCATGCTTCGGCCTTTAAGCGTTATGGTACCGCCATCAATAGAAGTATACGTTTTGTCGCTTTGCAACGTACGTTCTACAACTTTGTCGCCTTTTTTAAACGATTCGACCAAGTTACCTTGCATTAAACCAAGCCAGTTTTTGTAAACTTGCACTTTATCTTGTGCATCTACGGCGGCTACAGAATCTTCACAATCCATAATAGTAGTTAGGGCTGCTTCAAGTACCACATCTTTTAAACCCGCTTTATCAGCTTGGCCAATAATATGATGGTGATCTATCTGTAATTCTATATGTAAGCCATTGTTTTTAAGCAATACAACGCTTGGGTTTTGGGCTTCGCCTTGGTAGCCAATTAACTGAGATGGGTCAGCTAAAGTGGTTTGAGAGCTGTCACGCAGCGTAATAACTAATGCGCCGTTTACAACAGAATAATTAGTGCTTTCAATATGTGAGCCGTTTTCAAGTGGCAGTGCTTTGTCTAAAAACTGGCGTGCGTATGCCATTACTTTAAAGCCACGAACCGGATTATAGGTAGTGCCTTTTTCTGCCCCGTCATCTTCACTTAACACATCTGTGCCATATAAGGCGTCGTATAACGAGCCCCAACGTGCGTTAGCTGCATTAAGTGCAAAGCGTGCGTTACTTACTGGAACAACTAACTGTGGGCCTGCTGTAACCGCTATTTCGGGTTCAACCTGTTGTGTTTCAATTTTAAAATTTGCAGGCTCTGGCACTAGGTAGCCAATGTCACTTAAAAAACGTTGGTATTGCTTGCTATCCCACGTTTTATTTGCAATGTGGTACTGATCAATTTGCTGTTGCAGCTGTTCTCGCTTAGCCAGCAACGCTTTATTTATTGGCGTGAGCGTTTGAACAATCTTTGCAAAGCTTTGCCAAAATTGTTGTTCTGATAAGTGTGTACCAGGTAATAGTTTAGTTTTAACAAAGTCAGCAAGCTCTAAATCTACGCTGAGTCCTGAATGTGTGAGAGTGTGGGTCATAATTGCCTTCCTTAAACGGTCGCCATAGTATTTGTGCGTTTGAGCAACAATAACGTAAAAAAGCCATGTTGAGTGTGTTTTTGATATTCACAAAAAATATAGTCGTAATAAAAACTATAAATTTACTAAATCTAAAAAATAAGCCTAATGTTGAATTAAGCGCTACGGAGCACTAGCAACGTTGCCACTCTCACAACATTAAATTATTTATATACCCGTTCGAAGGACTTTATTATGACAACATATCAACGCGAAACCGACACACTTTCTACTTTATGCCAATCTCAAGGTAATGCATGGCAGGCAATTAACCCAGAGTATGCAACTCGCATGCGTTTACAAAATCGCTTTCGTACAGGGATTGAAATTGCACAATACACAGCTGACGTAATGCGTGAAGATATGGCCGCTTACGATAAAGATACAAGCCAGTACACACAGTCTTTAGGGTGTTGGCATGGATTTACTGCTCAGCAAATGATGATGGCTATTAAACGCCACCAAAAAACAACTAAACGTAGTTATGTTTACTTAAGTGGTTGGATGGTTGCTGCACTTCGCTCTGCGTTTGGTCCGTTACCTGACCAAAGTATGCACGAAAAAACATCTGTTCCAGCGCTCATTGAAGAAATTTATACATTCTTAAAGCAAGCCGATGCCCGTGAGCTTGACCACTTATTTAATGACCTAGATGAAGCAAAAGCGAATGGCGGCGACGTTCAAGCTGTGCTTGATAAAATTGACAACTTTGAAACACATGTTGTGCCAATTATTGCTGATATTGATGCAGGTTTTGGTAACGAAGAGGCAACTTACCTACTTGCTAAAAAAATGATTGAAGCAGGTGCATGTGCTATCCAAATCGAAAACCAAGTATCTGATGCCAAACAATGTGGTCATCAGGCGGGTAAAGTAACCGTGCCTCACGAAGACTTTTTAGCAAAAATTAATGCGGTTCGTTATGCATTTTTAGAGTTAGGTATCGACAACGGTATTATTGTTGCGCGTACTGATTCGTTAGGTGCAAGCTTGACTCAAAAAGTACCGGTATCACAAACTCCAGGTGATTTAGCAAGTCAGTACAATGCCTTTTTAGAGACTACACCTATTAATGGCGTAGAGGACTTAAACGAAGGTGATACGGCAATGAAAATCAACGGTGAGCTGTGTAAACCTACTCGCCTTGAAAATGGCCTATACCAGTTCCGTGAAGGAACAGAGAAAGACCGCGTAGTACTTGACTGTGTAACTAGCCTACAATCTGGCGCTGATTTATTGTGGATTGAAACAGAAAAGCCACACGTAAAACAAATTGCTGAGCTTGTAAACCGTGTTAAAGAGCAAGTACCAAATGCTAAACTAGTGTACAACAACTCACCTTCGTTTAACTGGACGCTTAAGTTCCGTGAGCAAGTGTACCAAGAGTGGCAAGAAGCGGGTCGCGATTTGAGCGCTTACCCAAGCCTTGGTGATAACAAAGGCCTAATGGCACCAGAAATGGATGCAACAGAGCTTGCAGCCGCAGCTGATGTATTGGTACAAAATTTCCAACGTGATGGTGCACGTGAAGCGGGTATATTCCACCACTTAATTACGCTGCCTACTTACCATACTGCAGCACTTAGCACAGATATTTTATCAGAAGGCTACTTTGGTGACTTAGGTATGCTTGCTTATGTACGTGATGTACAACGCCAAGAAATTCGCCGTGAACAAGCATCTGTTAAACACCAAGACCTAGCAGGTTCTAACATTGGTGATACACACAAAGAGTACTTCTCTGGTGATAACGCTTTAAAAGCCGGTGGTGAAGATAACACCATGAACCAGTTCTAAAAATTTCTAGATAGTGTTACTCAAGGGCCGTAAGGCCCTTTTTTTATGTGTCATAAATATTTTTACTGCACTCACTAATAGCAAAGCCTTTATTAGTGCTAAAAGCGGATAGTGTATGAGAAATAAAAACTTACATTAGGTTACTTAGTTAGTTGAGATCAGGTTTTAACCAACTATAGATATGCGGATCACGTTTTAACTAGCTAACCGAATTTGTAGATCAGAGTTTAACTAACCCTTTAATAAAAGCGTTTTGTAAGTGCTTTTTTGCTGTAAAGGGGCCTTAAAGAGCTATTAAAGTAATCAAAAACGTTATTTTTTGTTTTTTTTGGTGTTTAAATTCGATTTATAAACCGATTTTTTACTAACGTATACCTTTCACAAAACAAAATTTTACCAACTGAAAGGCTATAAACAGTGATTCAAACCGATTTTTTACTAACTCAAACTATAAAAAAGCTATAAACCGAAATTTTACTAACTGAGAAATAGACTAAGTCCGATATTTAATATGCCCTAAAAGTGTAAAGGGGGTTTACACTTTGCACATACGTAAAAGCCACTTTTAAAAAGTGGCTTTTAGTAATTTAATTAATGTAATGCTATTTACTGTGCTTATCAAACCACCATTGAATGTAAGCAACTTTAGTCATTAAATTAGAAGGGCGAGCTGTAATACCATGCGATGCATCTGGTATGCGAACCATCGCGGTGTCAACACCTTGTAATTTTAGTGCTTGGTAGTATTGCTCTGTTTCAGAAATAGGTGTGCGGTAGTCTGCTTCACCTGTAAGCAGCATTGTGGGTGTAGTAACATTACCTACATAACTAATTGGCGAACGTTTCATGTAATGCGCTATGTGATCCCATGGTTTGCCTGGGAACCAGTAATCAGCAAAAAATGGATAAAAGTCGGCAGTTAGTACAAAGCTGATCCAATTTATAACAGGTTTAGCAACAACAGCTGCAGCAAATCGATCTGTATGTCCAACAATCCATGCTGTTAGTACACCTCCGCCAGAACCACCGGTAACAAATAGTTTAGACTCATCAATAAACCCTTTTTTAATAAGCGCATCAACCCCAGACATTAAGTCATCAAAGTCATTACTTGGGTAATTATGATGAATGGTTTGTGCAAACTCTTTCCCATACGAATCACTTCCGCGCGGGTTCATGTATAACACCACATTACCTTTTGCTGCAAAAAGCTGAACTTCGGCACTAAAGTGAGGGCCATAATTAGCGACCGGCCCGCCGTGAATTTCGAGCACTAGAGGATACTTTTTAGTTTTATCAAACCCTGGCGGGTAAGCAATCCATCCTTGAATAGGTAATTGGTCGTGGCTTGATTTAAGCCAAATCTCTTCCACTTTTGCCAGTTGTTTATCACCTAGCGCATCGCTATTAAGCGTGGTTAAGCGCTGAGTTTTACCGCGTTTAATGCTCGCTACATCCGCAGGGCGTTGAGTGTCAGCAAGTGTAAACGCGATATCGCCGTTGCTGCTTACATCAAAATCTCCGCCTGAGTATGGTCGTCCAAATGCTACACTGCCAATTTGTTCGGTGATCACTTTACGCTTGCCACTTCGAGGTTGATAAGCAAGGGTAGTTTGCCCTTCATTGGCATAGCTAAAGTAAACCCCTTTAGAGTTTGCAGCCCATTTTATTTGCCCAACGCTTCTATCAAAGTTGGGTGTTAAGCTTTTGGTGTTACCCGTTTTTAAATCACGAATGTAAAGTTGAGTATTTTCGTAGTTAGTGCGTTTATCGTCATATCCTGTATACGCAAGGTAACGACCATCAGGGGAGACTTTGGGTTGTTGATCTGGGCCATTTCTATTTGTCACAGCTTCAATGGCTAATGTATTAAGATTTAACTTATATACTTCGCTGTTTGTAGGCTTGAGTTCACCATTTTTATGCCTATTGGCTGAGTAGTAAAGTAAGCTGCCATCTTTGCTAAAGCTAACATCACCTGCGTTATCAAATTCATCGCTAGTAAGTTGCTTAGCATTTCCGCCATTAGCATCAAGTGTAAATAATTGATTAAAGCCTTTTTGCGAGTATCCACCACCATCGGCTCGATAGTATACGTCATCAATAAATTTAGCTGGCTCTGCCCACGTTGCGCCTTTCGGTTTTCCTGGCAAATTAACCGGTGGCGTGTTTTTACTTGGTACAAACATGCTGAATACAAGCTGGCTTGAATCGGGGCTCCAACTAATAGCGCGAGGGCTACTGGTTAAATTACTTATTTTGGCAATGGCACCGGTTTTAAGCCACTTCATATAAATTTGGCTGCTGCCATCACGGGTAGATATAAAAGCAAGGCGCTGCCCATCTGGAGAAAGTACTGGCGAGTAATCCATATGAACGCCTGAAGTGAGCGGCTGCATTTGTTTGGTTTTGTAATCAACAGACCAAATGTTTCCCACTTTTCGGTCTGTTTTTATATCCATGCGGTTTCGCACAAAGTAAACGGTTTTTCCGTCGTCGGTAATATCTATTTGATTTGCATATTCTAAATCAAATACATCTTGAAGTTGCAATGTGTGTGTATTGTCATTTGCGATGGCCAAATGGCTTGCGCTTAATATAAAACTAAGTGCTAAAAGTTGTTTCATTATTAATCCCTGTTGTTAACTTATGTACAGTTATAAGTGAGGGATTATTAAATTAACAGTGCAATGCGATGAAGCTCATATTTAACTCCATGGGTGTATTTAACAAGTTAGGGTAAAAAGCTGTAAAGGGGGTTTACAGCTTTCGTATATTATTAAATGTCAGTCACACAGTGCTTTTATTTCTTTAATGAGTTCAATTGCATCATTATTGTCTCCATGCACACATAAGCTATGTGCATTTAGCATTAGTTGCTTACCTGAGCGTGTGGTTACACTGCCTGTTTGTAAGAGCTGTTTGACCTGTGCAAGTATGGCGGGTTTATCATGTACGCTGCCATCGAGTTTGCGAGAGACCAAAAAGCCCTCATCAGTGTATTGCCTATCTGCAAATGCTTCGAGTACTAGTTCTACATTAAACTGTTTAGCTAACTGGATGTGCTTATCTGCTTGGTTAGTCGCTAAAATCATTAGCTTTAGTTTGCTAGGGTAGCTCGCGACAGCAGATATAATGGTTGCTAATACGTCGTTGTTAGCCATCATATCGTTATAAAGTGCACCATGTGGTTTTACATAGCTTAACGTAAGCCCCTGTATTTTTGCCATGCCTTCAAGCGCTGCTATCTGATACTGAATACAATTAGTTAGTTCGCTTGTTGTTAACGCCATAGAGCGTCGTCCAAATCCTTGAAGATCAGGGTAACTGGGATGCGCGCCTACCGTTACGTTGTTTTTTTTAGCTAACGTTAATGTTGTTGCTATTACATCAGGGTCACCGCCGTGAAAACCACAAGCAATGTTCGCCATATTAATATGAGGCATAACTTGATCATCTAGCCCCATTTTCCATGAACCAAAGCTTTCGCCCAAATCACAATTGAGTTTCATGTTAATTGCCTTTTTGCGGTTTAATTGTAACAGGCAAGGTGCCATTGGCAGTGGCTTGGCCTACTAATACTTTAGCGAGCGCGGTAAAGGCAGGGCCTGAAACACGCTCGTGCGTGTCTACATCAATATTGTAAGCATAAGAGGCCAGTACACTGTGAGCATAGTCGCCAAATTTAGCAATGTCGTAAGGAGCCCTCAAACTTATAAATACAGTACGCTTATTAAATTTGTTAGCCATGGCAAGCAATGACTCAAGCGCTTGTGGCTGTTCGCGCGTATTAAGCGCAAAATTAGGGTCATCTTTTAAATCATCCATGCCACCAATTTCAACCGCGCTTTGATTGGGCGTGGCATTACCCGCTATAACAATATCAGCTGTTTTAATGCTCTGGGCTGCTTTTGCTGGGTCAAACCCTTGTAAGCTGCTGCAGCTGAACGTAATAGATGATGAACTTGCAGATTCAATTGCTTGCTGCATAGCCATACACTTACGGGTGTCGGGCATAATAATATGTATATGTTGGTCATCATTTAAATTTAGTGGCAATGTGTTTTCTGTGTTTTTTACCTGTGTTATTGCTGCTAAAGCAAGCTCAGCTTCTATTTTTCTGTGTTGTTTATTGCCTATTATACTTTTTGCATTAACTACTGCATTAATAGGGTCAAACTCAGTAGATAACGCAAATGCATTTTTAAGCGAAATAATGCGCGCAGCCGATTGTGTTATTTCTTGCTCATCTAACTGATTTGACTCGACAGCATGAACTAACGACTTAATAAGCTCATCGAGCTTTTTTATATCATCGGGCGTTCTTATTTCTATAGGCATAAGCGCAATATCAACGCCGGCTAAAAATGTATTTATAACAGCTTGAATGGGTGTAAAAAACTGACTAATACCTGCCATATCAAGTGCGTCGGTAACCACTACGCCTTTATAGTTAAGCTCACCTCTTAAAATGTCGGTAATAATAGTGCGCGACATAGTGGCGGGTTTAATCATTGTTTTGCCTTCTACAGAGACAAAGGTTGAGCTATCAAGCGCTGGGTATTGTATGTGCGCTGTCATGATCATACCGGGATTTTGCTTAGCAATAATATGTTTAAAAGGGGCTAAATCTTGTTCGTAAATGGTACTTTTTGAGTGGGCAACGTTAGGGAGTCCTGTGTGGCTATCAACGTGAGTATCGCCATGTCCCGGAAAATGTTTGAGCGATGTAATTATGCCATTGCTCTCAAACCCAGCCACTTGTGCTGCGCCAAGTTCACTCACTCGTTGTGGGTTCTCACCAAACGAGCGTACATTTATAACGGGGTTGTCTGGGTTCATATTCACATCAATGGTGGGTGCATAATTTACATTGATTCCCAGAGCTGTTAGCTCATTGGCAATAACCGTTGCTGATTTAGTAGCAAAATCAACGCCATGCTGTTTATAGGTTGCACCAATAGACATATTGCCCGTGAATGACGTTGCAATATCACGCGGCAAACGCGCAACTCTTCCGCCCTCTTGGTCTATTGATATAAATAGTGGCAGTTTACTTGAAGATTTACTGGCAGCCACTTGAAGTTGATGGCTAAGCGTAATGGTTTGTTCAATTGACTGTGTGTTTTCTGAAAATAATATAACGCCACCAATGTTATAGTCGCTGATTACGCGCGCTAATGACTCTGGTAGCTTTGTCATAGGCGTTCTGCAATGTTTACCAGTGCCTTGTTCACAAAAATAGCGAAAATCGAGCATTAACTTTTGCCCTAGTTTTTCCTCAAGAGAAAGAGCCGGTTTTGCAACCGCTTTAATTGATGGCATTAAGCACCCAGATATAAAAATAATTGACGATAAAACATACTTATTTAGCAAAATACACTCCAAAGCTAAATAAAATGAACAAGTGAAAGCAGCTTATCTATTTTTTTATATAACTGCAAAATAAGCGCACCCTAGTCATTAGGGGGAATGTAACGTCACAATATAATAAAAGGTTATTTGGCTGGTTATTAAAAATACACTATGTGCTCAAATATTAGATAATTAATAAATGGCGGGGTATAATTGTAAATACTTTTTAACAAAGTACTTGCTTTAATAGCAGTGTACTGTGGGCTATCTACTTTTGCTGAATAAATTATTTCCTGTGCTTAATCTGCGTCTTCTTATTGTGCTATTGGCTTTTTCTGCGGCTTTAGCCACGCTCATTAGTAGTTTTCATTCAACATACCAAGTACAAAAAGAGCAGTTAATAAGCCATACATTAAAAAGTAACTTTGCTTACGCTAATAAATTAGCTTCAGCAACCGACAACTTTTTAGAGTCGGCAAAACAACAACTTGCATATTCAGCAAATAAAATTGAGCAAAACATAAATAATGCAGCATTACTGCAAGAAGAAGTAACGCGCTTAAATTTGCAAACAAATAGCTTTAATTCAGTAGTTATAAGTAAGAATGGGGTTATAAATGCCACATCCCCTTATTTACCTGAAATCATAGGAAAATCAATTTCCTCTCCCGGCGCAACACAGGCTTTAAAAGAAAAAAAGCCACTTATTAGTATGCCGTACATGTCAGCAGCCAATAATTTAATTATATTTATATCGCATCCCTTATTTAACGAAGAAGGGAATTACTTAGGCTACGTGGGCGGCTCGTTATATTTAAAAGAAAGAAATATTTTAAACGATCTCTTAGAGCAACATTTTTACGAAGGGGGATCGCACCTTTATGTCGTCGATGCTAATAAGCAAATCCTGTATCACCCAGATAGCGAGCGAATAGGTACAAGCGTTGCCAAGAATAAAGTAATCAATGCGGTTATTACAGGAGAGGCGGGGCAAGCCGTTGTTGTAAACAGCAAAGGGGTAAAAATGCTCGCAGGATTTTCACCCGTTATTAATTCAAACTGGGGCGTAGTGGCTCAACGGCCCATCAAAGCAACACTTGCATCTCTAGATACATTAATCATGGAAGTATTTGCAAGAACGCTCCCCATGGCGTTAGTCACCTTCATACTCATAGGTGTATTTTCGTATTTTATTTCACGCCCATTAAAGCAACTCGCTAGTAGCGCAAACAGGCTCGATGAAGTAAACAGTATAGAAAAGCTAAAAAAAATAAAAGCGTGGTACTTTGAAAGCCAAAGATTGAAGCTGGCGATGCTTAATGGCGTCAATATTTTACAAACACAAATAGGGCAACTTAAGCACGATGCCCAAACCGATCCGCTGACAAACACCCTTCGCTATTTTAGAAATAGACATCGATTTTTTTAAACGTGTGAACGATACCTTTGGGCACGATAAAGGCGATGAAGCACTTAAAGTATTAGCCGATATTATAAAAAAGATCTCTCGAAAAGGGGATATTGTATCGCGTATTGGTGGTGAAGAGTTTTTACTTGTATTGCCTCATGAAGACAGCCAAAGCGCTCTAAAAATAGCAGAGCGATTACGCACCACAGTTGAAACAACGCAAATGGAAACAATCGGTTTCATTACCGTTTCAATCGGAATTGCAACTTGGCCAACCCACAGCAATAACATCGACCAAGTATATAAATGTGCAGACAAAGCGCTTTACCATGCTAAAGAGCATGGCCGTAATCGCTGCGTAGTGGCAGAGCCTAGTTAGTATAGATAAGCCCATATACTAAAATTGCGTATTTATAGGTGAGTAATTTACTGAAATCTCCACATTAGAAATTTGGTCATGGCTATTCAGGTAAGTAACTAATTCTTCAATATCACTATTTTTTTCTGCTAATAATTTATAATTATTCTGAGTAAGCTTTGATAGTTTAAATTTTTTACTTAAATCCATTGGGATAGAGTTACCCAGAAGTGTTACAATAATTGACCCCGTTATAACTCCCTTTTGCCCCATTGTTTGGTTAAATACGACATCACCTTTTTTTAAAATCTGAGATGAATAAGTTAATTTGTCACCTGATGAAAAAATACTTCTAACTTGCTGCTCTCTATTTTTTTTAATATATGTTTTTACACTTCTTTCATCAATAGTATCAACTAAGTTTTCATCGCTAGTTAATCGGGTATCTTTAGGTTGATTATCATTTGTACATCCTATCAATATGAGAGTTGTAATAATTGTCATAGATGAAAAAATATTTTTTGTTTGCATTTCTTTACCTTAATTTGAAAATTAGATTGGTCTGTGCTTTGTATTTATAGATTATGTTGCTACTGTTTACATGTATTGCATTTAAAATACAAAAATCAAACAAAAATTACAAAATATAAACAGGGTGTTTTATGTCTAGTTTCAAAGTTTCTACTGTGGCCGCAATAGTTGCAGCTACATTATCAGCAGGCCAACTAACCGCAGCTGAATCAGCGCAGTATTTCGATGTTACCGCACAATCTAAATCACAAACAATGGTTCCAGCTGCAGTTCAGCAACGCGCTTTAGCAGCACGAACTACAGTTTCAGGCCATAATTCCATTTTTGATGCTCAAATGGGTAAAGCCACATTTTTATGGCAAGCTATTGGCCAAGCTAAACCGGATATGGCTCTGATTGAGCCTGCTATGCGAAATAAATATGCAGCTGACTTTTATCTAGAGTCATTAACGGGTGTAAGTAGCCAAAAAAGTACAGTAGCTTCAGCTGTATTAGCTGATTTACATCAGCAAAAGCGTGGCTCTATTACTGCAAAGTATAGACAGCAAGTACATGGTATTGAAGTATTTAACCGCGAATACAATTTAGTAATGGATAAAGAGTTTAACCTAGTTGCTGGCTCTGGTTACTTTGCCGACACAGCTTCTGTTGATGGTTCATTTGCAGTATTGAATAACTTTTTAACTGCAGAGCAAAGTATTCAGGCTGTTTTTAGAGAGTTGGCAGGAATTAATGTGTCACTTACAAAAATTGGTGAACAGAGTGGGTATGCTAAATACAAAGCAACATCTGCAGATGATTCAAAAGTCATCATCGGTGAGCCTCGAGCTAAAAAAGTATTTTTCGAAGTTGCTGGCGAATTAGAGTCTGCTTATTATATAGAAATAGAAGTTGCTGATGCTAACTCGCTAGAAAGTGATTATTACAGCTACGTAATCGGCTCGCAAAATAATAAAGTTTACTTTAAGAAAAATTTAAAATCACATGCAACAGATTTTAACTATCGCGTTTACGCTAATCAAGACGGCTACCCAATGGAAAGTCCTCATGGTGATGTAATCCCTGCCGATGGACCAGAGCAGATAGATGAAACAGAGATTTTAGATGCGCCAATGGTTTCTTTATCTTACTACAACAAAATAAGTACTATGGATCCATGGTTAGCTGACGATGCAACGACAACATCGGGCAATAATGTATTTGCTTATGCCGATGTTGTAGCGCCGCAAGATTTTAGTGAGGGGGATTTTACTGCTGAAACAAATGCAGATTTTACTTTCGATTATCCATATCAGGTTGACCAAGTAGCAAACAGTTACGAAAATCGAAAAGCTGCTATTGTAAACTTATTTTACATGAATAACTTTCTGCATGATTTCTTTTATGATCATGGCTTTGATGAAACGTCAAATGTTGCTCAGTTATCTAACTACGAACGTGGTGGGATTGAGGGCGATCCAATAGAAGCTCAAGCGCAAGATAACTCTGGTCGTAATAATGCAAATATGTCTACCCCAGCTGATGGCGCTAGCCCACGTATGCAGATGTACCTATACGACAGTAAAGATGCAATGGTAGGCGTAGATTTTGGTGTAACAGTTACATCAAATGCAAGTGTAGGGCTATTAAACTCAACACAACCATCAAGTTTTGGTCAGAATCAATTTAGTGATATCGAAGGTGAAGTTGTTCGTATCGACGATGGTAATGCTACAGACTCTGAAAGTATCAACGACGGATGTGAGCCTGCTGTAAATGCAGTAGATCTCGCTGGTAAAATTGCAATTATTGACCGTGGTTCATGCGCGTTTACTCAAAAAGTACTTAATGCGCAAGATGCAGGTGCAATCGGTGCAATTGTTGTAAATAATAACCCCGATACAGATGAGCCAGCCCCAATGGGTGGGGCAGACGATGCTGTATCTATTCCTAATCTGGGCTTAAATTTTGCTGATGGAAAAGCTATCTATGACTTAATTGCTGCAGGTGATATTGTTACTGTTGATATGTTTAATAAGGCAACATTGAAAGACGGCACCTTTGATAACGGTATTATTGCACACGAATGGGGTCATTATATCAGTAACCGCTTGGTTGGTAATTCATCGGGGTTAATTAACTTCCAAGGACGTGCAATGGGTGAAGGATGGGGTGATTTCCATTCATTAATGTTTATTGCAAAAGCTGATGATATTAATATTGCAGGTAACGACAAGTTCCAAAAAGCTTACGGGAGTGGCACATTCGTAGAGGACTTCTACTACGGTATTCGTCGTGTACCATATTCTACAAATACAGATGTTAACCCTCTTTCATTCCGTCATATTACAGAGGCAGCAGGTGAAGATGTAGGTATTTCTCCAACTAACGTAGCTTCGCCGCATGCTGCAGGTGAAATATGGGCAACTATGCTATGGGAAAGTTATGTAGCGTTAATAAATGCACATGGTTTTGAAGATGCACAAAGTCGTATGGCAGATTACCTTGTAGCGGGTTACAAATTAACACCAGTAGCTCCACTATATACTGAAGCTCGCGACGCAATATTGGCTGCTGCCTATGCTGTTGACCCCGCAGACTACACACTAATTTTAGAAGCATTTGCTAAACGTGGCATGGGCCTGGGTGCAGAAGCACCTGAGCGTTTCAGTACCGATTTAACTGGTGTTGTGGAGTCAGACAAAACTCAGCTTGCAACCTTTGCTTTATCAGATGTAATGGTTAATAACGCATTTAATGGCGCAGAAGTTGGTTTTTGTTCAAATGACAATATCTTAGATAAAGGTGAAACAGGGTCTATCAGTGTAAGCATAGTCAACCGTGGTAGTGAAACACTATCCGGTACTAAAGCTCAGCTGACAGTTGTTAGTGATCATGATGTGACTCTTGAAAATGAAGGTTTGGTCACTTTTGGTGAAACAGCGCCATTTGCTACATCAATAAGCGAAGAAATTATGCTGACTCTAAATGATGCAGGTACCGCTGAAACGCTAGAGATACAAGTAACTTTCCCTGAGCTAGAAACAGATGATGATATTGTTGAAGCACTAGAAGATTCTATTTCATTCACTGTAAATATGGCATTTGAAGATAAATCACCAGTTAATGCAGTAGTGTCAGATGATATGGAAGTATCAGCCTCATCATTATTTGACCTATCTGAAAACGTAATGTTTGGTGGCTCCAACGCTGTTGGCACTCAGAGTATGGATAATAGTGGCAACATAGGCTTCTTTGACCAAGCTGGTTTTGGCTTGGGGGATCAGACTATGTTCTTAAACAATAATGGTTTCCAATCAGATGTGGCAATCGAGTCTAAAACGTTTGAAATTGGTTACGCTGGTGATTTCGAAATTTCATTCTGGCATCTATACCTTATAGAGCAAGACTGGGATGGTGGTGTTGTAGAAATTAGCGTAAATAATGGTGATTGGACTGATGTTACTGAAATGGGGGGACAATTTTCTGTAGGTTACGATGGTGAGCTTATTGAAAACACATCTCAGGCTTTACAAGAGCGCGGTACATTCACTGGTAGAAATATTCAGGAGTCTGGTGCATATGGTAATTATGAAACAATCAACTTTGGTACTGCATTAAATGGTAACCAAGCAAAAGTACGTTTCCGTATTTCATCTGACGCTGTAGTTTCTGATTTTGGTTGGTGGATTGATAATTTAACAATGTCAAATGTATTGTCACCTGTGTTCTCAACAGTTGTAGCAGGAGATTCAATCACTTCTTGTGACAATGCGATGCCGTTATTACTAGTTGAAAACGCATCAAGTGAAATTAGTGAGTCAGAAACAGGGACCATTACAGCAAGTGCATCAGATCGAAATGACGATACGTTAACATTTGCATGGACTCAAGTAAGTGGTTCTGCAGCAACATTATCAGGGGAAGATACAGCTACACTCTCATTTACACCAGCAGCAATCACCGCTGATGAAGATCTTGTTTTTGAAGTTGCGGTTAGTGATGGCACTGCAACTGTAATGCAACAAACTACTGTTACGGTTAAAAACGAAGCTGAACCGGTAGCACCTGTTGTAGAGAAAAAATCAAGCAGCGGTAGTGTTGGCTTTATTGCCTTACTACTAGCACCATTAGTTTGGTTTAATAGACGCCGTAAACGCGTTGCCAAATAGCTGAAAATAAACTTTACTTTAAAAGCCCTTAAATTTATTTAAGGGCTTTTTTGTTTCTTAAGTTTTTTTTAAGTTTCGCTCTTTAACTTATAAACATACTCCTTAAACGGGCGATGTTTATGCAATTAGCACAGTTAAATTTATCACTAGATAACATATCAAATTCGGCACATTTAATAACTGCTCGAGAAAATGGTGAGCATCGTAATGCACTAGAATCTGCGGTAAAAGATGGCTTTTTAGTAGCTTACAATGCAACGCTTAAATCATTTATGCCACTACTTTGTCAATACACAACAATTGAGGGGCAATGTACGTTAGGTTTAAGGCAAGCTACCTCTCCCTTATTTATTGAGCAGTACACTGCAGAGCCCATTGAGCACTTTTTATTAGAACAAACTCCGCGTAGCAAAATATTTGAGCTAGGTAACTTATGCTCTACACATCGCAGGGCAACGCTTGGTCATTTTATTGTTGTTAACGAGGCACTTTACAATGCTGGAGCTAAGTATTTAGTATTTTGCGCCACAAAAAAAGTAAGGGCGATGGTTCGAATGCTGGGGGTTAATTGCACTGAGGTTGCTGTTGCAAACAGCTTTGTGGTTGAAAACCCATTAAGTTGGGGAAGTTATTATGCAAATCAACCTACGGTGTGCATTGTTAATTTAGCGCAGGCACATCAGCAAGTACTTAACACACCCATGCTGTTAAATATTAAACAGCAAAATACACAACAAATTAATGCCTTGATGACTGCGTTGGAGAGCTTATGAGCCTATTAAATAATATTAATAAGGTAGCGAATGAGCCCGTGGTTGTTAGCTACTTAGCCAATCAGGTACTGCCTATAAGCGCTTTGGAGTTACAACAAGAAACCAATAAGCTGACAGCTATTTTTACCGCTTTAGACTCTGGTGCAATGGCCTTCCAGCTTGATAATACACCCGCTTGGCTGGTTGTGGATGCCGCAACCAGCGCTGCCAACAAGGTTGCGGTGCCTATTGCCCATTTTTTTAGTCAGCAGCAAACACAGTATGTGTTAGCTCAATGCGGTGCGCAGTTTTTTATTAGTGATATGCCTCGTCATTCACTTGGTAAGCATTCATTGTCGGTAACATTATTTGAGCATTATACCCTTTATATTTATCAGCTCGATGCGATTGAGCCTGTGGACTATTTTACTGGTACGCAAAAAATTACCTTTACTTCAGGCTCTACTGGCGAGCCAAAAGGGGTGTGCTTATCAACACAAAGCCAGATGCAGGTAGCTAAGTCGTTATGTGAGCAAATAAACATTAGCAATCCTGTGCATTTATGCTTACTTCCGCTGCCAGTACTACTGGAAAATATAGCCGGTGTGTATGCGCCTTTGTTAAGTGGCGGTTGTGTACATTTAATGCCATTAAACGAATTAGGTTTTGTTGGCTCAGGGTTAAAAAACCCTAACAAACTCATTAGCGCAATCGATAGTGTAAAACCTAACACCCTTATTTTAGTGCCTGAGTTATTAACGTGTTTAGTTGCCTTTGCAAAACAAGGCTGGCAGCCACCAAAGTCACTTAAGTTTATTGCTGTTGGCGGAGCACGGGTTAGTGAATCTTTAATTTTAACTGCACGAGAATATAACCTACCGGTTTATCAAGGTTATGGTCTGTCTGAGGCTGCCTCAGTAGTGAGTTTAAACACCCCCAATGATGACGACATAAATAGTGCTGGTGAAGTATTAGGGCATGTTGAAACGAAAGTTGAAAATGGTGAGTTATTTATTAAAGGATCGTTATTTTTAGGGTATTTAAATCAAGCGCCGCATAACCCAAACACCTGGTACGCCACTGGCGACTTAGTATCTAAGCGTAATAATAAGCTGTACATAAAAGGGCGAGTAAAAAATCTGATCATCACCAGTATGGGGCGTAATGTTAGTGCCGAATGGCCTGAATCATTAATTTTAAGCCAAACTGCGATACAGCAAGCGGTGGTGTTTGGTGAAAGCCAGCCATTTTTAAGCGCGCTTATTTATGCGGCTCCCAAGTTTAGTGATGAGCAATTAAAAGCACATTTAAAAACAGTAAACCAGCAACTTCCTGACTACGCACAGATTAAAAAGTGGCACCGTTTAGCCCAACCTTTAAACGAGCAGCAAGGATTATTAACCGCTAATAACCGCCCTAAACGAGCGGCAATTAGCCAGCACTACAGCCCTATTTTTGAACAGTTTTACCGACTTGGAGAAGTGATCCATGAGTGATTTTTTTAATACATTAAAAGCACAAACTCAAAACGAGCGTGAGTACTTATTAGCTGCGCCAATTATACAGCGTGTATTTAACGGACAAGCAACGCTTGAAGAGTATGCCTCGTTTTTAGCACAGGCTTATCATCATGTAAAACACACTGTTCCTTTAATGATGTCACTTGGCGCACGTTTAACTGATGAGCAAGAGTGGTTACGTGAAGCGGTAGCTGAATATATTGAAGAAGAAATTGGTCATCAAGAGTGGGTGCTAAACGACATTGCAGCCTGTGGGTTTGATAAAGAAAGTGTGCGCCATAGTCAGCCACAATTCGCCACTGAAATGATGGTGTCGTATGCCTACGATAGTATTGCACGTAAAAATCCGCTTAGCTTTTTTGGCATGGTTCATGTATTAGAGGGGACCTCAATTGCGCTTGCTGATGGAGCCGCATCAAACATAGCAAATGCAGTAGGGCTTCCTAAAAAAGCGTTTAGCTATTTAACCTCTCACGGCGCGCTTGATATAGAGCATGTTAAGTTTTTTGAAAACTTAATGAATCAAATTACCGACGAGGCGGATCATCAGGCTATCTTACATGGCGCAAAATGTTTTTACCGTTTGTACGGCGATATTTTTCGCGCTTTAGACGACGAGCCGTTTTTTAAAGCATCAGCACAAGAGCAACACGCATGAATACCGGCTTATGTGTATTAACTGGTGCGACAGGTGGAATTGGTCAAGCCATTGCCAAAACACTACACGGCCAAGGTTGGCAACTACTCTTGGTGGGGCGAAATAGTGATGCCCTCAATACGCTAAGTAGCCAATGCCCCGGTAGTATGGTTTTTGTGGGGGACTTAACGGTTGCCGAAAACATGTTGGCACTCGCCATTAAAGCCAAAAAATTAGGGGGCGCTAAGTTACTCATAAACAATGCTGGCATTAATGTAATGCAAAGCTTAAGTGCATCGAGTAGTGAGCAAATTGATAATCTACTGAGCACTAATTTAGCCGTCCCTATGAAATTATGTCAGCTGTTTTTAGCGCAGTTGCATGCGAATAAAGGCTCCATAGTTAATGTTGGGTCGTCATTTGGCAGTATAGGTTACCCGTATCAAACACTTTACTGTGCTAGTAAGTTCGGTTTACGTGGTTTTAGCGAAGCGCTATCACGAGAGCTTTCAGACACACCCGTTAAAGTTAGTTATTTAGCACCTAGAGCAACTGATACCGACATTAATGATGCTCAAACGCGGGCAATGAACAAAGCGCTTGGTAATCAAATGGACTCTCCGCAGTTGGTGGCTGATGAGTTAGTTGCGTTATTAAACTCAAATAAAACCAGACGATTTATTGGTTTTCCTGAGAAACTTTTTGCACGTATCAATGGCGTTTTTCCACGTATTGTAGATAACGCAATTGCTAAACAACTCCCTAAAATAAAAAGCTTTTTAGGTTAATAGAGGATTTATTATGAAAAAATTTACTTTAGTAGCTTATTTAAGCATTGTTAGTGTGTTTTCATCGCCGGTATTTGCAGACGAACAAAGCGATTTACTTGCTATTCAACAGCAATGGGCGGTTGCTAATTATGAGCTTGAAGGTGATGCACAAATTAAAGCGTTTACTCAACTGAGTGAGCAAAGTGCTCAATTTATTGAAAACTACCCTGATTCAGCAAATAGCTATACGTGGAACGGCATTGTACTGGCCAGTTTTGCTGGCGCAAAGGGCGGGTTAGGGGCACTGGGCTATGCTAAAGATGCAAAAGCGTCATTAGAGCAAGCCATTAAGGTAGACGACAGTGCTTTAGGTGGCTCAGCGTATGCCAGCCTAGCAACCTTATACAGTAAAGTACCGGGGTGGCCTATTGGTTTTGGTGATGATGACACCGCCGACAAGTTTTTTAAGCAAGCGCTCGCTTTTAACAATAAAGGCATTGATACCAATTACTTGTATGGTGAGTTTTTATATGACGAACGTGAATATGAGCAAGCTAAAGTCCATTTGTTAGTTGCGCAAGCAGCAGGTATTCGTGATACTCGTGCTAAAGCTGATAAATATCGTCAACAAGCAATTAGCTCTTTATTAGCTAAAGTAGATAAAAAACTAAAGAGATAACAAAATAAACAATGCATTTATTATTAGTTGAAGATGATCATCTTGTGGCGCAAGGGCTTTGCCGCTCATTGCGCCAAGAAGGCTACAGTGTAGAGCATAGCGCAACGGTTAAGCATGCATTGCAATGCTTAGGCAGTGGTGAAATAGAGTTGATTATACTTGATCTAGGTTTACCCGATGGTGATGGTTCACAAATTTTAAAGCACATAAAAGCACAAAAAAAAGTGATTCCGGTGGTTATACTAACTGCACGAAGTAGCATTGATGACAAAGTGCAAGGGCTTGATATGGGCGCTGATGATTATTTAGCTAAGCCATTTGAACCAGCCGAATTATTTGCTCGTTTGCGCGTAGCGAGCCGCCGAGTAAATCAAGCTCAGTCGAGTTTATTACAGTGTGGCGAAGTGACTATGGACACGTCAGCGCATAGTGTCACACTCAACGATGGGCTACTTTCTCTGCCACGAAAAGAGTACATGCTGCTAAAGGCGCTGTTGGAAAACCAAGGTCGCGTGCAATCTAAACAGCAGTTAGAAAATAAACTCTATCAGTGGGGAGAAGAAGTTGGCTCCAACACCATTGAAGTACATATTCATCACCTACGAAAAAAATTCCCCAGCGATTTTATTAAAACTCTCCGTGGTATTGGCTATGTCGTGGGAAAGAGATAGTTCACGTGATTAAAACGCCCCTAGATTGCACAAACTTGAATTTACAAAGGTAACCAAACTCTATGTCAATTCGTAAGCGTTTAACTCTTATTTTACTGTCAATGATGGTGTTAACCTGCTTTTTAGCTTTAGTCAAAGGCTACCAAAAAAGTATGAGCCATGGTGAGCAATTACTCGATAGTGAGCTAAAAGTGGTCGCTGGAGTGTTGATGCAACAGCCTTTATCTATAAACGCCATGGCGCCAAAAATACAAGACAGCGCCCAGTTACTGTATCAAATTTGGCAAGCTGGTGAGCTTCTTAGTGGCTCTGACGAATTAAATCTTGATTTGAGCCAGTATCAAGCGGGTTTTCAAACGCTTAATATTGCAGGGCAGCGAATGCGGGTATTCGTTTTTGTCACTTCTTTACGCACCGTTATTGTTGCCGAGCCGATTGCTAAGCGGTTTGAACTTGCCGAGGCGGTTATTTTATCAGCTATGTTGCCTATGCTCTGGGCGGTTCCTTTGCTTGCGCTATTTATTAGCTTTTTTGTTAAATATGCACTGGCACCATTAACCCGTTTATCAAAACAGTTAGCTCTGCGCCAAGCAAATGACTTCACTGCGATCAATTGGCAGGTGACAGATGAAGAAATAAAACCGGTGATCAGCCGCTTAAACGATTTATTTAAACGCGTAGAAACCGCCTATTTACGAGAGCGTTTTTTTGCCTCTGATGCGGCACATGAATTACGTACTCCCCTGAGCAGTTTAAAAATTAATGTGCACAATTTGGCAGCTCAACAAGGAGATAACCAAGAACTACAAGCCATGACCCAAGGTATTAATCGACTGTCCAATATAGTCGAGCAAATGCTAATACTAGGGCGTACTCAGCCAGAGCAGTGGCAAAAACAGTTTAAGGAGCAGTCATTATTAGCGATCACGCAAGAAGGTGTTAGCCAGTTGTATGAAAAAATAGAGGCTAAAAATCACACTATCAGTCTTGAGGGAGATGATTTTATCATTAACGGTGATGAATTTACCTTAGTGACGCTAATTTCAAACCTACTTAGCAATGCTATAAAGTACGCACCAGCCAATGGACAAATAAAAATAACACTAAAGCAGATGCACAAGCAGCGTATTTGGCAAATAGAAGACAGTGGCCCAGGTATGACGAACGATCAAAAACAACGGATATTTAACCGTTTTTATCGTGTTGGCGGTGACCAACACCCTTCGGGTGAACAAGGTGCGGGCTTAGGCATGGCAATAGTGCAGCATATTATTGCTATTTATCGCGCTGAAATTCACTTAACGGATAGTGATTTGGGTGGCTTAAAAGTACAGGTAGTTTTTGCAGGAGCTAAATGTGATTAAACAACTTATTAGGCCTTACTTATATTGTTGTGTATTTTTATCATTTAACGCCGCCAGTAAAGACTATCGTATTGTACTTAAAGATCATTTGTTTTACCCCGCAGAAATCGTCGTGCCGGCCAATAAAAAGGTACGCTTGTTAATCGAAAATCAAGATAGTACGCCTGAAGAGTTCGACAGTTTCGATCTCAATCGAGAGAAAGTACTTTACCCAAAGCGCAAAAGCGTTATTTATATCGGGCCATTAATCCCTGGGCGCTATGAATTTTTTGGCGAGTTTTCGCCCAATACGGCGCGTGGTGCTGTCATAGTGACTGAAAAGGAGCGTTCTAATGCTAATAACTAGCCTAGTGATGAGTCTAAACCAGTTACTGCCGGTGGCCATTTTACTTATTTTACTCCAAGTTGTAGCCAAGCAAAGTTTAATGAAATTGCTGGGAGGGCTTATTTTAGGGATCGGGCTTTCATTTTTGTTTGTAAAAAGTGCGCCGTTAATGAGCCCCTTGTTTGACTATCAGGGTTTAGAATATGCCCAAATTGGTTTGTGTATTTTAATTTTTATTAGTGCACTGTACTACGCCATTAAACAAGCAACAGCTGCTTTTATGATTGCGATTATCAGTGTAATGACACTTTATTTAAGTCACTACATTATTTACCTGATTGGCTTTTGGCAAAGCAACGAAGCGGCTCAAAGTTTATTTATTGGCACTTTTTTAGGCTTGGGAATATGCAGCAGCTTTAGCGTCTTGTTGTATTTTTTA
Organism: Pseudoalteromonas sp. APM04; assembly: GCF_022809815.1. Classification (NCBI taxonomy): domain Bacteria; kingdom Pseudomonadati; phylum Pseudomonadota; class Gammaproteobacteria; order Alteromonadales; family Pseudoalteromonadaceae; genus Pseudoalteromonas; species Pseudoalteromonas sp. APM04. The sequence continues at coordinate 214,992 of NZ_CP094442.1, forward strand.
TTGAGTGCAATCAAACAGCGCTTTGGGCTTACCCCTTTATTGGTATTGTTAGCTTTAAATAGTGCAGCAAAACTAGTTGTGGCGCTTGATTTGGCGAGCCAAATTGATTTGATACCAACAACGGTAACCGTATGGGATTTACGTGACATTTTAACCGAAAACTCAGAGTTTGGAAGAGTATTGCGCGCTCTGATCGGTTATGAGGCTACACCAAATTTAACCAGTTTTTTAAGCTATGTGCTGAGCAGCGTATTATTTTTATCTGCTAGTTATTTTATTCCTAAATCAATCACTAAGGAAAAATCATGAAAGCAATAAACCTATTTGCAGCTACTGTATTAATTGGTTTTTGTTTATTAATACCTAAGCTCGCTTATGCTGATGGCATAGTAGTAGATAAAGTTTATCACCCGTATGTGTTGCCGTTTGAACGAGAGCTTGAGTGGCGCCTTGTGTCGCATCAAACCGACAGTGGCAATATTTTAGCTCAACGTATTGGTTTAGGTGGTGCCATTAACGACACTATGGCACTAGAAGGTTATTTAGTGGGTGAGCGAGATGATAACGGCGACTTTGGCTTGCAAGCGTATGAATTGGAGCTTAGATGGCAACTAATAGAGCAAGGCCGGTTATGGGCTGATTGGGGCGCTTTGTTTGAATTTGAAAAACAGCATGACGCCGACGCATACGAAGCAACCTCCGGTTTTGTAATTGAAAAAGAGTTTGGTCGTGCAAGTCTCACCATGAATGCTTTTTTGGTATACGAATGGGGGCAAGACATAGAGAACGAATGGGAAACAGAGTTTAGGGCACAATATCGTTACCGATACTTGTCTGCGTTTCAACCCTCTATTGAGTTATATGCAGGGGAAGATTTTATCGGAATTGGGCCCGGTTTTATTGGGCTATACCGGTTTGAAGGGCAAAAACAGCTAAAATGGGAAGCTGGCTTTATAAGTGAAATTAGCCAGTCTGAAAAAAACCACAGTTTTAGACTTGCCCTAGAATTTGAATTTTAAGCGTATAAATACAGGTTGATTATTTATCGCTCAATAAAATAAGGAAGTGCTTGACTTATATTTGGTTATCTATATAGTGGACCGCAGCTAGAAAGAAAGCATGTAAGCTATAAATCTCCATTTCGTTGTTGTATAAGTAATACTTGTAGTACCGTCCTGAAGTTTTTAAAGTACCATCTCATTTTTTGCTACACCCGCTCATATGAGCATATTTTTTATTTTTATATCAGGATATTACAATGTCTAACATCGTATCAGGTACAGTTAAGTGGTTCAACGAGTCTAAAGGTTTTGGTTTCATCGAGCAAGAAAATGGCCCAGACGTTTTCGCACATTTCTCAGCAATCAAAAGCGAAGGTTTCAAAACTTTAGCTGAAGGCCAACGTGTAGAGTTCACTCTTTCACAAGGTCAAAAAGGTCCTCAAGCTGATAACATCACAGCTGTATAATTTTACTTTTAAGTAAAATGAAAAAAAGCGCCTAGGGCGCTTTTTTTGTGTCTGAAACAAACCTAACTTATTCAACAGCCCGACCTAATACCAAGGATCACAATTAAAGTGGTTCTACTTGACCCCAAGGTCTAATATAAATACCTAGTTAGTGACAGGGTCACGTGTTAATAAAAAGCCTGTATAGCTTTAATTAGTAAAAGCGTAGAAGAGATAGTTCAAGCACCGCTGAGCTAATACTACTTATTGTTAGTTATTTACCTCACCTGCACATCATTTAATTCAAAAGCCGCGTGTAATTTATCTCATTTACCGTAAGGGCTTCTTTTAGTTTTGCTCACTTGTTTGTGCGCTTCTTCCATTTTTTCTATAAGAACTTTATCTGTATCTTTATTTGCAGCTAAATAAGCAACCGTTGTTAATGCATCTATTTTAAAAATAAATTTTAAGTGACCAGATTTAAGTTTAAAGTAATCACTATATTGGAGCATATAAAGCGGGTCATCCAATATTAGGTCTACTTTTTTGGCTAGTAGTAACTTATAAGAATGCTGTATATCTGAAGTTATAACGCCCTCAAACCCCATTTTAGTGAGAGTTTGGGTCGAGAAGTCGTTATGTTGCATAGCTATTTTGTAATTTTTTGCTTGGTTAATACTATTGATTACTATATCGGTTCTGTCTGATAGCCCAACAAACCCCATTTCAAAGCGACCAATTTCCCCTACCCACTGAAATTGATTTTCACGTTCTGGCGTGCGAGCAATACTGTAAATAAACGTGTTTTTTTCCTCGCTTGCCATTTTATAGGCGCGGGCCCAAGGGTACATTTGTATGTTTGGTGTTAAACCTGCCTGTTTAAATATATCTCTTATGTACTGTGTTCCTTTACCTTGAACTTCACCGTCTATTAAAACTTGATTAGGTGGTGCTAATTCTGTAACAACCAGCAAAGGCTCTTCAGCCAAAGTACTAAATGATAAAAAAAGGATAAAAAAGGTCAGATTATAATTCACTACAACTAGTCAATTTAGGCTTGGAAACACTTAATTAAGTGTGGTTTAAAATTGTTAAATTTACAAAGTATTAGTGGTTATTTGAGTTGTAAAAATCTCATAATCAAAATAAAGAGAGGATATAGGAAGGAAGGTAACTTTATTAAAGCCCTAAAACGATAAAAGGGCCTTGCGGCCCTTGGTGAAGTATCGTTCAAGTCAGCTAGCACTTTAACCCCTTAAAGTACTAACTTCTTGTTTTGCAACACCGGTTCATCTCTTAAGTTTCTAAGCTAGCGAGAGGAAAAACCCAGCAATTGCTGCGCTCATAAGGTTAGCCATAGATCCTGCTAACACTGCTCTGAGCCCTAAGCGTGCGATATCCTTCCGCCTGCTAGGCGCCATACCGCCTAACCCACCTAGTAAAATGGCTATCGATGATAAGTTAGCGAATCCACACAAAGCAAACGTAACAATTGCTTGTGTGTGCGCACTTAACGTATCGCGATAATTTATAAAGTCTAAGTAAGCAACAAACTCGTTTACTACTATCTTTTGACCAATAAAACTGCCGGCTATAATTGCTTCATCCCACGGTACACCGAGTAACCATGCAACAGGAGCAAATACATAACCTAAAATTTCTTGTAGCGTTAATGTTGGATGATCAAACCATCCGCCTACACCACCTAATAAACCATTTAGAAGCGCAATTAACGCTACGAATGCCAGTAGCATTGCACCAACATTAAGTGCTAAATGCATACCATTTGCCGCACCTGATGCAGCAGCATCAATTACGTTTACCGGTTTATCATCGTCGTTTAAATCTAAATCAGCTAAGTTATCTTTAGGTGTTTCGGTTTCTGGCACAATCATTTTTGCCATTAAAAAACCACCTGGTGCCGCCATAAAGCTGGCTGCAATTAAGTACTTAAGCTCTACACCAATAATTACGTAACCAGCCATTACAGAGCCAGCTACAGTGGCTAAGCCACCTACCATTACAGCAAATAACTCAGACTTGGTCATTGTTGCTATAAACGGTTTAACAATTAACGGCGCTTCAGTTTGGCCAACAAATATATTTGCCGTCGCTGAAAGTGATTCTGTACGCGAGGTTTTTAAAAGCTTTTGTAAACCACCGCCTAAAATCTTAATTATCCAGTCCATAATGCCTATGTGATATAAAACAGCGACCAGCGCTGAGAAAAACACAATAACGGGCAAAACCTGAATTGCAAAAATAAAACCTAGCGTATCCTGCGATGCCAGCGGGCCAAACAAAAAGCCTATCCCGTCATTCGCGTAGCCAATAACCGATGAAACAGCTGCTGACATACTTGCTAATACGTTTTTTCCTGCGTCAAAAAACAGAACAAAGCCGCCAATAACAACTTGCATTGCAAATGCTATAGCAACGGTTCTTAAATTAATTGCCTTGCGATTAGTTGACGCGGCAAAGGCAATGCCCAGCAGCACACACATGCCTACCAAGCTCATAAATGTTGTCATACAAATGTTTCCCGTTGTTATTCTTGTAGTAAATATTTAATTTTACTTTTTATAATATCAATCGCAACGCGGTTCATGCCGCCTCGAGTCACTACTAAATCTGCATTATGCTTAGAAGGCTCAATAAATTGATAAAACATCGGTCTTACAGTTGCTTGATACTGTTCAACAACAGATTGTAACGTTCTGCCTCGCTGCTCCATATCACGTTGCATACGACGCATTAAGCAGATATCTAAAGGAGTATCTATAAATACCTTAATATCAAATTCTTTATTTAGCGCTTTGTCGCTCAGTAATAAAATACCTTCAACAATTAAAATTTTTGCAGCGGCTACACGTCGCGTTTTATCGCTGCGGGTATGCTGTGCATAATCATATGTTGGTACTTCTACTGAATTTCCACTACGAAGTTGAGTTAAATGTTCAAGCATTAACTCATGTTCAAATGCATCAGGATGGTCGTAGTTCGTTTGCGTACGATGAGCCATCGGCAAATGCGACTGATCCTTGTAATAAGCATCTTCTTCAATAATGGCAATTGCGCCCGGTTCAAGCTCATTAACCAACTCGTTGTATATAGTTTGGCTAAACAGAGATTTGCCCGACGCAGACGCGCCAGCAATAGCTATAATAGTTGTTCGTGTCACTAAAGTTCTCACCCACACAGAAGGATATATTGTTGGTAGATCACAATAGCAAAAAAGACACGATTAATCTCTTTTGCTTCGCTTAAGAACGCAAATTTATAATGTTTAGGTTTTATGAAACAGGACTTTTGTCCTGTACGGAAAAATCGTTCAGCAGATAAAGTAACCACCTAGAAACAAAGTGAGGTCAAAATGGCAAGAGCAATTATCTTAATGGCAGATAGCCTAGGAATCGGTGCAGCACCAGATGCAGATAAATTTGGTGATCTTGGCGCCAATACATTCGCTCACTTACTAAAAGCATATTACGACGAAACAGGCAGCGCACTTTCGCTTCCTAATTTATCTAAATTAGGTTTAGTAGACGCCTGTGAGGCCGCCGGTGGAGAAACGTGTTTAGTTTCAGACCGCCAAGCACCACAAGGTGCATGGGGTTACGCTAAAGAACTTTCTAGCGGAAAAGACACTCCATCAGGCCATTGGGAAATGGCTGGCGTGCCTGTGTTATTTGATTGGGGATACTTCCCAAAAACACAGCCCAGTTTCCCACAAGAATTTGTAGACGAGTTTATAGCTCGTACAGGTATTCCTGGCATTTTAGGCAATTGCCATGCATCAGGAACAACCATATTAGAACAGCTAGGTGAAGAGCACGTAAAAACAGGTAAACCAATCTGTTACACCTCAGCTGATAGCGTGTTTCAAATAGCCGCGCATGAAGAGTCATTTGGCCTAGAGAAGCTTTATCAAGTTTGCGAAATCGCACGGGCGCTGCTTGATGAAATGAATATAGGGCGAGTGATTGCGCGGCCATTTTTGGGTTCAAATAGTCAAGATTTTGCACGAACAGGCAATCGTCGTGACTATTCAGTACTTCCGCCAGCACCAACATTGTTAGATGTTTTAGCAAAAGACGGCGGCGAAGTAATTAGTATTGGTAAAATTTCAGACATATACGCGCATCAAGGCATAACCCAAAAGCACAAAGCACCTGGGCTTATGAACTTGCTTGAAAAAACCAGCGAGGTTATTTCAACAGCACCTGATCGCAGTTTAATTTTTACCAACTTGGTTGATTTTGATGAAAAATTTGGTCATCGCCGTAACCCGGTAGGTTACGCTAAAGCATTAAAAGAATTTGATGACTATTTACCAACTATTCTAAACCAGTTAAATGCAGATGATGTATTAATGATCACTGCCGACCACGGGTGTGACCCAACCTTTCCAGGTTCTGAGCACACGCGTGAATACGTACCTGTGATAGCGTATAAGCCTGGTATGGATAATACACCGCTAGGTGAACGAAACAGTTTTGCAGATATTGGTCAAACACTAGCACAGTGGTTTAACTTGTCTGAGCTTGAATATGGCGACAGCTTTTTAACTCAATTAAACGCGCCAAAATAAAAAGGAAACAACGAATGAGTACTCCTCATATAAATGCAAATGTTGGTGATTTCGCCGAAACAGTTTTAATGCCAGGCGATCCGCTACGTGCGCAATATATTGCTGAAAACTTTTTAGATGATGCGGTACAAGTAACTGGTGTACGCAACATGTTTGGCTTTACAGGTACTTACAAAGGTAAGCCAGTAAGCATTATGGGTTCAGGCATGGGTATTCCATCAATGTCTATTTATGCACGTGAGCTAATTGTTAGCTTTGGCGTAAAAAACATTATACGCATTGGTACATGTGGCGGTATTGGTACCGACATTAAAATCCGTGACGTAATTTTTGCACAAGGTGCAAGCACAGACTCAAACGTAAACCGTGCACGTGTTCGTGGTTACGACTTTTCTGCAATTGCAGACTTCGACCTACTTTTAAACGGCGTTAATGCAGCAAAAGAGCTAGGCATTAAAGCAAAAGTAGGTAACGTATTCACAACCGACACTTTCTATCAAGCAGACGACACTTTCTACAAAGATTTAGATAAGTTAGGCGTTCTTGCAGTAGATATGGAAACAGCCGGTTTATATGGCGTTGCAGCTGAGTACGGCGCAAACGCAATGGCATTATTTACCGTAAGCGACCACGTGATCACTGGCGAAGCAACACCTGCTGACGAACGTCAAAGCACGTTTAACGAAATGGTTAAAATTGCATTAGAGTCTATCTAATCAATAAAACAGTTCCTTGGTAACGTATTCACTAAGTTTTGGAGACACGCCCAAAGTGAAGTGAGACTAACCTCCAAAGCCGCATTTTATGCGGCTTTTTTTATGCCTTAATAATTATAAAATCATGAGTACCAGACTCTAAAAGCGCAGCATCTCTTAACCTCTTTGTGAATAATCTTTCAAAAACGTAATGCACAAAGAGAACAGAATAAGAAGAAAATGAGTAGCCAAATAAACAGGGTAGAGCTTTGTCTTGTAGCCCCCTGTGTCAGGATAGTTGTCGCCTCTAACATTTAGCAGAGGCAAATAAAATGAAACGTCAATTTACACAAGAGTTTAAAGTTCAAGCTGTTGAAAAAGCATTATCTCAATGTGATGATGTTCGCTTAGAAGATATTGCAGATGACTTAGGTGTCGGTTATTCAACGTTACAACGTTGGATAGCACTGGCAAAAAAGCATCAACTTGAAATACACCAGACGGGTAGCCAAATGACAGCAGAAAAACGACCACAAGACTGGAGTTTAGAAGAAAGACTCAACGCAGTAATTGAGTGTGGAAGTTTAGATGAAGCCGCCATAAATGAATACTGCCGTAATATAGGGCTTTATCCGCATCATATTCAGCAATGGAAGAAAGACTTAGTAACACCACCTTCAAATAAAACAGTAAAGTCAGACAGTAAACAGCTTAAGCAAGAAATAAAGCAACTGCAAAAAGAACTGAATCGCAAAGATAAGGCCTTAGCTGAAACTGCCGCTCTACTTGTACTCAAAAAAAAAGCGGATGCACTTTGGGGTTTCAACGAGGACGATTAACAACAGCGACTGAGCGACATGAATTAATAACGCTTATCACAAACGCACAGGCTTCAGGGGCAAGGAAAGAAAAGGCATGTGAGTTACTTGGACTGACACTAAGAACCGTTCAGCGGTGGATTGAAGCAGACGATATGACTGACAAACGGACGAGTACGAAAAAACAGCCGCCTAACCGTCTCACAGAGTTAGAGCGGCAGCGCATTATTAATACGGCTAATTCAGCCGAATATGGGCATTTACCGGCCAGTAAAATAGTCCCTAAGCTGCTTGATAAGGGCATATGGATAGCGTCTGAAAGTTCGTTTTATCGTGTCATGAAGGCACATAACTTATTAACGCATAGAGAAAAAGTAAAGCCAGCTAAGCCGATAAAAAAGCCAAGAGTATTGAAAGCAGTGCGTGCAAATGAAGTCTACACTTGGGATATCACCTATTTACCAACGAGCGTAAAAGGGCAATTTTTATACTTATATTTAGTGATGGACATTTTTAGTCGAAAGGTTGTTGGCTGGCAAGTTTACGACTCACAGTTAAGTGAATTAGCCGCAGATTTAATGAAGGATATTTGCAGTCGGGAGCAAATAAAGCGCGAGCAAGTTACGTTACACTCAGATAATGGCAGCCCAATGAAAGGCGCGACATTACTGGCAACATTACAGGAGTTAGGGATTGTGCCATCATTTAGTCGACCGTCAGTAAGTAATGACAATCCATACTCTGAGTCGTTATTTAAAACGTTAAAGTATCGCCCAGAATACCCAGAAAAGCCATTTGAAGATATAAGCGCAGCAAGAGAATGGGTAAGTGGGTTCGTTGATTGGTACAATAATGAGCACCTACACAGTGGTATAAAATTTGTGACGCCAAACCAACGTCATTCAGGTTTAGATAAAGAAATATTAGCTAAGCGTCAGCAGGTAAACGACGCAGCTAAATTGAATAACCCAAGCCGTTGGTCAGGGAAGTCACGAGACTGGTCAATGATAAATGAAGTAAATTTAAACCCTGAGAAAAAAGAAGAAATGCGGGCGGCATAAAATTTAACTTGAGGCGACAACTAACTTGAAAAACTCCGGTAGACGCACGCTAGAGGCGCAGCTTCTTATTACTTAAGAATAGATATGACCACAGAGCGCACCGAGGCGCTTCGCGCTACACAGAGTTAAAAGCATTTTTTAGTCACTACTCCTGGTCTTCTCCTTCACTTCTCGGTGGTGAAACAATCACTTTTATAGCATGAGATAAACGTTGCTATTAAACGAAAGTAAAGCGCGTCTTCAGGCTACATTCAGCCACTGCTTTTGAAATCTTAATGCACAAAGAGAAGCGAATGAGGAGTAAATGAGTAGCTAAAATAAATTGGCTAGGGCTTTGTTTTGTAGACGTAGAGCTTGCTCACGTTAGAAGCGCAGCTTCTTATTACTTAAAAAAGGTATCACCACAGAGTGCACCGAGGCGCTTCGCGCTACACAGAGTTAAAAGCATTTTTTAGTCACTACTCCTGGTCTTCTCCTTCACTTCTAGGTGGTGAAATAATCACTTTTATAGCAGTTGCTATTAAACGAAAGTAAAGCGAGTCTGTAGGCTACATTCAGCCACTGCTTTTGAAATCTTTATGCACAAAGAGAAGCGAATGAGGAGTAAATGAGTAGCCATAGTAAGCAGGTCATAGATTAGCTTTGTTTTGTAAACGTAGAGCTTGCTCACGTTAAAAGCGTAGCTTCTCACTTCTGGTCAAATATTAAATTACTTATTTTGTACCTCTAAAAGCGCAGCGCCTCTTAACCTCTTTGTGAATAATGGGCTTTAAAATCTTAATGCACAAAGAGAAACAAATGAGGAGTAAATGAGCAGCCAAAGTGAACAGGTCATAGTTTAGCTTTGTTTTGTAGACATAGAGCTTGCTTACGTTAGAAGCGTAGCTTCTTGTTACTTAAAAAAAGGTATCACCACCGAGCGCACCGAGGCGCTTCGCGCTACACCGAGAAAAAAAGAGTAACAATTAGTCACGGCTCCTGTCCTTTCCTTCTTGGTGGTGAAGTAATCACTTTTCATACCATCATTAAAAATTATGTATTTAACAAAATTATTTTAAAAGCTGGGTTAAACTCAAGCTAAACTACGCTATGAAAGCCAAGGTTATTCATTTAATTGCTACCCGAAAACGTTAAAATTTGCTATGTTGCAATACAATACACGCTCAGTGTTTTTATTAGGAAAGTTATGAAATCGTTATCTATTTTTTTTGCTTTATTTACCTTTACGCTAGCAGTAAATAGCTATGCCACAGAGCCTACTACCGATCAGCAAAAAGCGGATGAAAAAGTAAACACACTTGAATACAAAGCCCCTGAGCTTAAAAAACCGGTTGTTGACCCAACCAAACCAGACGACTCAAAAGTGTTAGGCGATGAAACACCAAAACCAGTTGAAAAGCCTAAAAATAAAATAGAAAAGGCAGCAGCCGTAGCCGAAGCAGAAAAAGCAGTAGCCCAAGCAAAAGAGGCCTTAACAGCTAAACAGCAAGCTAAAGCCAAGCAATCACGCGAATCACTAGCTGTGGTTGAACAACTTATAAAAGCCTATAACGCGCGCAACATTGAAGAGTTTATTCGTGTTTACGATGAAGATGTAGAGTTTTATATTTTCCCCAATGAGCTATTATTTAAAGGAAAAGAAAAACTAATAGCACGTTATGGTTTGATGTTTAAAAAGCTAAAGTGTATTCACTCATCGCCAATTAAACGCATAGTCCATGGTGATATAGTAATAGACCATGAGCTATCAGAAACCTGCTCAGCAGACGAAAACGTAATAGATAAACGCTCAGAGCTTGTATCGAGCTATCAAATTAAAAACGGAAAAATAATTCGCGTATTATTTTTTCGTTAAGGATTATTATGCAAATTACTGACGACAAAAAACTTCGCTTAATGTACCGAGTAGAGCCCGGTTGTTTAGGCCCCGAAGGCGCACAACATATTGAAGATTTTTGTCGTTATGCCAATAAGCATATTAAGTCACCTTATTATGCACAATTCGTTTTTTTACCGCGTTACGATAAACAAAAAGACGAACGCCAATACAGTGTAAAAAGCCGTAACCTATCGCAATTGCAGGTTAAAAAGTATTTTAGTCACTTTGAAATCGATATGGATGGCTTTGAAGAGCAACTCGACGAGCTACTCACCAAAGCAATCGACTTGTACTTTAAACGCTAATCCCTGAAGCTTCAAATATAAGTAAAGCGGCTAAGGTATACTGAGTACGTATGCCTTATACCTAAAGCCTGCTCACGTAATCCTTTATTAAATCACTTAGCCTCTACTTCTAAAAGCGCGGCATATCTTAGCCTTGTTTTGTAGACGTAGAGCTTGCTCACGTTAGAAGCGCAGCTTCTTGTTTCAGGTCAAATATTAAATTACTTAGTCCCTAACTCTAAAAGCGCAGCGTCTCTCAACCTCTTTGTGAATAATGGGCTTTAAAATTTAAATGCACAAAGAGAAATGAATGAGGACTAAATGAGTAGCCATAATACACAGGATAGAGTTTTGTTTTGTAGACGTAGAGCTTGCTGACGTTAGAAGTGAAGCTTCTTATTACTTAAAATTAGATATGACCACAGAGTGCACCGAGGCGCTTCGCGCTACACAGAGTTAAAAAATATTGGTTAGTCACTACTCCTGTTCTTCTCATTCACTTCTCGGTGGTAAAAAAATCACTTTTATAGCACAAGTAAAACGCTTCTACAGGCTGTATTTAGCCACGGCATTGTGAATATGAACTTTTAAATCTTAATGCAAAAAAAGAAGTAAATGAGAAAACATAATGATCTGGGCAATGCTTAGCCTTGTTTCTAAACGTAGAGCTTGCTCACGTTAGAAGCGTAGCTTCTTGTTTCAGATAAAATATTAAATTACTTATTTTTTACCTCTAAAAGCGCAGCGCCTCTCAACCTCTTTGTGAATAATAATCTTTCAAAAACGTAATGCACAAAGAGAAGCGAATGAGAAGAAAATGAGAAAACAAAGTGAACAGGACATAGTTTGGCCTTGTTTTGTAGACGTAGAGCTTGCTCACGTTAGAAGCGCAGCTTCTCACAGTATTAAATAATCAGCTGCGTGTTAACCACTTATCCAAAAGCACAGGACTTTATTACAGCCATAAAAAAAGAGCTTTCGCTCTTTTTTTCAAACTATATAAGCAAGCTAAACTTACTCGCCTGCCACAATAGTATTAAAGCTATTATTATCGTGAAGGCTTGCAAATGCACTTTCGTGGAGTAACTCATTACGTAAGTTAGGTGAATACTCAAGTGCCATTTTTATATCGGCCAGCGCATCGGCGTGTTCGTGTATTAACGCAAACGCACATGCGCGTTGCCAATACGCATAACCATAGTCGCTATCTATATCAATTGCCTGGTTACATAAATCAATCGCCTTGGCGGTTTGATTAATTTCAAGCAGGGCATCAGCTTTGTAAGCAATAGCCTCAACGTCTTCAGGTTTACGTTTTAAAATTTCATCAAAAATCTCGATTTTATTAGCATAATCACTTTCTAAATTTGCGCGCATCCACAACGAGTGAACCTCATTTGTAATCGATATACGCTCTTGGTTGCTAAGTATTTCTTCCGAACGAACGCGCAGCTTTTCTTCTAATACTTTTAAGCGTTCTTCGTACTCATCAGTAATAACACTCACGCGGGTATTTACAATATCTTCTACTTTATTTTTAACATCGCGCAGCGAGTTCCAGCCAACAAGTACCAAAATAGATGCCGTCGCGGTAATAATAAAAAACACATTATTTATCGTATCGGTAGTGTAAGTAAGGGCTCTGTCGGCCGTGTCTAACTGCGCATGTGTTACTTGTTTAGTAACGTCTTCGCGCAGTTTTTGCTGATCTTGGCGAACCGCTTTTAACTCATCTAAAATGTAGCGTTCCATAAGCGGTTTATACATAGGCTCTTTAAGTTGTTCAAGCGCTTGCTGTTCTTGTAACTTTGAGGGGGCTTCTGTTTGTTGCTCAGCCGCATTAGCCGACGTTAAAAATAAAGTAAAACAAATACATAGTAAATAAAAGTAATAACGCATCAACATGCCCAAATAAAATAATAAATTGCAAAAATAATATTAACACGCACAACCTAAACTCACTAGGGCGGGTTTTGTTTTGAAAGCGAGTTTACAGCACATTATAAATTATTATCACTAAAGCAGTGTGCAGTAATAAATTTTAGGCAAAAAAAACCAGCTCTGGGTGAGCTGGCTGAAACTGCTAAAACATCAAAGGTTAGGAAAACTTAACTAACGTTAGCTAATAATAATCAACTAACAAAAAACAGATAAATTAGAGTTATAAAGTAAAGGTGTATTGGGCTTAGTAATACACCTTTAACGTTATAACTACAATTTCATGGTGAAGGGGGGTATTCCTATGTGCGCTGTGGTAAACCAAAGCCACTTTCAAACCCTTCACATACCATTACGCCGCTACTTTTTAATTCGATCATCGTTATTTAAAAAAAGATCAAAAATTTTTAAAGGCTCGTTTTTAAATACCAATCAAAAATACAAATCGGTCCAATCGTTTTAAATACGGTGCATTTGTTGGTATAGCTCAAAAAATAAGCCTATATTGGTAATTCAAAATAAGTACAAGTATATAAACAATTGATTAAGCAACATTTGCATGAATTAAAAATAGTAATACCTAAACAAATTGACCATTGCTTACGTATTTTATTTTAGACCAAGAGGATTAAATAATGAGTAACTCTAGCGCTGGCAAATGCCCGGTAATGCATGGCAGCAATACACAAACAGCAGGCCAAAACACAGATTGGTGGCCAAATGCACTTAATTTCGACATCCTTCATCAACACGATACAAAAAGCTCTCCATACGGTAGCGACTTTAACTACGCTAAAGCATTCAAATCCCTAGATCTAGAAGCCGTAAAAACCGACTTAAAAAACTTAATGACCCAAAGCCAAGATTGGTGGCCAGCCGATTGGGGCCACTATGGCGGTTTAATGATCCGCATGGCATGGCACTCGGCAGGTTCGTACCGTTTATCTGACGGACGTGGCGGCGGTGGCACGGCAAATCAACGCTTTGCCCCTTTAAACTCATGGCCCGATAACGCCAACCTCGACAAAGCGCGCCGCTTACTTTGGCCAATTAAAAAGAAATACGGCAACAAACTCTCGTGGGCCGATCTCATTATTTTAGCGGGTAACATGGCATACGAATCAATGGGGTTAAAAACCTTTGGTTTTGCCGGTGGCCGCGAAGACATTTGGCACCCAGAAAAAGACGTATACTGGGGCGCCGAAAAAGAATGGTTAGCACCAAGCGACGAACGCTACCAAAATGTTGATAAACCCGACACAATGGAAAACCCGTTAGCGTCTGTTCAAATGGGCCTAATTTACGTAAACCCAGAAGGGGTAAACGGTAAACCCGATCCGCTTAAAACTGCAGCACAAGTGCGCGAAACGTTTGCCCGCATGGCAATGGACGACGAAGAAACGGCAGCGCTTACCGTAGGTGGCCACACAGTAGGTAAAACACACGGTAACGGAAAAGAGTCTAACCTTGGCCCAGAGCCAGAAGCAGCTGATATTTCAGAGCAAGGCATGGGGTGGAATAACCACAAAACACGAGGCATTGGCCGCGATACAATGACATCGGGCATTGAAGGTGCGTGGACCACACACCCAACAAAATGGGATAATGGCTACTGTGACCTTCTTTTAAATTACGAATGGGAACTGACAAAAAGCCCTGCAGGAGCTCACCAATGGGAACCTGTAAATATTAAAGAAGAAGACAAGCCGGTCGATGTAGAAGACCCATCAATTCGCTTAAACCCAATTATGACCGACGCCGATATGGCCATGAAAATGGACCCAGCGTACCGCAAAATAATTGAGCGTTTTCATAACGACTTTGAATACTTTTCAGACGTGTTTGCACGCGCATGGTTTAAACTTACGCACCGCGACTTAGGGCCAAAAGCGCGCTACCTAGGTGCCGATGTACCAAGCGAAGATTTAATTTGGCAAGACCCAATTCCAAGCGTTGATTACACCCTAACAGATACTGAAATCGCCGATTTAAAAGTAACACTACTTAATTGCGGTGTAAGCGCCAGCGATTTAATTAACACCGCATGGGACAGTGCGCGTACGTACCGAGGCTCTGATCACCGAGGCGGCGCAAACGGTGCACGTATTCGTTTAGCACCGCAAAAAGAGTGGCAGGGCAATGAACCAGAGCGCTTAGCAAGTGTGTTAGCGGCTCTTGAAAAAGTACAAGCTGGGTTAAGTAAACCTGTTAGCATGGCAGATTTAATTGTACTTGGTGGCACAGCAGCGGTTGAACAAGCCGCTAAAAACGCAGGGGTAGAGGTTAACGTACCATTTGCGCCAGGGCGCGGAGACGCAACCGACGACATGACCGACGCCGAATCGTTCGACGTACTTGAACCTATTCACGACGGTTTTAGAAACTGGCTGAAAAAAGACTACGTTGTGTCTGCAGAAGAGTTATTACTAGAGCGCAGCCAGCTAATGGGTTTAACAGCACCAGAAATGTCGGTACTTATTGGTGGCATGCGTATGCTTGGCACAAACCATAGCGGCACACAACATGGCGTATTTACAAATAATGTAGGAACGTTAAGTAACGACTTTTTTGTAAACCTAACCGACATGGCAAACCGCTGGGAGCCAACAGGTAATGGCCTTTACAACATTGTTGACCGCGCAAGCGGTGCAACTAAATGGACCGCAACACGCGTAGATTTAGTATTTGGGTCAAACTCAATTTTACGCGCATTGGCAGAGTTTTATGCACAAGACGATAATAAAACCCGTTTTGTTCACGACTTTGTAAATGCATGGGTAAAAGTAATGAACGCCGACAGGTTTGATATTTAATAAACCTAAGAAACAGTTAAAAAGGAGCAGCAATGCTCCTTTTTTGTTTTTAAAAACGGGGCTTTTAAATCTTAATGCACAAAGAGAAGCGAATGAGGAGTAAATGAGCAGACAAATTGAATAGTGTTAAGTGATTTTTTTATCACCACAGAGCACACCGAGGCGCTTTGCGCTACACAGAGTTAAAAATATTGGTTAGTCACTGCTCCTGTTATTCTCCTTAACTTCTCGGTGGTAAAACAATCACTTTTACGAATAAATCAACTAAATGTAAAACGTTGGTATTAAACGAAAGCAAAGCACGTCAGCAGGTTAATTTAACCTTTTTGTGAATAATGGGCTTTTAAGACCGTAATGCACAAAGAGAAGTGAATGAGGAGTAAATGAGAAGAGCAAAACCAATCCTAAATTTGGTTTTTACACGCCGAGTTTGCTCATGCAACTATGTCAGTTCAATAAGCTCTACCTCTAAAGCTCAGCGTCTCTTAACCTCTTTGTGATTAATAGGCTTTTAAAATCTTAATGCACAAAGAGAAGTGAATGAGTAGTAAATGAGCAACCAAAATGACAGGTTAAGTGATCTTTTATCACCACAGAGCGCACCGAGGCGCTTTGCGCTGCACAGAGTTAAAAATATTGGTTAGTCACTGCTCCTGCTCTTCTCCTTAACTTCTCGGTGGTAAAACAATCACTTTTGTAGCTGTTGCTATTAAATGAATGCAAAGCGCACCTGCAGGCTACATTCAGCCACTGCTTTTGAAAGCTGAGCTTTTAAAAACATAATGCACAAAGAGAAGCGAATGAGGAGTAAATGAGTAGCCAAAGTAAGTAGGGTTAACTTATTTTGTAGACGTAGAGCTTGCTCACGTTAGAAGCGACAGCTTCTTGTTTTACATGCTATTTAATTTAAATAAATACAATCCCAAAATGGATATTGCCCGACACTTTTTACTATGCCAGTTCTTAGTGGGTTAGCAACAATATAACGAGCTTGATTAATTAAGTCTTTTTCAGAACGAAGCTGATGCTCAAAATAATTTTGCTGCCAAATCTTGCCTGTTGTTTCATTTAGCTTATTTATTTTTACAGTCGTTACACTTTTAAAGATTTTTATTACGTTAGCTAGTGAGCAGTCTTTAAGCTGAAATAACCAATGGAGATGATCAGGCATTAATACATAACAAATTGTATTTACTTTATTTTGCATATCCACAATAGCCTTTGCTGCAATACATGCATTGCCAAATTCTTTAAATAGAGGTGCTCTATTTATGCAGCATATAGTCACAGAGTAGAACTGATTATTATTTGAAAAACGATGTGCTAATAATTTTGAGGAGTCATGCATAGGAAAGGAATATATTTTGGCTTTGTATAAACATAGATAAGAATTAATCTAAAACAAGTTTTAAAAAGCCTTGCTTTTTCACGCCAGCAAGCTGCGCGTCTTGTATCTCTCATTGATAAATGATTAGCTATCATTTATCACATCGAAGTCAGTGAGCTTGCCTGTGCGTCTAGTATTTAATACTGCTCCGTAGATAAGGCCCTGATTTTCTATTCTCAGAAACTGAATGGTATCCAAGCACACTTTTATTTAAGTAGATGCTGTATGTACAAGGGGAGTAAGTAGAGATGATGTTTATCGGCATTGATATTAGTAAAGAGAAGATTGATTTATCGTGGTTGAGAGACCAACTTACAAATAAAATTAAAACTAAAGTCTTTAAAAACAAGCGCCAAGACTTTGTAACAATAGAAAAATGGCTTTTAAATACAACTAAAAGCGCTGCTAGTGAGCTCGTTATCACCCTCGAACCAACGGGTGTTTATCATGAAGCGCTGATGTATTTTTTACACGAGCAAGGCTTTAATATTATTTTAGCGAATCCCAGTAAAGCTAAAAAGTATGCAGACGCTTTAAACATAATTCACAAAACAGACAAATCTGATGCAACGATGCTTGCTCATTATGGCTGTGCTAAGCACGCAGTCGTTAATTATTGGCAACCTGAAGCATTAGCAATTAGAGAGCTTAAAGCCCTTATTCGTCGTTTAGATGCGCTTGAGAGTAACCGACAACGAGAGGCTAACCGATTAGAAGCAAGTGAATTCAGCAACGTTTCCGCGCGTGTTTGCCAATCGATAAAAGTGACTATCGCGTTTTTAGACGATGAAATTAAACAGCTTAAATCTGACATTGATAACCACATAGATAATGAACCTGATTTAAAAAGAAACAGGAAACTACTTGAGTCTATCCCTGGTATTGGGCCCGTATTATCGAGAGAGCTAACGTATTTGTTTGCGGCTAAAAAATTTAATAAAGCCAAAGAAGCTGCCGCTTATTGTGGATTAATTCCACGGCATAATGAATCGGGTAAATTAAAAGGGCGAACATCAATCAGTAAACTTGGGCCAGCCAGAATTCGATGCAAACTTTATATGGCGGCCATTGTTGCAGGGCAATGGAATAAAACAATAAAGAGACACAAGTTAACGTTAATAAACAATGGTAAAACACCGATGCAAGCTGTGTGTGCAAATATGCGAAAGCTAATTCATATATGTTTTGGTGTAATAAAAAACCAGGAAGCGTTTAAGCTCCAAGAAAGTTAAATACGGCCTTGAAGCTTAAAATGAGAGATGGTATCTACAAGTCACTTTAAACACTATTTTGTAGACGTAGAGCTTGCTCACGTTAGAAGCGACAGCTTCTCAGCGCTACACAAAAAACACAAGTATTAGTGCGGATTGCTATTACTTATGCATTTAACCAAGCACAAAAAAGGCGCTAACTAAGCGCCTTTTACACTAAACACCAAAGGGTTTATGCTTTTTTCTCTTCGCAGCTTGCAAGGTACTCGTCAAACGTACCCTGAAAATCAATAACCTGCTTATCTTTAATATCAATAATACGCGTAGCTAACGACGACACAAACTCACGGTCGTGGCTTACAAAAATAAGCGTACCAGCAAAGTCTTTAAGCGCATTATTTAACGCTTCAATGGCTTCCATATCCATGTGGTTTGTTGGCTCGTCCATTACAAGCACGTTCACGTCTTGCATCATTAACTTACCAAATAACAAACGGTTTTTTTCACCACCTGAACAGTTACGCGCTTTTTTGTTTGAATCGTCTGCGGTAAACAACAAACGGCCTAACATGCCACGTACCATTAAATCGTTATGCTTGGCCGTACGCCACTGCGACATCCAATCAAATAACGTTAAATCGTTATCAAAATCTTTAGTGCTGTCTTGCGGGCAGTAACCAAAGCTCGCATTTTCAGACCACTTAATTTCGCCTTCGTTACTTTTAAGCTCGTTAACTAAACAGCGTAAAAAAGTAGTTTTACCCACACCGTTTTCGCCAATTACCGCAAGCTTTGCACCGGCTTCTAGTAAAAACTCACCGCCACTAAATAATGTTTCACCATCAAAACCATGGCCAAGTTTGTTAACTTCAAGCGCTTGGCGGTACATTTTTTTGCCTTCGTCAAAACTTAACGATGGGCTCATACGGCTTGATGCTTTAACTTCATCAAGCTTAATTTTATCCATTTTTTTAGCGCGCGAACTTGCTTGCTTAGCTTTAGACGCGTTAGCACCAAAGCGGTTAACAAAGTCTTGTAGCTCGTCAATCTCGGCACTTTTTTTAGCGTTTTCGGCTAACAGCTGCTCGCGCTGCAAGCCTGCCGCTTCTAAAAACTTCTCGTAGTTACCTGGGTAAATACGCAGCTCACCGTAATCAATGTCGGCCATGTGTGTACATACCGAGTTTAAAAAGTGGCGGTCATGCGAAATAATAATCATGGTGCATTTACGTTTATTAAGCTCATCAGCAAGCCACGTAATGGTATGAATATCCAAGTTATTGGTAGGCTCATCGAGTAGCAGTATATCTGGGTTTGCAAACAAGGCCTGCGCTAAAAGCACACGAAGTTTCCAACCTGGAGCAACGTTTGCCATTAACCCATAATGAAACTCTTTATCTATACCCGCTTCTATTAGTATTTCTTCAGCGCGGCTTTCGGCGGTGTAACCGTCCATTTCGGCAAAAACGCTTTCAAGGTCGGCCACTTTCATGCCGTCTTCTTCGCTCATTTCGGGTAACGAATAAATACGTTCGCGCTCTTGCTTTACTTTCCAAAGCTCAACGTCGCCCATAATTACCGCATCTACCACCGTGTATTGCTCAAATGCAAACTGGTCTTGGCTAAGGTTACCTACTTTTAACCCCGGGGTAATCGACACATTACCCGCGCTAGGCACAAGCGCACCGCTTAAAATTTTCATGAAGGTCGACTTGCCGCAGCCGTTAGCGCCAATTAAACCGTAACGGTTACCGTTACCAAATTTAGCTGAAATGTTTTCAAACAACGGCTCTGCGCCAAACTGCATCGTAATATTTGCGGTGGAGATCAAAAAGGGTAATCCTAGAATGAGTACTGACAGGAGCTTGCTGTAGCAAAAGGCCACAAACAACATCAAGCAATAGGGTAAATTAGCTGGCGAATTATACAGATCAGCCACAATTATTGAAAGGTAAAAGGCAGCTAATTTATAACCAACCCTAAACGCACTTAAACGGTGCAAAAAGCCTTAAAATTTGCCTAGCAAGTAAAGGAGGTTAACTAAGTAAATTTACTGGTGTGATTGGTAAATACGCTCAATAACCGCTTTATTGTTAGTAATGTACGAATTAATAGCTGCTATATCGTCGGCAGTAACCGTTTTTTTACTCAGCATAAAATGCACATTATTAATATTTATGGGCTCAACCAATGCCGCAGGCATAATGTTTGAATACTGCTTTGTAAAATATTGCGCCACTAACGAATCATCAATTAAAAAATTAATGCGCTGCTTGTTAAGCAAAATAAAACGCTTTTTAGACTCCTCCGTAAGCACCACTTGGTTTGCATACTGCGTGCGTAGTTGTTCAAACACATTACCAAAAACACTTCCTCTGTTTACACCTACCGTAAGCGATTTTTTAAATAACGCGTTAATGCTATTCACATTAGGCGAACTGGCGTGTTTATATAGCAGCATTTTTTCAACACGGTAGGGTAACGTAAAGTGGGCATACTCAGCGCGATCAGCCGTTTTGCTGGCGGCAAAAATTAAATCAACACGGCCCTGTTTTAGTTCTTCAAATGCACGTAACGAGCTAGGTAACACACTAAAATTTAAGCAATAAGGTGAGCTTTTAAAAATAGCCTTAAGTACGTCTATTTCAACCCCGCCCAGCGTATTGTTTTTTAAAATTACATAAGGTGGCCAGTAACTTTCGTTAGTAGCTACTGTTAACGTTTTAGTGCATCCCCAGGCATTAAATGCACTAAAAGTAAAAAGGGTTATAAACAATAATATTTTCAAACTACAGCCTTTTGTAAACGGTTTTTAGTGTGTATTTAGTTATAATTTTTCAAACAGTTCTTCTAATTGTGCCTTATGGCTTTGTATTAATTTATTAACCTCAATGACATCTTGCATAGTGGAGGTATTTTTACTCAGCATTAAATGAATAGAGCCCTTGTTAACATAGGTTGTAGTATTAACTCGCTTAATAGTGTTTGACTGGCTAATAAAGTACTCACCCACTAACTGGTCTTCAATTATAAAATCGACCCGTTGTTTAGCTAATAAAGCAAAACGCGTTTTTGCCGCACCGGTAAAAATAATTTGTTTTGGATAAATACTTTTTAAGTGCTCAAATTGCTCGCCGTAATAACTCCCTACATGAGCGGCCACGGTGTAGCCCTGTTCAAGCGCATCTTGCAGATTTTTAACATTATATTGTTTATTTTTATGCTGATACAGCCACATCACCTCGTTGCGGTAACTATCCGAAAAATAAACATGCTCTGCACGTTTTTCAGTAAAGCTGGCAGCCCAGCCTAAATCCATTCGGCCTTTAGTTTGTTCAACAAATGCACGCTCTGTATTGGGTAAAAACTCAACCTGAACACAATAAGGCGACCCCGCAAATATAAGCCAAAGTGCCGTTACCTCTTTACCTTGTGCGTGGCCGTCTACATTAACTACGTAAGGCGGCCAATAGGTATCGTGCGACGCGACAAAAAACTTTTTTTCGCAAGCCGAACTCCCAAAAGAGAGGGCTACTAACAAATACAAACCGTACTTTTTAAAACTATGCATTATATCCCTCATGCTAGCGACGCAATATGTACAGTATAAACCAGCCTAAAAATTTGGTAGCAAATTTTGTATAAGCATGTAAATAACATTGCTGGCTGTAAAAAGTTATGTATTTATAATCAATGTGTTGGGAGGGCTAAGCTAACATGTTCAATTTTGTAACCGTTAAATTTGTATTGCGTATATGTGATTAATAAAAAGGGCGTATTAATTTAAAATATTCTACTACTAAGTCTATATTTTATTTATTTGTTCCTGTAGATTAAACACCAATGAATTTAATATTAACAGCGGCTTAGCTGTTAAACGATTAGCCAAGGAGCGGGTGTATCGTGCCAAGTACCACACTCACTTACTACAATAACAACGCACAAACTTTTAGCGACTCAACGCTTAATGTTGATATGTCGGCGCTTTACGCTGAGTTTTTACCGCTTATCCCTAAACATGGCCATATTTTAGATGCTGGCTGTGGCAGTGCCCGCGATGCTATGTATTTTAAACAGCAAGGTTTTACTGTTAGCGCGTTTGATGCAAGCGAGAACATTGCAAAGTTAGCCAGTAATTACTTACAACAAAGTGTAGAGGTTAAAACCTTTCAGCAGCTTAATTGTACAAATATGTACGACGGCATTTGGTGCTGCGCCAGTTTATTACATGTGCCAAAAGTAGAGTTACCGCAGGTGTTTTTAAAGCTGCAAAATGCCCTAAAACCAAACGGTGTTTTGTATGTGTCGTTTAAATACGGCACGCAAGAGCGTGTACATAATGGCCGTGAATTTACCGATTTAAATGAAGATGGCTTAACCGCGCTAATTAACCACTACACAGATCTTAAAATAATAAAACAATGGCAAACGGTTGATCAGCGCCCTGAGCGCGAGAGTGAAGTATGGCTCAATGCGTTAATTAAAGCAGTGCCGGTTTTATGATTGGTGCAATGCAGCAACAGCTCGACTTCATAGCATACATACAGCGTATGCTAGTTGAGGGCGAATTTACAGCGACTTATAAATATGCACTATTACATGCTATTGCTGATATTTGCGTAGAACAGCAAAGTGAAGATCAGAGTGCTCCAATGGAAATAAAAATCGACACGCTAGTCGATAAATTTATTCAACTTTATTGGAACCACTCAATTCCCTACGCTGCTCACTCTACCGATATTATTACTAATACTGAAGATATGCTGTTAAAGCAAAATAGCCAAGGACAGGCAAAATTCATCACCGTAATTTTTAAACTACAAAATGCAGGTGTGAAAAGTTATAACGCATTTAAAAACTACCAAAAATATAGCCAAGTAATTAGCTCTTTAAGAGAAACATTCACTAAGGGCCCTCTTTGGCGCTTGCAGTTTCTGTCGGGTAAAGAAGAATGTTTTTTATATCCCCATATACTTTTAGGTAAAGGCAGAGAGCCCAAGCGAATTGTTTTAAATGCTGGTATAGCTCAGTGTTTTAGGCGTTTTTACGATTTGGTTGTGCATCTTAGTGTTACTGAGTGGGTAGAAAAGGTACAAACTATAAAAGCGAATCAAACACTATTAGGATCGCAAAGCCAGCTACAAGAGTTCTTGTTTGGCAGTAATAGAGCTGCGTTAAAAGTGGTAACTCCACTATTGATAGATATTCAAAACGGGCTTTGCTTTTACTGCCAAAAGCCGATGAATCTAAAAAACGAAAAAGAAACAAAAAAAACGCCAGAGATCGATCACTTTATTCCTTTTAGGCGCTACCCAAACGACTTGGCACATAACTTTGTCGCTGCGCATGCTGATTGTAATAACAACAAGCGAGACCACCTCGCAGCTTTTGCTCACCGTGACCGCTGGCTAGAACAAAACCTTGATATTCATAAAGCCGAAATTACGAATAAACTTCAACCTTACTTCTATTGCGATACAAATAAATCGCTTGCCGTGAGTAATTGGGCGTATCAAGTAGCTGAATCAAGCAATGCTAAATTATGGTTAGGAAAAAACAGTTTTGAAGAAGCAAAACCGAAAGCTGAGGTTTTTAAATTTTCAAAAGTTGTAAATAATTCAGAGCAGACAAACTTGGCTGCTGAGCCGAAGGCTAATTTAAAAACTATCATTAACACATTGAAGTTACGTTACTTCCCAAATATTAAAATAGCCTGCGGACATTTTAAAACAGGCGATAGCAGCGATGTTGAATATTTAGACGCGCCACTTGGTGCAGGCAAGCTTGATCCAAATGTGCATTTTTTAGCGCACGCATCGGGTAACTCAATGAACGGCGGTAAACACCCAATACTTGATGGTGATTTATTGTTACTTGAGCTTATAACGTCCGATAAAGCAGGCTCGCTGCGCGGCCAAATAGTCGCTATAGAGCGAGATGATATAGGTGGGGAAGGGCAGTATTTACTGCGAAAAGTTAATAAATTATCTAATGGGCAATATGAGCTAATTGCTCAAAACCCAGATTATGAGGTAATGATTGCAGATGAAAGCATGCGAACGTTCGCACGGTTTAAACAAGTGGTTGCTGAGTAGTTTGTAGTCGCGCTTTAACTTATAGGCGCAGAGCTTGCTCGCGCGAAAAGCGCTTTTACCATGATTTTTACATGGTTTGGGAAAGGGATTAATAACCTCTATTCGAGGTTTTATCGCGTTGGCGATGGCAACCAAAGAGAGGCTGCCGCCGACCTCTCTCTGGACTCTCTCGGCGCACCCGAGGATCACACTGTGTCCTCAAGTTAAAAATTGATATGAACGTAAGCGCCGTGTATTCGCCATCCATGGCGAAGTCACGGCTTAACTTGCATCCATGCAAGTGATTACTCATCAATTTATAACTTTCGGGTGTGATCACGGAGAGTTGGAGTGTGTTGGTAGATTGGTGTTTATGAATGAGGGCGGGAGTTTATAACACGCTCATAAATTGGTTTTATCGTGGAGGTTTAGGGGATTTAAAACCTCTATTTGAGGTTAAGTCGCGTTGGCGTTGGCAACCGAAGGGGGCGGCAGCCTTTGGGAACCCCAGGACGAAACCGAGGAGCACACTATTTGCTCAAGCTAAAAATTGGTGTGAACGTAAATGCCGTGTATTCGTTTTTCATGAACAAACTTCGCTTTGGCTAGCTTATATTTGGCAAGATTTGTCATTATTCAGTAGCTTGCAATCTAAATAAGATAACTATGTATTTTTTAATTAGAAAAATAATAAATTAATAAGGAAGCAGTATGCTTAGTAAGCATTTATTTCATTTTGCAATGGTTCACAATGAATATGGTAATAGTGGAGATTTATTTAAAGGACTCATACCATTATTTTCTCCAATACTAACTGGTAAATATGGCCAAAAGTTTGAACCAAAAATGTTTATTGATGATTTAGAAACAAGTTATGGATTAAAACTGCATCCTTATGTTGCCGAGCAGTTTGTGCCAAAGATGGTTCAAGCTGGTTTACTATTTGAAGCTCCCTCTAACAAGTATGAAAAGAATTTTATAATAGGAAAAATTGAGCCTACTGAAGACAAGGAGTTAGAAAGTAAGATTAAGTCTATATTTGAAAACTACGAAAAGCTATGTACCGAGTATGCAAAGCGAGTTAATTTACAGCCAAAAGCTTTTGATTATGGTCAAGAGTTTTCAAAACGCTTAGCAAGAGCCGATTATAATAATGAAGCTGGTTTCATTGGTAATGAGACTTCATTCGGAACAATAGAAAAAAGTTATGAATCAACACTCGATTATGCGTTCTATAGATTAGTAGGCTTGCTAATTGAAAAAGGAGGTAAATCTTTAGAAGTGTTGGAGGCTGCATACTCAGGTGCTTTATTGGCTGAAGTTATTTTAAGTTTGAAAGAGCCTAATTTTGAAAAAGATTGCATAGAAGGGAAGAAGTTCTATCTTGATACATCAATTCTAATTAATATTTTAGGTTTTAATGACAGCTACTCTGTCGAATGTTCTAGGGATATATTAAGACAAATTAAGGACCTCAAGGGTATTGCAACGACCACTGAATCTTATATTGCAGAAGTTAATAACTCTATTAGGCGTGCAATAAAAAATCACGATGAAAAGGGAGAAAGAACGAGTAGCATAAGTTTATATATGTCAAAAAACCCTAATAAAGTAATAGATGTAAGGCACTCTCAGACTAGGGTTAAAAGTCTTTTGGAAGACAGCGGAATCGATATATCGCCAAAGCTTACAAATATATCCAATAAGATAAGCTCAATAAGAGCGACTACTTTAAGAGATAATATACTTTCAAAATTATCATCTTGGTATAAACATGAAGAAGCAGCTTTACATGATGCTGAAACTGTTGCTTATGTAGTTTCTGATCATGGCTATAAGTCTGTTGAGCAGATAGTTGAATCTAAATCATTTTATATCACACATAACTGCAAGCAAGTTAATACCGTCAATGACTACTTATATAGCCATAATATTTTTGTAAAGCCTGATATAACGACTATCTTAAGTGAAAAAAACTTTGCTGTTTTTTTATGGGTACTTACAGGTGGAAAAGGGAAAGACATAGCTTCAAATAGTCTCTTGAGCAATTGCTCCAAAGTTATGGAAATGCATAGAGATGTTTTTATTCGTATTTCTAGCTTTTTAAATGATCTTACAGAAGAACAAGAAAAAATATTCGAGGATATAATTAATAATGATAGAGCATTAAATTGTTTTATGGATGAAGTCGCTGGTGATATTACTCAGGTAACCAAAGAAAATATAAGCTCAATAGCTGAATCGTCCTTAAATAAGTTGATAGAAGAGGTAAAAGAAGAGGCAACAGATAAAATACAGGCAATTCAATCTGATTTTGCTCAACATAAAGACAGTTTTGAAATGCTAGAATCAAAGTTTGATAAAGCCATTAATACTATTAAACAAAAAGCTAACATTGAGAATAGACTAGAAATTGAATTGCAAGAAAAACGGGACGAAGTGGATTTATTAAAGGCCGAAGCTTCTAATAAGCAACAAGAAAGCAATGTAGAGGGAAATGAGCAAATCAGCTCTAAGTATAAAGCAATGGTTGCTACGGCAGAAAGATGTAAAAACATTACCGAGAACATTTTAATCTTATTTTTTTCTGTCATATTTTGTTTTTTACTATTTAACCTAACGGAAGTTATTTTGGCTAATGGTGTAGAAAATAAATATATAGCGATAAAACCTGGATTAGCAGAAAAGTTACCTTGGTTTATTATGCTATTAACTTTTTGGAAATTTCCTGAGTGGTTATTGGGCTGGCCTATAAAAAAAATTAGTGGTTATGTTTATAGTATTTTGTCACCTGAGCAATAATATGACGGCTCACCCAACCGCCAATTTCCCTGCCTCATGCCACATTTCACTTGGCATGGGGTTGGTTAACTCCCACGTTATGTTCATCGGCTGGCTGCCGTTGTGGCTTTGGTATTTAACCTCGCCGTAGTTTACAAACCCCATAGTTCGACCGTTTTCGTCTTTGCCTTGTTCGCGCACAAATAACAGGATGGTTTTGCCTGTTTGCTGGTGCTGAATATAACTAAGGCCTCGGCCGCGTTCTGGACGGGCGCTGTTTTGCGTTTGCCAGTGGAACAGGGTGGGGCTGATTGCGTAGTCGTGGTATAGCGTAGTGGGCGAGTAGGTTTTTTCGCACTTATTAAGTGTTACAAATAAAAGCTCTAGATTTTGGTTTTTAAATCCTAAAACGCCTTCGCGGGCGGTCGATTTTTTATCAAACGAGTGCGCGCCAAAAGCTGCGAGTATTTGCTGACGTGTGTAGCGGCTGTGTAATTTGATTGCGTGATTAGGTAAACACACTAAATCACTTTCTTGCTGGTGAATACGGTTTATTAAAAGCGCAATAACTTGAGCAAGTTCCTGCTGTAGCTCTTTATGTTTAAGTGCTTGTAAGCTTTGCTCAAGGGTTTTAAACCCTAAATTTGTGCCTGTGTTATCCCAAAAATTGTAATGCGCCATTAGCGCGTACTGTTGGTTTTGTGGCGTTGGCGTAAAGCTAAAATCGTTGTTACATAAATCACGTAAAAAGCATAAGTAACTAATTGAATTGCAAACAAATAGTTGATTGTTTATAGCGCGGTAATATGCAGTGTAAATATCAGGTATATCTATATTATTTAGTAAGCTCCATCCGCCACGTTTATAGACATCTTCCAAAGTTACTTGAGGGTAAATGTGCAGAAAGTTACCTAGAGTTAATTCTTTACCTGTATGTTGAGAGTAACTATTTATAAGCTTTATTAAGCGATCTTTAGTATTTATAGCGTCCTTAATACTTTTTAATATTGTTTGTTGTGTACGCTTTTGTAGCTCAATACGGCAACCTAGTGGTAAATGTGGGAAGTTGTTTTCAATCTCGGTTTTTATTGGTTGGTTACTTTTACCAATGAGTGCGCGGAATTTACTGGCAAAGTCATATTCTGAATTAGCATTTCCAACAAAGTCGAGTACGGTGCAGCACTGCTTTTGGCTGTTGTCGGGCAGGCGCAGACCACGGCCGAGTTGCTGTAAAAACAGCGTTAGGCTCTCGGTTGGGCGTAAAAATAAAAGTGTATCGACCTCAGGAATATCGACACCTTCGTTAAAAATATCAACCACACACAATATTTGTATTTCACCTTGTCGCAGTGCTTGTTGTTTGGCCGCGCGCTCATTAGTGTTTTTGCTGGTCAGTACATCGGCGTTTATGCCTGCTAAGTTAAACTTAGAGGCCATAAACTCTGCGTGCTTTTGGCTTACACAAAATGCCAAGGCTTTAATGTTGTGAACATTAGTCACTATATCAGCAAGGCTGGATATAATTTTGTTAGCGCGGCTGTTCTCCCCTGTATAAAGGTTACTTAGCTCGCTTATATCGTAACGGCCACCACGCCATGTTATTTGGCTTAGGTCGGTATTGTCATCTAGTCCAAAGTACTGAAACGGGCATAAATGACGTTGATTGATTGCCTCTGGCAAGCGAATTTCGGCGGCTATTACCCCGCAAAAGTCATCGAGTATATTGGCACCATCTTGTCGCTCTGGTGTGGCAGTTAAGCCAAGTAATATTGTGGGCGTAAAGTGATTTAATATAGCGCGGTAACTTGCAGCGCTTACGTGATGCACTTCATCTATTACAATATAGTCGTAGTAATCACTTGTTAAGTTGAGCGATTCAATTTGGCTGTTTAATGTTTGGATTGACGCAAATAATTGGTTGTAACGTTGTGGCTTATAATTACCCACCCACAGCTCACCAAAGTCGTTATTTTTAAGCACACCACGGTAAGCGCTTTGTGCTTGTTTTAGTATTTCTTCTCGGTGGGCTACAAACAAAAAGTGTGCGTTTGGTTTTTTATCGTAAACGGTTTTAAAGTCGAACGCCGATATAATGGTTTTCCCCGTGCCTGTTGC
This sequence comes from Pseudoalteromonas sp. APM04, assembly GCF_022809815.1. Taxonomy (NCBI): domain Bacteria; kingdom Pseudomonadati; phylum Pseudomonadota; class Gammaproteobacteria; order Alteromonadales; family Pseudoalteromonadaceae; genus Pseudoalteromonas; species Pseudoalteromonas sp. APM04. Next base: position 244,086 of record NZ_CP094442.1, read on the forward strand.
GGCTACCACTAGGTTTTTAAAACGATTATGCACGCCACGTTCAACGCTTAGTTTTTCTAAAATAGCGAGCTGGTGTGTTTTTGGTGTTATATCAAAATAAAACTGGCTGCTTGATTGCCCAACACCGCGTTGCTCGTTAAGTGAATTTATGAGCTTTTCTTTACATTCAGCTTTGCCAGTAAATAGCTCGAAATCTGGCGACTGCCAATAGGTTTCAAAGGTACTTTTGGTTTTAGCTATTATGTGTGGAATTTCTTGCGCGGTAATTTTTAAGTTCCACTCTAGGCCGCTGGTAAGAGCCGAATGCGATAAATTAGACGAGCCAATATAACCGGTATGAAAACCCGTATTACGCATAAACAAGTATGACTTTGCGTGTAAGCGCTCTTGCTGGTTGTTGTAACTAAGTTTTACCTCAGTGTTTGGTAGGTTTGCTAAAAACTCCACCGCTTTCGCATCCGTTGCACCCATGTACGAGGTGGTAATTACTTTGAGTTTATTGCCGCTTTTAGTAAAGGCTTCAAGCTCATTTTTAAATATGCGCAGCCCCGTCCATTTTATAAATGAAACAAGCCAGTAAATAGTGTCGGACGATTTAATCTCGCGCTTTAGCTCGGTTTCGAGCGATATACCTGCATTAGCACCGCTAAATAACTCACTTTGTGTAAGCCCTGTGAGTGGAAATATATCGCTTGAGTAATCTTTAAGGTTGGCCGCAATCGGGTTTTGGGTATTAAACAGTGCGGTAAGTATTCGGCCTTGGCTGTCGATAAGGTTTTCGTTGATTAGCTCGTCATCGCGAATATGATCTTTAAGCCAAAGGACAAGGCTATTAGCTAGGCTAATTTGCTCCTGCAAACGCTCTTTAGAGTTGGGAATAGCATTTATGGCATGTTCAACAAGTTTACCCAAAAAGCGCGAAAGCCATGTTGCGGCTTCGGCCGTTTCAAGCTGGCGCTCGCCCACATAAAATTGATCACGATTTAAGTTTTGCTTAATTACTTGTGTAATTAACTGCTCGTAAATACCAATTTGCTGCATTAAAACCACTCCCTGTTTGCGAGTAGTTAGTTTACTAAAAAGTGCATTGTAAACAAGCATTAACTCATTATTGAATTAAAGACTAATGCTAAGACAATTCCCCCGTCATTTTGCCTGAAAAGACTCAATTGATGAGTAATTGATTGCATGGAAGCAATCGAAGCCGTGACTTCGCTATGGACGGCGAATACACGGCAGTGACGTTCATATCGATTTAGACTTTGAGGTAATTGCAAAATACTCGGGGCGCCGTGGGGTTCCAAGGGGCGGTCGGCGGTATCCGCCCCTTGGTTGCCATCGCCAACGCGATATAAGTAAATACAATTTAAAAGCTGCGCTTTTCGCGCAAGCAAGCTTTGCGCCTACAGATTTATTAATCATTGTATTTATAAATTAACAGCAATCACTTATATTCTGCTTTATAAAAGTAAATTTTAAGCACTGTAAGTTAAGGAAAAGTGATGATTAAATGGATGTTGGTAGTCTTAACTACTTTATTAACCGCTGAAGTTTTTGCCGGCGATGCTTATTCGCAATCGCGTTGCGATGGCATTAAAAAAGAGCGTGAACATATTCGCGCAAAAATGCGCCATGGTTACAAAGCCGCTGAAGGTGAAAGACTCAAAACTCGCTTTACTTTTTTATTTAAACAGCTTGCTAATCATTGCGATAAACCTAAAAAAGCAGCTACACGCCAATACGTTAAACCTGCACGGGTTTACACTTCAAATAACAGTACATTACTGAATCAAAAAGTGCCGAGTATGTCTTTATATAGCGATAGCTACAGTAATAAAGCAAAGCTAGATGCATGGTCAAAATTTTATAAGTTGCCTGAGCGCTGCCGTAAAAAAGGAATGAACACATCAGAGTTTGTTTGGTGCAGTGAATATAGGGGTAAACAAAAAGCATTGTTTGAAGCGCAGTGGAAAGGGAAGCCGTAATTATGTTTAAAACTAAGTTGCGTGTTGTGTTTATGTTTTTTGTGTTTGTAATTGCTTGTGGTTTAGTGGCTAACCATTTGACGGGGCGTGTATTTAATTTTTACGATCCGATTGGTGAAGTTAAGCGCATTTATAAAAGTTTAAGCACACAAAATTTAGAACCATCGGTAACAAAAACAGCAATAAATAAAAGTGCTATTAAAGTTCAGGGCAATAAAACGTCTACTGACTTTCATTTTCCGCAGGCTGATATTACTCGGTGTGTTGATACCTCTTTAGGGGAAGTTAAATATGAACGCAATGGCGATATTTATACTTGGACAGATAGCCAAGGCGTTGTGCATTTTACCGATGAAAAACCTAACTTTGCAGTTGCAACGTACGATTCAGGTTTTAAAGCGCCGCTCGATTACTTTGATTTAACCTTAAATACCCCTAAGTTACCGTCGTCTTTTAACCAAGCTTTACGCATAAAGCTTAATACTGTTTTTAAGGTTTATGGTCAAATAATTGGTGTGCACGCACTTAAAAAAGTGAAGCTAAATTTGACTGTTTTGCCTACTAGAGGCTCTTATGAGGTGGCTATTAAGCAGCGCGGTGGCGACCCTAGAAATTCAGTGGGGATGTATTTTCATGCTAGTAACTCTGCGTTTATAGAGTATAGAAATACTCAAAATGCAATGAGCACAGCGGTGCATGAAGCGGTTCATGCGATTAATAAAGCTGTACTAGGTTATACGCCTAGGTGGTTAAATGAAGGGTTTGCAGAGTACTTTGAAATTACTAAAAACCATATGCAAACCGGTATTGTAGAGCCTAATACCTCGTGGACAATAAATAATAAACTCGCTAAGGGCGTTTTTAATATTAGCAGGTTAATAGGTTCAGAAGAGTCGTGGAAACAAAACAATACGAGTAAATTATACGCAAGTAGTTGGGCGACAATTTACTTTTTGATGGATTCATCGCAGGGGAGAATATTACTTAAAAATATAATGCTAGCCGAGCAGGAGTCCCCTTGTAATAAATTGCAGCCCAAGCAGTTAAAAAACATGCTGCACTCTCAGTTTCCTAATTTAAGTAAGGTTTATGCCCAGTGGTTAAAAACACCGTTTAAGGCGCATAACTTTTAATAACAAAGACATTTTAGTTATTTTTACCGTTAGCCCTAGTGTGAGTTTTGTTTTTTAAGTATTGTTGTTTAACTATTATGATGGGCTAATTTAATGAAAATAAAAACACGTCATGTAGTGTTGTTAGCTGTAATACTGCTGATTTTACACTTTTTTTATAAACCGAATACCGCAGTGATTGTAGTAAATAATGACACGCATGAAGCCCAAAGTGGTGAGCGTTATACGCCTATTTATAACGCTGAAACCGTTAATAACCAGCGTGTTGGTAATGTAGCCAATAAAGCTAAAGCCCAGCCAAAATCTGCTCCAGTGCAACAAAATAGTTGCGAGTTGGTGCACGACCCAGAAGAACTTGAATACGCGCAAAGTGAGTTGTCGCAATTAAACGATAATCTCGATTTCACTAGCGAAACGTTTGATATTGGGCCATATACGTCGGTTAAATTAATTACCCCTAATGTAAATAGCGATTATCATAAAACGCTGCGTATTCGTTTATTTGAAGCATACGAAAAGTATCAAAACTTATTTGGTTTATACCCCAACAAACCCATTTTAATGAACTTGGTTGTATTACCTAATAATTATTACGACGATTATGTGTCGCGCTTTGGGGCTTTACCAAGCAACAATGCGGGGATTTACTTTGGTAAAAATAATACGGCGTTAGTGAGGTTTGATAAGGCAGATCCGCAAAGTAGTTTACGCGTAGCAATTCACGAGGCTATGCATGTTATTAATTTTAATTTAATTGGCAGTACCTCTAGTTGGTTAAACGAGGGAATAGCTGAGGTTTTTGAAAATACGCTGATTTATAAAACTAACCGAACTATTGCTATTCCTACCTACCGTGTACGCCGTACGTATATGGAGTTTAGGTCGTTAATTGATTCAGAGGCGTTGTGGGAGCAGCAGTCTTACCGTGGCGATTTATATGCAAATGCGAATAATTGGTTGGCATTTTTTATTCAGCATAAGCAGGGCAGAAGGGTGTTAAAGGCGATTGTGCAGGCTGAGGCTAAAAACCCGTGCAATACGCTTGAGAATGAGGTGATTTTAAATGCGCTTTCTACCTATTTTATAGATTACGAGCAGGCGTATTTAGTGTGGTTAAAGGCATCGCAGCAGGTTGAGGGCGAGTTTATTCCTGTTTATTAAAGTGTGTTAGTTATTTAAAAGCGTAATGCACAAAGAGAACAAAATGAGGAGTAAATGAAAAGAGCTGAGCTACTTGATCACTTCTCTAAAAGCAGAGCGTCTCTAAACCTCTTTGTGAATAATGGGGTTTTAGGGCTTTAATGCACAAAGAGAAGCGAATGAGGAGCCAAAGTGAATAGGGCTATTTTTAGCTTGGTTTTGTAGACGTAGAGCTTGCTCACGTTAGAAGCCCAGCTTCTTGCTAAAAAATAAATATCACCACAGAGTACACCGAGGCGCTTCGCGCTACACAGAGTTAAAAAATATTGGGTTGGTCACTTTTTCTGATCTTCTCCTTCACTTCTCCGTGGTAACACAATCATTTTATTAACCCCCGTAAAAGTGCTGCTTTTAAACGCCAGCAAGCTGCGCGTCTACCAGTAAATTTAGAAAGAATGAGCTTATAAAACTGTAATGCACAAAGAGGAGTGAATGAGGAGTAAATGAGAAGCCAAGCCATTTGATTTATTGGTTTTTTAATCACGAGTCACTTAATTACTACTCTAAAAGCGCAGCGTCTCTTACCCTCTTTGTGAAAAATGGGGTTTTAGGGCTTTAATGCACAAAGAGAAGCCCCCTGTGTCAGGATAGTTGTCGCCTCTAACATTTAGCAGAGGCAAATAAAATGAAACGTCAATTTACACAAGAGTTTAAAGTTCAAGCTGTTGAAAAAGCATTATCTCAATGTGATGATGTTCGCTTAGAAGATATTGCAGATGACTTAGGTGTCGGTTATTCAACGTTACAACGTTGGATAGCACTGGCAAAAAAGCATCAACTTGAAATACACCAGACGGGTAGCCAAATGACAGCAGAAAAACGACCACAAGACTGGAGTTTAGAAGAAAGACTCAACGCAGTAATTGAGTGTGGAAGTTTAGATGAAGCCGCCATAAATGAATACTGCCGTAATATAGGGCTTTATCCGCATCATATTCAGCAATGGAAGAAAGACTTAGTAACACCACCTTCAAATAAAACAGTAAAGTCAGACAGTAAACAGCTTAAGCAAGAAATAAAGCAACTGCAAAAAGAACTGAATCGCAAAGATAAGGCCTTAGCTGAAACTGCCGCTCTACTTGTACTCAAAAAAAAAGCGGATGCACTTTGGGGTTTCAACGAGGACGATTAACAACAGCGACTGAGCGACATGAATTAATAACGCTTATCACAAACGCACAGGCTTCAGGGGCAAGGAAAGAAAAGGCATGTGAGTTACTTGGACTGACACTAAGAACCGTTCAGCGGTGGATTGAAGCAGACGATATGACTGACAAACGGACGAGTACGAAAAAACAGCCGCCTAACCGTCTCACAGAGTTAGAGCGGCAGCGCATTATTAATACGGCTAATTCAGCCGAATATGGGCATTTACCGGCCAGTAAAATAGTCCCTAAGCTGCTTGATAAGGGCATATGGATAGCGTCTGAAAGTTCGTTTTATCGTGTCATGAAGGCACATAACTTATTAACGCATAGAGAAAAAGTAAAGCCAGCTAAGCCGATAAAAAAGCCAAGAGTATTGAAAGCAGTGCGTGCAAATGAAGTCTACACTTGGGATATCACCTATTTACCAACGAGCGTAAAAGGGCAATTTTTATACTTATATTTAGTGATGGACATTTTTAGTCGAAAGGTTGTTGGCTGGCAAGTTTACGACTCACAGTTAAGTGAATTAGCCGCAGATTTAATGAAGGATATTTGCAGTCGGGAGCAAATAAAGCGCGAGCAAGTTACGTTACACTCAGATAATGGCAGCCCAATGAAAGGCGCGACATTACTGGCAACATTACAGGAGTTAGGGATTGTGCCATCATTTAGTCGACCGTCAGTAAGTAATGACAATCCATACTCTGAGTCGTTATTTAAAACGTTAAAGTATCGCCCAGAATACCCAGAAAAGCCATTTGAAGATATAAGCGCAGCAAGAGAATGGGTAAGTGGGTTCGTTGATTGGTACAATAATGAGCACCTACACAGTGGTATAAAATTTGTGACGCCAAACCAACGTCATTCAGGTTTAGATAAAGAAATATTAGCTAAGCGTCAGCAGGTAAACGACGCAGCTAAATTGAATAACCCAAGCCGTTGGTCAGGGAAGTCACGAGACTGGTCAATGATAAATGAAGTAAATTTAAACCCTGAGAAAAAAGAAGAAATGCGGGCGGCATAAAATTTAACTTGAGGCGACAACTAACTTGAAAAACTCCGGAAGCGAATGAGGAGTAAATGAGAAGCCAAGCCATTTGATTTATTGGTTTTTTAATCACGAGTCACTTAATCACTTTTCTAAAAGCGCAGCGTCTCTTACCCTCTTTGTGAATAATGGGCTTTTAGGGCTGTAATGCACAAAGAGAGGCGAATGAGGAGTAAATGAGTAGTCAAAGCGCGAAGTAAAATTGCATCTACAAATATTTAAATTACGGTTGCCTATAATTTAAAAAGCGGTGGTGCTTGCAAAACAATGAGGCAATTAATGCCATTAATCGCCTCATTGAATGAGGCAATTAAATCATATAGACTGAAGTTAACTAACTTAAGGGCTAAAGACTATGTGGATATGGCAACAACAAAACTGGCCAAACTTTACGTGGGATTATGCGTCGCTTGCTCCCTTACTAAGTGAACTTTCATATAACCATGGCTTATTAGTGGGCCGTATGGGCGTGCAAAGTGCCCATCAAAAGCAGCAAGCTCTTGATACTTTATTAGCAAATATTATTCACTCTAGTGCGATTGAGGGCGAAAAGCTTAATGCATTTTCGGTTCGCTCTTCGCTCGCTAAAAAGCTCAATATTAACGAGAAGCCTTATCCCACAACTGTGCAAAGCGACAATCTTGCAGAAATTATGCTTGATGCAATAACTAACACAGATTCAGCGCTTGGTTTAGAAAGGGTGCTTAACTGGCATCGTTTATTATTTGCAGATGAGCAAAGCTTGTTTACTAATATTGAGGGCGGGCAGTTGCGTGGCGGTGAGCCAATGCAGGTGGTATCAGGGCGTTTAGATAAACCGGTATTACATTTTACAGCGCCACCTAAAAAGTTAGTAAACAAAGAGCTGTCGGTATTTTTTGATTGGTTTAACAACACGCAAAACGATCCACAAATAGACCCTTTTATTCGTGCTGCTATCGCACACTTGTGGTTTGTAACAATACATCCGCTTGAAGATGGTAACGGGCGCATAACACGACTTATAACCGACCTGGCTTTAGCACAAAAGTATGCAGAGTCTATTCGGTTTTATGCTATGTCGGTGGCTATTTTAGACGATCGAAAAAGCTACTACGAGGTGCTAGAAGCCACGCAGCGTGGCGGGCTTTGTATAACACAGTGGATTAAATGGTTTTTAAATACGCTTAATAATGCGATACACCATACGCTTAAAAATATTGAGCAAACAGTTTTTAAAACTAATTACTGGGCAAGTAAAGAGCAAACAAAACTAAGTGAGCAACAAGTAAAAGTAATTAATAAATTACTCGATGGCCAATTTGAGCACGGAATTAGTGCCAGTCAGTATCAAAAGGTAGCTAAAGTCAGTCGTGCGACTGCCACACGGCATTTAGCCGATTTACAGACATTAGGTTTCATAACAAAAACAGCTGCCGGTGGGCGCAGTACACGTTACACAGTTGCTCAATGAGGCAATTAAATGGCTATTTGACTCATTAATTGAGGTAAATAGGTGTGTTTAAGTTAAACGAGTAGTGCTGAATGCTTTAATTAAAGCGAAAGGTAAACTTTCGTCCATAAATTAAAAGCTTTGCTTTTAGGGCTTTAATGCACAAAGAGAAGCGAATGAGGAGTAAATGAGAAGCCAAGCCATTTGATTTGTTGGTTTTTTAATCACGAGTCACTTAATCACTTCTCTAAAAGCGCAGCGTCTCTAAACCTCTTTGTGAAAAATGGATTTTAAGGGCTTAAATGCGCAAAGAGAAGAGAATGAGGAGTAAATGAGAAGCCAAGTGATGGTGTTAAGTGATCTTTTTATTACCACAGAGCACACCGAGGCGCTTCGCGCTACACAGAGAAAAAATTAGTAATATTAGTTACTTCTCCGCATCTTTTTTCTTAACTTTTGGTGCTGAAACAATCACCTTTCGACCCCCGTAAAAGCGTTGCTTTTAAACGCCAGCAAGCTGCGCGTCTTGTATCTCTCATTGATAAATGATTAGCTATCATTTATCACATCGAAGTCAGTGAGCTTGCCTGTGCGTCTAGTATTTAATACTGCTCCGTAGATAAGGCCCTGATTTTCTATTCTCAGAAACTGAATGGTATCCAAGCACACTTTTATTTAAGTAGATGCTGTATGTACAAGGGGAGTAAGTAGAGATGATGTTTATCGGCATTGATATTAGTAAAGAGAAGATTGATTTATCGTGGTTGAGAGACCAACTTACAAATAAAATTAAAACTAAAGTCTTTAAAAACAAGCGCCAAGACTTTGTAACAATAGAAAAATGGCTTTTAAATACAACTAAAAGCGCTGCTAGTGAGCTCGTTATCACCCTCGAACCAACGGGTGTTTATCATGAAGCGCTGATGTATTTTTTACACGAGCAAGGCTTTAATATTATTTTAGCGAATCCCAGTAAAGCTAAAAAGTATGCAGACGCTTTAAACATAATTCACAAAACAGACAAATCTGATGCAACGATGCTTGCTCATTATGGCTGTGCTAAGCACGCAGTCGTTAATTATTGGCAACCTGAAGCATTAGCAATTAGAGAGCTTAAAGCCCTTATTCGTCGTTTAGATGCGCTTGAGAGTAACCGACAACGAGAGGCTAACCGATTAGAAGCAAGTGAATTCAGCAACGTTTCCGCGCGTGTTTGCCAATCGATAAAAGTGACTATCGCGTTTTTAGACGATGAAATTAAACAGCTTAAATCTGACATTGATAACCACATAGATAATGAACCTGATTTAAAAAGAAACAGGAAACTACTTGAGTCTATCCCTGGTATTGGGCCCGTATTATCGAGAGAGCTAACGTATTTGTTTGCGGCTAAAAAATTTAATAAAGCCAAAGAAGCTGCCGCTTATTGTGGATTAATTCCACGGCATAATGAATCGGGTAAATTAAAAGGGCGAACATCAATCAGTAAACTTGGGCCAGCCAGAATTCGATGCAAACTTTATATGGCGGCCATTGTTGCAGGGCAATGGAATAAAACAATAAAGAGACACAAGTTAACGTTAATAAACAATGGTAAAACACCGATGCAAGCTGTGTGTGCAAATATGCGAAAGCTAATTCATATATGTTTTGGTGTAATAAAAAACCAGGAAGCGTTTAAGCTCCAAGAAAGTTAAATACGGCCTTGAAGCTTAAAATGAGAGATGGTATCTACCAGTAAATTTAGAAATAATGAGCTTATAAAACTGTAATGCACAAAGAGGAGTGAATGAGGAGTAAATGAGAAGAGCAAAGCTACTTGATTTAAGTTATTGGTTTTAATAACGAGTCACTTAATTACTACTCTAAAAGCGCAGCGTCTCTTACCCTCTTTGTGAATAATGGTTTTTAAGGGTTTTAATGCACAAAGAGAAGCGAATGAGGAGGCAAAGTGAATAGGGCTATTTTTAGCTTGGTTTTGTAGACGTAGAGCTTACTCACGTTAGAAGCGCAGCTTCTTGCTAAAAAATAAATATCACCACAGAGTACACCGAGGCGCTTCGCGCTACACAGAGTTAAAAAATATTGGGTTGGTCACTTTTTCTGATCTTCTCCTTCACTTCTCTGTGGTAACACAATCATTTTATTAACCCCCGTAAAAGTGCTGCTTTTAAACGCCAGCAAGCTGCGCGTCTACCAGTAAATTTAGAAAGAATGAGCTTATAAAACTGTAATGCACAAAGAGGAGTGAATGAGGAGTAAATGAGAAGCCAAGCCATTTAAGTTATTGGTTTTAATAACGAGTCACTTGATCACTTTTCTAAAAGCGCAGCGTCTCTTAACCTCTTTGTGAATAATGGATTTTAGGTCTTTAATGCACAAAGAGGAGTGAGTGAGGTTGCTACTCTTTTGTTTGTAGCTTTTTAGCGCGTTCTTCTGCGTCTATTAGTGCTTGTGATTTAGGGGCGCGTTGTTTTTCTTCTATTTTGGGTTTTTCGGCTGAGTTTGGGTCCCAACTTGCATCAAGTGATAGGTTGGCAAATGGGTTGTTGGTATCTGCTTTTTTAGGCTCAGCTGCAGGGGTTTTAAGTTCGGCTTTTGTTTCAAATGCTTTTGGCTCTGGTTGGATTTTTTCAAGGGTGTTTTGTGGCGCTGGTGGCTCCGGCTCAGTTTGTGTTGGCTCTGTTTTACGTGGTTTTTTCTTTTTTCCTGGTAGTGGTGCATTAGGATCGAACGTGCGTACTTCGGGCTCTTTAAAGTCGTGTTCAGTTTTAAATGCAGGCGCTTCTGGCTCGGGTTTATCTAATTTAGCAGGTGTACTTTTTGGTAGCGGCTCAGGTGTTTGCTCTGCTGGTTGTTCAGTTTTTTCAACAGGCTCTGCTGGTGTTGGCTCTGGTTTTACTGGGCTGTGCTTGCGCTGTTTTTTTTCAGGTTTTGCATCTGGATCAAAGTCGCGTACTTGCGGTTCGTTAAAGCTGCTGGCGTTTTTAATACGCTCTAACGTAGTTTTAGCTGCGGCTTCAAATTCGGCGGTATTAGGTTGTGGTTTTTCTTCGCGTGGTTTGTCATTAGTAACTGCGTTGTTAGTAGGGGCTTTTGGCTGGGCTGTTTCTGTAGCCGATTGCTCACTGGGTGCCGGTGTTTTGTGTGTAGTTTTTGGTTGCTGTTGCTCTGAGGTTACATTAGCTGTTTGTTTTTTGGCGCTTTGTGTATTTTGTGTTTGCGTACTAACCGCTGTAACGGCTGCGCTGGCATTGGTTTGTTTTGCGCGGCGCAAACGAATGATCACCATTGCGCCAATAAGTACAACCAGTACTAATACAAAACTTGGTAATAATAACGAGCTAGGTTGCTCGCGCGCTGGTTGCGGGGCAATCACTGGCGCTGGTTTTATCACCGGTACTACTGATGGCTCTGAGGGTTGTTTAACCGGTGTCGCTTGCTCTGTTACTTGGCTTTGCGCTGGCTCTTGTACTTTTTTTGATTCTTCCTCAAGCACTTGTGCTGAAGCTTGTTCACGTTTTTGAGTTGTTATTGGCTCTGCTAGCGTTTGGTTATCAGCTGTGTTGTTAGGCTCGTTTTTTTCAGTAGGTGTAGCTTGTGTAGGCTCTACATTAATGGTTACTTCACTTGCGTTAGCGTCAATCATGTCGCTAATTTGCTGTTTTTGCTCATCGGTTAAGTTTAGTGTTTTTTCGTCAATTAACCCATCGGTGGTTTGGTTGGTGGGCTCAATAACCGGAGCAGGCTGCACATTGTTTGGTTGTGGTTGGGTTACTATTACGCTTGGCTCTGGCTCTTTTACTACTGGTTTAGGCTGAGTAAGTACTTGCTTAGGCTTGTTGCAATGTTTTTTGTAGTCACGCGCCGCTTTACGGTATTTTTCGCTTGTTTTGTTATTACTGTATTGCTGTACTTCTTGCTTTATAAGTATGCACATTGCTTCGTTATAAGCAGCGCTATTTACACTATAAAATAAGGCAAAACAAAGCGTCAGACGTGTGAATAAAGTGGTCATAAGGGCGGTTAGCGTTTAAACATTAATAAGTTGATTTTAAGCGTAAAATTAAAAATTATCTAGGGGAGTATTACGCTTAATGGCGGGCGAATATGGCTAAGCTTATTTGCTTTTATATTAAAGCTTAGCCAGGCAGTTAATAAATGGCGCTGAGTGAGCGCTATTTTATTAGCTTATTACCATGAGGCTGCGGTATTCGTCGTAGGCAAATTGGTCGGTCATGCCGCTAATGTAATCTTGAATTAACCGGCATCGGTAATAAAATTCGTAGGCTGCAAAGTGGTCGGGCTCTTCTTGCATGGCGTCTATGGCATGTTGGTAGCTGTTTAAGTGCTTTTTAGAGAGCTTTTTAACAAGCCTTGATTCTATTAGTAGGCGTTTGTCGCCATTTAGTGCGCGTTTAAAGTCGTCGCTTGTTAATTGCAGTAGTGGTTTGTAGCTGTCGAGTAGGCCGTTAATGATTCTGTAGCCTTGTAGCTCAAGCTTTTCTACTTCTTTATCTGAAAACACATGCGCTTGGGCAACTTGTTTAAGCGTTTGTGTTACGGCGTGCAAGTGGCTTCGGTCTTCTAGTAGGGCATGGTTAAAGTCGCCGTGATAAATGGGTTCTATGTTTTCTATAAAGCGTTTTGCGGCATGGTTAACTAGCGGGTGCAGCAGGGCTACACGCAGGTATATAAAAAATTCGCTATTAAAATTATACGGTTGTGCTTTGCCACGCTCTAGTGCGTAGTTTACCGCTTTGCTAACAAAGTCTTGGTGTTCGGTGTCGTCAATGGTTAGGTTTATAAGTACTTTTTGATAGTGATTTTTAAGCACGGTGCACAGTAGTTCAATGGTTATTATGCCTTTTTCTACGGCGTCTTCTATGTCGGCTAGGCAGTACGATATATCGTCGGCGGCTTCCATTATGTAACTGGCAGGGTGGCGACAGTATGGCTCTATGGTTAACTCGTTTTGTAATGCTTCAATAAAGGCTTTTTCACTGTAGTAGTAGCCTACTTTTTTCATTAAGTAGTTTTTATTTTGGGGTATGTCTTTTACATCAAGCCCTGCTGGGCGGGTGTATTTTAAAATACCTGCACTTTGGCTGTAGGTTAGGTTAAGGGTTTGCAACGAATGAATAATACGAATGCCTTGGGCGTTGCCTTCAAAGTTGCAAATGTCTTGCGCTAGGTGCTTAAAAATAACGCCTATGCCAGTGTTTGGCTCGCGGCATCGCTCGGGAGTTACACTGGCTAAATTATTATTAAACCAGTGGTTTATTGCGGCTTCGCCAAAGTGGCCAAAAGGTGGGTTGCCAATGTCGTGCATTAGGCAAGCCATTTCTACTAGGCTTTCGAGTGGGCGTTCTAGATCGGTTAAGCCATAATCTTTTTGTTGCTCAAAGCTTAGGTTGGCAAAAATACGTTGTACAATAAATCGGCCAACTTGTTGTACTTCAAGTGAGTGGGTTAACCTTGAACGCACAGCGGCGTTTCGCTCAAGCGGAAATACTTGTGTTTTTTGTTGCAAGCGACGAATAGCGGCGCTATTCATTATGCGGCCACGGTCGCTTTCGAGCGCCATTTGTAAATTAGAGGTGGTTCGGTACATACGCGCGGGGGTTATTTTTTTACTAAAGTCGATGGTCATCGGTGTCCTTGTTTTGTGGCGATGACTGGCGAGGTAAATGCGCGTTGTCATTCGTTTTTAATACTTACTAGCTAATATATACACCTAGAGGAGTTAGGTACAGGTGCTTGTATCATTTAAGGCCTGGCAATTGTATTATAAAGTTATATTTTTCAGTATTTAACGTATTTTAATGTAGGCGAGTATTTGTAATGAAGTATGGATTTGTAAAGGCGATGATGTGGGCACTTTTGGTGTTAACCAGCCATACGGCGTTTGCAGCAAAAGAGCAAACGGTAGTACTTGTGTCGATTGACGGTTTTAGGTGGGACTACATTGAAAAACACGGTGCACCTAATTTAAAAGCTATGGCCGATAAAGGCGTAAGGGCACAAAAGTTAATACCGGTTTACCCCACAAAAACGTTTCCTAATCATATTTCTATTGTGACTGGGTTATTGCCAGTGAATCACGGCATTGTTGATAACAAATTTTGTGACAAAGCGCGTAATAACGAATGTTACAGCATGGGTAAAGCATTAGGCGACAGTACGTGGGTAAAAGGCATTCCGCTGTGGAACTTAGCTAAAATGCAGGGGCTTAAGTCGGCGGCGTATTTTTGGCCTGAGTCTGATGCGCGTTTTAATGGTATGACTCCCGACTATTTTTATCATTACTCTAAGCATAGTGAGTACCAAGGCCGGGTAGATCAAATTATTCAGTGGTTGAGCTTACCTAAAGCGCAGCGCCCTCGGTTTGTTGCGAGTTATTTTTCGTTAGTCGATAGCATGGGGCACGAATTTGGCCCCGATGCACCACAAACACGTGATGCAGTTAAACAGCTCGATACGTTAATGGGGCAGTTACACGCGCGTTTAAATAAATTAGAACAAGATGTGAACTTAGTGATTGTGTCGGACCATGGTATGGCGGTTGTTGATCCTGATAAAAGCATTTTGTTAAACACCTTACCTAGTGATGATGGTTTTATAGTTAAAAATACGGGGCCGCGTTTACTAATATATGCAAAACCCGAAACCAGCGTAGCCGACATAGCCAATTACAAAGCGCGTTTAAGCGAGGCGGCAAATGGCCGTTATACAGTGTTAACTGATGAGCAGTTGGCTGGGTATCATTATAATAAAGGGAGCCGAGTGGGCGATATTATAGTGCAAACTAACGCGCCTGCTGTATTTACAAGTAAGGGTAAATCGACGTATGTTGGCACACACGGTTACGCTTACACAGACGACATGGCAGCCACGTTTATTGCAACTGGGCCTGCATTTAAACAAGGTGTAAGCCTTAAAAAAGTAAATAACCTCGACATTTACCCGGTGCTTGCAAAAGTAATGGGCTTAAAGCTATTAAATAAAGTAGATGGCGATGGTAAAACGTTAATGCCGGCTATTAAGCAAAAGGTTGTTGTG
Organism: Pseudoalteromonas sp. APM04; assembly: GCF_022809815.1. NCBI lineage: Bacteria > Pseudomonadati > Pseudomonadota > Gammaproteobacteria > Alteromonadales > Pseudoalteromonadaceae > Pseudoalteromonas > Pseudoalteromonas sp. APM04. Next base: position 259,094 of record NZ_CP094442.1, read on the forward strand.
CATTAAAAAGAGCGCATAACGCGCTCCAAAGGGACTAAGGCTAATCCGCAAAATAGATCACTTAATTAAACAGATTGGGCTAACAAAATAACGTAAGCGGGCATTACATATGCCCGCTTTTTTGTGCTCATTTATTTAAAGTTAGCAATACTTGTTTTTGTAGCCGTTACAGTGCGAATTGCGTATGCCTGGTTTGTAATACCGTAAGGAATACCGTTTACGCTCCAATTTGGGTTAGAGAAGTAATCGTACTGTGTTGCGCTACCAAATACTTGTGGGTACGCCATGATACTTGCAAACTCGTTTTGTACACCGTGGCCCATGCCGTCAGTGTAAACACCACCCGATGTATCACCTTGTTTACGTGAATGCGCTAAGCCTTGGTTATGGCCTAGCTCGTGTACAAATGTGCTTGCGCCACAATCAATCGCTGTAATTGAGTACATACGATCGCTCATAGAGCTGTAAAGGTTGCCGTTTGTACCTTGCCCAACCCATGCTAAACCACATGAAATTAAGCCAGCACCTGCACTTTGACCCATACCTAGCACTGCTACCATGTCGGCTTTCCAGCCTGTGCGTAGGTTATCTACGTAGCTGCTGTTTGTTACTGCATTAAGCCAATCTTCAGATGGAGTAATTGCGTAGTCGCCTAAGTTTTGCGAGCCCACTAAACGCAGCGTAATGTCTACGCCATTTTGGCTGTAAACTTGATTACTAAACGCAATAAGCTGGTTAATTTTTGTATTAATATTGCTGGTTGCTGCAGCCGATTGGTCGGTATATAAAATACCAATATCGATTGTTTCTGCTTGAGCTGTGCTTGCAGCGCACAATGCAGCTGCTACTGCTGTTTTGATGATTACATTCTTCATTGTTGTATTTCCTTACTCTTGTAGTGGTTAATATAGTTATTATTAAATTTTGCTTAAGCATAACGAGCACGCTTAAGCAGCCATTTAATGGGGCTTAATATAAAAAATTAGGTAATAGCAATCCGCGATAGCACTTAATTAAGCGGGCGGAATAAGTGATTAGCCGTCGGTTTTAGGCGCAAACATATCGCCAGTGTTATCGGTTTTTGGTTGTGGGGCACTTACGTCGTGCTCAATATGGCTTTTATATAAATCGCGTTTAGCGGCTATCCAGCCGTATTGGCCTTTGCTTTCAAATACATAGTTTCCAGAAGGCGCGGTAAATTGACCGTATATAGCGTCTTTCCCAACGGTAAGTACCGTGTTGTGCATACGTCCGTCAACGCCAAGTACTTTTCCAAAAATGCTTTTGTCACCATTGGCCGACTCAATAACGTTAGTGACTTCGGCTGTATAAGTTTCGGTTGTTTGTGGAATAGCTAAATCAAAGTTTTCGCCTGTTTTTAGTGCTTGTAAAGTGGCTAAATCAAACTCTATGTACGCTTCGTTATTAAGGTCGGTAGGCAGTACTTTGGCATTGGTAAGAACTGCTTTGGCACGATCTGATAAGCGGTTTACCGCGTCAAAGCTTTCAAATGGGGCTGTTTGTTCTATTTTTGGCGTGGTTTTTATAGGGTCTTTACTCATATCAATAGGCGCTGGCGCTTTGGTTGTGCGTGTTTTTTGCAGATCAATAGGAACAAAATCGATCGCTATTGGAGCAGTAGGCTCCTCGGCTTTTTTGGTCTCAATTACTCCTTTGTAAATGGCAAATGCGAGTACCGCAGTAGCAATGGCAGCAATGATTAAACGCTTCATTTGTTTCTCTTTTGGTGTTTTTGGTTAACTATTTGTTACGTTTTATACTAAGTGAGTGATTAGATCAAGTTTGGTTTTATAGTATTAATGTATTGTTTTTTGATTTTTTAAGTTGTTGTAAAGTAATAGTTAGCTTGTTTTTAGTACATTTTAGGTATTGCTTTTTGTAGGTTTTATGCGGTCTGTGGCGCTTTTATAGGTACTTGTTTGTTTTTTAAAGTGCAATAATTTAAAGGCTCAAAACTTTTTAAAATAAAAATGAAAATAATTCACGATTCTTACACTAATAGTTAATTGCATTGTAAAAATGAGCAACGTATGTTGTGTGCATAAAAATAAATGCAAGAGGGATATATGGCGTTTTCAGATCAATTACTTAACCGAGCAACCGCTGGATTAGTGGCCGTGATTATTGGTTTTGCAAGTTCCATTGCATTAATTTATCAGGTTGTGATCACCCTAGGGGGGACGCCTGATTTAGTTGCGAGCTGGATTTTAATGCTAGGTTTAGTAATGGGAGCAACCTCAATTGGTTTATCTTACTATTACAAAGTTCCTGTTTTAATTGCATGGTCGACCACCGGGGCTGCTTTGCTTATATCAAGCGCACAGGGATATAACCTAAACGAGGCGGTTGGAGCATTTATGTTTGCCGCGTTGTTGGTGTTTTTGTCGGGTATAACGGGTTGGTTTGAAAAAATAATGAACCGAATACCCAGCGAACTTGCCTGTGCCATGTTAGCGGGCGTGCTGGTTACTTTTGGTATTGATGTATTTAATTTTATGAATGATATGCCCTTAGTTATAGGGTTAATGGTATTGGTTTATTTTGTTGGTAAGCGCTTTTTTGCGCGCTTTGCCATGCTAAGCGTGCTGATTGTGGGGGTGTTATTAGCGTGGCAATTTGGCCATGTAGATACAAGCGCATTGCAGTGGAAAATGAGTCACTTTACCTATATTGCGCCTTCGTTTAATTTACAAGCCTGTATAAGCATTGGTTTGCCTTTATATATTGTGACAATGACCTCTCAAAACTTGCCAGGTATTGCTGTGTTAAAGGCGCATAATTATAAAGCGCCTATTTCGGCATCACTTAATGTGACGGGGCTGGTAAATGTACTTTGTGCGCCGTTTGGGGCGTATTCAATTAATTTAGCTGCGATTACGGCGGCTATTTGTATGAGTGATGAGGCTGATAAAAACCCGGATAAACGCTATTGGGCAAGTATTGCAGGCGGTGTGTTTTACATTTTAATGGCGTTGTGTGCTGCAACTTTAGTCGGTTTGGTGGCAAGTTTGCCGCAGGCACTTATTTTGGCGTTAGCGGGTATCGCTTTGTTTGGCACTATTGCAAATAGTTTGCAGCAAGCGTTAACGGGTTCGCAATATACCGAGGCTGCAATAGTGACGTTTTTGGTTACGGCGTCTGATTTAACGATGTTTTCAGTAGGATCTGCTTTTTGGGGAATTATAGCGGGCGTATGTACAGTAATGATCACTCGTAAGGGTTAATGACGGTGGGTTACTTAAAAGCGCAGCGTCTCTTGACCTCTTTGTGAATAATGGGCTTTTAATATCGTAATGCACAAAGAGAAGTGAATGATCAGGGCAATACCAATGTTTAGTTTGTTTTTGTAGACGTAGAGCTTGCTCACGTTAGAAGCGGCAGCTTCTTGTTATTTAATAATAAATATGACCACAGAGCACACCGAGGCGCTTTTGCGCTACACAGAGTTAAAAAAATATTGGTTTGGTCACTTCTTCTGGCCTTCACTTCTCGGTGGTGAGTTAATTACTTTATACCCCGTAAAAGCGTTGCTTTTAAACGCCAGCAAGCTGCGCGTCTACCAGTAAATTTAGAAATAATGAGCTTATAAAACTGTAATGCACAAAGAGAAGTGAATGAGGAGTAAATGAGCAGCTAAAGTGACAAGCGGTGTTTTAGTTTATTTTTGTAGACGTAGAGCTTGCTCACGTTAGAAGCGGCAGCTTCTTGTTATTTAATAATAAATATGACCACAGAGCGCACCGAGGTGCTTTGCGCTACACAGAGTTAAAAAAATATTGGTTTGGTCACTTCTCCTGATCTTCTCCTTTACTTCTCGGTGGTGAGTTAATTACTTTATACCCCGTAAAAGCGTTGCTTTTAAACGCCAGCAAGCTGCGCGTCTTGTATCTCTCATTGATAAATGATTAGCTATCATTTATCACATCGAAGTCAGTGAGCTTGCCTGTGCGTCTAGTATTTAATACTGCTCCGTAGATAAGGCCCTGATTTTCTATTCTCAGAAACTGAATGGTATCCAAGCACACTTTTATTTAAGTAGATGCTGTATGTACAAGGGGAGTAAGTAGAGATGATGTTTATCGGCATTGATATTAGTAAAGAGAAGATTGATTTATCGTGGTTGAGAGACCAACTTACAAATAAAATTAAAACTAAAGTCTTTAAAAACAAGCGCCAAGACTTTGTAACAATAGAAAAATGGCTTTTAAATACAACTAAAAGCGCTGCTAGTGAGCTCGTTATCACCCTCGAACCAACGGGTGTTTATCATGAAGCGCTGATGTATTTTTTACACGAGCAAGGCTTTAATATTATTTTAGCGAATCCCAGTAAAGCTAAAAAGTATGCAGACGCTTTAAACATAATTCACAAAACAGACAAATCTGATGCAACGATGCTTGCTCATTATGGCTGTGCTAAGCACGCAGTCGTTAATTATTGGCAACCTGAAGCATTAGCAATTAGAGAGCTTAAAGCCCTTATTCGTCGTTTAGATGCGCTTGAGAGTAACCGACAACGAGAGGCTAACCGATTAGAAGCAAGTGAATTCAGCAACGTTTCCGCGCGTGTTTGCCAATCGATAAAAGTGACTATCGCGTTTTTAGACGATGAAATTAAACAGCTTAAATCTGACATTGATAACCACATAGATAATGAACCTGATTTAAAAAGAAACAGGAAACTACTTGAGTCTATCCCTGGTATTGGGCCCGTATTATCGAGAGAGCTAACGTATTTGTTTGCGGCTAAAAAATTTAATAAAGCCAAAGAAGCTGCCGCTTATTGTGGATTAATTCCACGGCATAATGAATCGGGTAAATTAAAAGGGCGAACATCAATCAGTAAACTTGGGCCAGCCAGAATTCGATGCAAACTTTATATGGCGGCCATTGTTGCAGGGCAATGGAATAAAACAATAAAGAGACACAAGTTAACGTTAATAAACAATGGTAAAACACCGATGCAAGCTGTGTGTGCAAATATGCGAAAGCTAATTCATATATGTTTTGGTGTAATAAAAAACCAGGAAGCGTTTAAGCTCCAAGAAAGTTAAATACGGCCTTGAAGCTTAAAATGAGAGATGGTATCTACCAGTAAATTTAGAAATAATGGCTTATAAAACTGTAATGCACAAAGAGGAGTGAATGAGGAGTAAATGAGCAGCTAAAGTGACAAGCGGTGTTTTAGTTTATTTTTGTAGACGTAGAGCTTGCTCACGTTAGAAGCGGCAGCTTCTTGTTATTTAAAAATAAATATTACCACAGAGCACACCGAGGCGCTTTGCGCTATACAGAGTTAAAAAAATATTGGTTTGGTCACTTCTCCTGATCTTCACCTTCACTTCTCGGTGGTGAGTTAATTACTTTATACCCCGTAAAAGCGTTGCTTTTAAACACCAGCAAGCTGCGCGTCTACAGGTAAATTCAGCCATGGCATTGCAAATGATGGGCTTTTCACTAACTCTAAAAGCGCAGCGTCTCTTACCCTCTTTGTGAATAATGGGCATAAAAAAAGGCGTTAATATTAACGCCTTTTTTATATTGAGTTGATTACAACATTGGTTTTAACACATCAAATATGGCTTCAATGTGGTCGTCTCTGTCGTTTAAAGCTGGGATGTAGCGGTATTTTTCGCCGCCAGCTTCTTCAAATATTTCGCGGTTTTCGCCTTCTAACTCTTCTAGTGTTTCAAGGCAGTCGGCGCTAAAAGCAGGGCTTATGATTGCCACATCTTTAATGCCTTCGGCTGGCAGGCTTTCTAGCGTTGCATCTGTGTAGGGCTTTAACCACTCTGCTTTACCAAATCGGCTTTGGAAAGTGCTAATGACATTGTCTTTATCAAGGCCAAGCTTTTCAACAACAAGTCGCGTTGTTTGTAAGCACAGGCAATGGTACGGGTCGCCATTGTCTAAAAATAGTTTTGGCATACCGTGGTACGAAAAAACAATTTTTTGCGGCATCCCGTTGGCTGCTAGATCTTCGCTTATGCTATTAGCTAATGATTCAATGTAAGTGGTGTTTTTGTGGTAACCGTTTATAAAGTGAAGCTCAGGCACCCAGCGCCATTTGCGTAGCACGCTTGATACAGCGTCAAATGTAGACCCTGTTGTAGGGCTTGAATACTGAGGATACATTGGCATGATAATTATGCGTGTAAGGCCTTTGTCTCTTAGCTCTTCAAGGCCAGCTTCTATTGAAGGGTTGCCATAACGCATGGCCATAACAACTTCGGTGTTTGTGTAGCCTTTTTGCTTTAACAATGTGTTGAGCTTTTCGCTTTGCTGGCGCGTAATGTGAGTGAGAGGCGACCCGTTTTCTGTCCAAATACTTTTGTATAACTTTGCTGAACGTTTTGGACGTACTCTTAAAATAATGCCATGTAATATGATCATCCAAACAATGCGTGGTATTTCTACTATGCGTGGGTCAGATAAAAACTCGCGTAAGTAGATACGCAGTGCCGCGGCTGTTGGGGCGTCTGGGCTCCCTAAGTTAGTAAGCAGTATTCCCGTTTTTTGATTAAAACGCCCGTCGTGGGGATTGTCGGTTACGGCAGAAAATCGCGACACGTTGTGCTCCTTCAAGCAAAGTTATATGTATATTTTAGGCTTATTGTAACGAAAAAAAGCCTGCTTTAGATCAATCATTTAGCGCTTTTAATCATAATTCTAAAGGGGGTTGGTTTTTTTGCTTCAAGTTGTTGTAACTTTTCAATTGATTTACGGCTAAACACATGGCCTTTGGGCAGTAATATAATGCCAGTGTGGCTTTGTATCGAGTTCCCTAATACCATATTTTCTTTAAGCTCTTGAGCATTACAAATAGTGACCGAACCCGCTGTGCTTTTCTTCTCTTTCATTTTGTTGTGGCTGGCTTCAAGTGCTCGCACAATTTTTGGATGATAAAACGTACCGCTGTAAAGTTTTATAGTGTCGAGTGCGTGCTGGTGATGTTCGGCCTCGTTGTCGCCCACACTTTGTTCATAGGCTTCCCAATAATCACGTGCAACGCTTAATACCATGGCACCAATGGGTATTTCGTTACCCGAAAGCCCTTTAGGTAACCCGTTGCCGTTATAGCGCTCATATTGATAGTAAATAGCATCAGATACATCTTGTAAATGCAGTGCAGGCATAAGCATTAGCTGCGCGGTGCTTGGATGTGTGTAAAAGGTTTTGCGTTGTACTTCGGTTAGTTTATTCACTGGTTTTTTATAAAGATCGGGGTCCATGGCTAGCAATCCTATTTGTGCTAGGTAACCCGCAGTTGGCGCAAGTTCGATACTTTTTTGCGATGCATTTAGATACAAGGCTATATGCGTACAGGTATTGGCAATGTTTTGTGCTCTGTTGCCATCGAGATAAGGGTTTGCATTGATAAAATTGTAGAGCAGCTCTACGGTAGATTTATGCTCGTTTTTTTCTCGTTCATTTGCTTTTTCAAGCTGCCTGAGCACTTGTTTTATTTGCTTTGTACGCTTTTCTACTCTGAGTTCTAACGACTGATTCAGTTCGGTTAATTGCGCATTTTGTTTTTTGACATGCGCTTGAAGTAGTTCGTTGTGCTTTTTTAAGCGAAACTTTTCAACTGCTGATTTTATAACCCCGATTAAGTGATCGTTTTGCCAAGGCTTTTGAATGTAGGCGTTAATACCCCCATCGTTTACTGCACTAACCGTTGACTCTAGATCAGAATAGCCCGTTAGCAAAATACGTTGAGTGTCAGGAGCTAGCTTTTTTGCTTTTGCTAAAAACTCTGCGCCGCTCATTTTGGGCATACGCATGTCACTTATGACCACATCAAACTGTGTGGCTGTCATTTTTTGAAGTGCGTCGTGTCCGTCGGTCGATACAACCACATTAAATTTGTTCATTCGTAACAGCCGTACAAGTGACTTTAAAACACTTGCCTCGTCGTCTAGGCATAAAATGTGGGCAGGTCTGTTGTTAAATTCTTCTAGTTCAGAGGTTTTTTGCATAAAAGTAAAGCCAGCCAAATCTGATATACGGTTAAATTTAGTCTAACCTCGGCTTATAAACAACTGAATTAGCAGATTTTATTAACCACAACAAATTTTATTAATGCGTGAATTTAAAATGCATAAAAAAACAATAAAAACCCAGCGTAAAAAGCGAATTTTTAGGCTATTTTTTTGCAGAAATTACTAATTACTTCTACTCTAAAACAGAAGGTTACGTACTAATATTGTATAGCGAGGACTGTATGCCAATACCGGTTACAATAGCTGATGACTCAGCACTTTCAAGAAAAACAATTAAACGCGCACTTCCTGAAGATTGGGATATTACGATTCACGAAGCTAAAAATGGAGTTGAAGCGCTAGACGCTGTGCATGCTGGGTTAGCGGAGGTACTGTTTTTAGACTTGCAAATGCCACAAATGGATGGCTTTGAAGTGTTAAAAGAGCTGCAGCAAGAGCATCAAAAAACCATTGTTATAGTAATTAGTGCAGATATTCAACCTGCAGCACAGGCGCTTGTTAGCTCTATGGGCGCTTTTAGGTTTTTACAAAAGCCTTTAAAAGCCGACCAATTACGCGAAACCTTGCTGGATGTTGGCTTGTTATGATTGAAATAAACGAAGATGAGCGCGATGCGCTTCAAGAAATAATGAACATTTCTATGGGGCAAGCGGCCGATGCGCTTGCTCGACTTATTCAAACCAAAGTGTCTTTGTCTATTCCTGCTATTCAAGCAATGTCTCCTGAAGACTTTCAGGGAATGATTAATAGTCTTTCAAATAACTGGTTTGCACGACAGTCGTTCACGGGCACTATTCGTGGTGAAGTGATAATGAGTATGCATAAAGACGGTTGCAATGCGTTGGCTGAAGTAATGGATTTTGACTTACCGCTTGATGAAGCCGCAACAGAAGAACTTGTTTTAGAAATTACCAATATTTTATCTGCTGCTTGCCTACAAGGCTTTACCAGTCAGCTTGAGTTATCAACGCAATTAAATATGCCTGCGTTTTATTATCCGGTGCAATCTGCTCACAGTAATGAGTGGTCGTCTATTTTAATTATAGAAGTTGAATTTTTTATTGAGCAAATGCAATTTGATGCGCGCATACTCATTGGCTTAAGTGAAGGGTCTATTGAACAGCTGTTAATACCAATCAAAGCCTTATTGGAGGATTGATGGAAAAAAGCGAGTTTGAACGCGTCATTGAGCAACTTCCTATTGGTGCCTGTATTATAAATCAGGATATGACAATCACTTTCGCTAACCCTACGTTTTTAGGTGGATTAACTATTCGCCAACCCGATTTAGTTGGCCAACCTCTATTAACTGTATTTGAAGAACAAGCGCGTTTTTTAAAACGTAAAATTGACAGTGTATTTATTTTAAAAAACCCAAGCTTTAGTTACTGGCAACAACGCCCCCATGTATTTCCCATGCGAAGCAGTCGTCCCATTACAGGGGATGAGTCGCAAATGTACCAAAATGTGCAATTTATGCCGCTATCAAATGAAAATGCAGAGGTTACGCATGTCAGTATTTTTGTGACAGATGTAACCGCAGAGGCCAGTTATTTTATTCAGCAAACTGATTTAAAAAATGCGCTAGAAGACGAGCATCAACAATTAAAGGCACTGCATCAAGAGTTAAAAGTAGCGCAAAAGAAAATGCTGCAATCAGAAAAAATGGCGTCTATAGGTCAGTTGGCCGCAGGGGTTGCACATGAAATTAATAACCCAATAGGGTTTGTGAGCTCAAACCTAGAAACGCTCAAGGATTATGCGTTAAAACTAATAAAAACAACGCAGACGCAAAAAAAAATCATTGTAAAACAGGCTGAAGATCGCTTTATTAAATTACTTGAGGATGTATACGAACGCCAGGGTGTTGACTTTATAATAGAAGATTTACCGGAGCTACTCGATGAGTCGCTAGATGGTGCAGAGCGAGTTAAAAAAATTGTTAATAGCTTACGAGATTTTGCATTAAGCGATGAAGAAAGCTGGATGGAAGTGGACTTATGCGCTGAGATTGAGTCGACGTTAATTGTGTTAAAGAATGAGCTCAAATATAAAGTTCAAATTGAAAAGCAGTTCCCTGCAGAGCCTGTTTTTTTATGGGGTAAGGCCAGTAAAATACGGCAACTCTTGTTTAATACTATTTTAAACTCGTTACAAGCGATGGTTTCTGGAGGAACACTGACCATTGAGTGTAAGCAAGAAAAAGACAAAATAAAACTTATTATTGAAGACACTGGCGCAGGTATTGCTGAGTCTGATTTAGAGCGAATTTTTGACCCCTTTTTTACAACCAAAGAGGTTGGGCAAGGTACTGGCTTAGGCTTGTCTGAGGTGTACACCATCACTGAAGAGCACGAAGCAAGTGTTGATGTACTGAGTAAAGTGGGTGAAGGCAGTCGCTTTGTGTTTGTTTTCAATACCCCAAAAAGTTCATGAGCTAAAAAAACAGCGCTAAGAGAGGCATGTTTTGTGACTAAAGGTTGATTGAATAGTGTTGCTGGTATTGTTTATTATTAGCTAATTATATTGGGTTGGTATTTTTATTATATTAATTCTTTATGGTTGGGTTGGTGGTTTGTAGATAGCAAGTGATATATTTGCATTAGGGTTACATGTTATTTAAATGTAAATTACTGTTACCCTATCATTTTAATGACGGCAGTACTTTTTTAAGTACTGTTGTATTAGCTGTTTTGATCTTTTTTAAGATTGAATAACAATAGGAGCCAATAGTGGAACCTAGTATCCTTTTGGTTGATGATGAAGTTAATGTTTTGCGCTCTTTACGGCGTGTATTGCAGCGTGCCGGCTTTAAGGTAAGTGTAGCCGAAAGTGGCCCTGAGGCGCTTGAATACTTAAAAACAAGCGACGTATCTATTATTGTGACTGACTACCGAATGCCTAATATGACTGGGGCTGATTTACTTCGAGAAGTTAAAATTCACTGGCCAGAAATAATAAATATAGTGCTTAGCGGTCATTCTGATTTTAATTCGGTGGTTGAGCTTCTTAACCAAGGACTGGCGATTAAGTTTTTACAAAAACCTTGGAATGAAAATGAACTGATAACAACCATTCAACAAGCGCAACAACTCTATTGCAAGCGTATTGCTCAGCACGAGCGTGACCAACTACTTTTAGGTAGCGTTACCGCGCTTATTGAAATAGACGAAAATGGTAAAATAAACCGTTTTAATGCGCCTGCGCAGTCTTTGTTTTCAGGTTTATACAGCTTTGTTGATGATTACATAATTAATATAGACGCACAGCCAAATAAAGACGATTTGACGGCCTTTTTAAGTAATAAAACCAATATGTTATTTATTGCTCGTAAATGCGCAGAAAGCGAAAAAGAATACGAGTTTATTTTGGAACGTTATTGGTCTGATGATTTTTGTCAGTTACTCAAGCTGTCGGTTAACCCTAGTAAGTCGAGTGACAAATTTTTAATAGAAAGCTTTGGTGATTTTTTAATTAAAGAACCTGCTTTTTATCAACAGCTAAATGAGTATGAAAGTGAAAACACTAGCTACACGGTTATTTTTATCGGTATTGCTAAATTTGAACTTATTGCTGATTTATTAGATTACCAAAGCGCTTACGAGTTTACACATTTGCTTGCAAAAGTATTGCACAATACCTTTGGTGAAAAGGTGAGAATGTGTCAAAAGCATTCTAACCAGTTTATGTTATCTGTACCTCACGCAAGTAACGATGCCACATTACTTGCCGCTCTTAATAAAACTATGAGCTTATTTAGCGATGCGATACCCCAGCGTTATAAAGGAATGAGTTTAGAGCTTTATGGTGTGTACGGCATTTTTCCTGACGATGTTTTGTCGGGCAAAGAGCTTATAAATCATCTTAGTTTGAATATGAACTACTTGGCTAAAAAACAGCAACGATTTTTTACCCGCTTTGATGCAGAGCTTGTGAATGACTACCGAAAAAACTTTGAACTAAGTAGGCTGCTTTTTAAAGCAATTGATAACGAAGAATTTAGTTTATGTTTTCAGCCAAAAATAGATTTAAAAACACATAAGGTAAGTGGTGCCGAAGTGCTTATTAGGTGGTATGAGCCGACAAAGTATGGGTGGGTGTCTCCTAGTTTATTTATACCTATTTCTGAATGTGATGGCCAAATTATCGCTATAAGTCGATTTGTAATTTCACAGAGTTTTAAACAGCTTAAGCAATGGAACATGCAAAAAGTTGAAGTAGGTAAACTCGCTATAAACCTTTCTGCTCGGCAAATTAAAGAAGACCCTGAATGGATAGACTTTATGCTTGAGTCTCTAAATGAGAACAACCTCAGTGCATCAAACATTCAGTTTGAGTTAACAGAAACCTACTTAATGGATGATCTAACAAAATGCCAACTGCAAATAACCAGATTAAGAAGCTTAGGGTTTGAAGTCCAAATTGATGATTTTGGTATAGGTTATTCATCACTTGCGTATCTTTCAAAGTTATCAATCGATGGCATAAAATTAGATAAGGAGCTGATAAGTGGTTTAGATTCATCCCTTGAAATGCAAAGTATGATCAGAAACATTGTGCGTATGTCCCATGATCTTAATTTAAAGGTGATTGCAGAAGGAGTCGAGACGGCTCACGAATGTAAATTGGCAGAAAGACTTGGCTGTGATTATATTCAAGGTTTTTATTTTTCTAGACCTTTGCCTGCGGATGAGTTTTATGATTACTTAATAAATACAAATGTGCGCGGTGATGAATGAAAACAATGAGAGTAGTTTTATTTGACGACGAGCTTTTTATATTAAAGGCGCTACATAGAACTATTAACAGAATATATCCCGCTGCTGACGTTATTACGGTGAGTGAAATAAATGAATTTTGGTCTGTGCTTAAAAATAATAAATCAATAGACCTAATTATAAGCGATTACTTAATGCCGCACGTTAATGGATTAGATGTGTTAGAGCGCTGTTTAATTGAAAATTCGTACCCAGTGAGGGCTTTGCTCACGGGGGACCCGTCGTTAACCGAAAAAATGCGTCAATGTAACGTTGTGCATATGTATCTTGCTAAACCATTTAATAAAGACGATTTAATACTTTTGTTTAACAATGTGGCAGAATTAAAAGCACTCCCGTTTTCAGAAAGTATGAGAAGAAAACTGGGGGCAATGTCTAGCTTTCCGGTTTATCCTTCACTGCTGCAAGAGCTCAATACGCTTATTGATAGTGGAGAGTTTGACCTAACTGAAGTAGCCGAGCTTGTCTCTAAGGAGCCTGTTATTGTTGCTAAGTTGCTGCAACTTGCTAACTCGGCCTATTTGGGCTTCACACGTAAAACAGTCTCTATAGAAGAAGCCGTTTCTCGCCTTGGTACGACTATTTTATTGTCAATTAGTACATCATTATTAATGGCAGAAAATTTGCCTCCTTCTATATCGGCCATCGATCACGAAAAGCAAATACATGTTGCAACACATTATGCTAGTTGTGTTAAAAAATTTGCACAACATATAGGTATGAACTTAAAAGAGCAGGCTTTGCTATTTTCAGTGGCGCTATTGAGTTTTGTTGGTAAATTAATAAATGTTGAAGAAGTGACGGACCAACACAAATTAACTGAGCCTGAGCAAAGTATAAATTACCTCCATGTATCTGCTTATATCATGAAATTATGGGGGCAGAGTACGCAGGTGTGCGCATTAATTTTAAACTCCAATGAGTTAAAAACCCCCGCTGATAATTTGAGTAATACCCTTTATATTGTTCATCAAAAGCTATTTAATAAGCAGTCTAACGAGGCCCTTATTGTTGGTTGTCAGCAACAGGGGGTTTGTTCATCCTTTTGTGAAGCAATAAATACGTTTGAGTGGGAAGTGTTTTAAGCTTAACCTGCCTGTTTATTGTCAATTTACACATTTATTTACAGAACAAAAAGGAGATCTGGTTGCGTATTTTCAGTTTGGCAACTAAATATTAGTTATACAAGCTATAGGGATACTGGCATGAATGAAGTAGAGAGTCATTTAGAAAGTGTATGTTTAAACGATGAAAAAAACCTTAAGTCGTTACAAAAGCAACTAAGTGAAAAAGAGTCCGAATTAGCACGGTATAAAAAAATGCTTGTCCAAAGTACTAAAATGGCAACATTGGGTACGCTAAGTGTTGATGCGGCTTCGGAAATAAGCACCCCATTGTCACAAGCAATTAATACGATAGATAACCTTAGCCATAGCAGCCCAATAATCTCCACATTACTAAATATCAGCGAGCAATACTTAAACGGTGAACTCAAAGAAAGCCAGTTTAAACACGAGCTCGACTTACTTAATTTACAACACCCATTTGCTTGGATTAGCAATGACTTGTCGGCCAAAATAAAAGACAGCGCGAGCACCTTAAGGCAGGTTAACTATTGCGTTCAAAATTTACTTAATTTTTCTGAATCTAATGAATGCCATGCAGTTCAGCTCGTCAACATAGTCGATGTTGCTGTAAATATGCTTAAGCTTCTTGAAAGTCAGCTATCGCTGTGCGCTATAAAAACCGATTTTGAAAATGTACCGCCTATTTATTGTAATTTAGCTTCAATTAATCAGCTTTTTGTTAATTTACTCATTAATGCCCGAGAAGCCTGTGAGCATAATGACACCAAAGGGTGCATTGTTGAAGTGCGTGTTTTTGAACAAAATAGCTTTATTTGTATTGAGATAAAAGATAACGGTTGTGGCATGACAAACCATGTACAAGAACAGATGTTTGACCCTTTTTTCACGACCAAAGAAGTAGGAAAAAATAGTGGGATGGGGCTAACGCTTGTGCACTCAATAGTGCAAGAACACGCAGGAAAGATACAAGTTAACAGCATAATAGAGACAGGTACGTCCATTTTATGCTCACTCCCCTTAAAAGAATAAGTTAATAAATAAATACTCATTGTAAACAGTTTGTTAAAAATGTATTTTGTAATTTTAATTCCTTGTTTGCATTAATTTTAGCCTTTTTGGTGTATTTTTTTCTTAAGTTGAACTTTATTTGCATACTTAGGCCTTTAATTTAAAATTTTCATTTCTTTTTATTTGCTAATGTTGCTAGGATGTTCCTCATTGGCGATGCTAAATCGCCAAATAAACTATAAGAACACACATAAACAGGGTCGTCACTATGTCAACATATCGTTTAAATACACTTGCAGCGGCAGTTGCATTTGCAGTATGCGCACCAGGCGTTGTTATCGCGCAAGAAGCCCCCGTTCAAGCTGCTAAAAATATTGAACAAATATCTGTATTAGGCTCTCGGGTGTCTAATCGCACCTCAACAGAGTCATCTTCACCAATAGATTTAATAGACTCAGATGATTTAAATAAAGGCGGTTACACTGAGCTTGGCCAAAGCCTACAAGCTACAGCACCGTCATTTAACTTTTCGCGTACGCAGGTGTCAGATGGTTCTGACTTATTTAGACCTGCTACACTTCGTGGTTTACAACCCGATCAAACGCTGGTATTGGTCAATGGTAAACGCCGTCATAATCAATCTATTTTTGGTCTTAATGGGACGGTTGGTGCTGGTGCTGCCGGTACCGATATGAACGCAATTCCGTTAACTGCGCTTAAAGGCGTTGAAGTACTTCGTGATGGCGCAGCGGCAAAATATGGCTCCGATGCAATAGCGGGTGTAATCAACTTATCACTTAATAATTCAACAGGTGTAACAACGGGCTTTGTTCAGTATGGCGGCACAAGCGAAGGCGACGGCGACACAGTTACCGCAGGTTTAAACCGTGGTTTTGAGTTAGGTAACGAAGGTGGTTTTATTAATTTATCACTAGAATACCGAGATGCTGACGGGACTAACCGTGCAGAACGCGATACGGGGGGGTCGTTAAATGTAGAGCCCGGAACGCTTTCAGAGGATGTTCGCTGGGGACAGGGTAACGCTGATAGCGAATTCACATCGCTGTTTTACAATATGGCACTGCCTGTTGGCGATAGCGAGCTTTACTCGTTTGGTGGGTTCTCAGAGCGAAGCGCGTTAGGTAATGGTTTTTATCGTAACTTTAACGAAGCGTCTAAAAACGTGACTCAAGTATACAGTGATGGTTTTTTACCGCGTATATACAATGAAGCACAAGATCTTTCGTTTGCAATAGGGTTTAAAGGGGATATAAACCCAGATTGGTCTTACGATGTGTCGGCTGTATATGGTGAAAACCAATACGATTTTACCTCGCGTAATACCTTAAATGCGTCTTACGCTGCCGAG
This sequence comes from Pseudoalteromonas sp. APM04, assembly GCF_022809815.1. NCBI lineage: Bacteria > Pseudomonadati > Pseudomonadota > Gammaproteobacteria > Alteromonadales > Pseudoalteromonadaceae > Pseudoalteromonas > Pseudoalteromonas sp. APM04. Next base: position 275,360 of record NZ_CP094442.1, read on the forward strand.
TACTTATTTAATAACCCTGATGCAAGCGATGCTGATATTGCAGCTAATGCAGGCCCAACCGGTGGCTATTCAGGTGGATTTAGATTTGATCAAACTACATTTAATGCTGATTTTAACGGCATTGTAGATATTGGTCGCAGTGAACCACTATACGTAACTATTGGCGCAGAATACCGAAAAGAAAATTACGAAATAGTACCAGGCAGCCAAGCGTCGTATGCTTGTGGTTTAGCTAATACTGATACTTCTTATCCGTCAGTCAATGACGAAAATCAATTTGCGCAGTGTGGATTTCAGGCGTATAACGGCCTACGCCCAGAAGCGGCAAATAAAAGTGATCGAAATAGCTACGCGATATTTGTAGATCTAGAAACGATGATCACAGATGCATGGAACGTTAGTGGTGCACTTCGCTATGAAGACTTTTCAGATGCGGGTGACGATTTAATTGGTAAACTAGCGACACGTTACGAGTTTAATGATGACTTTGCTGTTCGTGGTGCGGTATCAACTGGCTTTAGAGCGCCTTCGCTTCAGCAAAGCGGTTATACAGCTTTTACAACCAACCTAGGATCGGATGGCTCGTTAACTCAGTCGTTTACTGCTAACACAGGCACGGCATTTCCAAGTGCGTTAGGGGTTGATACTTTAGAGCTTGAGACTTCAACTAACTACAGCGCGGGATTTGTTTACGATGTAAGCAGCGAGCTTTCGCTTACAGTTGACTTTTACCGTGTGGAAATTAAAGACCGCATAACGTTAGGAAGTTTGTTATCGGCTGACGACGTATCGTTTAGCCCAGATGCGCTTGCTGCGCTTCAAGCTACAGGCGCAGTACAGGCTAATTACTTCTCAAACTCCGTTGATTCTACTACACAAGGTGTTGATATTATTGCTTCGTATCGTACTGAGATCGACGGGGCTAATTTGGGTGTTACTTTTGCTGGTAATTTGAACGACACTAAAATTGATAACGTAAATGCAGAAGAAGGTATTCCAGAAGCGGTTGCCTTTGATGACTTACAACGTAGCTTTTTTACTGATGGACAGCCAAGTGAGCGTGCCACGCTGACATTTGATTATGCGCGCGACGCATATACTTCAACACTTCGTTTTAATTACTTTGGCGAAACCGATGTAAAATACTTTGGTAACGACCATATTTCATTGCCGGGTGAGCTTTCTCCAACGGGGTCGTTTAAACCAACAAGTACAGTTGAATCAGCAGTGTTGGTTGATGTAAACGTAAGTTATGACATTAATGAGATGTTTACGCTTTCTGTTGGTGCCGACAACGTATTTGATGAAACACCCGATGAGTTAGGTGATGACGAAGTACTTAACTTTATTACCAATGGTGCGTTTAAATACCCTGTACGTGCATTGCCTTATGGCTTTGACGGGCGTACATATTATGCAAAAGTAAGCTTTGAATTTTAATTACTTGAGCTAAAAATTATTTAACCTGAACTCTGGTTAAGAGATATACCAACATATTTCATCATGATGATATTTAAGCTTATTTCTCTAGCAAGAGGTTTTCAGTGGAAACAAGGCGAATTTACGCGTCAATAGCTAGCCTATTTCAAGTAAATTCAACGCTGTTAGCGCTGGAAATAGCTGCTAGAGATAGATTTATTATCCAGTGTTCAGGTTACTACTAAGCGCAGTTATTTACTGCGCTTTTTTTATGTTTATTTATTATGAAAAAAGAGCGTTGTGTAATGATAAAAATACTTGCAAGCTTGAAAATTAGGCATACAATCGCCACTTCTTAAGGTTCTTATTGTTATAAATAGTTAGGAAATAAAATGGCTAAAAAATCGAAAAGCAAAGCCGCAAATAATAGCGCGGTAGACACCGGTAGGGGTGTTATTAATCATAATGCGCTGGCGGCTTTAGTAACCTCTAAAGTGTTTAAACCTCAAGTGGTAAAAGCTAAAAAAGGGAAAGGCTCATTTAAACGCAATAACAAACACGTAGGACGAGAGTCTTATTTAATCGCGGCTTAAATAGCACCGATCAAATAAGACTTTTAACTGCCTACTTTTTGCCGCAGCATGCGGGTAAGTGTGTTGTCTTTATCTATAATATGGTGCTTTAAGGCGCCCACGATATGTAAATTTAACGCGATAAGAAGTGCATTTGCTGTATGAGCTCTAGCCCGAACAAAGCACGTCTCAACCTTTTTGTAATTTATTGATCTTTATTAAAAATGCACAAAGAGAAGGGAATGAGGAGTAAATGAGAAGTGAAAGCTGTAGGCGCTAAGCTTGCTCGCGCAAGATGCTATTTTTTTCTCTAAAAGCGAAGCGTTTCTAAACCCTTTTGTGATTTATTGATCTTTAATACAAAAATGCACAAAGAGAAGTAAATGAGGAGCAAATGAGAAGTGAAAGCTGTAGGCGCGAAGCTTGCTCGCGCAAGATGCTATTTACTTCTCTAAAAGTGAAGCGTCTCTAAACCTCTTTGTGATTTATTGATCTTTAATACAAAAATGCACAAAGAGAAGAGAGAGGAGTAAACGAGCAGCCAAAGCAAATTAGTATAAGTTATCTGTATATGACCACCGAGTAAACCGAGGTGCTTCGCGCTGCACAGTGAAAACACCCGTATCGTTTAGTCACTTCTCTAGGTATTCTTCTTCGCTTCTCGGTGGTTCCCAGTTAAAGCGTTGCTTTTAAACGCCATCAAGCTGCGCGTCTTCAGCCCATTTAACTTATGCGGCTTACTTTTACTTTTATTTTTCCTGCATTGGCGCCATAAAAGCGGCTTAAGTCATTGGCGAAGGGACTAAATTCACCTGATTTAGTAATAGTCACCGTAGCGTCATTAGCTATTTTAAATAAAAATTCTTCGTTATTATTAATTGCACCAACTAATGAGAACCACTGAGCATCTGGAAGTCGTCTGAATGGTTCAAGTAACGCCATTGGAATTTCTTTAACGCCTAATTGCACGTCATCGCGATGCCATCCCTTAGGTGTACACTTTATGCCGTCGTCAAACCAATGTTGATCAGGGTAGGGAGTAAAGCGATAGGTTGCACCTTGCTCGAGCATTAAGCCCGTTTTGTTATAAAACTCACTGGCGAATACCACCACATCTTGGCTTTGGCCAATACTTAATACGCTCATATTTTGGTTGGCAAGCGTAATGTGCGCACTTAAGCCGGTAAAACTTAAGGTGCTGTTGTCACTGTAGCTAACGTTGTATGACTGTTTTTTAAGTGACTCTGGACGGTAGCTGGTGAGTTTATTAATTCGTGTAGCTACACTGTGGTGAACTAATGGCTTAATATTACTCGCTTCGTTATCCACCAGCACAAAGCACTCTCTATCTACTAGCTTGAAGAACGAGTTTAACCAAAAGTAATTTTGCTGGTGGCTCAGTGCAAGTGAGTCGGGGATAACAGTGAGATCGTCTTGTGCAATTAAATTACTATCTGGAAGAAGAGTTTTGTAGTTAATATCGTGACTTGTTAACAATGAAATAGCTAACGGCTGCTCAATAATCCACTCAAGTGCATAACGTAAGCAAATATCAGCTAAACCATCACGGTAGTATCCACCGCCAATGTCTGAATGCGCGCCTGCAAACCACAGTTCAGTAATGTTATTTTGATGGTTCATCAGCGTAGGCTCAAACGCACGGCGTTTTTCATCAAGTGCCACGCAGTGCAGTGCTTGTGAAATATTATTAGCAATGGTGTGGTTTTCAAAAATAACGTGCTCTGCGCCGCGTGTAGCTTTACTCACTTTTGATAAGCCAATTGAGGCCACGGTATCAAATACACATACGTACACATTATTACTAATCAAAGGTTCCAGAATTTTTGCAAAACGCCTAGCGAGAGCGCCACCTCGGCTAAAACCGGTAAGTAAAAGGGTATCGCCTAGTTGGTAATGCGTTTTAAAATCACGCATGGCTTGATTTAAAATACTGGCAACATCGTCACCACGTGGCGCTAAAGTTTGGTTTAAAATGCGTTTTAACCGGCTACCTTTAGTGCCAATACCTTGATAATAAAAGCTCAATTGTTGCGAGAAAGGTGTAGTGGGGGAACCATCAAGTTTGCCGCCTAATAATAAGTGCAGCTTAACAATGTTAGAAATACTACTGTCTTCTTTAAAATGGTCTGAGCTAAATTGGTCTGCGTCACGGGGCTCATTTCCTGTGCCATCAAAGTTAAAAACTAGTGTTTTTCCCGTCATTGCCTTATTCCCTAAGTGGTTTGTATAAATTTACATGGGAATTGTGAAAAATCAAAGACAGCGGTAATAAAAATTTATTAAATCTGCTTATTACCGCCATGGGTTATTTATTAGTGCAATTTCATTTTAGGGCGCACAACACGCAGTACTTTTTCGCTTATCCATAACGCAAAGGTTTTTGCGCTACCATGTATGGCGCGTTGGTGCATGCGATAAAGCGATATATACATAAAGCGGGCTATTTTACCTTCAATAAAAAAGGTGTTGCTGGTTAAGTTACCCATTAAATTACCTACCGTGCTGTAGCGCGATAAGTTAACGAGAGAGCCGTGGTCGCTGTATTTAAACTCGCTTAGCGGCTGGTGTTTAAGTGTTGCAATAAGATTTTTTTCAACACATTGTGCCATTTGATGGGCCGATTGCGCACGCGGTGGTACAAGCTTTCCGTCTTCTTGGGTAAAGGCGCAGCAATCGCCAAGTACAAAAATGCTTTTATCTACGGTGCTTTGTAAAAACTTGTTTACTTGAATTTGGTTGCTGCGAGTAAGCTCAAAAACACCTAAGTCTTTAATAAAATCTGGCGCTTTTACGCCTGCCGCCCATACCATAATATCGGCATTAATATGTTCTTCGTCTTTTGTAATAAACCCTTGCTCTGTGGCTTCTTTTACTTGGGTTTGTTCTCGCACGTTTACGCCCAATTTTAACAGCTCGCGTTTGGCACTTACGGCAATACGCTCTGGTAATGCAGGTAAAATACGTGGACCGGCTTCAATTAAATGAATGTGCAAACGTTTAGACGACATGTTTGTAAGGCCGTAAAGCTTTAGTAATTCAGACACGTGATACAGCTCTGCCGAGAGCTCAACGCCTGTTGCGCCGCCGCCAACAATGGCAATATCAAGAGATTGTTGCTGGTTGTCGTCTTGGTGAAGGCGGGTAAAGCTATCGAGCAAAGAATGCTGAAAACGCTCAGCTTGCTGGTTTGAATCTAAAAAGTAGCAATGCTCTTTTATGCCTGGGGTATTAAAGTCGTTACTTACACTGCCAATAGCAATAACAAGGTGGTCGTAGCGTACAGTGCGTTTGGGCAAAATAGTGTGGCCAAGTTCGTCAAAAAGTGGTGCGAGGGTAATTGTTTTATTACTTAGGTCGATATTACAAAAGGTACCAAGTTGGAAATTATAATGATGTTTTGCGGCATGGGCAGAGTAAACTACGCCATCTAAATCGGGGTCAATAGAGCCTGTGGCTACTTCGTGCAGTAAAGGCTTCCATATGTGGGTGCGGTTTTTGTCTATTAATAAAATATCTGCGTGTTTTTTCTTTCCTAGTTTATGCCCTAATTGAGTTGCAAGCTCTAATCCGCCAGCGCCGCCGCCAATAACGACGATTTTAGGAGTGGTTATGTTCATGACTATGCCCTTAAAAATAATATACCCAAGCAATCTGTTTTATTATTTTTAAAATGACTTGGGTATCGAAAATTATTTTGGCAAAGCTCACTTTTATGGGGCTATAGTGTGCGCCTAAATAATGGATATGTCAGCAGTAAATCACCTAATTTACGGTATACTAACTTGCAAATACTTCATCTAGGCTGCATTTTTCTGTTATAGCCCTGTGTTATCAACGCCAAAAAGGACATTTTTATGAATACGCCGCTTTTACAATCACTTGAGCAACATTTTGGTTTTAACCAGTTTAGAGCAGGGCAGCAGCAAACTATAGAGCAGCTTTTAAATGGGCAATCGTCCCTTGCTATATTCCCTACAGGGTCGGGTAAGTCGTTGTGTTATCAGCTAACGGCTATGCATTTAGAAAACTTAACGTTAGTGGTGTCGCCATTACTAGCCTTAATGAAAGATCAAATTAGTTTTTTAAATAGCAAAGGTATTTACGCGGCAAGCCTAGACTCAAGCCAAGACCAAATGCAAAGCAGCACCGTAATGAACGATGTGCGAAATGGTAAAATTAAAGTGTTAATGGTGTCGGTAGAGCGCTTTAAAAACGAGCGATTTAGAGAGTTTATAAGCCAGGTTGCGCTGTCTATGCTGGTGGTAGATGAGGCGCACTGTATATCTGAATGGGGGCATAACTTCAGACCTGACTACTTAAAACTACCGCGATATCGCGAAGAGCTAAATATTCCACTAGTACTATTGCTTACCGCCACCGCCACTAAAAAAGTAAAACGCGACATGAGTGAGCGTTTTAATATTGCCCCTGAGTGCATTGTACAAACTGGCTTTTACCGCGCTAACCTCGATTTAAGCGTGCTAAGTGTAAAAACGGCTGATAAAAACACCGAACTTACAAACATAGTGCGTGCGCAAAATGGCCCAGGTATTGTGTATGTAACACTGCAGCAAAGTGCTGAGCAAGTGGCTATCACGCTAAGTGCGCAAGGTATTCAGGCGGTTGCGTATCATGCAGGGCTTGAAGATACACTCCGGTGGCAAATTCAAGATGATTTTATGGCGGGTAAAATTAACGTAGTTGTAGCAACTATAGCCTTTGGTATGGGCGTTGATAAATCAGACATTCGCTTTGTTATTCATTACGATTTACCAAAATCGATTGAAAACTACAGCCAAGAAATTGGCCGCGCAGGGCGCGATGGCAACCCATCAAACTGCTACACGCTTGCTAATTTAGATGGCCTAAACACAGTAGAAAACTTTGTATATGGCGACACCCCTGAGCTGAGTGGCATTGAATATGTAATTAACGATATTCGCCAAGCCCAACAGCAATGGGAAATGCAAGAATTCAGCCTTTCAAGCGAAAGTAATATTCGCCAATTAGCACTTAAAACATTACTGGTTCAACTTGAAATGCAAGGCGCAATTACGCCGCAGTACGCCTATTATGCCGATTTTAAATACAAGTTTTTGGTTGATAAAAACGAGCTACTTAGCCAGTTTGACGAGCAGCGCCAAGCCTTTTTAACGCAAATATTTAGCCATACCGATTTTAAAAAAATATGGGGCACGCTCAATTTTGACACCCTTACCCAAGCCGCGCAGGTTGACCGTAAACGGGTTGTGGCCGCGCTTGACTACCTAGCCGAAAAAAACCTTATAACGCTTGAAACCAAACGCATTACCCAAGTATATAAAGTGCATAGTGAAGTTATAAATAACCCAGAGCTTGCCCAGCAGTTACACCACTACTTTGCTGATAAAGAACAAGCTGAAATAAAACGAATTGCTGCTTTAGTGCGCTTTTTTGAGCTACAAACTTGCCTGAGTTATAACTTAGCGCGCTACTTTGACGACCAAAACGCGCCAGCGCAATGCGGGCATTGCAGTGTATGCCGTGGTAATGCTGTAAAACTAGAATACTCACTAGCGCCTGTAACTATTGCAGATGAGGTTATTTATCAAAAAGTAGATGAGTTTTTGGCGCATATGGCCACAAAGGGAGTTCATAACGTGGGTGTTGAAACCCAGTGCCGCTTTTTAGCAGGTATGAGCGTGCCATTGTTTGCTCGTAATAAGGTACGCCAACTCAGCGGATTTGCGCTTTGTGAGCAACAGCGGTATAGCGATATAAAAGCTACACTGCTTGGCAGATAGCCATTAAAGTAATGATCAAACCTGCATAATTATAAAAAATGTTAAATTTTTGTTTGTTTTTTCAGCGTTTAACTATACTCAACATGACTATTAAGGTCATATAAAACGAGGTGAACGATGAAACTGCAAAAATTGATGCTGTTAGGAGTATTTATTTCAGGGACTAGTTACGCTGAAATTAATATTTCAGGCTTTGCAAGTATTAACGCGGGTAAAGTACTCAGTGGAAGTGGTGTGCCTCAATATGGTGTTGAGCCAACCTTTTTGGCGGACTACCCTAATGTGAGTGGCTACACAGAAGATTTATCTTTCTCTCCAGAGTCGTTAATTGGTAACAAGTGTCGGGGGATCTTGGTGAGGGCTTATCTGTCACAGGTCAAATTGTTGCCCGAGGTGTAAACGATTTTGATGCTAATTTTGAGTGGGCATATATTTCGTACGAAATAAATGATAATTGGACGGTTCAAGCAGGTAAAAAGCGTTTGCCTCTTTTTTATTACTCAGATTTTTTTGACGTAGGTTACGCATATGTATGGATGCGTGCACCTGCCGACAATTATACATGGCAAGTATTTAACTATGAGGGCATAAACCTTCTCTATTCTGGTTCGATTGGAGAGTGGGGTGTGTCTGCTAATGTGTATGCTGGTAAAGAAGATGATGACGACAACAAACTGCTATCAGACTTTTTCTTTCAAGAGCCTACCCGAGAAATTTGGGAAGATATGCTAGGTGGTGTACTTTCGTTAAGCCATGATTGGCTTGAATTGAGAGTAACGCATATGCAATACACTAATAAACGCTTTCGTTCTGGAGAGCCGGTTTTATGGGATGGAAAAGATAGCCGTGATGGCAAATTCTATGGCTTAGCTGCCAATTTTGATTTTGGCGACTTTTTTGTACTAAGCGAACTTAACCGTTTAGATCTAGACGGAAACCTAGACACTTATATGATCAGTGCAGGGTATCGGTTTGATGCAATTACGCCTTATGTGATGTTTTCAGATTTTGAGCAAGAAGGTGAGGGAGATACTGAAAGCCATAATACCTTTGCGGTGGGGGTTCGTTGGGATTTTCATCCTTCGGCGGCACTCAAAATACAGTACGACAGGGTAAAAGATGATTCATTCGAGTTGGCGGTAGCGGGTGATAGTAAAGCAATCACGCTTGGTGTTGATGTTGTATTTTAAGGGGAATTAAAAATGAAAAAATTAATGTTATGTGTACTGTTTTTGTTTAGCAATGTTGCCTTTGCTGATTTTGCTATTATTGTACATCCTTCAAACGAGAGTAGTTTTGATGAGTCCGTCATTAGTCGAATTTATACCGGAAAAGAAAAGTCGTTTAGTAATGGCAATACGATCATTCCAATATCACAAGATTCAAAAAATCCGACTACGGAGCAGTTTAACAGTAAACTGCTTAATAAAAGTGCGTCGCAGTTAAGAGCCTATTGGTCAAAGCTTATTTTTACGGGAAAAGGAACACCACCCAAAGAGCTAGAAAATGACTCAGAGGTGATCAAAATGGTTGCAGCTAACCCAAATACGATTGGGTTTGTTGCGACATCTGCTGTGTCTGATGATGTGAAGGTGGTATTAAACTTTTAATTTAAAATTAAAAGCCAACAATAAAGCGTGTTAGCCAGTAGCACGCTTTTTATTATTCTATTTATTCACCATTAAAATTAACTAGCGCGTTTAGCCAGCTCGTGTATCCTACTTAGTGTGTTTCTTTTATTTAAGCCACTATGCCTAACACTGTTATTCCAAGTAAAACTATTTCCTCTACACCTGAACCCGTAACCTGCGCTAACTGCCAAGCGTGTTGTTGCCAATTAGAAGTGCGCATAGTAACCGACACCGGTGTGCCTTTTCAGTACATTGATTACGACAAGTGGGGCAGCGAAGTAATGAAACGCGCAGACGATGGCTGGTGCCAAGCACTCGACCGCAATACGCTAATGTGTACCATTTATGAAAACCGCCCACTTACTTGCCGTGAGTTTGAAATGGCCTCGAACGAGTGTATTACAGAGCGCGAAATAGCGGGTATTTAAAAATACGGACTAACTAATAAACCCGCGTTTGTGTTTTTAACCAATAGAGAGTTGTGCGCTTGGGTATCTTAGTTTTTTACTTCGTGGACTAGCTAAAAAGTAGGCGAGAGTGAGCGGGCCTATTCTGCCCATAAACATTAAAAACATAATGATAAACTCCCCCAGCGGTGATAACGATGACGTTAAACCGCGTGAAAGTCCTACCGTACCCAGTGCCGATACCGCTTCAAAAGCAATATCTAAAAAAGGTGCATCTTCAACGACCAGTAATGTAAAAATAGCCAACCAAGTGACTCCCGCTGAAATAACGGTTAAGGCTAATGCTTTATACACTGAATCTTTGTCTATTTCTCGGCGTAGCACGGTGACGCCCTTGTCACGCCTTAAGTAGCTATAGGTTGCTAATATTAAAACGATAAACGTAACGACCTTTATGCCACTTGCAGTACTCAAAGACCCGCCACCAATAAACATAAGCATCATAGTTAAAGCGGTACTGGCATTTTTTAACTCTTCAATAGCAATGGTATTAAACCCCGCAGTGCGAGGAGTAACGGCTTGAAACCAAGCTGCTAGCCATTTCCCTATTTCAGATAACGGCTGCAGTGTTTTTGGGTTATCGTATTCAATTACGTAAATAAGCAACAATGCAATAACGTTAATAATAACAGTGCTGATCAGCATTAATTTACTGTAGGGACTGAGCTTAGCCCAACGCTTTGATTTATATAAATCGGTTAATACGGTAAAGCCTAGGCCACCAATAATAAACAAACAGGTAATTGTTAAATTTACAACGGGGTCTTCTACATATTGCATTAAGCTATTGGGGCTCAATGCAAACCCTGCGTTGTTAAAAGCGCTAATAGTATAAAAAAGTGCATGAAAAAAGCTTTTTTGTAAGCCCATTTCGGGTAGCCAATACAGCGTTAAAATAATAATGCCTACAGATTCAACGATTAGCGCAAACAGCAAAACAGACTTAGCGGTATTTACCAAAGTAGATGTATCTGTTTGATTAAAAGCAGCTTTGGTCACTGTTTTTTGAATAAAGCCAACTTTATTACCCAGTGCCATTAAAGTTACAACCGCAAAGGTCATTAAACCTAGACCACCTAGTTGAATTAATAGCGCAATAACGCCTTGTCCAAAAGGAGTAAACACTGAACCAGTATCGACTACAACTAATCCGGTTACAGTCACCGCGGAGGTTGCTGTAAACGCACTTTGTATCCATGAAATAGGCGCATAGGTTGCAAAAGGTAGTTTTAACGCCAAGGCCCCTAGCGTTATTAATATTAAAAAACTACAGCAAAGAACAAGCGGTGGAGCCGCATTGAGTTTTTTATGCCCATTGGCTTTTCGATCTATAGGTGTTTTGAGAGGGTGCCATAAAACCATAATTATAAAAGCCTTGGTGCAAGATAGTTTAGTTCGACTCGATTACCTGATAACAGTAAAGTGTCGTAGGTAAGTAACTCAAAGTCGTCATCAAGTTTGACAAACGTTTGCTTTGCGCGCTTGACCAATAATGGGTTTACAGTGCCTTTTATTTCTTTAAGTAAATGCCCTAGTTTTGTTTTATGTAAGTGCGCTTTTATACTTACTTCAACAACGTATAAGCCATTGCCTAAGGAAATATAGTCGTTTACTACAGGGTAATTAAGCGCTTGTGCAACGCGCACGCCCATTTCTTCTTCAGGATGAATGATGCGTGTTACACCTAGCTTAGAAATAATTGTGTGATGGGCTTTGGTGCTCGCTTTTACCCATATTTGCTTAACAGCTAGGTTTTTTAATGCAAGGGTGCACAGAATGCTCGATTGCATGTCTTCTCCAATCGCCACTAAAACTGCCTGACTGCTCGCTAAATCAAGCTCTTTAAGTGCGGCTTCATCAGTGGAGTCGCAAACAACGGTTTCAGATAAATGCTCAACATATTTTTCAGCGAGTTTAGGGTTACTATCAACCCCAGTGACTGTATGCCCTAAATGAATTAACTCAAGGCTTGCTGCAATGCCAAATCGACCTAATCCGATCACTGTAAAATGTGCCATGTTGATACCTAAATTAAAGTTAAAAGAGAGAAGTGGTAAAGTTCATTTGGTCAATAAACAGTTAATACATAGGCTGTAAGCATCACTATTTTTATCCAACCCAACACACCTATTACTCCTTCTGCTGAAGTTAGAATATGAGTTATTAAAGTAACAATGAAGGTAGGCGTTAAAAGCTTTATAAAGATTTAACGAATCAGATAAAAAACTTTATAAAAACTTTATAGAGGCAATATCGAAAAGGCAGTAATCTAGGTGCTCAAATGTTAGAGGAATAATTAATGAATCAGGCAGAGGCTAAACCACGTTGGTATAACGCATTGTTTTTGGCAGTAATAATGCCATTAATTGTGGTTATTGCCATTTACCCTGTGCGTAATTGGTTTACTACCACCGATATCGTGATGCTTCAGTTATTATGGGTGACTTGGGTTGCTGTGCGCAGTAATCGTCGTCTTGCCATACTGACCACCTTAGTGAGTGTGGCGTGTACAGATTGGTTTTTTGTTGCCCCAAATTTTACTTTTCATATTGAAAACATAGAATATTTAGTAACCTTTATGGTTATGCTGATTGTTGGCTTTGTGATCAGCCAATTGGCAGGGGAGCTCAGTACTAAAGTTAGGGATGTGCAATTACATGCAAGTAATAGTCGCACCTTGTACGAACTGGCCAAAGACTTAAACAGCCTAGATACGCTGGATGAACAAAAAAAGTACTTTGTGCAGCGCATCAGTAAGCATTTAAACGCATCTTGTACATTTATACCTGCAGCATCGCAGGGCAATAGTGAGTTTATATTGCTTAGTGAAGTTAACCCTAGCTGGGGCGGGTTTAATTTTACTAAACGGTTAACGCAAGGGCAAAAATCCTTTGCTGACACCGCTATTTCGCTTCTTTATCAGGTACATGAAAAAACGTTATTACGCCAACAGTCGGCTGCTATTTCGGTGCAAGCGGAATTAGAGCGCGCTAAAAATGCACTTTTACGCAGTTTGTCTCACGATTTACGCACACCACTGGCGACTATTATGGGCGCATCGAGCATGCTTGCAGATGATGAGATTACCCTCAGTGACATCGTGATAAAAGAGCAAGCGAGTAATATTTATGAGCAAAGTAAAATACTAAATGAGCACTTTGATAAAGTAATGGAGTTAAGCCGAGTTAATAAAATGGGTGAAAACCTAAGTTGGCAAACAATAAACTTACAAGCACTACTTAGTGAAGCTAAAGCTAGAAGGCAGCAGCAACTCACTGATTTTGTCATAAATACCAATATAGACGCTCAGACAACATGCGAAGGGGATGTGACTTTGTTAGAAATTGCGCTGGCTAATATGCTCGAAAATGCATGGCGTTATGGTGATAAAAAGGTGAGCGTTGAATTTACGCAAAGTATCAATCAGCAAAAGATATGTTATCAGCTAATTCTCACTAATAACGTGATCACTAAAGCGCAAACAAGAAGCAATGAAGGCGTTGGGTTAGGCAGCATTATTTGTGATGTGGTTGCTAAATTTCATCAGGGCACATTTACATTAACAATTAATAACGAAACAAATATGGCGTACGCAAAGTTAATCTGGGAAAAAAGTAATGACTAAAATCTTGATATTAGAAGATTCTCCCCCACTACAAAGCTTTTTAAAAACTTTGTTGCAAGCCAGTGGCTACGAGCTAAGTATTTGTGATAAAGGGTTAGATGGCTTTGCACGTTTAAGTGAGCAAAGTTACGATCTTGTATTGTTAGACTTGGGCCTGTTAGACATGGATGGTCAAGACTGGTTAATTGAGTTTAGACAATGGAGTGCCTTACCTGTTTTAGTACTCTCAGCTCGAGATGGCGAAGTTGAAAAAGTCACAGCGCTTGATAATGGGGCAAATGACTATATTACTAAACCGTTTAGCGCGAATGAGTTGCTAGCCCGAATTCGGGTTTTATTACGCACCCAAAGCCAACCGAGTGTGGCATTTACCTGCGGGAATATAAAAATAGATCCGCAAAAGCACAGTGTTACTGCTTCTGGAGGTGAGGTAAAACTCACTAAAAAAGAGTACGCAATACTCTTATTGCTGTTTCAAAATAAAAATAAAGTACTCACCCATAATGCAATCTTAAGCCATATTTGGGGGGCGCAGTATGTAGAGCGTCCTGAATACGTAAGAGTCCATGTGGCACAGCTCAGACAAAAACTAGAGGCTAACCCTGCGAGTCCAAAATATATTTTAACTGAACCGGCCGTGGGTTATCGATTGGTTGACTAAAAATGAGAACTTTAGAGTTTTACTCTACAGCACAATGATCCAGATAAATTATTTTTAATTGAATTTTAATACGCTTGAGCAAATTAGTGTAAATAAAACAGAGCAGCAAAAATGTTTGCTATGACTGTGTTTCCACAGTCATAGGCGTATAAAATTAGTCGTATTTAGCTTCTAGCTCATTAGCCGTATGAAACTTCTCGTGGCTTTGTAATTGCTCGTCGTATTTTACTAGGTTTTTAAAGTGACCTAGCTGGCCTGAGTTTTTAACAATTTCAACAATAAACGACATCATAAAATCGGCGCCGGTTAGGGTGTCGCCAACTAAATAACGTTTACCTTCTAGCCGGTCGTTAAAGTAGCTAATAACTTTAGCGGTTTCGGCGTCGGCGTAGCCTTCTAAAAATTGTGTTTTAGCGCCATCTTTAAGCACAAACATTTTAAGTAGTAGCGGTAAAATTGCAGAGCTCTCAGCAAAGTGTAGCCATTGTTGGTAATCAACGTAGTCAGCGGTGCCAGCCTTTGGTGCAAACTTTCCGTTACCGTATTTAGTAATTAAGTAATCAGTAATAGCGCCAGATTCGGTAACAATTAACCCATCGTCTTCAATAACTGGCGACTTACCGAGTTGGTGAACTTGCTTTAGCTCATCAGGGGCTAAAAATGTGTCTTTGTTACGTTGATAAGCAACAATTTCGTAATCAACTTCTAGTTCTTCTAAAAGCCAAATAATACGTTTTGAGCGCGATTTATTTAAATGGTGTAGTTTTATCATGTCAGTCCTTGTTGGCGTTGCTGGTTGCAGCAACGCTGTGTTTTTATATTTTAGTTAAAGTGCATCGTTGATTTTAACAACGGTTTTACCAAAGTTTTTACCGCTGATCATATCGTTAAATGCGCTTACAGTGTTTTCAATACCTTCTACCATGTGCTCGCGGTATTGTACTTTGCCATCCTGCAGCCACTTTTGCATGTCTTGCGCAAATTCATCGTAGCGGTGACCGTAGTCGTCAAAAATTATAAAGCCTTGCATTTTAATACGTTTAGTAAGCAACTGCCCCATTAGCATACCCATACGATCAGGGCCTTCAGGTAAGCTTGTAGCGTTATACTGCGATACTAAACCACACAGCGGTACACGAGCTGCGGTATTAAGTAATGGTAATACGGCATCAAACACTTTACCGCCCACATTTTCGTAATAAACATCTATGCCGTTATCACAGGCTTTTTCTAGTTGCTCTGCAAAGTCATCGGCTTTGTGATCAATACAGGCATCAAACCCTAGTTTTTCAACTGCATGGGCACATTTTTCGCTGCCACCAGCAACGCCTACCACTTTACAGCCTTTGATTTTAGCTATTTGGCCAACGGTTGCACCAACTGGCCCCGTTGCTGCGGCTACGACTACCGTTTCGCCTTCTTTAGGTGCGCCAATATCAAGTAGGCCCATATACGCCGTAAAGCCCGGCATACCCATAATGCCTAGCGCGTACGATGGATTAGCAGGCTCTTTGCCTAATTGCATAAGGCCTTCGCCATTACTAATGGCGTAACTTTGCCAACCTGTGTAGGCGAGTACCCAATCGCCTTCGCTAAATTTATCGTTTTTAGACTCTTCTACTTGGCACACGGTAGCGCCAACCATTACGTCACCCACGTTTACCGGATCGGCGTACGACTTTGCGTCGCTCATGCGGCCACGCATGTATGGGTCAAGTGATAAGTAAATAGTGCGCAGCAGCACCTCGCCATCTTTAAGGGCTGGTAAATCGACTGTTTTAAGCTCAAAGTTTTTATCGGTTGGAGCACCGTGTGGGCGTGATGCCAAAGTAAGTTGACGACTAGTTGCAGACATAAAATTCTCCTTTTGAATATGAACCCACTTAACGAATGTGTATGCGTTTAATAACCCGATTGGCATAAACAATAATGCGCGTTAAGTAGTAAATGTATGTACAAATTTGTACCTTATAACAGGAGTTTTGGGCGAGGGGCTGTTAATTCAACCTTAAGCGGAGTAATTATTCTAAACGGTTTATTTGAGCTTGCTAAAAATATGGCTATCGTAAAATGCGCCATTTTTATAAATGGCTTGTTTAAGAATAGCCTCGGCCTTAAAACCACATTTAGTCAATGCCTTTATAGAACCAGTATTACCAGCAAATACAGCGCCAAAAATACGGTTTAGGTTTGAGGTTTTAAACGCGTCATCGCAAATTTGTGTAATAGCGTGAGTCATTACTCCTTGCCCCCAAAAGTGGTTATTAAGCCAATAGCCTATTTCGCCACTGCGGCTATACTCGAACTCTCCGCGCGTTATGCCTATACACCCCGCAAATTGCTCATCTACAACAATGGCCTTAACTATTCCACTTTTAGATCCTTGGTTTATCCACCAGTCGGCGTCGGCTTGAGTATACGGAAATGGAATTTTAGACGATAAAAACCGCGTCACCTGTTCATCGTTTAAGGTATTAATAATGTGTGGCGCGTCCTTTGGTTTAAAGTCTCTTAGGGTAATCATTGTTTTAATTAAGTATGGGCTGAATACGGTTTAACTTAGCAAGCAATTAGAGATTGCACAATCACAAAGATTAACCGCTTACGCCTATAACTTTGTTTTAAAGTACTCTAATATAAGCAAAATATAATACTGTTTAAGATACCTTTTATGCACCCACACATAGCCGCCCTATATAATACTGCCCAAAAGCCAAGCCGTTTAATTGTAGGTTTAATGAGTGGTACCTCGTTAGATGGGCTCGATGTAGCGCTGTGTAAGGTAAGCGGCGCGGGCTTAAACACACATATTGAAATATTAAATTTTACCACCGTTGAATATAGCGACAATTATAAAACTAAAATAAAGCAGGTATTTGCAAAGCGAGAGTGCGATTTAGAACTAGTAACCTTACTGCATCCGTGGGTAGGTAAGCTCCATGGCAATATGGTTAATCAGTGCTTACATACTTGGCAGGTGAATCCAGCAAGTATTGATGTTATAGCCAGTCATGGGCAAACAATTTACCACTGCCCACAGTCGCAACATAGTCATAAAAGCTTTACTAATGGCACGTTACAAATTGGCGACAGCGACCAAATAGCCGTTACTACCGGCATTACAACCATTGGCGATTTTAGGCAAAAGCACATAGCCGCAGGAGGCGAAGGTGCCCCACTTGCGGTATATGGCGATTACTTGTTTTTTTCAAGCCTTGTTGAAAACCGTATTTTACTTAACATGGGTGGTATAGCTAACTTAACTTTTTTACCCAAAAGCGGTGATGCAAACAGTGTATTTAGCTCTGATATTGGCCCGGGTAATACAATAATGGATGCCTATGTACAAAAATATTTTGAGGGGATGCATTTTGACGACGGTGCAAAAATAGCAAAAGCAGGGAAAGTAAATACACCTTTACTTCATGCATTATGCGCAGATGACTTTTTTAATTTAAGCATGCCCAAAACAACAGGGCCAGAAGTGTTTAATTTAGCGTATTTAAAAGCGGCTCAAGCACTCACCAATACTCTAGACTTAACTCACCACGATGTAATGGCAACACTCAATGCATTTAGTGCTAATGTAATAAGCGATGCTATAAAAAAGTGTGCTAAACACGAGGCAAATTGTGTGGTGTATGCCAGTGGTGGTGGAATACATAACCCACTATTAATGGAGCAGCTTTTAAACCTTTGCCCAGAGGTTAAAGCGTTTAAAAACACACAGGTATTAGGAATAGACCCCGATGCTAAAGAAGCCGTGTTATTTGCTATTTTAGCCAACGAATGCTTAGCAGGTGAGCAGCAACACCTTAATAATACCGCGCAAGGTATTGCGGGAGTGACTATGGGAAAAATAAGCTTTCCCGACTAACCGCTATTGATAAGCGTTTTAAAACAATGATAAAAAAGTCGATCCTACCCCTGCAAAATATCGGCGAAAACCTTGTGGTTTTGACTGCTCGATATTTACAAGTGGCGCGTTATAGCCGCCCTCAAATGCGTTAATATTCATATCAAACTGAAGGCTATTTTTTAATGTAGCGTATTTTCCGTGCAACATAAGCTGCATTACAAAACATTGGTTATGGGTAATTTTGTTTAAAGTAAGGTTAACGTAACCGCGCTCTAAATCGGCTTGCGTAATAACGTTCTCAGTAAAATACTGAGCGCCACGTGCACTTGGATGTGTTGCGTTAAGCGAAATAACATCACCTTCATGTACAGCATCTGGCAAATCGCATTGCAATGTAATTGCATGAAGCGCATTAGCTTGTACCGAAAGGTTTTCGTATTCCATGGTGTGGCTCATAGCCGCAGACATCGGATCATCAAGTGATTGCAGTGCAAATGTTAGTTGCACTAGAGGTGTGGTCATTTACTTCGTCTTCTAGATTATAAAAAATACAGTTTGAGTTTAAATTATCACCTACTTAGATTGCAGTTTTATGACAAATTGCACTTAATCGGATAATCGCTGCTTTTTGATCAAAAAAGATCGTTATAAGGTTTTCATTGAATTTAGGTGACGTTTGTTGTCAAAGTAGGTGAAATTTTCGATCCAGCCTAAAAGGGTATTAATAGTGCTTATAAATAGTGCTTATAAATAGTGCTTATAAATATTGTGGGGTAAGCATGTAGGCAGCAATATAATTTATATACGCAGAGCGATTTTTCATTTTCAATTCTATGAATTTTAGCTGTATATATACAGCCATAGTACGGTCGCTCGCATAGTCAATAAAACGACCCCGTTGCTCGTTTTATACTATGAAGAAAAGCGATAACTGAAGGATTTTAATAACGCTGGCAATTAGTTGGCAAGTTTGTTACTAATAAACAAACAAGAAAAACGAGCTCCGCCGTGGTAGAAAAACGCGCGATTCGCTCGCTATAAACATGTTGAACTAAGCCGCTACGCGGAGATCCTATTCTGACCATTTGAGCCACACTTACCTTGGGGTTATCCCATAACTTGGAGGTAAGTCATGAATACACTCATTGAACAAGTCAAAACTGAAATAGCCTATCGTGGTTATTCGCAAAGTACCTGTAAAAGCTACTGTGAACATTTACTAAAACTCAGTCATTATTTTAATAAACCACTCGATTCGATTACTGATGACGAGATTAACGCCTTTTTTAACGATCCTGCGATTCGTGAACTTTCCAGATCGAGTCAAAAAATACAGATAAACAGTATTTGGTTCTTGTTTAAGAATATTTTACACCGGCCATTGAACTTAGATATTACACTGCCAAAAGTAAAACTGCGTGCACCCACGTATTTATCGCGCGATGACATGCGACGGCTTATAGAGAGTTGCACCGATATGCGCTTAAAAACATTGATTATGGTGTGCTATGGGTGTGGCTTACGTATTGGCGAATTGTTACGTATCAAAGTGCAAGACATCGATGGCCAGCGTAAAACCATTTTAATTGAACAAGGTAAAGGAGATAAATCGCGTTATGTTGTAGTTTCAGATAGCGTACTAAACCAATTACGCAGTTACTGGAAAATGTACCACCCAACAGGCTGGATGTTTTATTCACGATGGTTAATGGATAAACCCATGTCACCCTCAAGTTTCAGAAAGCCATTGAGAAAACATGCACAAGCGTGTGGCTTAAAGCACTGTAATCCACATGCTTTACGCCATGCTTATGCAACACACCAACTTGAATCAGGTATGCCACTTCATCAACTGCAACATCAGCTTGGTCACAGTGATATTAAAACCACACAAAGTTACTTACATTGGTTACCAGAGTTAGGTCATGGCGGCATTGATTTGCTTGCGAGCTGGGGTAAACAATGAGCGCTTTACACCTCGCTGATATTTTAAACTCGAATCTTGAGAATTATCGCCAGCATCATACGATGAGCTATCAACAACTGCGTGTCTGTCAGCATCTTCAATCATGCAGAACAGGTCAGCTCGGTTACCAAGCATGGCAATGTGATAACTGTGGTGAGTCACAAAAGATTGGATGTAGCTGTCGAGACCGTCATTGTCCACGTTGCCAAGGCATGGCTACGGCTAAGTGGGTGCAAAGGCAGCAAGAGGATTTATTACCGTGTCGGTATTTCCACCTTGTTTTTACGCTCCCCCATGAGTTGAATATCATTGCGCACTATAACCCAAACGCGTTGTACCAGTGTTTATTTAAAGCCGCATGGCAAACGCTGTGTAAATTTGCGAAACGAAAGAGGCATGGTCAGTTAGGCATGACAAGCGTACTGCATACATGGGGGCAAAACTTAAGTCAGCATATCCACTTGCATTGTTTGATACCCGCAGGTGCACTTGAAAAAACGCACTGGCATGAAATAGAAAAAGGCTATTTATACCCCGTAAAAGCGTTATCAACAGTCTTTAGAGGTAAAATGCTGGCGGCGCTCAATGAAGGCGATGGTTCATTCGCGAAGATAAACACGCCAACCAAATGGTGCGTGTATAGCAAAGCCTGTTTAACGTACAGTGAAAAGCTAGTTAGTTACCTTGCTCGTTATACACGAAAAGGCGTGATGTCAGAATCGCGATTAGTGTCAGCGAATGAGCAGTCAGTGAGCTTTAAATACCGCGATTATGCAGATAACAACCGCGATAAAGTAATGACACTGAGCTGTGATGAATTTTTACGGCGTTACTTACAACATGTATTGCCCAAAGGGTTTATGCGCATTCGTCACTATGGTTTTTTAGCTAATGCATGTCGCAAGCGAAAGTTAGCATTAATAAGGTCACAAGAATCACACATAGGTAAAGTGGAGAAGCTAAAGACAGAA
The DNA here is from genome assembly GCF_022809815.1 of Pseudoalteromonas sp. APM04. NCBI lineage: Bacteria > Pseudomonadati > Pseudomonadota > Gammaproteobacteria > Alteromonadales > Pseudoalteromonadaceae > Pseudoalteromonas > Pseudoalteromonas sp. APM04. The sequence goes on from NZ_CP094442.1 coordinate 296,335, forward strand.
AACGTAACACTGATACCGCATTGGCCTTGCCAGCATTGTAAGGTAGGTATCATGCGATTAATTGGCGTATTCAAGTTATATGAAACAACGACCAAAGTAGAGCGAACGAGTTAGCAGCTAGGTAGCTGCTTAAAATCAATTAGTTAACCTGCTTAACTGCTCAGGCTAGCGGCCTCTGTACGTGTAAAAAATATAATTGCTTATTAAGGCAAATTTAGGTGTAATGAATACATAATAAGCGCTGAGCAATGCAGGGAAAGCTTACATAACACTTTCCTAGCTGATTAAATCAGCTAGGAAAGTGAGAGCCTCCAAAAAGCAAATTCCCATAGCATAAACAACACCAACTCTGACACACCGAGCAGGTAGCGGCTCAGTCCAACAAGCGATTATGCAACACAAACAGCGTGTCGCATAAATACTAAAATGTTATAAGGCTGCGGAGGCTTGGTGAGTATAATTGATCTAGATAATAATTTAGGCTTTATGGAGCATGTTGAAAGTGAATGTGAATTTTACTTCAATTTAAACATTTCGCCTGTTTCTCATCAAAGTAAGAGTGCCGCCGCTAAGGAACGAAAAAGAGAGCTACAAGCTTCTATTCGTGATGTATTGAAAAGTATTAATTTCTATATTGTTGGTGATATTACCTTCCACTTACAATGGAACTTGCATGAGCATAAAAGAATAGAAACTGATGGTGCGGCTGATATTGATAATATATTAAAACCGATTATCGATGGCTTTACGGGGTTTGATGCATTGCTTATTGATGATAATCAGATTGATGACGTACAGGCTCAGTGGGCTCATTATTATGATTATCATAATGATAAATTTACTGTAACAATAACATATGAACCCGGCCAACTAATCCCCAAAGACTCTTTATTTCTCTTACAGTTAGAGCAAAATATCTACATGCCAATAAAAATCCATTCGGATAAAGAATCAAGAGAGGCTGAACTCGAAAAAGTTCTTTCAGCCTATGAAATAAGAAAAGAAGCAATTGAATCAGATGGCTATGATAGAGCTACAAGGCGTAAAAATAGAATGCAAAGGTTTTTTCATGTGAGCCGTATTGACGATGATTTCCAAAAAGGTGATCAAAACGAATACTTGGAACAAGCCTTATAACAAGGGTTTTCAAGTCGGACAAATTACAGTTGGCTTTTTGTTCGTGCCTCACTTATTTTAACCAACAGCAATTTGCCTCTTAAAACGGCGTTGGTATGACTCCCATTGTCAAGTTAAACGCACTGATCCTTGCCTAACTTTTTAAGCCATAATTATTTTAGCTCGAATTAGAGCGAGTTAATACATAGGATGAAGCAAGTAATGTCGTCGGTTATCTTGCTGATATTCGTTGGTTATTACTATTTCTAGTAACAGAGCAGACCTTACTTATTTCGTCGTGGCACCTGTCTTCAGTCTATGTTCGTGGTTCAATGCAGCGTTAGCTGCATTGCCATCCTAACGCCGTCGGTGGTTGTGCCACACCCGATGCTTGATCCCATGCATTAACTCTAATTCTTTTATCATGCGGGTACTCTTGCCAATCTAAGTTTTTTATTCACTGGCGTAAGCACCACTTCTCTTGCAATAGCCCATATGTACGCAATCATTTCTCGGGCAATGGCGGTAACAACCAGATTGTAGTGTTTCCCTTTGGCTATCATTTTTTTATAGCGTTTGCAGAGCCTAATCTGTGCTTTCCACGCAATATCAATAATGTCCTTTGGTAAACCTTCTTGTCGTTTTTGCATATCTGTGGATATATTTGCTGCATAGCGATAAGTATGTGCACCTTCCACAAGAAGGCGCCTTGCTCGGCCGTTCCCGCATTTTGTGATGGCGCCAATATGGCGTTTGCCACCACTCGAGTGTTCACTGGGTACAAGACCGAGATAACTCATTAATTTGCGGGGATGGTCGAAACGCGATAAATCGCCAAGCTCAGCAACAACGCCAGTGGCGACCAACAAACGGACACCACGCATAGCTTGTATTGCTTTTACTACAGGATAATAACGCCACTGGTGAACGTGGTGTGTTAGTTCATTATCTAGCCGCTCAAGTCGGCTTATTCGTTCGGTAATTGTGTGTAAAAATTCTTGTAAGACGATGTGCTGAGCGGGGTGTGGCAACACAAGCTCAGTGAGCCAACGTAAATGTTTTTGTGACCAATTCGCAGTGCCTTTGTAATTAATATTATTGCGAAGCAGCAGCGCCTTTAATTGATATTTGGCATCTTTTAAATCCTTCATGGCTACTTCGCGTGCACGAGATAAATCACGTACAGCTTCATCTTCAGGCTCAGGAACATAGATAGGTGTTAAATCTTCAGACTTAAGTAATTTAGCAAGCTTAAGGGCATCACGTTTATCGGTTTTAATTTTCTCACCAGGTTTTTTAGGAATAAGAGAAGGTGCAACCACATAACAGCAATGGCCAAGGCTGGTAATTAATCGGTAAATCCAATAACCACATGGGCCAGCTTCATAAACAAAATGAAGTGTTGCGCCAGGGTATTTCGATTCGAACTGGCGAACAAGCTTTTGAACGGCCATTTTGGAAGACGAAACTCGGCCAAGATGAACAGGTTGCGCACCTCTATGTTCTTCAATATAGGCAACTTCATTGAATTCTTTATGTGTATCAAGACCGATAAAAAGTATGCTATGTTTATTCATGTTAGCCTCTGCTGTTTAGTTAATTGACAAACTAATTATGGCTCTGGCTTTGAATTAAGCTAACCCACGAAAGCGGAGGCTAACACCGTGTGGGAGTCATTATGTCTATGTTTTTCAGAGGTTGTTTTGAGTAAAAAAATAGACTATTCAAAATACTCCCTAAAAGAGCTATACGAAGCTTTGGATAGCATTGATAGTGAAAAATTTCCTGAGAACTACAGACAGCTTAAAGATGAGCTTTCTAAACCAGAAAGGTCTAATGATGAAGTTCTCAGCGAGTTAGAAGCTGAAATGGGCAACCAAGAAAGTGATTTCAAATCTTACTTCATAATTGCTGTCGGGGCGTTTTTTGTTCTTTGGGGCTTTTTGGCAGAAGAAAAAGGCATCATTCATAAACATAGAAGCAAAGAAGTATTAGTTACATTGGCAGATAACCCAGATAAATTTTATTTTCACGTTTATTTAGCTGCAGGAATTGGAATATGTTCAGTAATTTTTGGAGTGTATTTGCTAGTCAGAAACAGCAAAACATGACAAGGCGCTTAACTCGTTCCCTGCGGTCACTGGGGTAATAATACTGCGGTGCTGCGCACTTTACCGCAGTATTATTGTCCGTTAGGTTCAAGTTGTATTTACATGGAAGTTTATGCGTAAAATTCTCTTTCTATTAATTTTCGTTTTGTCTGGATGTTCAAACTACAAACTTGCTCCCATCAAATCCAATGACGACTTTTATGTTTTAATACCTGAAGTAGTCGACTCGATTGTTTATCTCAATGTATGCGAAGCTCAATCTGAGAAATGTGATTTAATCAGAACTGGCGCATCCCATGTTCATTATTGGGGAGTTGATTGGTTTAAAGAGTCAAACATAATTATCCTATATTCTTCGGATATAGGCATTTATGCGTGGGCTGAATCAGATTCTTGGAACAAAGTTGAAGTTACTCAGGAAATGAATAATTACGCTAATAAAATTTACGAAGAGTTAAAAAGGTAAATATAACAAGCGCATTAAGAAATGGGACTGCTAACAGCTTGCTCAGTTCCGCTTCGCAACACATTTTAGCAAGTTATTATCAGCCCCTTATGCGGTTGTTGAGGCAGTAGGTTTACTCATTTTTTAAAAAATAGCCAGTTGGAGTTGTTCTACAGTCTCGTTATGTAAAATGAAGGATTGAGGAGATAGTATGACATTGGAAGAATTAAGAGCGGACTTTGAATGGTCTGCTAAACGATCATTATCTATGCCTTTAGCGGGAGCTATTTATTGGCTTGTGGTGGCAATAGTATCAACTCAGGTTCCTGTTAGTACGGGGTTGTTAGTGTTACTTTTTGGTTCAGGGTTAATTTTTCCAATTGCTTTATTGATATCAAAAATAACCAAAGAAGTTGTTTTCTCTTCAAAAAATCCTTTGGCAAAACTTATGGGCGCTTCTGTCTTAATGGTAAACTTGTTATGGGCAGTCCATATACCATTATTTTTATATGCTCCTGAGTTCCTAACTTTAAGTCTTGGTATTGGTTTAGGTTTGCATTGGGTAGTGTACTCGTGGATTATTCAACACCCTTTAGGGCTAATTCATGCGGGATTACGTACTGCGTTAATTTTAGTTATGTGGTTTTCATTCCCAGAATCACGTATTTTGGCAGTAGGCGTTTCTATTGTTTTTGTATACTGTTTAAGTATTTGGCAAATGATAAGCAGACCATTACCACATAACAATTTAAGCCAGAAGGGCGGCGCAAGCGACGCCTCTTCTTAAGGCATTATGTTTCATCGCAGGGTCGGTTTACACTCTGAATACTGTCAAGGAGAGACAAATGAATATTATTCCATTATTTGGCGGGGTTATTTTTAGCGCGCTAGGTATTTATGTATGCTACGACTACCGACGCTTCAATAAGAACGCACTTAAGATTAAAGGCAGAGTTCTTCGTTATGAGGAATACATTGCTAAAGATACTGATAACATTAAGAGGAAAGTGTATAGGCCATTCTTTGAGTTTACAGTTAATGGCTCTACCTATGTTGTTAAATCTAAAACTTCATTTCATTCTAAAATCATTCCCGTAGGTCATTATGCAGATGTTTTATACCACAAAGGTGATGAAGAAAATGCTCGTCTAGCTGAAGGTAATGGTGCGGGGTTAGGTATTTTATTTATAGCCCTCTCCTTACCAGCATATTATTTTGGGTTGTATCATTAACATATATGTTGTTACTTTGAAAAGAATGAAGCATAACAATGCATTTAACATAACAATCTCCCTCACCCGTTTTAGTGGACACCTCCTCATCAATTTCAGGAAAATAAAATGTTTAGATTTACTCACCTAGAAAAGGCCAATGGGGTCTGGGTCAATAGGTCAAATTTTAACTTTATATATTAATCCTCAGTTGTCCGCTCACAGAGAGAGCTTGGCTTGGAAGGGAGCTCAAGATTTTAAGCTAATGGAATAGGCAACAGCCTGATAGGTTACCTTTAGGGAACTTCTAGTGTTTATAAAAGCTCAATATAAATAAACTCTGTGGTAAACGTAAAAAGCAGATACTCGCACAAGTATCTGCTTTTTAAAGTTTTAGGCGTTAATTAAGCTTGAGGTTTAATTAAGTACTTCTCGCCGGTAGCTTGTTTAGAATAAGCGGCAATTGATTGTAAATGTAATACCTCAGCTAATGACACTTCGTGCGTGTAGTTGCTCGCAAAAGTAGTTGTTATTTCATCGGCAACGCGTTTGCGCATTTTTATTACAGTTTCAGTGCCTAACTTACCTAAGGCATTAAATAGTAAAAAGCCACTTACAGCCCATGCAAAACCGAAATTACGATTAAGTGTAATAGGGCCGCGATCTAATGCGCCGTAAATATAAGCTTGTTTAAATGTGTCTGAACCATACAGGCTGTGCTCTTTCATATCGCGTGCGGCCGCTACTTCCATACAGTTTAGTATATCGCTTGTTAATTGGCCGCCACCAATTGGGTCAAACGAGATAGTTGCACCGGTTTCGATTATTGCAGCTGTTAGGTCAGCAAGAAAAGTGTCGCTGCTTGAGTTTACAACGTATTTAGCACCCATATTACGCAGTAGGGTTTCTTGCTCTGTTTTGCGTACAATATTAATTAAATCAACGCCATCGGCTATACAAATACGGTTTAACATTTGCCCTAAATTAGAAGCCGCAGCTGCATGAATAATTGCTTTATGGCCCTCGGCGCGCATGGTTTCTACCATGGCTAGTGCAGTAAGTGGGTTTACAAAAGATGATGCCCCCTCTTTAGCGGTAGTGCCTTTTTTTAGTTCTAAACAGCTTTGTACCTTGGTGCATAAATACTGACGATAAGTACCACCACCAATAACAGCCACTGTTTTACCCATTAATGCTTGTGCCGCAGGCGACGTACCCGTTGCGACTACAGTGCCTGCACCTTCATTACCAACAGGAATGGCTTTACCTACGCGTTTTTCAAGCGACGGCATAAATTGCGCGGGTACGTTGGCTGTTATAACAGGGTTTTGATCAGTACCGGTTTGTTTTGCTGCGCCCATATCGGCTGCGCTAAATAGCACACCTAAATCAGACGGGTTTAGCGGTGCGGCTTCTATACGTACAACTACTTCGTCGGCCTGTGGTGTTGGCATATCAATATTTTTTAAAGCAAGCGTTAGGGTGTTGTCGTTGTTAATTGTTGAAGTAAGTTGTGTATTTGTATCTGTCATAATACTGTTCCTATAAATTGAGAATGGGTAGCGTATAGCGTAATTACTTGCTTTGAGCTGCCTGTATTTGTGCTGTTACCTTTTGCATAAACTCAGGCATATTTGCTTGGCGATCTGCCTCTATTTGCTGTGCAATAGTCGACTGGCTCATTTTTGCTTGCCATTCTTTCATACCAGGGATTTCGGCCAGTACATCCCAATTAAGCTCTTTTGGAGCAAACGCGTTCACAACGGAATTTACGTAGTAAACGTAAATATCTGCCATGGTGAATTGTTCGCCAGCTATCCACGGCGAAAAATGCGTTAATTCGCAAAACGCATTTACGCCACGCTCTAATAGTTGGCGTACTTCGTTTTTAATTTGCTCTGGAGTAGGTGAGCCTGAAAATACATATGGGATTAAGCGCCTGCTTGGTAATTCAAAGTAAAGCTCACTTATTTTCATTATTTGGCGAACAAAAGCGCGCTCGGTTGAATCTTCAGAGTATAGCGCCTTGCTTGGGTAGGTTTCCTCAAGGTAGTCGCAAATAACACTCGACTCTGCAATATTTAGCCCATCTGTTGTAGTAATGGCGGGCACTTTACCCATTGGGTTAATTGCTAAAAATGGCTCATCGTTGTTGTATATAAGGTGCTCATTAAATGGCAGTGCTTTGTGTAAAAGTACGTGCTTTATTAAGTTGTAATAGTTGCTTGACGCAAAGCCGTGCAAAGTAATCATAATTTAGTCCATGTTATTAGCTTTATTTTTGTGCCATAAGGCATTACTAAAGTGTGTAATACGTTAAATTTATTATTACTTGTTTTAATTGATGCATATATAGCAGAAAATGCGAATCAGCTTTGTCTTTTAGGCAATAATTGGTGTGTATGATGGAGGTGCAATGTGGATCAGCTTAAAGCTATACGGTATTTTATTAAGGTGGTTGATACAGGTAGCTTTACCAAAGCCGCAAAAGAGTTTGGTGTACCGCCCTCGTCGTTATCGCGCCGAGTGGCTGATTTAGAAAAAAGCTTAGGTGCCACGCTTTTAAAGCGCTCTACCCGTATTGTTAAACTCACAGAGGTTGGACGCATTTATTACAACGATGTGCAGCAAATATTGGGGCAGCTAGCACAAAGCCACGAAACAGTTAAAAGCTACCAAACAACGCCTATGGGTCGGTTATCTATAAGTTGCATGGTTGGGTTTGGCGACAAAATTTTAATACCATTGCTTGATGAATTTAGTGCTTTGTATCCGCAAATTATATTAGATGTAAGCTTAAGCGATGAACTTTCAACCCTGGGGCGGGACGATGTTGATATAGCTATTCGCGGGGGATATGCACCTAACGAGCGTGTATTAGCAATTAAGCTAATGGATAATGAGTTTATACCTGTTGCGTCGCCAAGTTATTTAAAAGAGTACGGGGAGCCTACTCATGTTTTAGAATTAAAAGACCATGTTGGGCTTTATTATAAAACGCCATCGGGCCCTACGCCGTGGTTGTGTAAAATAAACGAGCAGTGGCACGACGTATCTGCACCTGCTATCGCTATTTCAAATAATGGGCCTTGGCTTGCTAAAAAAGCGTGTAATGGTGAGGGTATTTTAATGTCGACCCGATGGGCGCTTGAATCGTATTTGGGGTCGGGTGAGTTAAAAGAGCTTAAATTTGAGCATACGTTAGCTATCACCCAAAATACAAAAATGGCGGTTTATTTACTGTATCAAAAACAACGCTATTTAGTGCCTAAAGTTAAAGCTGCTGTGGATTTTTTAGTACAAAAATTACAAGTTATTAATAATGAAGGGGGATAATAGGGAGTATAGAAGTAGCAACCGTATCACCGCATTTATATTTAAAGTTGCATTTAAAATCACTCTTATTCACTCCGCACTCAACATTGGGTATAGTTAAACAAATTTTTTTATAAAGTATCCTTATGATTAAAAAATTAATTTTATTATGCGCCTTAAGCATGCCATTGGCAGCGTGTGCTGACGATGTTACGCCATTTTCAGGTGAGATAAGCGCGCAGGCTTTACTAAACGATTACGATAAATTTAGCGAATATTACACAACGTTTACCCCTACCTCTAAAGATATTGCGTTAATGCAAAAGCTTAAAGGTAAAGAGCTAGTTGTTTTATTTGGTACTTGGTGTCACGACAGCCACCGCGAAGTACCTAAACTCATTAAACTTCTTGAACAGTCAAAAGTTGAACTGGCAAGTGTTAACTATGTGGCAGTGGGTTACAACAAGCAAGATGATGCAGGTGTTGCTGAGGCACATGATTTAAAATACACCCCTACATTTATTGTTAAACAAAATGGTAAAGAGTTGGTGCGTGTGATTGAAAAGCCCACGGGGTCATTGGCAGAAGATTTAACACAGGGTCTGTAAGTGTTATGTGAGCATCAACCAGTTATTTTATTTATAATTAAAACGGATATTTATGAAGTGTAAAAAGTGTAAAGCAGGGATTACCTCACCAGTAGTTAAAACAACAAATATTGATGGTACACCAATAACATCATCAACGTGCCCTGTGTGCGGTGAAAATTTAGATGGTTCAAAAAAATATTGGGTTTTATTAATTATTTTAATTATTGGTATTGGTTTAGCATCAAAGTATTTGTCTTAACCTTAGTTATATTATCCACACATGTGAATGAATAATACTGTGGTATTGATTATTAGTCTTTTACTTAAAGTTATGTGGCTTATGACATTAATGCGATCTGAAAAAACTCAATTGTGGTTTTTGATAAATGCCAACAAATTGTATTTAGCTAAAGTTTTTTCGCTTATAGGTGACTTACAATCTAATCATAGTTTTACACGCATAACTTCTATTCACTAAACAGGCTTTTTTCGAACGCTTGCGCAGCATGCGAGGACGGTCTGTCTTTATAATGCAGTTGGTATAGTGGGCGAGAGAGTTGCTCGTTATTTTTTTGGCTCAGGCGCGTTAATTTACCTAGCTGCACTAAATCTTCTGTGACTACATTTGGCAATAAAGCGACCCCCATACCTTGCGCAACGGCCCTTGCTATGGCTTCGTTGCTACCTAATTGCATACTACGCTCAGCTTGCACGCCATGCTCTACTAATAACTTTACCGACATTTCTAACGTGCCCGAGCCTGGCTCGCGTAATAACCAAAACTGCTCGTTTAACCATGCTTTTAAGTCTTTAGTGGGCTTAAAGTTACTCGGTATAACAACACTCATTAAATCGTTTTGCCAGTGCTTACTTATTATATGCTGCTCGGTAGGTGTGCCTTCAACCAGTGCTAAATCGATAGTGCATTCTAGCAATGCGTGCTCAATTTGCGCGGTATTAGCCACTTGTACTTCTACTTTTATATGCGGGTACTGCGCACAAAATTTGGCTAAATAAGGCGGTAGCCAATAGCTGGCAATGGTTGTGCTGGTGCCTATAACTAATGTCCCGCGTTTGAGCCCCGTGCGCGATTTTATATCGTCAATGGCGGCTTTTTCGATAGCAAAAATACTACGGGCGTGATCATACAAGGCTTGGCCGCCTTCGTTTAAGGTGAGCTTTTTACCCTTAGATGCACGTTCAATAAGTTGCATATTTAACTGATGCTCTAGCTCTTTTAGCGCCTTAGAAACAGCGGGCTGGCTTATAAAAAGCGCTTCGGCTGCGCCTGAAAAGCTACCCAATTTAGCGACTGTATAAAACACCCTAAGTGCATGTAAGTTCATTGAACACCCTTAAATTGTATAACCTTAAGTTATCAAATCATTATTTTAATATATTGGAGTTATATTTTGAGCTTTCTTACAATTAAGTCAACACATCAACTTGGTTTAAGTGAGGGAATATTATGCTTAGCGCTATTAAAAATAGTTTTCAGCCTTTGGTTATTAATACTAAGCAATACGGCGATATGCGCTGGTGGTTAGGTATGCTGCTGGTGGTTGTGTTAGCGGGGGCATCTGTTGCACTAAGTAAGTTACCTATAATGCAAAGTGCGCAATTTAGCTCCTTAACTATTGGGATTGTGCTTGGTATTATTGTGGGCAACAGTGTGTTTTCGCGCATTGCTACGCGTACCGATGTAGGTGTTGATTTCGCCAAAAGTATATTACTCAAAGCGGGCGTTATTTTATTTGGGTTTAGAATTACTTTTGCGCAAGTAGCGGGTGTAGGCTGGCATGGCCTATTAACCGATGTGGTAATGCTGTTAGGTACGTTTATATTAGCAGTACAGCTAGGTAAGCGCGTTTTTAAGCTTGATGAACAAACAACCATACTTATAGGGGCGGGTAGCTCTATTTGTGGCGCTGCAGCGGTAATGGCAACAGAGCCGGTTATAAAAGCTCAGGCACATAAAGTATCGGTAGCGGTGGCAACGGTTGTGGTGTTTGGCACGTTAAGTATGTTTGCCTACCCTATTATGTTTGAGTACATGGGGCTGAGTGAGCACGCATATGGTATTTTTGTTGGTTCAACCATTCATGAAGTCGCACAAGTGGTAGCAGCAGGGACTGCGGTAAGTGCCAATGCAGCCGACACCGCCGTGATAGAAAAAATGCTACGCGTAATGATGCTTGCGCCATTTTTAGTAGGCTTATCATTTTGGCAAAGTAAAAAGCATGCAAACATAAACGCACAGGGCGGCGAGCAAATAGCGGGAATTACAATCCCTTGGTTTGCGGTTTTGTTTATAGTGGCAAGCGGGATACATTCGTTATCGGTTATCCCTCAAGGTGGTACAAACGCCATTGTATGGTTTGACAATATACTACTTACCATTGCCATGGTCGCACTTGGGCTGCGTACACATATTGGCGCTATTCGCCAAGCCGGTATAAAACCGCTGTTATTAGCTGGCTGTTTATTTTTGTTTTTAACCTTAGGTGGCTTTGCCATTAATGTAGGCATTGCTCAGCTGTTTTAAATATAACTAGGTGGAAGTAGATTGGCTTAAATAGGCCAATCTACCTCGTTTAAGTGATCGAGCTGTGCATCAGGGCTTTGATTACCTCCCCATTTTTTGGTGTAAATGGATTTAGGGTCAAACTGCTGTGTTTGCTTTTCAATATTGAAGTGCCGCCCGCCACGTGGGTCAACGCCTACTCCCGCTATGTACTGCCAGTTGCCCCAATTGGCTGCTACGTCATGATCAATTAGCTGCTGCTCAAAATAAGCTGCGCCGTAACGCCAATCGAGTGCCAGCTCGTTAACTAAGCAGCTTGCCACAATTTGCCTTGAGCGGTTTGTTATAAAGCCGGTGGCATTGAGCTCTTTCATGATGGCATTAACCAAGGGGTAAGGCGTTGTGCCTTGGCACCAAGCAGCAAAACGGTTTGGCATAAACGTAGTAAGTGGCTTAGTTTGCTTTTGCCCCTTAAAACTAAACAAGCTGCTTTGTACATTTAGCGCGTGCCATTTAAAGTATTCGCGCCACAGTAGTTCAAACTTAATCCAGTAGGTTGAATCGTTAGCGGTATATGTTTGTTCGTATTGCTCAACCGCATTGTATATTTGTTTTGCGCTAATACACCCAAAAGCAAGCCATGGGCTAAATTTAGTGGTGTTGTCAAAGCCGTCAAGCGCGTTGCGAGTTATTTTGTACGTGCTAGGTAATTCGCCTGCAAAGTATTGTTCACAGTGTTTTTGTGCGCTTGTTAAGCCACCATGCATTGAGTTGTTAATTGCTTTTGGTAACTCAATTGGGTTTTTAGCGCACAGCGTAATAGGTTTAGGCAATAGCTCGGTTGTAATGTGCGACAGCGTGATTGGTATGTTGGCAGCTTCAACCTTCTTTTTAAATGGGGTAAAGCTTTTGGGTAAATCTGTTAAGTTAAATGGCAGTTCGTTTTGCTGATACAAGGTATCCTGCAGGGTACCGGTAAACTGGACTTCAGGACAATGAGCTTTTAATAAATTAATTTCGCGTTGTTCGTACACACCAAATTGCTCACTGTAAACCACTTCATCAATGTGTTGCTCTTTAATACGTTGCTTTAAAATACTAACTGGTTCGCCTTCTAGCACGTGCAGAGTTTGGCCACGCGCAATTAATGCTTGCTGTAACTCATAAAGGCTTTGCATTAAAAAGGTGTACTTGTTTTCACCATACTGCTTTTGCTGATAATTTGTGTTTTTAAACCAGTTGGGGTTAATTACAAACACCACGTCTAGTGCGCATTGCTGTAGTGCAAGTTTGCTAAAAATTGGGTTGTCGTTTATGCGTAAATCGTTTTGTAGCCAATATAAAATGCGTTTGCTCATACTTTTGCTCTGGTTTTTATAATCATTAACTCTACGAAACAAAAGTGGGTAGGGTTTAGTTAGCTACAAGTTTTAGTGATGAAGAGGTGAGCAAGTATTTCTTACTCACCTGTTTAGGTTTTATTTAACGGGTTTGATCGTATTAGTTAGGTTGGTAGATACATAAGCAATTAAATACACAAATACGCTAAGCGGTAAACTACAAATAAATAAAGTAACTTTATACTTTTTAGCAATAGATGGCTTAGGCAGTATAATTGCAAAAAGCATATTAATTGCTAACCAAAAAATAGTAACAAGTGGTGAAAGCGTTATTTTAGTGCTTGATAAGTCACATGTACCAAATGAAATACTAGCAATAGATGCGTTACCTATTTCTATACATTGAGCGTTACCTATGAGGCTGATGGTAACTAATGTAGTAATTAATAATAGTGTTAGCGGTAGTAAATGTTTCATATTTTCTTCCTTAGTTATTTAATTTTATGGGTCGCTCTACAGCGCCTAAACAAATTAAAACGTTTGGCAAAAAATGACGATAACAAAGCCGTTAACTAGTTATTATAAAGTTATAACCACGGTATTACCTTGGTTATAACTTTTGTAAGTCATTACTATTCAATAGGTTGTGTTTTCACTTCAGCTATAAGCTGATAACCTCGCTTCATTACTGACTTTATATATTTGGGGTTTTTTGTGTCGTTATCGTTAAGGGCCACACGTAGTTTGCTAATAACTCGCCTAACTGCGGTGTCGGTTACTATTTGATTCTCCCATACATTATTGTGTAATTCTTCAAGGCTAACTATCCTTGGTCTTTGCTCTATTAAATAGCTAAGTACCTGCATGCATTTGGGCTCTAATGTGTAGAGGTTATCTTCTTTAATTAAAGACTGCTGCAGACTGTCAAAAGTGTACTCGCCAATTGTTAGCTGGTTAACACTCGGCTTTTCAATAACAGGTTCTGTGTAAGCATAGTTAGCTTGGGATTTATCTACTGAGGTATTTGAATATTTTTTATAAATGCGAGATATCATCACTCCGGCTAAATTCATTAAAAGCACTAGCGGGCTGAGTGGGAATGCACAGAGAAAAAGTAAATATTTAAAACCTACGTGTATATTTGGTTTATTAAGAGTCTGTCCGAATAACACGTTTAAAAGCATCCATATAATAAAATAAGGCGTAAGAGAAATTGAATCTGTTTGCTCCCCACAAACGCCATATTTTACGCCCTCTATGTAGTTTGATGCGTCTAAACAAAAAGCATTCGCTTGGCTGCTAAATAAAATGAGTAACATAAAAATAAGTAGTTTTTTCATCATAAAGTCCATTTAGAAAAAGGCGGCAAATAATACCGCCTCCTTTAATGTTAAATAGCCGATTTTTGTTTTGCTATCCAATCATTTATTACGTCTTCAAGTACTGCCATAGGTAGGGAGCCTTGGCCAATAACGGTGTCGTGAAAGCTGCGTATGTCGAATTGTGGGCCGAGTTCTTTTTCGGCTTTTGCGCGAAGCTCTCGTATTTTTATTTCGCCCATTTTGTAAGAGAGCGCTTGGCCTGGCCATGAAATATAACGATCTATCTGATCTTCCACCGCGCTATGCGGCAGCGCGGTGTGACTAGCTAAGTAGTCAATTGCTTTTTGGCGGCTCCAACCAAATGCATGAATACCGGTATCAACCACTAAGCGTACTGCACGCCACATTTCGTAGCCTAAACGGCCAAAATCGCTGTAAGGGCTTTGATAAAACCCCGCTTCTTTACCTAAACGTTCTGTATAAAGCGCCCAACCTTCGCCAAATGCAGAGTGGCTAAGTGTGCGCCTAAATTCGGGTACATTTAACTCCATAGCAATGGCATTTTGTAAATGATGCCCGGGTATGGCTTCGTGCAGACTGAGTGCTTCTAAATTATATAAAGGCTGCAGTTTAGGTGTTGAGGCTAAAAAATAAGTACCAGGAGAGCGGTTATCTGGCGGTGGCATATAAAACGCGCCACGACTTGCTGAGCCTTTAATAGTAAAGGTGTTACGCGGTAAGTGGCCAAAGTAAGTGGGCAATTTGCCATACATTTTTTGCGTGATATAAGCAGTTTTTTCAAGTAGGTCTTGCGCGTCTTTTGCGTAAAATTGCTCATCGGTTGCTAAAAATTCTAAAAACTCACTATAGGTGCCATCAAAGCCTACTTCATCAATAATGGCTTGCATTTGCGCTTTAATACGCGCGACTTCTTTTAGGCCCAGCTCATGTATTTGTTTAGGCGTCGCGCTTGTTGTGGTGTAGTAATTAACGGTGTATTTGTAATAATCAAGCCCGCCTTCAACGCTTGCAATGCCCGGCTTCGCTCTACAGTGTGACATGTAATCATTTTTAAAAAAGTCATAAAAATGCTGATAGGCAGGAATTACTTTTTCTTCAATTACCGCTTGTGCTTTTTGTTTTAAGCTTGCTTTTTGCGCTGCGCTAAAGGTATTAGGTAAACGCGTAAAGGGCTCGTAAAGGGCGCTTTTTTCGGGGTTTTTAACTAAATGCGCGCTTATGTTTTGGCTGTAATTTTCAAAGGTTTTACAGTAATGAGTAAAGCCTGTTTTTATACCTTCTTTCATTAAATCAATATTTTGCTGATTAAAGCGCGGGTAGTCGGCAAGGCTGATTAAAAATGAGTTGTAATCATCTGCTGTTAAAAAAGCCATGTTAGCGGGTGCTTCTGCAAAGTAAGTATGCCAGCCACTTAAAAAATTAACCGGAAAATACTTATCTTGATAAAGGTAGCTTTGCTGCTCGGTTTCGCGCTCATATTTAAATAAGCGATAGTTCATTAGCTGCTCGTTATTGAGCGTTTTTGGGTCAATGTTGGCTAAGCTTTTTAGTACGCTGTTGTTATACGCTTGGCGCTTAGCAATGGCTTGCTCGCTCCAATTTGGTAATGTGCCGTTTGGTTTCCAACCGTCAGGGTCGGTTCGAAAGAATATTTTTTCAGCTTTGGCATTTTGCCAGTGGTTATCAATAATGGTTTTTAAATCGCTGTTGCTGTCGGCAAGGCTTGGTAGCGAAGTGGCTGCTAAGCAAATAGCTAAAATACGTTTTTTAAACATAGTCATCCGTTATTGGCGAGTTAGTCGCGCTTTTTTATTTTAATTTGTGTTTAATATAGTACCAAGTTAACTTAAGCAAAGCGCTTACTTTTCCTCATATGTATTTATCGATTGTATTTTAAGGTTGAGCAAATTTCACTGCATAACTTACAGCAGCTCTAGTTTATTGTTTTATCAGCGTTTAGAATGATTAAAACTTATTATAAAAAATGACCGTCATGTTTAATAAAGTAATCGCCTTAATTGATGAAGCAAACAGCCAAGACCCAAATAGTGAGCAATTTAATGGACAAAGCGTGCCCAAAGAAAGCCTTTATGCTACTCGAATGAGCGACATGCTTAGCCGTTTTAACCCCGATGCTGGCGAGCTTATGCAAATTGCAGTGCGTGGGCAGCATATACAACGCTGGAAGTCGCCGCGTAGTGACTTTGAAATGAACAAGCAGGGTTATCATCAATGGCGCAGTGCACTTTATATATTTCATGCAAGTAGTGTTGTTGCGCTCATGAAGCAAGCTGGTTACGGCGAAGCTGAGCAAAACAGAGTGTACGATGCGGTAGCTAAAAAAAATATTAAACGTAACCCAGACAGCCAATTAGTAGAAGACGTAGCAAGCCTCGTATTTATTGAGCATTACATGTTGGGGTTTGCTAATAGTAAGCCTGATTACGATGAGCAAAAATGGATAGGGATTATTCGCCGTACATGGCAAAAAATGTCAGATGACGCGCATGAGTTTGTACTTGCAGGTAATATTACATTGCCAGCGCCGCTTGTTGGGCTTATTCATAAAGCGCTTGAGTAAATGAACATAAATAAAAAGGAATTTTAAATGTATTGTCCTCGTAGTAATACGCCACTTGAACCTTTACTCGTTGGCGGGATTACTGTTTTTACGTCAGCGCAAGGCGCCGTGTTTTTTGATAACAGCCAAATTTTTAAGTTTAGCTCGCCTGAGTTAAAGCATGGTCAGGTTCTACTTAAGTATTTGAGTGAATATAGCGAGAGTGAATACGATGTATCGCTACGAATTAATTGCCCGAAGTGCAAAAAAGTGGTGATGATGCGCCGGTTTTTTTCACCGCTCAAAGTGGTTGAGATAGACGAGTGCCCAAGTTGCGCTGGCATATGGCTTGATAGCGGCGAGCTTGCAAAAATACACGAAAACCATTTAACACCCAAAGCGAGAAAGTTGTTAGCCCACGAAATGGCCACCAATCATGGGTTTGTAACTATTAAACCGCCTGCTTCTAGGTTTATGCCAACTAATAAAAATAAAAGTGCGCACGAAACCACGGTTGAGAACTTAGTGCGCTTAGCTTTACTTAGCTTGTAACGTTTAATAATGTATTAAAACAAAAACGGCGTACTAAAAAGTACGCCGTTTTTTGTAATAAATTAACGCTTATGCCGTTTATTTATTACGGTTTTCTTTTGCGAAAGCACGTATTTTACGTTTTTGCGAAAGCGTTACTTTATTAGTACGCCCTGCAAATGGGTTATCACCTTCTCTAAATTCAATTTTGATTGGGGTGCCCATAATTTTAAGTGCTTTACGGTAGTAGTTCATAAGGTAGCGTTTGTAGCTATCTGGTAAATCGTGAACTTGGTTACCGTGAATTACAATACGCGGCGGGTTATAACCACCGGCATGCGCGTATTTAAGCTTAACACGACGACCACGAACAAGTGGCGGCTGGTGATCGGCCTGTGCCATGTCCATAATACGGCGTAGCATTGCAGTACTTATACGTTTAGTTGCTGACTCGTAAGCTTCATCAACCGATTCAAATAAGTGGCCAACACCTGTACCATGAAGTGCAGATATAAAGTGCAATCGTGCAAAGTCAATAAAGCCTAAACGACGGTCAAGCTCGGTTTTGATACGATCTTTAACGTAATCATCAAGCCCGTCCCATTTGTTCACGGCAATAACCAATGAACGACCTGAGTTAAGCGCAAAACCCAATAAACTTAAGTCTTGATCAGAAATACCATCGCGCGCATCAACAACCAGTAAAACAACATTACAATCTTCAATAGCCTGCAGTGTTTTAATAACTGAAAACTTTTCTACTACGTCGCTTACTTTTTTACGCTTACGTACACCGGCTGTATCGATTAACACGTACTCTTTTTCGTTACGTGTCATAGGGATATAGATAGAGTCGCGCGTTGTACCTGGCATATCGTACACAATTACACGTTCTTCACCTAGTATACGGTTTGTAAGTGTTGACTTACCTACATTAGGACGACCAATAATTGCAAGCTTTACCGGCTTATCTGCAAATGCTTGGTGGTCGGTATCATCGCCTTCACCTTCTTCGTAAAGGTCTATTAGCTCTTCATCGTCATCGGCTACGTCTTCATCTTGTGCTGCTAGTTCGGCAATCACAGGTTGAAGTGTGTGCTCAAGTAAAAGTGTAATACCACGACCATGCGCTGCTGCTATGTGATGAATTTCACCCAGTGATAGCTGGTAAAATTCAGCACAGTTTGAATCAGCGTCAATGCCATCGGTTTTATTGGCAACAACAAAACATTTTTTGTCTTGCTTGCGAAGATGATTGGCAATAGCTTGGTCGGCAACGGTCATACCTACGCGTGCGTCTACTAAAAACAGTACGATGTCGGCTTCTTCAATTGCAAGTAGCGATTGGTCAGCCATTTCGATCTCGATGCCTTCTTCTGTGCCATCAATACCGCCCGTGTCCACCACGATAAATTCATAGCCATCGTAATTAGCTTGGCCATATTTTCTATCTCGTGTTAAACCTGGAAAATCGGCTACGAGTGCATCACGAGTACGTGTTAAACGGTTAAATAATGTGGATTTGCCCACATTGGGTCGCCCAACTAGAGCGATCACGGGAAGCATAAACTACCTCTTTAAAAAACAACAAAAGGCTTCGCAGAGCGAAGCCTTACAAAAAACCTTTAAGTGTTAGCTAGTTAGTTTGGTATTGTTACCGCACTTACTTCACCGTCACGGGTGTATAATATCAGTTTGTCGTCGGCAACAACAGGTTCAACAAAGAAGCCTGAGCTGTCAAAGTCTTCACGCGCTACTAACTCGCCAGTTTCCTTGTTTAGCCAGTGTAGGTTACCTTCTTGGTCGCCTAAGGCTAAATAGTTACCTGTAACAGCAGGACCTGTTAAGTACCAACCACGAAGTGCGGGTTGGCTCCAACGTTCAATACCTGAATTTTTATCTAATGCATAAACAACGCCGTTGCTGTCTACTACATAAATACTTTGCGCATCCATCGAAATTTCGCGGTAGCTGCTGTATTCACGTTTCCAAACAACATTACCAGAGCGAATATCAACTGCTGCTAAGTTGCCGTTGTATGCAATTGCATAAGCGTATGGGCCGCTAATAAGCGGCTGCGTATCTACATCAACTAGGCGTTCAAATTCTGAAGCACCTTTTGCAGCTGCAATTTCTGCGCTCCAAGCTGAGTAACCACTTTCTGAAATTAATACGCTTAATTTACCTGTTTCAAGGCCAACTAAAACACCACCGTTTGCAACAGTAGGTGCACTTTGTCCGCGTAATGTAAGTGCTGGTACTTCTTGTTCAAAGCTCCAACGCTCTTCACCAGTATCTGGGTGAAGTGCTAGTAATTTACCCGAACCTAAGTTTACAAATATTAAGCCATCGCCTGCTGCTGCTTTTGAAAGTGATTCACCTGGTACGTTTTTACGCCATACCTCTTCGCCGGTTTCGCGATCGAGTGCTACAACAAAGCCATGTTCAGAACCGATATACAGTTTACCATAAGCTTGTAATATACCGCCTGATAATTTTGCTGAACCGTCGTCGCTCCAAGGCCAAAATGAGGTGTCTTGGCGTACGTCGGTGTCCCACTGTACATCGCCGTTAGTAAGCGATAACGCTTCTACTTGACCTTCGCGGTTAGCAACATAAACAGTGTCTTTGTAAACAGCAGGTGTTAAGCGAGAAAAATAATGCTCTACGCCGTTACCTACCGACTCTTGCCAAACCACATCAGTTTCAAACTGATTGACGATTTCAGGAAGGACTAGTTCGTCTTCTTCATCACTTGATGAACAACCCATTAGCGTTGCCATACATAGGGCAAGGGTTGCGGTCGTTAATTTTTTCATACCTAAAACCTTATGCCGCTGGGCTAGTTACTGCTAGGTCATCTAACTTAACTTGTAATAGAGGGTTGCCTGTTAACCCACCGGCATCTACCGCGGCTTGGTAAGCAGTACGTGCTTGTTCTTTATTACCTTGCTGAGCATAAATATCGCCTTTAAGCTCTGCAACGTTTGCATTAAATGCTTCAGGTAATGGTGCATTGAGTGTGCTTAAAGCATCGTCAAAATTAGTTTGTGCAATTTGAATACGCGCTAAACGTGTAATCGCAATTGCTTTTAATTCTGCATTATCAACGTTTGATACAATCCAGCTTAGCTTTTCACTAGCGACATCTAATTTTTGTGCTTCTACCGCATCTTTAGCGGCAACAAACGCCGCAAGTGCAGCATAGTTTGTGTCTTTATTTTCACTGATAAAAGCATCAGCTGACGATAAAACATCGTCACCTTCAACTAATTTAGTGTAAGAATCTGACGCTTGCTCAGCGGTTGTAATTTGGTTTTGGTTATAAGCTTTCCAACCATATAAGCCACCTAAGCCAACAATTACACCAAGTGCCAGTGAAAGACCGTTTTCACGGAAAAAGCGTTTAATTGCTTCTGCTTGTTCTTCTTCTGTTGAATGTATATCCATGATTACCTCTAATATCTGCTTAGCCGATTATAAGCTCAGCTAGTAGCGCTTTAGCTTGTTCTAATTTTAATGTGACTTGTTCTTTACGCTCGCGTAAATACTTTATGGTCACAACGCCTTGCTCTAATTCATCTTCACCAATAATTACGGCAACAAGTGCATCGCTTTTATCGGCACGTTTTAATTGTTTTTTAAAGTTTCCGCCACCCGCGTGAACCATCACACGAAGGCCAGCCACATCACGGCGTAGTTCTGACGCGATAATTGGGGCTTGAATACTTGCTTTATCGCCCATTGCCGCTAAATATACATCAGCATTACGACGTATGTCACCAACACATTCAAGTGCTTGTAGTAGCAATACTAAGCGCTCTAGGCCCATTGCAAAGCCAACTGCAGGGGTTGCCTTTCCACCAAGTTGCTCAACTAAGCCATCGTAGCGTCCGCCAGCACACACAGTGCCTTGCGCGCCAAGACTGTCGGTTACCCATTCAAATACTGTGCGGTTGTAATAGTCTAAACCGCGTACCAATTTTTCGTTAACCGTGTATGAGACGCCAGCAGCGTCTAAACGTTCACATAAATTTTCAAAATGTTCTTTTGATTCAGCATCTAAATGTTCTGACAGTTTAGGCGCATCAACTAATATTGCCTGTACGTCAGGATTTTTGCTATCAAGCACACGTAATGGGTTTGAATACATTCGGCGTTTTGAGTCTTCATCAAGTACGTCAGTATGTTGTTCAAGGTAAGCAACAAGCGCATCGCGGTATTGTGCGCGAGCTTCATTAGACCCCAATGAATTAAGCTCTAATCGTACATGCTCGGTAATGCCAAATGCTTCCCACAGCTGTGCTGTTAATAAAATAACTTCAGCATCTATATCGGCTGTGGCAATACCAAAGGTTTCTAAACCAAATTGGTGAAATTGACGATAACGTCCTTTTTGCGGACGTTCGTGACGAAACATAGGGCCCATATACCAAAGACGTTGCTCTTGGTTATACAATAAGCCGTTTTCGTTACCAGCGCGTACACAAACTGCAGTGCCTTCAGGGCGAAGAGTCAGTAAATCGCCGTTGCGATCTGCAAAAGTGTACATTTCTTTTTCTACTATATCGGTTACTTCACCAATAGAGCGTTTAAATAGATCGGTTGATTCTACAATAGGAAAACGAATTTCTTGATAACCGAACGATGCTACAGTCTCGCGTAAAATGTTTTCTACTTTCTGCCAAATTTGTGTATCGCCCGGCAGACAATCGTTCATACCGCGAACTGCCTGAATTTGTTTTGCCACTGATAAATCCTAATTACTGTTTATGTGTAATAAAAAAATGCTTACACAACGAGAATGCTAAAAATTGACCCGATATTATATACCCAAACGACCCCAAGATGCGAGCGTCGTGGAATTAAAAGAAACTACCATTATTAAAAGTATTTCTTTGATATAAAGTCCAAATGAAGCGTTGAACTCTGTATCTTAAGAATGCTTAGGTCAATCTATTATTATACAGGTCAACGCCAAGCACGAGTGCTTGGCGGTTTATACGTTATTTATTCGACTATTTTTACATCGATAGGGGTTTGGCTTTGTTTTTTATCTATGAAATCGCGAACGTAGCCCTCTAGTTGCTCAACAATATTGTTATTGTCGATACGGGCTTTTTGACGTTCACCATTAATATACAAACCAGAACGGCGATTTGCACCGGCAAGGCCAATATCACTGACAAGTGCTTCACCAGGGCCATTTACTACACAACCAATAACCGATACAGAAACCGGTTCGATTATATCTTCAAGGCGTTCTTCTAGTTGGTTCATAGTGCTTACTACATCAAATTCTTGACGTGAGCAGCTAGGGCAGGCAATAAAATTAATACCACGAGAGCGAATACGCAGTGATTTTAATATATCAAAGCCTACTTTTATTTCTTGTACCGGGTCGGCAGCGAGTGATACACGTAATGTATCGCCAATGCCTTCAGCTAGTAACATGCCTAAGCCAACAGCCGATTTAACCGAACCTGAACGCATGCCGCCAGCTTCAGTGATACCCAAATGCAAAGGCTGGTCTATTTCTTTTGCAAGCAAGCGGTATGCGCCTACCGCTAAAAACACGTCTGATGCTTTTACCGATATTTTAAATTGATCAAAATCAAGGCGACGCAATATATCTACATGGCGCATTGCTGATTCTAATAACGCCTCAGGTGTTGGTTCACCATATTTTTCCTGTAAATCGCGCTCAAGTGAGCCGCCATTAACGCCAATACGAATAGGGATGTTGTGCTCGCGAGCTGAATCAACAACAGCTCTAATGCGCTCTTCGCTTCCGATATTACCAGGGTTTATACGTAAGCAATCTACGCCATACTTTGCCACTTTTAGGGCTATGCGGTAATCAAAATGAATGTCGGCAACAAGCGGAATACTTACTTGCTCTTTTATACTTTTAAACGCTTCAGCTGCGTCCATAGTCGGTACCGATACTCGTACTATGTCGGCGCCAGCATCTTGTATGGCTTGAATTTGTGCAACGGTTGCATCAACGTCCATGGTGTCGGTATTAGTCATCGACTGCACGGCAATTGGAGCGCCGTCGCCAATAGGCACATTGCCTACATTAATACGGGTGGATTTTCTGCGTTTAATTGGTGATTCTGAAAACATAGCGACTACTCTGCTAATGGTAATGTAAATTTGGCTAAACGGTTCTTAGGAAAAGCCGAAATATCTATTGGCTCACCGTTTAAGGTAATGTTAACTACATTGTGCTTACCAAGCACAACAGCAAAAGGAGGTGTACCAGAAACAGTCATTCTGTAACCTGCTTTTTTAACGCCAAAGGCTATTTTTTCGCCTTCGCCGTCGTGAATTTCGACCCAGCTTTCGTCATTAAATAGCATTTCTATTGTGCTGATGTCGGCTTTATCGGTATCTGACTCTGAAGTTTGTTCGTTAACTGCTTGTGTTATTTCGTTATTTGTTAAATCTGTACTTTGCTCAATAGACTCTTGGCGTAACTCATCAACATCGTTTGCTGTTTTCTGCTGTTCAATATTAGTTGATTGAATGGCTTGGCGTTCACTCATTATGGTGTTGCCAATATTTATATTTGTGGTTTGTTCTTCAATTGGGGTGGCGTTTTGCCAAAACCATAAAGCAGACGAGCCAATAACAATGGCTATAATAATGTAAGTTACCAACATTAAACGGCTATCGCTTGCTTCTTTTTCTGTACGACGAGAAAAGCTTTGCATGTTAGCTGGTTTTGCTGGTTCAGGTGGTGCTGGCAACATGGCTAATATAGGTGCGCTATCTACTTTTAATTCACGGCAATAGTTCTTTATGTAGCCTTTAACAAAAGTAATAGGTCCTAACGCTTGAAAGTCGTCATTTTCAAGGTGCTTAATTTGAAACTCAGATAGCTTTAGTGGTTTAGCGATGGTTTCAATGCTTACCTTGGCTTGCTCTCTGTGTGCTTTTAAAATTTGGCCTACTGTAGGCTGTTCGCTTTGCGTATTTTCTTCATTCATAATAGGTATGAGTCTGGATCCACTAGTAAAAGTCTATGTCCTGGTTTTAGCTCTATATCAGGACTTAATTTATTCCATCGCATTAATTCATCAATTAATACTTGCTTCTGGGTAGCAATATCGTAAAGGGAGTCGCCAGATTTAATTTCGTAATAAATATTAGGATCGTTTAAGTAAATTTTACTGCCATTCATTACCCGATCCGACTCTTTTAATCCATTCCATTGCAGGAGTTTTTGTAGTTTAACATTGTATCGCACCGAAATGCTAAATAGGTTTTCACCAAACTCAATGATATGAAAAGGCACTCGTAATGTAGCGACTTTAGGATTTAACATAGGTAACGCTGTTTGCTTATTTGATGATAAGTTTGTAAATGTAACGTCACTACCGTTTTGGTAACGACTCGTTTCAAAAATATCTTCATTTTTAGTGGCTTCGTAAAAAACAACATTTGAGTCGTTACTGGCAGCTGTCGTGTTCGTCGTGACTGCTGGCTGATTTGTTTGAGGTGAATTAAAGTTAGCCGTTTTAGGCGCCCCAAAAGAAATAATTTTCACTTCTTCTTTTGGTGCTGCTGGTACGACTTTAGCTGTAACTGTTGAAGCTGCTGTGCTTGACTTAGTAGCAGGCTCTTCAATAACTGACTCAGGCATATTTGTTGTATTTGGTTGAGTTGTTAACGCAAGTAATACCGCAGACGTATCTGTTGATGGCCCAGAGGATTTAATTTGTTGTGTTTCAGCTTGTACTGGCTGTTTTACAATTGTTGTTACAGGTGCTTTAGGTGTAACTTTTTTTGGAGTGACTTCTGGTGTTGTTTCAACTTCATTAACAGCTGTTTCTGCGCTTGTGTTCATATCATTTCTGGCTATGACCGGATTCGCATCTTGCGTGTTTTGTTCAGGCTTTGCTGGACTTATTTGCGCCGGTTGCTTAATAACCAGGCTTGTTGTGCTGTCTTGATTAGGTGCCTTTTTTCTTACTATTTTTATTTTTGGTTTTGCACTTATATATGTGCCGTCTGCATCAGCTTTTAACTCGTTGAGTTTTGCCTTACGATATTTCTCGCGCAGCATTTCAAATTCGTTAAATCGTGTGCGTTGCTCTCTAATTGCGTATGCTTCTTTACTAGTAGAATAGGTTTGTAAAAGTGTGCTTGCTACTTTCTCGGCTTCTTCTATTCGACCCATGCGATTTTTAACTAAATAGCTAAGCATTAAAGCACGCGAAGATACTCGGCCTGTGTCGTCATGTTTTTTAAGAATGTCGTTCGCTTTGTATAAGTCACTTTTTGCATAAAACAGAGCCGCTAAGCTTATAAGAGTAGAGGTTCGTTGAGAGCTGTGATTAAGCGCTTGCTTAAAGTAAGTTTCTGCGTTTTCAAAATCATCAAATTCAATGGCGCACAATGCTAGATTTTCGTAGCTCTCGGCAACACGAATATACGTTGGAATTTCAATGGCTTTTAAAAATTGATCAGTGGCGCGGTCGTATTCATCAATACCACATAAAAATACACCGTAGTTGTTGAGTGTATTAGGATCATCAGGCTTTATATCTAATGCTTTTTGATAGGCTCTGTCGGCTAATGGGTTTTCACCTACTTGCTGGTAGTAATAGGCCATAGAGTAATGAACTTCAGGTAAGTTGGGAGCGAATTCAGCAGCGCGTTCTAGGTTGTATTTTGCTTGTGAATTATTACCTGTTTTTAGGTACTGTAAGGCTAAAGCTATTCGAGTGCGTGCTGCCCCGGCGTTATTGATTTTATTTTTGACAACGGGCTTATTACTGCCGTTATAACTACTTTCGGTAACACAGCCACTTAAAGCCAGTGCCGATAGTGTTATAGCAAGTATAGATCGCATTACCTTATCTCTTTATTTTTGTCCATATTGCCTATATTACCTAAAAGCCCTCATGTTGCATCAATTATTTAATAATAAACGATTTAACAGGAGGGCTTTTAGTAATTTAACTAAATTTAGGCTTGCTGGATGTTAACTGAGATTTTGTTATCGTCACGCATTTTCTTTTTCGCCATACGTTTAGTGCGGTCAACTACATCGCCGGCTAATTGCCCACACGCTGCATCAATATCATCCCCGCGAGTACGACGCACAATACAGGTAATGCCAGCAGCTTGTAAAACCTTAGAAAAGCGGTCTATTCGGCTATTGCTCGAGCGTGTGTATTCGTTACCCGGAAATGGATTAAACGGAATAAGGTTTACCTTAGAAGGCGTGCCTTTTAACGTTTTAACTAATTCGTGAGCTTGATCAGTGCTGTCGTTTACGCCGTTAAGCATTACGTATTCAATTGTTACGTCTTTATTGGCTTTAGAGCCATCAATGTAACGACGACATGCCGCTAAAAACTCTTCAATAGGGTACTTTTTATTAATAGGCACTAAAATATCACGCAGTGCGTTATCTGGCGCGTGAAGTGAAATAGCAAGTGCTACGTCAATCTTCTCTTTTAATAAATCAAGTGCCGGTACCACGCCCGATGTACTTAATGTTACGCGGCGCTTAGATAAACCAAAGCCCCAGTCGTCCATCATTAATTCCATAGCAGGTACTACGTTTTTAACGTTAAGTAATGGCTCGCCCATACCCATCATTACTACGTTAGTAACCGGGCGCTTTTCGCTGTTGCCATCAAGGCCAATATCTTTAGCTACACGCCATACTTGGCCAATAATTTCTGAAACTTTTAAGTTACGGTTAAAGCCTTGTTGTGCGGTAGAGCAAAACGTACATTCTAAAGCACAGCCAACTTGCGAAGATACACATAACGTTGCACGTTCTTTCTCTGGTATCCACACGGCTTCAACTTCTTGGCCGCCTTCAAGGACTAATGCGTATTTGATTGTACCGTCGCTCGCTTGTTGGCGAACTGATATCTCAGGGGCTACAATTTCGCATTCAGCTTTAAGCTTTTCTTTAAGCTTTTTATTTACATTGCTCATTTCGTCGAAGTTATCTACGCCAAAATGATAAATCCATTTCATCACCTGATCGCCACGAAACGGCTTTTCACCGAACGATACAAATAGCTCACGCATTGCATCTCGGTTTAAATCTAATAAGTTAATCTTTTTTTGCGCAGTGGTCATGAAACAACCTTAATCAGTAACGGTGGTGATAAAATTTACAAGGGCGAATTGTACACAATTCACTCACTTTAATCATTAAGTAAAACATCAAATATGCCAGTGTAATACTTTAATTAATGACTAAAAAAGGGCTCGAAAGCCCTTTTCATACTTTGCATCACAGGGTTAACTGTGAAACTCAAATTAACGAGTACGTGGGCAAAGCTCTTCGTCAGCGAAGAAGTATGCGATTTCGCGAGCAGCAGATTCAACAGCGTCAGAACCGTGAACAGCATTTTCGTCGATGCTGTCAGCGTAGTCTGCACGTAAAGTACCAGCTAGTGCTTCAGCAGGGTTAGTAGCACCCATGATTTCACGGTTTTTAAGAACAGCGTTTTCGCCTTCAAGAACGGTAACCATTACTGGGCCAGAAGTCATGAAAGAAACTAAAGCGCCAAAGAAAGGACGTTCGCTGTGCTCAGCGTAGAAGCCTTCAGCTTTCTCTTGTGAAAGGTGAACCATTTTAGCTGCAACGATTTTAAGGCCAGCAGTTTCGAAACGGTTGTAGATAGCGCCGATGTGGTTTTTAGCTACTGCATCAGGTTTTACGATTGAGAAAGTACGCTCTAAAGCCATCTTTATGCTCCAATAATTTATAAGTAAAAGTGTGAATATTAACGGGCGCGAATTATACGCGCTTTAGCTGAAAAATCCTAATTTTATTAAAAACCAGTTCAATTACAATTTTATGATCTTGATCAAGGGGAAATTTTTAGTGCTATTTATACTGCCGCGCTTTGATTTTATATTTAAATTTATGACGCACACAATTGGCTTAATGCCCTTTGTTGTAGGGAGCGCAAATGTCACCTGTTTCTTCAAGCCCTTTTATACCTGAACTATTGTGCCCTGCAGGCAGTTTAAAAAATATGCGTTACGCCTTTGCATATGGAGCCGATGCTGTTTACGCCGGCCAGCCTCGCTACAGTTTGCGTGTGCGTAATAATGAGTTTGACTTAGAGACCTTACAAGTAGGTATTAATGAAGCTCACGCATTAAATAAAAAGTTTTATGTGGTATCAAATATTGCACCGCATAACGCTAAGGTTAAATCGTATTTACGTGATATTGAGCCAGTAATAGCAATGGGGCCCGATGCACTGATTATGTCCGATCCGGGTTTAATTATGCTTGTTCGTGAAAAATGGCCAGCCATGCCTATTCACCTATCGGTGCAAGCAAATGCCGTTAATTACGCTAGTGTGCGGTTTTGGGCAAAACAAGGTATTGAGCGTGTTATTTTATCTCGCGAGCTATCGCTTGAAGAAATAAAGGAAATACGTACACAGTGTCCAGACACCGAGCTAGAAGTATTCGTGCATGGTGCATTATGTATGGCTTATTCTGGACGATGTTTACTCTCGGGTTATATAAATAAGCGCGATCCAAATCAAGGTACATGTACGAATGCATGCCGTTGGGAATACGATGTTAAACCCGGTACTGAGAACGAAACCGGCGAAATGGTACATAAGTTTGATCCGAAACAGGTAATTCCTACTCTTGGCGAAGGCGTGCCAAGTAACGATGTATTTATGCTTGAAGAGCAAGGTCGCCCAGGTGAGTATATGCCTGCATTTGAGGATGAGCATGGCACTTATATTATGAACTCAAAAGATTTGCGTGCTGTGCAGTATGTTGAACAGCTTACAAAAATGGGCGTACATAGTTTAAAAATAGAAGGGCGTACTAAATCATTTTATTACGTTGCGCGCACCGCGCAAGTGTATCGTAAAGCAATAGATGATGCGGTTGCGGGTAAACCATTCGATACAAACTTATTTAAGACGCTTGAGAACTTAGCACATAGAGGCTATACCGAAGGCTTTTTAAAACGCCATGCTCACCAAGAATATCAAAACTACGAATACGGTCATTCGGTGTCTACTAAGCAGCAATTTGTGGGTGAAGTACTAGGGCGCTGCGAAAATGGACTAGTTGAAATAGACGTTAAAAATAAATTTTGTGTTGGGCATTCTTTAGAGCTGATGACACCGCAAGGAAACATTACGTTTGAGCTTGAATACATGCAAAACAAAAAGGGCGAAAGTATTAGCGATGCCAAAGGCTCGGGGCATATTGTAAAAGTTCAGTTAGATGAAGGTATTAATTTAGAGCACGCTATATTGATGCGTAATTTAGACGAGCACCAAGATACACGTAACCCCCATAAGCATACAGTAGTAACTTAACGATTAAACTTAGTAATGAAGGTATCTGTATATCACTGTGAACTTTATTGCTTAAATAAAACGAAAAAGTTTATTCATAATACAAGCTACTTATTAAAGAAATGAACTAATTTACATGCAGTCTGTTAAATCAAGACTCTTCTTTCTTAGTGTTTATATGAGTTATAACCAGTTTAACCAAAATGATAGTAAGTACAACTGCGGGGAATATCCATACATAATCAGCCATTGTTTTTAACTCCAAAACTTAATTAATGACATTAAGATTAATGTTTTCTTAGCGGTTTGCAATAAAAAGTTAATGGGTGCTCGGTGTATTTTTTTAGAGATGAAAAGCGTTAAGTAACTTATAAACTATATAAAACAAGTGCGATTCAGTATTCGCACTTTATTCAAGGTCAACGAAGGAGGTAATAGTGGCACTACTAATAAATAATAAATGCATTAACTGTGATATGTGCGACCCAGAGTGCCCAAATGAAGCAATTTATATGGGCGCTAAAATTTATCAGATAGATTCTGAAAGGTGCACCGAGTGTATAGGGCATTATGAAAAGCCAACCTGTATAAGTGTATGTCCAATAGATTGCATTAAACCAGATCCAAATTGCCGAGAAACTATTGATGAGTTAGCTGATAAATATATACGTATTAATGGTTAGTAATAGTACCTAACAATTTCACTCATACAGTTATATATAAAGGCAGTTTGTGTGAGTGCTTAAGATGAATATTTATGAGGAAGCTCAAAGTTATTATTTTCGTAAAAGTGAAATTAGTTCAAAGTAAATAACCTCATCCTTTGTATAAACTGATTGAAAGGTCTTTTTATATGCAAATTATACCCCCTCAAACCGCGGTTTGTATGTATTTTGTACTAAAACCAAATTCTTTTGAATAAGCGTGAAATAAACGTTGACCATCATTCGAATATCCCTATAATGCGACCCCACTGAGACGGCAGAGCAGGCAACGCTTAGCGAGGCAAGCAAACCACTTAGTGAGTCGAGTAAAACTTGAGTTTAGATTTTTATAAAATTTAAAATTAAGTGTTGACAAAAACACAGGAAAGCGTAAGATTCGCTTCCCTTGAGTCGCTAAGGCAACTCAAACGTTCTTTAACAATATAAAGCAATCATCTGTGTGGGCACTCGTACAGATTGAGTTCTAACAGCCAAGCTACTTAGGTAGTGAGGCAAACAAATTAGAGTCTCAATTGAAACTGAGTGACCAACAGCAATAACTTACTTAGGTTTTACTTAAGAAAAGAATTGCAGCACAGTCAATTCAATATCGAAAGATATTAAATAAATTCAGAATTCATTGAGCTGTCGAAAGACACAAAACTTTTTAATTGAAGAGTTTGATCATGGCTCAGATTGAACGCTGGCGGCAGGCCTAACACATGCAAGTCGAGCGGTAACAGAAAGTAGCTTGCTACTTTGCTGACGAGCGGCGGACGGGTGAGTAATGCTTGGGAACATGCCTTGAGGTGGGGGACAACAGTTGGAAACGACTGCTAATACCGCATAATGTCTACGGACCAAAGGGGGCTTCGGCTCTCGCCTTTAGATTGGCCCAAGTGGGATTAGCTAGTTGGTGAGGTAATGGCTCACCAAGGCAACGATCCCTAGCTGGTTTGAGAGGATGATCAGCCACACTGGAACTGAGACACGGTCCAGACTCCTACGGGAGGCAGCAGTGGGGAATATTGCACAATGGGCGAAAGCCTGATGCAGCCATGCCGCGTGTGTGAAGAAGGCCTTCGGGTTGTAAAGCACTTTCAGTCAGGAGGAAAGGGTGTGAGTTAATACCTCATATCTGTGACGTTACTGACAGAAGAAGCACCGGCTAACTCCGTGCCAGCAGCCGCGGTAATACGGAGGGTGCGAGCGTTAATCGGAATTACTGGGCGTAAAGCGTACGCAGGCGGTTTGTTAAGCGAGATGTGAAAGCCCCGGGCTCAACCTGGGAACTGCATTTCGAACTGGCAAACTAGAGTGTGATAGAGGGTGGTAGAATTTCAGGTGTAGCGGTGAAATGCGTAGAGATCTGAAGGAATACCGATGGCGAAGGCAGCCACCTGGGTCAACACTGACGCTCATGTACGAAAGCGTGGGGAGCAAACGGGATTAGATACCCCGGTAGTCCACGCCGTAAACGATGTCTACTAGAAGCTCGGAACCTCGGTTCTGTTTTTCAAAGCTAACGCATTAAGTAGACCGCCTGGGGAGTACGGCCGCAAGGTTAAAACTCAAATGAATTGACGGGGGCCCGCACAAGCGGTGGAGCATGTGGTTTAATTCGATGCAACGCGAAGAACCTTACCTACACTTGACATACAGAGAACTTTCTAGAGATAGATTGGTGCCTTCGGGAACTCTGATACAGGTGCTGCATGGCTGTCGTCAGCTCGTGTTGTGAGATGTTGGGTTAAGTCCCGCAACGAGCGCAACCCCTATCCTTAGTTGCTAGCAGGTAATGCTGAGAACTCTAAGGAGACTGCCGGTGATAAACCGGAGGAAGGTGGGGACGACGTCAAGTCATCATGGCCCTTACGTGTAGGGCTACACACGTGCTACAATGGCGCATACAGAGTGCTGCGAACCTGCGAAGGTAAGCGAATCACTTAAAGTGTGTCGTAGTCCGGATTGGAGTCTGCAACTCGACTCCATGAAGTCGGAATCGCTAGTAATCGCGTATCAGAATGACGCGGTGAATACGTTCCCGGGCCTTGTACACACCGCCCGTCACACCATGGGAGTGGGTTGCTCCAGAAGTAGATAGTCTAACCCTCGGGAGGACGTTTACCACGGAGTGATTCATGACTGGGGTGAAGTCGTAACAAGGTAGCCCTAGGGGAACCTGGGGCTGGAACACCTCCTTATACGATTTAGAACTTATTTGTTCGTAGTGTCCACACAGATGATTGTTAATTAGTTAAGTCACTGGCTTGGTTAATTAATATGCTCTTTAAAAATTTGGAAAAGCTGATAATAAAATTCGTATGAATACAATTGTATTTGTACAGAGTTTTCAAAAGTAAAAAAGAATGATAGCAGTATCATTCAGTGCCATTTAATCACTCTTATGAGTTGATTGATTGGTATCTACTTTAGTATTCAATATTAACTTCTGGCGAAGTTAAACTGTCACAAAACAAAGACCCGTTTGGGTTGTATGGTTAAGTGACTAAGCGTACACGGTGGATGCCTTGGCAGTTGGAGGCGATGAAGGACGTATTAACTTGCGATAAGCCTAGTCAAGCTAGTAAAAAGCACTTGAGACTAGGATTTCCGAATGGGGAAACCCACCTGCTTGCAGGTATCGTTAACTGAATACATAGGTTAACGAGGCGAACGCGGAGAACTGAAACATCTAAGTACCCGTAGGAAAAGAAATCAACCGAGATTCCGAAAGTAGCGGCGAGCGAAATCGGAACAGCCCTTAAGCTTATTATGTGTTAATGGAAGGCTCTGGAAAGTGCCACGATACAGGGTGATAGTCCCGTACATGAAAAGACATTTTAAGTGAAATCGAGTAGGTCGGAGCACGTGAAACTTTGACTGAATATAGGTGGACCATCATCTAAGGCTAAATACTCCCAACTGACCGATAGTGAACCAGTACCGTGAGGGAAAGGCGAAAAGAACCCCTGTGAGGGGAGTGAAATAGAACCTGAAACCGTGTACGTACAAGCAGTAGGAGCAGACTTGTTCTGTGACTGCGTACCTTTTGTATAATGGGTCAGCGACTTATATTTTGTAGCGAGGTTAACCGATTAGGGTAGCCGTAGGGAAACCGAGTCTTAACTGGGCGAATAGTTGCAAGGTATAGACCCGAAACCCGGTGATCTAGCCATGGGCAGGTTGAAGGTTGAGTAACATCAACTGGAGGACCGAACCCACTAACGTTGAAAAGTTAGGGGATGACCTGTGGCTAGGAGTGAAAGGCTAATCAAACCGGGAGATAGCTGGTTCTCCCCGAAATCTATTTAGGTAGAGCCTCGGACGAATACTTACGGGGGTAGAGCACTGTTAAGGCTAGGGGGTCATCCCGACTTACCAACCCTTTGCAAACTCCGAATACCGTAAAGTAATATCCGGGAGACACACGGCGGGTGCTAACGTCCGTCGTGAAGAGGGAAACAACCCAGACCGCCAGCTAAGGTCCCAAAGTCATAGTTAAGTGGGAAACGATGTGGAAAGGCCCAGACAGCCAGGAGGTTGGCTTAGAAGCAGCCATCCTTTAAAGAAAGCGTAATAGCTCACTGGTCGAGTCGGTCTGCGCGGAAGATGTAACGGGGCTAAACTATGCACCGAAGCTGCGGATTCATACTTTGTATGAGTGGTAGGGGAGCGTTCTGTAAGCGGTTGAAGGTGTACCGGGAGGTATGCTGGACGTATCAGAAGTGCGAATGCTGACATGAGTAACGATAATGCGGGTGAAAAACCCGCACGCCGGAAGACCAAGGGTTCCTATCCCATGTTAATCAGGGTAGGGTAAGTCGACCCCTAAGGCGAGGCCGAAAGGCGTAGTCGATGGGAAACGGATTAATATTTCCGTACTTGGTATAATTGCGATGGGGGGACGGAGAAGGCTAAGCAAGCATGGCGATGGTTGTCCATGTGAAAGTGAGTAGGGCGTTTGTTTAGGTAAATCCGGACGAACATTAAACCTGAGACACGAGACGAGTCACTACGGTGATGAAGTTGCTGATGCCATACTTCCAGGAAAAGCCTCTAAGCTTCAGATTATACCGAATCGTACCCCAAACCGACACAGGTGGTCAGGTAGAGAATACTAAGGCGCTTGAGAGAACTCGGGTGAAGGAACTAGGCAAAATCGTACCGTAACTTCGGGAGAAGGTACGCTCCTATCTGTGATGAGACTTGCTCTCTAAGCGGACGGGAGCCGCAGTGACCAGGTGGCTGGGACTGTTTATTAAAAACACAGCACTGTGCAAAATCGCAAGATGACGTATACGGTGTGACACCTGCCCGGTGCCGGAAGGTTAATTGATGGGGTTATCTTCGGAGAAGCTCTTGATCGAAGCCCCGGTAAACGGCGGCCGTAACTATAACGGTCCTAAGGTAGCGAAATTCCTTGTCGGGTAAGTTCCGACCTGCACGAATGGTGTAACCATGGCCACGCTGTCTCCACCCGAGACTCAGTGAAATTGAAATCGCAGTGAAGATGCTGTGTACCCGCGGCTAGACGGAAAGACCCCGTGAACCTTTACTACAGCTTGGCACTGAACATTGAACCTACATGTGTAGGATAGGTGGGAGACTTTGAAGATGAGACGCTAGTCTTGTTGGAGTCGTCCTTGAAATACCACCCTTGTAGTTTTGATGTTCTAACGTTGGCCCCTGAATCGGGGTTACGGACAGTGCCTGGTGGGTAGTTTGACTGGGGCGGTCTCCTCCCAAAGAGTAACGGAGGAGCACGAAGGTTGGCTAAGTACGGTCGGACATCGTACGGTTAGTGTAATGGTAGAAGCCAGCTTAACTGCGAGACAGACACGTCGAGCAGGTACGAAAGTAGGTCATAGTGATCCGGTGGTTCTGAATGGAAGGGCCATCGCTCAACGGATAAAAGGTACTCCGGGGATAACAGGCTGATACCGCCCAAGAGTTCATATCGACGGCGGTGTTTGGCACCTCGATGTCGGCTCATCACATCCTGGGGCTGAAGTCGGTCCCAAGGGTATGGCTGTTCGCCATTTAAAGTGGTACGCGAGCTGGGTTTAGAACGTCGTGAGACAGTTCGGTCCCTATCTGCCGTGGGCGTTTGAGAATTGAGAGGGGTTGCTCCTAGTACGAGAGGACCGGAGTGAACGAACCGCTGGTGTTCGGGTTGTCATGCCAATGGCATTGCCCGGTAGCTACGTTCGGAACTGATAAGCGCTGAAAGCATCTAAGCGCGAAGCAGGCCTCGAGATGAGTTCTCACTAGACTTTTAAAGTCTCTGAAGGGCCGTTGAAGACTACAACGTTGATAGGCAAGATGTGGAAGTGGTGTGAGCCATTAAGCTAACTTGTACTAATTACCCGTGAGGCTTAACCATACAACGCCAAACGCGTTTTGTGTGACAGTTAAGACAGAAGTTAATAACTAAAGTAGATATTACTGACAGACTTAAAAAATATTATCAGATATTTTCCAAATTCAGTTAGTGCGTAGAGATACGGATTAACGCCCAAATTTGCTTGGTGACAATAGCGTTTTGGACCCACCTGATTCCATGCCGAACTCAGTAGTGAAACGAAACAGCGCCGATGATAGTGTAGCATTTGCTATGTGAAAGTAGGACATTACCAGGCTTCAAATTGTAGAAAGCCGCTTCAGAAATGAAGCGGCTTTTTTACGTCTACAGAAAAGTAATAGTCAACATTCCCTTCTCTAAAGCGTAGCGTCTCTTAAGCGAAGCGCCTCTTTGTGAACAGTGTTTTGGCTTTCCACTGCTGTGGACACCAAGAAATTACGCAGGCCGCAGGCTTCAAATACAATAAAGCTCAATTCGCTAAATTTTTTTACGTTTATAGAAAAGTAATATTCAGTATTTCCTTCTCTAAAGCGAAGCGTCTCCTGAGCGAAGCGCCTCTTTGTGGACAGTGTCTTGGTTATTCAATACACTGACCTATGATAGGTAACATTTGCTATGTGACTCTCTACCGCTGTGGGCACCACGACATTACGCAGGCTTAAAATTGTAGAGAGCCCGACTAGCGATAGTCGTTTTTTTCTGTCTGGGGTTTAGTAAATAGCCAAAACCCTATGCCGAACTCAATAGCGGCTGCTGATGCATATCCTGTGCTCAACGGTATTTTAATTCCCATACATTATGCATAACAACGTCAAAGCGAGATCCGCACAAGTCAGCCTTTACATAATAATAATTTTTATTTCATGGTGACTTTTACAGATTTACTTCTCTATGTATTGATTTAAGATTTATAACAATATAAAAAATACTAGCGATTTAAATAAGCGTATTGGCTAATACTTTTATAGAGATAAGTTATTATTGGTTTTGTTTAACTTTACTTGTTAAAAGTCCTTATGGGCTTTATGCTCTCCTTTTGTTAACGTTTTTACTCATTTAGGGTCCTCTATGTCTTTCCCCTTATTTATCGATGACTCACCTTCTTTAATAGAGTTTACTCGTATCTACCTTGCTTTGTTTTATACCTTTGTAGCAGGCTTTTATACCTATAGAATTATTTATATGTCACGTACTGAGAAAGAAAACATTGTTTTTCCTGGAGTTAAGTATTGTGCAAGTTGGTGGAACCATACTGTGTTTAAGTTCTTTAGAGCCTTGATATGGTTTGTATGTGTATTGCGAGTGTTTGTTCCTTCACTTGATAATTACTTAGGGCTTTTTACCGGTTTGAATGATTGGCCCGGTGTTATGTTTGGCAATGTGATTTTGACAGCAGGTTTTGCTTTATCGATGCTTGTTCATTTTAATATGGCCTCATTGTGGCGTTCAGGGATTGATCCAAACGGTCCACGGGAATTAAAAACAAAGGGGTTATATCAGTTTTCTAGAAACCCTATGTATTTGGGGGTGATAGCCGCTCAAATTGGATTTTTCTTAGCGTTGCCAAGCTTATTTAGTTTAATATGCTTAGTCGTTGGGGTCGCAGCTATATACAGGCAAACTCTGGTAGAGGAAAAACATTTAACCGAGAGCTTTACAGTTGAATATAAACAATATTCACAGGTAGTGCCTCGCTGGTTTTAATTGTGCGTTATTCTTCAATGAATTCGCTGACAAACACCTTTTTTGAAACTGGTTTAGAAAAGTAATAGCCTTGAATATAATCACATTGCATCTGTTTTAGTAACATGTACTGCTCTTGTTTTTCTACTCCCTCAGCAACTACTTCCACATTTAAGTTATGGGCCATTGTGATAATAGCCCTTACTAGTGCAATGCTATTATCATTTTTTTCTATATCCTTTATAAATGATCGATCTATTTTAAGGATGTCGATATCTAATCGTTGTAAGTATGCCAGTGATGAGTAACCCACGCCAAAATCATCAATAGCAACATCTATTTGAAATTCACTTAGGCGCTTGAGCTGTCGTTTTATTTCTGAATCAGTTCCCATTAGAGTGTTCTCTGTTACTTCTATTAAGACAGAGTGTCCGGGTAAATTGAATTGTTCGCTTGCCTGTATCCATTGCTCAACCCACTCACCAGAGCGATCAATCTCCAGTGGTGAGGTATTAACACTAACTTGTATAAGGCGTTTAGATAATTTATTGAATAAAGTACA
Source organism: Pseudoalteromonas sp. APM04 (assembly GCF_022809815.1). NCBI lineage: Bacteria > Pseudomonadati > Pseudomonadota > Gammaproteobacteria > Alteromonadales > Pseudoalteromonadaceae > Pseudoalteromonas > Pseudoalteromonas sp. APM04. The sequence continues at coordinate 334,058 of NZ_CP094442.1, forward strand.
GTCTTGTATTGCTTGCGATTTCACCCAGCGGCCTATGTCGCTTATTAAGCCATTTTTTTCTGCCATAGGGATAAATTCATTAGGCCCTATTAATCCTTTTTGTGGATGATTCCAGCGGATCAATGCTTCGGCTTTAGTAATACTCTTACCATCAACAGAAAAAATAGGTTGATAGTACAATTCAAACTGATTTTCTTTTAAACCAAGTTTTATTTCTTCTATGAGTTTTCTTTTCTCAGTAGCTTTTTCTTCAATTGAATAAGAGAAAAATTCGTACCTATTTCTACCTTTCTTTTTAGACAAATACATTGCTTGGTCGGCACGCTTTACGAGCTCTTCAACTGTTTTACCATGTTCTGGGTAAAGAGTAATACCTATACTTGCGGTAACATACACTGTCTCTTTTTTTACTTGAATTGAAGTTAATAGGGCATGTTGTACGCTATTTGCAACTTTTGCGGCTCTTTCTAGGTCGGTGACGTTTTGAAGTATTAAAGTAAACTCGTCCCCCCCGAGTCGCGCAATAATGTCTTGTTCACTAATGCATGCTTTTAGCCTATTTGCAACTTGATGCAACAGTAAGTCACCGTAATCATGGCCTAAACTATCATTTACTTCTTTGAACCCATCAAGGTCGATAAAAATTAATGCGAAATTTGTATTATGCGTATTGATTAATGATTGTATCTTTTCGTAGAAATAGCGACGATTAGGCAGGTCCGTAAGGCCATCTTGATATGCGTAGCGGTGAAGCTCGCTGTTAGCATTTTCAAGCTCTTGGGTACGTGTTTTAACTTGATTTTCTAAAGCGTGTTCACGTTGCTCTATTGTATAGAGCATATCGTTAAAACATACGGTTAATTCGCCAACCTCATCATTAGAAAGTTGCTCGGCACGTAAACTATAGTCATTTGATTTAGTGATATCGTTAGCTGTTTGAGCTAAATATAAGATAGGGCTTAAAAAACGACGTCTGAGTACTAATGAAATAATTAGACTGACAGCAAAGGATAGTAGCGTGAGACTAATGATAAACTTTATATAAAACGCTACTCGATTATCTATATAGCTGTTGTTAGCCCGAATTATTAATTCTCCAAGGCTATTTCCATCTATTTTTAATGGTTTTTTTATTTCAACAGTTTGCTTAATACTATCTGAAAATATCAGCGATTGTGTAATTGCTAATTGTTTACCCTCATGGTTACTAACTGAGACTGATATTACATCGGATCGAGTGAGAATAGGATTTATTAGCTCCTGTATCGCATCTGAATCTTCAAAAATAAGCGCTGTAGTTATATTTGGTGCCATCATTTTTGATAATGTGTTTAAGCTTTCTATTTGCTCAACTTGTGCGCTGTTGAGTTCATAGGCGCTAAAGGCAACAGTAACAATACTACTTGATATAAATGCTACGCTCATCAGTATAAAAAGCAGCTTTTTACTTATTGTGTCTAGCGTAAATAGTTTTTTCATTTAGCCATCCACAATTCGCGCAAGGCGCAGTACTTTAGAGCTCATTGTTAAGCCGTCGATTTTAAGGTTGTTTGGTGATATTTCAAAACGGACCTTTCCGCTTGAGAGAAAAAACCTTATGTGCCCATTGCTTTCTATAAATCCGTCATTTTCCCCAACAAGTAAAATATTTTTGTAAGTCAAATTAGGGGTACTCTTCCAGTTTGCATACGTTTTTGAAGTTATGAATACCATGTCGCACAGTTTAATTGAGTTTGGCTCAAGCGATATATGTTTGTTTATTAGTGGGCGTTTTTGAATATTTCGTTTAGTAAGTGCAACATCAGCAATGTCGATGAATGATTTATCTGGGCTACATAATGTAAAGTTATTATTATGATACGTCGGTGTTACCCAATGAGCGAATCGAGCAAAGTTATATAAAAAACCAGCCTTGAGCATATACTCTTTCTCAGTCGCAGCACTCTTAGCACTAAAAAATAGTGTTAATGTAATTAATAGCCCGTTGAGTAAAAGTTTTAATAACTGCATTAAATAATCTTAAAAACTGGCTTTAATTGAAAATGTTATACATTCATCAATGTAGTTAGGCAATGTGTAGGTTTCACGAGTGTTGTTATACTCTATGTGAGAGCCTGCAAACAAGTTTTTACCCGACAAAGCCGTAGACCATGTTTGGTTAATTTGATAATTCCATGTTATATCCATTGTAGTGTAACGGTCGGTATTATAAGCGTCTGAGTTTTCAACTCTAAGCGTTGCAAAAATATTATGTTTATTAAAAAGCGTATAGTTTACTTTGCCAAATACTTGTCTATTAGTTGAATCAAAACCTATAGTTGGTGTTGTTCCCTCGGGTAAATCATAATCAATTTTTGTATAGCTATACCCTAGTTCTGTACTTAGGTTATTCAGCGGTTGCCAGGTTGCAACTATATCAAACCCGTTAGTTGTTGTTTCACCCTGCGAAACAACATCAAGATCGACACGAGTTTGAGTAAGCGCAAATGCCGCTTGTTCAAATTGACCGAGCTGAAAAAAACGTATAGCAGGCAGAAACTGATTGGGGGCGGTGTTAAATCTAATCGCTGCTATATTATCGGCATCTGTATGGAATGCGGACAAATCGAGAGAGGTGTTATTTCCTTCAAAGCGGTAGCCTAACTCGTATGAGACGTAGTTTTCTGATTCAACTTTGTCGTTGCCATTGAGGTAAGTGGCAATCGCATATTCATCAATAGCTTTAATGCCAGTACTTCCACCAAGAGCCTCTTCTACAACTGTCCCATTCACTTTGTAGTCATCATTAAACTCTATCAGGGTAGGTGTACGTACACTTCTAGATATAGCACCCCATATTAGATGGCGCTCTTGTGGCTTATAGATAACCCTAGCCGATGGTTGGTTTTCCCAGCCAGTTAAATCATTGTGGTCGAGCCTAGTGCCGACAACTAAATCAAGATAATTGGGTAAAACATTATATTGGGCTTGGATTAATCCACCATATTGTTGAAGATTGTCTAGGTCTTTATCACTGTCTAAAAATACACTTTCCTCGAAAGATATTTTGTTATATCTGTAATTCAAGCCCCAATCTAGCTGCAAAGAGTCATATAAAAAGTTCATTTGGTAGTCTATATCTATAGATTCAAAGTTTTCTTTTATATATGTTTGGTTGCCACTTTGCTTTAGCCATGACACTTGCAACATTTGGTTTGCGTCGGGGGATATTCTATTTTCGAGACGCGCCATAACACGAGAATCAGTACGTGATAAGTCCCCAGAAAATGAAACGTTTTTATTGGTCTCGTCAATAACTCCACGGTAGTTTTGGCCTAAGTTAGAGTGTGTAACATCTCCTTGTATTAAAGCAGACCATTCGTCACTTGGTGTAAAGTCAGCACGCAAACCCAAAGAATGTTGTTTGGCTGTGTCACTAGGCGTGAGTGAAATTCCTTTTTTTGACTCATTAGCGTCTTTTACATGACCATAAATACGGTAACTGCCTTTATTACTTAAGTCGCCGCCATATCGCGCATTTGCATCAATATTTATTTGATTACCGGTAGTCGCATTCGCGTAGGCACCACGAGTATCAATACTGTTTTTAGTAATAATATTGATCACACCATTATTTGCATTTGTGCCCCACAGTAGGCCGCCTTGACCGCGAATAACTTCTATTCGTTCAATATCATAAAGTGGGACATTCAGTGTTTCCCAATAAACAGCAGCAAATTTAGGTGTATATAAGCTTTGCCCATCAACCATAACTAAAAGCTTACTTGAAAATCGAGACGCAACACCGCGCGAAGAGATTGCCCATTGATTATTATCAAGTTGCCTAACAATAAGTCCAGGTACCATTTTTAATGCTTCTGGTACTGAGTTTGCGCCAGATTTATTAATTTGCTCTTTACTTAAAACATAAATAGACGAGGCGGTATCAAATGCAGATTGAGCTCGCTTCATTGCAGACGTTACTTGAACATCCATTTCCATTAATGCGCTAAGATCGAGCTCAGCATCTTCAAAAGGATCTGCAATTACAAGCGGTGATAAAAACAATAATGGCCATAGTGATTGATGCGAAATTTTCACTAAGGAACTCCTACCTAGTCATAAGTTATATAAGCGAAATTGCTTTTCTTAAACATTTGAAGAACATTACATTAACATTATGAATGGTGTAAATATAGCAAAAATACGCTGCTACTTTTTATGTGAGCCTTTAACTTTTTTCAATATATCATTAGCTTATAAAGTAACCATAATAAAAAATAAACCACAGCTAATGTATACACAGTTTCATTAATATTAATTTTAAATGATTAATAATATAAATTATCTTTAAACAAAAGTATTAAGTCCATGTTCAATTGTTTTTTTATCAAACAAAAGCGGATGATTTTTACACTTAACGTAAGTTCATAAAGTTAATTTAACAAAAAAGTAGCTTTGACTTATTTTATATTTTGAGGTGTTGAAAGCAGTAAGTGCATCACAAGGCTTATCAAAACTGGTTCAGCGTTGAAAAATAAATTAACCTTACTTTATTAACCTTTAATAAGATTATTTTTATATGAGTTTTATTTTTTCTGCACTGCTAGCTAGCATTCCTGCTTTACCTGAGCCTGTTGCAAACAACGCAGTAGCTAAAGTTACAGCGCAAAATAACACCTATTTCTTAAGCTTTATGGGCTTAGCTTCAAATAAACAATTTAGTGATGTACATAATAAAGTGTGGGCATTAAAGCTGGGAGAAAGGCAATGGCAGGCTAAATTGGCAGTACCTTCTAGCTTGCCAATTAAGGGGCGTTTAGCAAGTACAGCGGTTGGTATAGGCAAATACGCTTATGTATTTGGTGGCTACACTGTTGCTGCAGATCACACGGAAATATCGAGCCCCGACGTGTATAAATACAATATAACCACAAATAGCTATACGCAACTCAAGTCTATGCCAGTCCCAGTAGATGACAGCGTAGCGCTAAGCTACAAAGACCGTTACATATACCTTATTAGCGGTTGGCATAACGATGGCAACGTAAATTTAGTACAAGTTTACGACACACATACCAATAAATGGCAGCAAGCTTCACCGTTTTTAGGTGAGCCTGTTTTTGGCCAAGCGGCTGCAATTAGTGGTAATACTATTGTTATTTGTGATGGCGTAAAAACCCAAGCAAATCCAAATTCACGCCGCTCGTTTTCAGGGGTTGCACAATGTTTAAAAGGCACAATAAATGCCAACAACCCACAAAAAATAGATTGGCGAACGCTGCCACACCCAACAGGCGAAGCACATTATCGTATGGCTGCTACAAGCTATAATGGCCATATTTACATGCTAGCTGGCTCAAGCAACCCCTATAATTACGATGGCATTGGTTATAACAAACAGCCAGCTCCAGCAAGTCGTCATGTATGGCGCTTTAATATTAAAAATAATACATGGCAAGTAATGCAGCCACTTAAAACTGCAACGATGGATCACCGAGGCTTACTAGAGCATAACGGTATTTTATATCGTATTGGTGGAATGAATAACCAACAGCAAGTTATTAATGATGTGCTAGGTTACGAGGTCAAATAATGAATACGCTTTATATTACCGGCGCAGGGGTAAGCGCGGCTAGTGGTATACCTACGTTTAGAGGGGAAGAAGGCTTTTGGACTATAGGCAGTAAAAACTATACGCCTATGGAAATGGCAACGCGCGCTATGTATCAAAATAATCCGCGTGAGTTTTTGGCTTGGTATTACAACCGTTTTGCAACGTATCGTAACCATGGCCCTAATGACGTGCATCATTGGTTGAGTGATAAAAACTTAATAACCCAAAATATAGATGGGCTTGATGGCAAAGCCGGTAACAAAAATTACATTGCTATACACGGCAGGCTGGATCAAATGACGCTATTTCATGAGCAAGGCGAAGCCGTTAAACCGCTAATGACCCCGTGGGATAATGTAGATGAAAGCCGCCTGCATGAATCTCTTTTTGAGCTGTTTAATATTCAAAACCAAACACCTGAGCTTAACCACTCGTTTAAGCCTTTTGTGTTGTTGTTTGATGAATTTTACACCGAGCTTTACAGAATAACCCAAGCACAGCAGCGAATGCTCAACGCTGATAAAATTGTATTTATGGGCACCTCGTTTAGTGTAAATATCACCCAAATGGCATTAGAAATAGCCCGTACTTATAACATACCTATCGAGGTGGTCGATCCTAAACCTGCTCACATACTACACCCAAATGTAAGTTATAAAAAAATGACCGCGCTTGAGTACATTCAAAAGTTTTGATTTATTTGTAATTTAAAACTTACAAATAAATGCATATAAATAAGCGTTTTGTTAACCCCAGTGATACATGTTGTTTTATAATGAAACCGTAAAACCGAAATCGTTTAGCAATAACATAACCCAAGAGAGTTACATGAGTGATTTAACTGCAATAGCCAATTTATCAATATTATTAGTAGAGCCTTCAGAGGTTCAGCAAAAACTGATAATCAAATCACTAACTCAATGTGGTGTAACCCAAGTAGAAACCTCAAGCAATCAAGCGCAAACGTTAGCCCTTTTAGAAAAATATCAGCCCGATTTAGTTATTAGTAGTATGTATTTAGCCGATGGCACTGCAGACTCTTTGTTACAAAGCATTCGTTCGAACCCGCGCACAGAAAGCCAAGCGTTTATGTTGATCTCGAGCGAACGCAATAAAAAATACCTTGAGCAATTAAGGCAGTCGGGCGTATTAGCCATTTTACCTAAACCATTTAGTGCTGATGCAATTACACGCGCGTTAAAAGCGACGCTCGACATAATTACAGAAGAAGAGGTCGAACTAGAGCATTTTGATGTCACTTTATTACGAGTTCTGGTTGTTGACGATAGTCGTTTTGCGCGCAAGCATATTATTCGTGTGCTTGCTGGTATGGGAATTCCAGCCCCGGTTGAGGCGCAAGATGGTAAACAAGCAATTGAAAAACTTAACGAACAGTCATTCGATTTAATCGTTACCGATTACAACATGCCAGAAATGGATGGTCGCGAACTAACCGAAACTGTACGTGGCTCAAATGCTTACTCGCATATTCCTATTTTAATGGTGAGCTCAGAGGCGAACGACACCCATCTTGCCAATATTGCGCAAGCGGGCGTTGATGCCATTTGCGATAAACCGTTTGAACCCGCCACAGTGCGAGATTTGCTTTTCAAAATAATGTCGTGATAGACATTTTTTCATCACATATATTTGAACGAGTGCAAAAGTAACAGCACTCGTTTTAAATACTTTTACATTTGGCCTAATCTATATACAAGCAGCGCTGTTTTAGCGGTGTTTTTATTAAGTGAGGTTAAATCGGCGGTTTCGTTTTTAGTGTGTGCGCCATTGCCCATTAGGCCTAGTCCATCAAGCGCCATATCAACATGGTTTGCAGCAAACGAAATATCAGCAGCACCGGCATTACGTGGGTTTGCAGCCTCCACTTTGTTATAGCCTAAGTCTTGGCTTGCTTGGCTATACAGTGCAAGCAGCTTTTTATTACCCTCGGTGAGCCCCATTGGTGGGTAGCCGTCTTCAAAAATAAGCTCAGCTTGGCTGCCATTTAAGCTTTTAGCCACTATTTGCTGCATCACTTTTTTAGCGCCTTCTACCTGCTTTGGCGAAAGCGCCCGTAAATCACCCGCTACATGCACGGTTTGCGCAATTACGTTACTTTTACCAAACGCCGTGGCTGACGAGTTAGCGCTGTCGTAATCGGCATTTGTACCGCCTACAATAAGCCCGGGGTTAAAGGTTAAATTAGGTTGTGTAGCTAGTTGCTCTCTAAAGTCATTTAAAATACGCGACGCCTCGTAAATAGCGCCATAGCCCACATTGTCACTAAATATTTGCGATGAATGTGCAGCATTGGCCGTTACATTTAACGTCCAGCCGGTATAGCCACGGCGCGCCGCCATCGCGGTTTTAATATTGTTATCGCCGTTCTCAAAACCTAGCGCTACGTCAGCCCAAATTGCGCCATCAACAATGGCTTGTTTAGATAAGCTCAGTGGGCGGCCGCTGCTTTCTTCATCGCCGGTAAGCAGCACTTTTACGCTTACGTTTTCAAGTAAATTGAGCGCTTGCAGGCTTTTAAGTGCGGTAATTATAATAGTGTTACCACCTTTCATGTCGGCTACACCTGGGCCGCTCGCGGTGTGTTCATCAATTTGTTTATAGGTAGTAAAGTTATCGTGTTTAGCAAACACGGTATCAAGATGGCCGATCATCAGTATTTTTATTGCATCGGGGTTTTTACTTTTGTGCGCAGCTAATACATGCCCAGCTCGGTTAAACGCGCTGCCATCTAACCACTCAACCTTAAAACCAATGGCTTTTAGTTGCTCGCTTGCAAGCGCGCCCACCTTTTTTACGCCTTCAATATTTAGTGAACCGCTATTAATGTTTACCGCTTGTTTTATCTCTTCAAGCGCTTGCGGCATATTTTGCTCAACCTGTTTTACTATTTCACGCTCGTTTTTATTAAGCGCCGCGTGGCTTGTAAACGGTAGGGTACTCGCAAGGGTAAAAATAAGTGCTTGGCTAAATTTTAAAAGTGACATAACAGCCTAATAATTGAAAAATAGTTCAGCTAATATGAAGTAAAAATGCAAAGGGTTCAATAGGCGTGCTTTATATCTTGTATAAACAACAACGAGTTACAAGGTTAAGGGGTAAAGGGTGTATACGTTACTAATTTAAGCACACGTATTTAAAATAAACCTCTTACTAATAAGCAGTCTGTATTATTGCATATCAATATGTCTGATATTACTGAACTCCACCATTTTGGGGTTTTGCTGCATTTAGGAAAGGTAAGGTGAAGCTAACTATTTGTTTACAGGTGTTTATTTTATAGCTAGGATGAAATCAGTATAAAATAGGGACATTTGGCAGTTTATAAACGGCAAATGTCGTAGACTAAATTGTTATAGCAAAAGGGAGAACCATGGCATTACCTAAGCCAAGAACGGATATCACAAAACTGCTTTTATCGACTCCATCTCATTTTGTAGGTCAATATGAAAATGACGTGTTTCGAATCGTCAATGCAAACGAGAATGCACGAGTAAGCGTATACACACCAAAGGCAGATGAAAGAATTTATCGGGAATACATTGAAATTACCGTTGCAACGCCTGAGTACAAAAAAGACACCATCGTAATACCTGATTATAGCCAAATTGGTGAGAACTTTAGTATCGCACTCTCTGTGTTATTTGGAAAACGGTTCGACTCTCATGGATTAATACAACAACACGGATGGCCTTACGTTCCGTCAGTTGAATCTAGCCACCAAATATATAACAAGAACCTGAGCTTCAATAGTGTTAATAAAAGAGCGGATTATCAGATAGAACTAAGCCTAGAAAACATTAAATACATTGAACACGTTTTGTTTGAGCATGATGGCGATAACGCTGATGCTCACTCAACATTTTGGTATGCGGGTAGGTACTATATACAGGCAATTTGAATAGTTGAAGAAAGCCCAGAGTTAGCATTTCTTAGTCTTATAACTGCTGGTGAAATATTGGCGTCTCACTTCAAATACCCAATAGAAGAGTTGCTTGACGAAAATACAAAGCAGTTATTAAAACAACTCAAGGGGCTAGGTAAAGATGGGGAGAAACTGCACAAAAAAGTTAGCTCTAAATTAATGGGGATTTCAGAGGCATTCTGTAAGTTTATTATTGATTGCCTAGATAGTGATTTTTTCAATAGAACTGAAGCAAAGCATGAATTCCAAAAGCTTTCAGAGTCGGATATAAAACAGAGATTAAAAGCCGCCTATAATTTGCGTAGTAAGTATGTTCATGCTGGGAAATTACCGTCTTCTTGGATGGCGGTGAACTATTTACGTGATAATGAGGAAGTCATACACAGTAATCCTGTAATCGAAGATAAAGACATGCAGAAATCAATCAAACGTTCGCCTACATTCATCGGGATGGAACGGATAATAAGGTATTCATTGATAAAGTTTCTCATACAAACGGATATTATCGAGGATGACTTGGAAAGCTATAACAAGTCAAGCCAGGGGAAAGATCAAGAAATAGACTAGACACCTATCTTAAATTCTTCATTCTATCCAGCCAGTATTTATCAAAAACAACCATCAGGTTTAACGCCATTAGCATTAAACCTGATAGCTCAAACTCAACCAATCAGCGTTAATTAGTCGGCATTAAATATATCTCGCGCACGTTGTTGCGCTGGTTTGCTTCAATGGCAAACAGTACGGCGTCGGCCACATCTTGTGGGTCGAGTTTGTCGGGTTTTGCTTCATCAAAAAATGGAGTGTTTACCATGCCAGGGGCTATGGTGGTACAGCGGCCGTTCCACTCGCTCATTTCCTCAGCTAAGTTTTGCCCAAACCCGTAAGCAAACCATTTAGTTGCACCGTAAATAGAGCCTTTTATTGGCTTACGGCCAGCGGCTGAGCTGGTTAATATAAAGTGGCCTTTGTTTTGGCGTAAATGGGGCAGGGTTGCTTTTGCCGTCCACAGCAGGGCTTTAATGTTTATATCTATCATGGTTGACCATTCATCGGGGTCGCCTTTTTCGGTGCCTGCGGTTGAAACGCCCATACCTGCGTTGGCAAATGCGGCATCTAGTCGGCCAAATTTTTTAAGCCCTTTTGTTACTACGTTTTCAAGTTCGGTAAAGTCGGTGGCATCTGCGGGTACACTCAGTGCGTTATCTTCACCTAACGACTCAACTAGTTCAGCTAATTTATCTTCACTTCTGGCGGTAAGAATGACTTTATGGCCGTTATTAACCAATGTTTTTGCACTCGCTTCACCTATGCCACTAGAGGCACCTGTAATTAGAACTACTTTTTCTTTCGCCATGATTATTTCTCCTATGTTTACATATTCAAAATGATAAGAACGGTTTAACTAATACGTGCTATTAACTGTACCAGTTCTGGGTTAACGGGGCTTGAATGCAGGTCACTTTACGAATGAATTATTTGGATGATGTTAGGTGAGTGGCTTTAATGGGTTTTTGCAAAGGTGGAGTGTTCGTTTTTGTTATACTTTTTATAAAAAAGCGCACCTTAAAGTGCGCTATACGTTTATTGTGTTATGTCAAAGCTAACTGAAAGGTCCTCAGCTTGCTGTACACTAATTTGCTCAAGTTGATAAACAGTGAAATCAGTATCTTCTAGCTCTGCATCGTCTATATGTGCGGTGCACGTATAGCCAAGTTGGTAGTCTCCCGGTGTAATGAAAGCAAGCTCAAACTCATATTGGTTATCGTCTTGGTCAAATACAACATTTGCGGTCGCAAGTGGGGCATCTTCTGGGGTTTGCTCATCTATTTCGTATATATCTTTAGGTATTTGAGCATCTGATGAATATAAATATACGGCGTGTCCAAACGTTGAATCTGCAGCAGCAGTGGCGATATTGTCTGTTTCACAGTTATTAATAAGCGCTTGGCTTACTGTGCCTTCAATTTCTTGTGACTCAGAAAGATTTTGTAATCGTACGCCTCTAGGTTTTAAAAAGATCTCCTCATTATTTTGGGGATCGACCAGCGATTTTTTTAGGTCAAATTCTAAAACAAAGTCGTTATCAGTTTGGTTAAGTGTAAAGCCATCGAGTTGTATTTCGCCTACACCATCATTCCCTTTTCTTTTAACCACGAGCGGAGCAATGCTGTCGTCTTCGTATACTACGTGAGATGTAAAACTAAGGTTATTAGTATCGCCATTTATAACCTGAGCGCGGATCCACGAGTATTCGCCTGCTGGCACTTCTTGATCGTCAAGCAGCTCAAAAACATCGTCCCCGGTGTAATCGAGCAAATTAACCATTTGTGGTTGAGATGCGTCAGCTTCACTTCGGGTTTCAAAACTAAATTCTTCATCGCCTTGTGTTTTAATAGTGATTGAATCAAACACGACGTTAACCGCTTTTAAACCACTAACCGGCGCATCTGACACACCAAGGCTAAAGGTTGATTTGTCGCTAGATTGTGGCGGTGTTGTGTCATTGTCATCACTTGAAGAGCCACACCCGGCTAATGCAAAAAGAACGGCGCTGCTGACTAATGTTGATTTAAAATTCATGATTTACTCCTTTAGTTTATAAAGCGGATTGTAGAAGAGCTAAGCTGAATTTAAATTGAACTGGTTTTTAGAATAGTTACTTGAAATTAATTTTTATTTTACTTTGCGCATTTTGGAACAAAAGTATGTACGCCATAGGTTAACTAGTTTGTGAGCACTAAGGTTTTAAGTGTGAAAATTTAAGCGAAAAAAGAAAAACTTTGCCCAATTAATTTGCTGATATAGGCACACCTTCCACTTATTTTAATGCTATCGCTTTAAAATTTTTACTATATACTCCCGCCACTTCTTTTGAAGTGTATAGATTTAATTCTTGCTGATAATCAGCCCATAGTTGGAATATGTATGAAAGATAAACTTATTGTGTTTTGGCAAAGCCATTCAGAAACTATCATCACTTTAGGTTACAAAGTGGTATTAGCTTTGGCTATTTTAGTTGCGAGCGCGCTTATTGCACGCTCGGTTAAAAAAGCGATTAAAAATTCTAAATCGCCATTAAAAAAAGTAGACGAAACGCTACTACCGCTTCTATCGAGCATTGCGGGGTATTTAGTTTACATAATTGCTGGGCTGTTTATTTTAGATATTTTTGGCGTTAATACGGCAAGCTTAATAGCGCTAATGGGCGCGGCGGGTTTAGCTATTGGTTTGGCGCTTAAAAACACCTTAAGTAATATTGCCGCTGGCATTATGTTATTAATACTTAGGCCATTTAAAATAGGCGATTTTGTAGATGCGAGCGGCACGCTTGGCACAGTGAACGAAATAAACTTATTTACGACCATTTTTAAAACCACCGACGGCCTTTATATCGCATCGCCTAACGGTAAAGTGTGGGGCGGCAACATTAAAAACTTTACCCGCAACGGTAAAAGGCGCATGGATATAGTGGTGGGAATTTCGTACGCCGACTCTATTGATGTAGGCTTAAATGTACTTAAAGAACTCGCCGAATCAGAAAGCCGACTACTTGCAGAGCCAGCGCCTAAAGTAATGGTTACTTCAATAGGCGAAAGCGCAGTAAATATTCAATTACGTGCATGGGCTGTAAATGGCGATTACTGGCAAACCGTGTGGGATTTAAATAAGCGCGTTAAAGAGGCTATAGAAGGCGCGGGGTTGAGCATTCCGTTTCCGCAGCGTACGTTGCATATATCTGAGTCGATGGCATCGGCAGTAACAGTAAGTAAAGAAACTTAAACTCTATTAGCATAAGCACAAATAAAAATAGCGAGCCTTGGCTCGCTATTTTTGTATCAGCTTTTTGCTGACGAGTATTAACCTTCTAATTGAAAGTCGTATACCGAGCCTAAGTTAAGCAGTTGGGATAGTTCATCCAGTGCTTGGTAGCTTTCGGTAAGTAGAGCTGAATCGGCAAAGTCGTTTGCGCCTAATTTATCGCGGTAGTGACGTTTTGCCCAGTCACAAAGCTGTGTGTATTTAGTATCGGTTAAAATAACTTCTGGGTTTACAGCGCTTAGCTCTTGTTGGTTAAGGGCTACGCGTAAACGCAAGCATGCAGGGCCGCCGCCATTTTGCATACTTTGGCGCAGGTCAAAAAACTGCACTTGGTTGACTGGGTTATCGGCTAAAATCATTTCTTCAATGTAGGCGTTTACTGCGCTATTACGTTGGCACTCTTGTGGCGCTACTAATAGCATTGAGCCATCATCTAGGCTTACTAATTGGCTATTAAATAAGTAACTGCTTACTGCATCGCTAATGCTTACTTTATCGGTAGGTACTTCAATTATGTATAGCTGTTTGCTGCCGGTGTAGGCATCGCGAATTTCTTGCAGGGCATCTTGTTGGTTTAAAAATGCTTGCTGGTGGCAAAGTAATACGTTTGCGTTACCTACTGCAATTACATCGTTATGAAACACGCCTTGGTCTATTACATCTGGGTTTTGCTGCAGTAAAATTTGGCTCGATTCTTTTAAGTTATGTAATCGGCAAATGGCTTCTGAGGCTTCAAGTGTTTGCCTTGCAGGAAACTTAGCCGGTTTTGGTAATTGGCTGTTAAAGGCACTTGCACCAAATACAAACATTTCTAGGCCTTGCTCGCCGTGGCTGTCGCAAAGTCGGGTGTGGTTAGCCGCGCCTTCGTCGCCAAAAAAGCCCTGATCGGGTAAATGCGTGTGATGTGCAAAGTAGCTATCGTTATTAAACATGGCTTTTAGTAAGCGGGTAGTTGTAGCAGGCTCTAGGGAGCGATGAAACTTATTGTTTAAATTAGCTGAGGTAAAATGTACTTTGCCATCGAGGGTGTCTGGCGAAGGTGAAACAGTAGCGGCATTGGCAGTCCACATTGCAGAGGCCGAGTAACAGGCGCGCAATAAAATAGGGTCTGCTTTAAATGCTTTATGAATAACTTGCGAGTCGTTGCCGGTAAAACCTAGGCGACGAAGTACGTTTAAATCGGGGCGTGCGTGGGGCGCAAACACACCTTGTGTTAGGCCTTTGTCGTGCATGGCTTTCATTTTTTCAAGGCCCTGTAACACAGCTTCTTGAGGGTTTGAAAAACTTGCCGCATTATTTAACGAGGCAACGTTACCATACGATAAACCCGCATAGTTGTGAGTAGGGCCAACTAAGCCATCAAAATTTACTTCTAAGGCGTGCATACACGTTCCAATCATATTGTTTTTAGTAACTTAACAATACAACGCAATGGCCGCGCTTGCAAAGCCTATAAATACGAAATTTATCGGCTGTAAACTCGCTCTTTGTCGCACGTAGTATGGGTATTGCTCGGATCGTTTACCTGCCATACGCTAATGTCTAAACGCCATAGTAGGTAAAGGGTGTGGTATAGGTTAGCCATGGTATTTTCCTTGAAAGTTTCACTGAACACATCTGTACTTTGAAAGAATTATGCCAACTGTTAATTGAATATTTTATGAATACAAATCAGATATTTATTAAAACACTAAAAATAACTTTTGAGCGCTTAGCACCATTTTGGGGCTAAAAGGCTTAAAAGTTGCACCAAAAAGCCACGCAGCGGGTGCGTGGCGTATGGTTTATACGCTGTATTTAGCGCCCTACTTTACCCTTAACTAGTGGGTCGAACGACAGCACACTAAATTTTCCTTGGCTGGCATTTTTACCGTTATTTAATACTGGCGAGCGATGTAGCTCATCTACGGTAAAATATATTTTATGATCGGCGCCATAACTAAAGCCATCAGGCCAGCTTAAGCGCTCGTCTTTAAATAATACGTGGTATTTACCGCTTGGTTTTACTACGCCAATCGCGCCGTTAGTTATGTCGGTGACATACACATTGCCGCCGCCATCAACAATAATGCCATCTGAAATGGGTTTAGTGCCGTAACGCGTTACTTTACTTTCAAGGGCGCTTGCGCTCAGGCTTTTATTGTTAATATCGCTTGTGGCAATACGATAAACCGACGTGCCAGACATAGAGCCAAAGTAAAGCCACTGTTCACTTGGGTCGAGTGTGATTGGGTTTACGCCTAAACGAGCTGGTTGGCCGCCTAGTTTCATGGTACGCCCTTCAATGACCATGTCGATATTTTCGGCTGTGGTGTATGGGCTATTTTGTAATACTCTGCGCGCCTCACCTGTTTTTAAATTTACGGTAATAATAGCTGCTTGGCTGCCTTGTGCGGTGTCGGCAATGTATACAACGCCGTGTTTATTATCGATAACTAAATCGTTTAAAAACGAGGTGTCGGTAATGGTGGGTTTAGCTAAATAAATTATTTTATGCAGCTGCTCTTTGTTGGTATCCCAACCGACTAAACGCCCAGCATGATCAGGGCCTGATGTATCAAGCATCCATAATACGCCATCGGCAGATACATTTATGCCAAGTACATCGTAAAAGCCTTTGCCGTTTTTATACGCGTATGCCCATTCTTCATTAGGGTAGGGTTTGGTGGTGCCATCGCTTAATAGCTCCATAATTTTTTGTTTTTGGCCGTAAAAACCATGTACCGATAAAAACTTGCGACCCGATGGCGTAATAGCAATATTACCTGGTGGGTGCTGCGCGTCGAATGTGGCTACTGTTTTTAAATCAGCATTTTGATTAGCGGTATTCGCAAACACACTGCTGGTTAAAAACGCAGTGCTACAGGCTGCAACTAAAAGTATTTGTTTAATCTGGTTCATGCTTCAAAGCCTTCTAAAACAAGTTTACCGCGTGCGGTGTGCGATTCTAAAATTTGGTGTGCTTTATATAAATTAGCAGCGTTAATTAATCCTAAATTTTGCCCTAGCGTGGTTTTAAGTGTACCAGCGTCTATCAGCTCACTAATTTCATTAAGTAAGGTGTGCTGCGCCGTTATATCGGCGGTAGTAAATAGCGAGCGGGTAAACATAAACTCCCAGTGCACTGAAATACATTTACGCTTAAACTTTAAAATATCGAACGATGAAGGGTCATCTATTAGCGCAAATTTACCTTGGGGTTTAATACACTCCACTATTTGATCTTGGTATTGGTCGGTATGGGTTAAGCCAATAACGTAATCAAACTCAGCTAAACCTAGCTCTTTGCGCTGCTCGTTTAAGTTTTTAGAATGATCGAGCACGTGATCGGCTCCTAACTCTTTAAGCCAAGTTACGCTTTGCTCGCGCGATGCAGTACCTACTACGTTTAGCCCAGTAAGCTGCTTGGCAAGCTGTACTAAAATAGAGCCAACGCCACCTGCGGCGCCAATAACTAAAATAGATTGCTGAGTATTTTGCTTATTTTTTGGCACTTGCAGGCGATCAAACAGCATTTCGTAGGCGGTAATGCTGGTTAGCGGCAGCGCTGCGGCTTGTGCGTCGGTTAATGTTTTAGGCGCACGCCCTACAATACGCTCGTCAACTAATTGAAATTGCGCATTACTGCCTTGGCGCGATAAATCGCCGGCGTAAAATACACGCTCCCCCACATTAAATAACGAAACCGACTCGCCAACGGCTTTTACTATGCCTACGCCGTCCCAACCTAGTACTTTGTAGCCTTGCTCTGGCGCTACATTTGCACGTATTTTTGTATCTACAGGGTTTACCGAAATAGCCTTTACTTCAATAAGTAGGTCGTGCCCTGTAGCGGGTGGGGTATCAAGCTCAATTGCTTGTATAGAGCTTGCTGTGAGTGTTTTAGAGTTTTTGGTGTAGCCAAATGCTTTCATGTGGGTTCCTGATGATTTTAAGTACTTTTTAATATGTAAGCACTATAGCTCAGTTGAAAAATAGAAAAAGACATGAAAAACTAAAGCACTTTCAAATTTTAATTGAAAATATGCGATCATTTAACGATATTCAAACCTTTATAGATGTAGCTAGTTGCGCCAGTATTTCTGAAGCCGCACGGCAAAACGCGCAAACACCAGCGGCGGTAAGTGCAGCTATTAAGCGCCTAGAAAAAGATTTAGGAAACGTGCTGTTTATTCGCTCTACCCGCAGCTTACGATTAAGTGTGGCAGGGGAGCAGTTTTTAAGTTACGCCAAAGATTCACTTTCGCTTATTCAACAAGGGGTAGCTGCAGTACAAACCGCTGTGGGCGAAGTAACGGGAACGCTACAGGTATCGGCCCCGTGCGATTTAGGGCGTAATAAACTAAGTGAATGGCTTAATGAGTTTTTAGCGCAATACCCGCATGTAAAACTTAAACTGCACTTAAGTGACGAAGTAAGCGACATTTACAGCCAATCAATTGATATTGCACTGCGCTTTGGTGTACCAAAAGATTCGCAGTTAATTGCAGCGCCACTTTTTTTAAATAATGCGCGTATTTTAGTGGCCTCTCCTGAATATGTAGCAAACAATGGGTTGCTTACACACCCCCTTAACTTAACGCAGCACACCACCATTACCTTTATGCGCTTTGGCGAAGTGTTTAAAGAGTGGCGATTTTATAAAAATGGCGCAGTGCAAAAAGTGCAGCTAAATTGCCAACACATAGTTAACGATGGCGAAATGGTTAGGCGCTGGGCGCTAGAGGGCAAAGGCATTGCGTATAAGTCGTACTTGGATGTAATTGATGATTTAGCAAGCGGGCAACTCGTTCATTTATGCCCCGAGTGGCAAAGCGATCCGCTACCGCTTTATATGATGTACGCCGACCGGCGACAAATGACCCCGGTGATCAGCGCATTTAGGGCGTTTATTCAACAAAAAATAACCGCGTTAGTTGGCTAACTCATCATCGTTTTTAGTTGTTAAATCGCTTATTACTAAATCAAGTAGCTGCATTAGCTGTTTAGCTTGTGTGGGGTCTACACTTTCAAACTTACATAATATATTTTTTGGAATATCAGCAGCTTCGTTTTTAAGGGCTTGCCCACTTTGGGTAAGCTGAATTAGGCGCTTACGCTTATCGTGCTCATCTTTAATAACAGCCAGCAGAGACTTTTCGGTCATTTTTTTGAGTATTTGGGTCATAGCGCCGCCATCAATAGCGGTTTTATCTATTAGCTGCGCTATGGTTATTTTGTCTCGCTCCCACAGCGCCATCATTACTACATATTGCGGATACGTTAAGTTAAGCGCAGCCAAAGGCTCACGGTAAGCACGTGCAATGCTATTTGATGCCATATATAACCTATGACAAAGCTGATTTTTTAATTTTAATTGCTCAAACGACATGCCCAACTCCCAACGCGTTAATACTTTAAACTCAAAAACATTTTAATTTGCATGCAAAGTATTTGCAATCTCTAATTACTTGGCCTATTATTTTGCATGCAAATTAAATTAATTGATAAACTTTGGAGTTCACTATGAATGTATTACAAAACGTTGCCTACACAGCAAAAGCAACTGCAACCGGTGGCCGTGAAGGTGTAGCTAAATCAGACGATGGCCGTTTAAATGTAAACTTATCAACCCCAAAAGGGCTAGGTGGTGACGACGGACAAGGCACAAACCCAGAGCAATTATTTGCAGCTGGTTATGCAGCGTGCTTTATTGGTGCACTAAAATTTGTAGCCGGTAGCGAAAAAATTGCGCTACCAAGTGATACACATATTAATTCTGAAGTATCTATTGGCGCAATTGAAGGCGGGTTTGGCATTGCAGTTAAATTAGCAGTATCACTAGGTGATATGGATAAAGCAGCAGCGCAAGAACTTGTAAATAAAGCACACCAAGTATGCCCATACTCAAACGCTACACGCGGTAACATTGAAGTAGAGCTTTCGGTTATTTAATTAACTGATTACTTAGCATTGTAAAAGCCCAGTGGTTTGCCACTGGGCTTTTTTGTGCGCTGCAATTTACTAGAGATCACATTAATTGAAGCGTGCTTTAAATAAATATACGGAAAATCATATATTCACTATTTCATATATTCTAATTTTGTTTTATTGTATGCACACTAACTAAACGAGGATGCTATGGAACAACTCAACCCACTTCAATTTTACAAATGCTTAGCCGACGATACGCGCTTAAAAGCCATGTTATTAATTAGCCATGAGCAAGAGCTATGTGTGTGTGAGCTTGTTGCTGCGCTTGAGCTAAGCCAACCTAAAGTGTCGCGCCATTTAGCGCAGCTTAGGCAATGTGGCTTATTGAGCGACCGTAAGCAAAATCAATGGGTGTATTACAGCATTAATAAAGCCTTGCCAGAGTGGGCTCTTAGCGTAATAGCACAAACCAAAAACGAAAATTCTGCGTTTTATAACGACGATTTAAATCGACTCAATGCAATGGGTAATCGCCCTGAGCGTGCAGCAAGCTGCTGTTAATTAAGCAAATTGATATAACTTTACTAAAGGTATTTATTATGACAATTAAAGTAGGTATTAACGGCTTTGGCCGTATGGGACGTTTAACACTGCGCGCAGCACTAGAGTGGCCAGAAGTAGAATTTATTAAAGTAAACGATGTAGCGGGCGATGCTAAAACACATGCCCATTTATTAGAGTTTGACTCAGTGCACGGGCGTTTAGCGCACAGCGTTACAGCAAACGAAAATAGCTTTAGTGTGGCTAAACATACTATTGCCGTTACCAATAACAAAACCATTAACGACACCGATTGGTCTGATTGCGATGTAGTAATAGAAGCCAGCGGTAAAATGAAAACCACTGAGTTGTTAAATCAATATTTAGCCCAAGGTGTTAAGCGCGTTGTGGTAACCGCTCCGGTAAAAGAAGACGGCATTTTAAATGTGGTTATGGGCGTTAACGATGATTTATATAACCCAGATGAGCACAAAATTGTGACTGCGGCTTCGTGTACGACTAACTGTTTAGCGCCTATTGTAAAAGTACTGCAAGAAAAAGTAGGCATTAAGCACGGCTCAATGACCACTATTCACGATATTACCAATACCCAAACTATTATTGATGCGCCACATAAAGACTTACGCCGTGCTCGTTCGTGCGGGACAAGTTTAATACCCACCACAACAGGTAGTGCAACAGCCATTACGCATATATTCCCTGAGTTAAAAGGTAAGTTAAATGGCCATGCCGTGCGCGTACCTTTAACTAACGCATCTATTACCGACTGTGTATTTGAGCTTGAGCGTGGAGTAACTGCAACTGAGGTGAATGAATGGTTTGCTCAGGCGTCTAAAAACGAGCTTGCAGGTGTATTAGGTTACGAAGAAAAACCGCTGGTATCGATTGATTACAAAACCGATCCACGCAGTAGCATTATTGATGCGCTTTCTACCATGGTTATTAATAACACCCAGCTTAAATTATACGCTTGGTACGATAACGAATGGGGCTACGCTAATCGTACCGCCGAGCTTATGCTTAAAGTTGCTAAAAGCGACTTGGTTTAACCATTTATAAGGTTTAAAGGGCTTTAACTATGTTTGAGCAACTTGCTAATTTACCTACAGCAATAAAACAGTATTTAATTATTACCGGTAATTACTGGGCATTTACCTTAACCGATGGCGCACTACGCATGCTGGTGGTGCTGCATTTTCATCAGTTAGGGTATGGTGCATTGGCCATTGCCATGCTGTTTTTGTTTTATGAAATTTTTGGTGTGATCACCAATTTAGTGGGCGGTTGGCTAGGGGCTCATTTAGGCCTGAATAAAACCATGAACTTTGGCTTGGCGCTGCAAATAATGGCGCTTGCCATGTTATGCGCGCCAAGTGAGTGGCTTACAGTGGCTTATGTTATGGCGGCGCAAGCGCTTAGCGGTATAGCCAAAGATTT
This sequence comes from Pseudoalteromonas sp. APM04, assembly GCF_022809815.1. NCBI lineage: Bacteria > Pseudomonadati > Pseudomonadota > Gammaproteobacteria > Alteromonadales > Pseudoalteromonadaceae > Pseudoalteromonas > Pseudoalteromonas sp. APM04. The sequence goes on from NZ_CP094442.1 coordinate 355,330, forward strand.
AAATAAAATGAGTGCCAAAAGCGCCATTAAACATTTAGTGCCCGAGGGAGAAAGCGGCCAAGGGCAGCTTTACAAGTGGGTGGCTATTTTAACGGGCTCTAAAAATGCGTTAAAAGGGGTGGGCTTCTTTTTAGGCGGTTTACTTCTTACGGTACTGGGTTTTGTAGGTGCTTTAAAAGCCCTAATTTTATTACTCACTATTGCGTGGATTATTAGCGTTGTATTTTTAAAAGGCGACATGGGTAAAGCTAAAAATAAACCCAAGTTTAAAGAGCTATTTTCTAAATCTCGTGCAATAAATTTATTAAGTGCAGCACGATTATGCTTGTTTGCCGCGCGTGATGTATGGTTTGTAGTGGCTTTACCTATTTATTTAGCCCAGCAGTTTAACTGGAACTTTTGGTGGGTTAGTGGCTTTATGGCACTTTGGGTGATTGGCTACGGTGGTGTGCAATCGCAAGCGCCGCGTATTACCGGCACCAGCAATTCAAACGTTGATACCGTTAAACACGCCTATTTATGGGTATTGCTGCTAAGTGGTGTAACAGCACTTTTAGCACTACTTATGCAATTTGATGTGGCTGTGCATGCCACCTTGATTATAGGTTTACTTATATTTGGCGGTGTATTTGCCGTTAACTCATCAGTACATAGTTATTTAATTGTCAGCTTTGCTAAAAGCGATGGTGTATCGCTTGATGTTGGCTTTTATTATATGGCCAATGCCATGGGGCGTTTACTGGGTACGGTGCTTTCGGGGTGGGTGTTTCAGGTTTATGGTTTTGTAGCGTGTTTGTGGGTGAGCGTTGCTTTACTCATAGGTGCCTCAATAACCACAGCTATTTTGGCTAAGCGTTAAAACTCAACGTATTGTATTAAATTAAATTTTGTTCGCGGTTATCGATAGCTTGATTAGTAAAATCGTCTAAACTGTACTTGTAGTTTAAACAAAGGGCAGGTCAATGCGAGAAATATCGTTAGCAAAAAAACTATTATGGCTTACAGTAGGTAGCATATTTATAACCGTGTTACTGCTATCGAGCATTCTGTGGTGGGAGCTGTCGTCGAGTAACGATGAGCTATCAAGCCAATCAGAAAAATACATAGTGGCAGAAGTTGAAGAAAAACTAAGTGCGAACGCGGCTGTATACGGTGAAAGAATTGCAGGGTTTATTAACGAAGCATACCGTGTCCCTTTTTCACTAGCTGCCATATTAAGTGGCACGGCGGGTAATGACGCACTTAGCCGCGAATCCGTTGTTAATCTTAATAAATCCATATTAAATAATAATGAGTCGCTTTCTTCCATCTATTCCCAGTTTGAAGTAAATGGGTATGATTCAAAAGATACTCAATTTACAAACGGTTACAGTCACTCTGTTGACGGTGCTGGTACACTCGAAATTTATTTTACTCGCAGTAAAGAAGGCGTGGTCGAGCAGCAAGTTGTAGACGACCCTGCCGAAAAATATTTTACTAAGCTTAATGAATTTGGCCTACGAGAGTCTGAATGGTATTTGTGTGCTAAAGACAACGTAAAGCCGTGTATTATGGAACCTTACTTATACGAAATTACACCAGGCAATTCAGAAATGATGACGTCTCTTACGGTTCCTATTGTCAGAGACGGTCGGTTTGTTGGTATATCTGGCGTTGATTTAACGTTGCCGGTTTTTCAAAAATTAACAGAGCAGCTTTCAAAAGAGCTGTATAACGGTCAAGCTAAGGTTACCTTATTAAGTGATTTTGGTTTAATCGTAGGCAGTAGCCACTACAAAACCAAGCTTGGCCGGCCTTACAAAGAAGCAATGTCATCCACTATTACCAGTAAAGTTGAAAAGGTACGAGGTGAAAATAATCTTTTAAAAGCGGATGACACTTACCTGGTTAATTACCCCATAAATATAAAGCATGCAGACACTCAGTGGTCGCTCATTATTGAAGTACCTGCAAATTTAGCTCTGGCTGGCCCACAGGCTTTGAGTGAAAATATGCAAAGTACCGCAGCAGCATTGGGCACTATTATTTTAGTAACCGGCTTAATTATTGCGGGTGTTGCTTTTGTAGTTATGAAATTTGTTGTAGCAGGTGTTATAGCCCCACTTGAACAAATACAAGAACGCGTTGATAACCTAGCCAGTTCAGAAGGCGACTTAACACACACCTTACATGTAGACAGCCATGCCGAACTAATTGCACTGGCTGGTGGCTTTAACCGCTTTTTAACTAAATTACGCGTCCTAATTGCTGAGCTTAAAGCCGTATCAGATCAGACTAAGCAGCAAGGCGAAATTGCTCAGCATATAGCCATCGACACAAAACATAATGTGCAGGCGCAGTTTAAAGAAATAGAAAGCGTTGTTACCGCTATGAACGAAATGAGCGCAACAGCGCTTGAGGTAGCAAGAGCTTCAGAACAGTCAGCGCAGCAAGCTGACGAAATAAACGGCTTAGTGGTAAGCAGTGAGTCGAGCTTGTCGTCGGCTATGACGCAAGTAAAAACCATGTCTGAAGAAATAAAAGAGGCAAACCAGGCAGTTGAAAAAGTAGCGACACGTAGTAAAGACATAACGCAAATTTTAGATGTGATCAGAACCATTTCAGAGCAAACTAATTTACTGGCACTCAATGCAGCCATTGAGGCAGCAAGGGCTGGCGAACACGGCCGAGGTTTTGCAGTTGTTGCTGATGAAGTAAGAGCACTTGCTTCTAAAACCCGTTCATCTACTGATGACATTAGCAACCTAATAGACAGCCTACTGCATGAGGTTGGTAATGCTTCCACCGTAATAGAAAAAGGCGTTGTAAGAGCACAAAACGCGGTTGACGAAACCTCTGTCGCCTTTGACGCGTTGCACAGTGTGGTTGTAAAAGTGGATGAAATAACCAATCAAATAACGCATATTGCAACAGCTGCTGAAGAGCAAAGCTTAGTAACAGAAGAAATAAATCGTAATTTAACGCTTATTTCTGATGCGGCATCTCAGTTGTCTGGTTTATCTTCGCAGGCAGGCGATAGTAGCGAAGTTCTTAATAAGCTGGTTGCTCAACAAGATAGCGAACTCAATAAGTTAAAAACCTAACAGGTACATAATTCCTAAAAATAAAAAACGGCGGTAATTATATTACCGCCGTTTTTTCATTAATTGAGTTGTTTAGTTTAGAGCGTTTTCATAATTTTAAACATTTGATCGATCATAGGTTGTGCAAGCTCTTCAACACCCGGGCGGTTAAAATAGCCGCGTAGCCCTGTAAATTGCACTTTAAAAAAGCGAGCATAGTCTTTTGGGCTAACCTCGCCTTTTAGCTCTTCACGCGCAATGGCTTGTGCAAATAAATCGCTTAAATAATCTTCAAATTTGTCTGATAAATCAAGGCTTAATGAATACAAACAGCTGTCTTCATCGGCAAACTCACAATTTGCTTTTACTAGCATACAAATAGCGCTCGGGGCATTTTTTTTATCTTTAATGATGACGTTTTCAACAAACGTTTGTAAACCACCAATAATAGTAGGCGAAGCCAATAAACACGTTTTTATTTGATCTTCTATTTGCATGGTGTAATTTTTTAAAGACTCGATATACAACCCTTCCTTTGAGCCAAACGCAGAATAGATACTACCTGGGCGCATATTAATTGCGTCCTGTAGATCGCGGGTCGAAGTGGCATTAAATCCCTTTTCCCAAAATAGCTGACTGGCAAGGCGGACAACAGTCTCGCGCTCAAATTTAACTTTGTTGACCATGCTGTTTCTCAATTAATTTGAACATTTGCTCAATTTTAACTTGAGCGATCGCTCAAAATCAAATAGTATGTGCTTCGACGTTACTTAAACAACTTATTTTTGGAGCTAACAATGGCAGAATTTACTTTATATACAGCAGAAAATGCACCTGAAGAGTCAAAACCTTTATTAGCCGATTCAGTTGCTGCATTTGGCATGTTACCTAATTTACACGCAGTAATGGCTGAAGCACCAACGCTATTAAAAGGTTACCAAGTACTTCACGAATTATTTCAAAACACTTCGTTTAACGCAGAAGAGTTAACAGTGGTATGGCAATCAATTAACGTTGAGCATGACTGTCATTACTGTGTACCAGCACACAGTGCAATTGCAGCGTCAATGAAAGTTGATCAAGGTATTGTTGATGCTTTAGTGAATAAAACACCGCTTGCAGATGCAAAACTCGAAACATTACGTGAAACAACACTGGCTATGACGCGTGAACGTGGCGTAATTAGTGACGAGCAAATTGAAAAGTTTTTTGCAGCAGGTTACGGTCAACAGCAACTACTAGAGATTATTGTAGGTTTATCGCAAAAGGTAATGAGCAACTACACTAACCACCTAGCAAATACGCCAGTGGACGAACCATTTAAAAAATTCGCAAAATAATCGCGTTATAATTAATTAAAAAGGCAGCGAAAGCTGCCTTTTTTGTGCCGTAAGCACCGGGAGCTATTTGAATTTTACGGCTTGATTGCTACGCGTATAAATGCGTGACTCTGGTTTGGTCCATTCACCTTTTTTTAAATAGGAGGTAGACACAACCAATTTCCCATCTTTTAAATCGCTGGTCGACTTCACTTTAGTAATGCCTTCTTTACTACCTGTAACCTCTTCGTAAGCAACAAACTGCGTAGGGCTGAGTACTTTTATAGTGCCTTTTGTATAAAAACCGGCTGTTGTAAAATAATAAAAAACCAATGAGTCTTTTTTGCTATCGTAAAAAATCATCGACTCGCCACCATATTCACCCTCATTAATAGAGTGCTTTGTTCTTATTGCCTTACCATTAAGCGCACGCTCCCATAAGCCTACGTCTTGAACTGGTTTAGTGCCTGGTGCAACATCAAAATCAGCTTGCCACGAGCCTAAATAAGGCTGAAATACACTAAGGTGTTTATCAAGTTTAAGTGGTTGTTCTTTTGCGTGAGTTGTAAAAGCTAAAAAGCACAAAGTAAAAAATAGCACTTTAAAATATGTCATAATTATTCTCTTATTATTTGAATTGATACAGACCAGTATAGGCGATAATTACTTGATAAAGAAAATCTTAATAATTCTATCCTTACTTTTTATATCCATAGTATGGTTTGTACATTTTCAGTGGGGCGTAACTATTTTGGCGCCTACTTATATAACTGCTATTAGTGCCATAACATTTATTATGTATGCGTGGGATAAACACAAAGCTAAGCAGTCGGTAAATAAAAAAGTAACTCGTACAAGCGAGCGAACTCTTCATTTATTAGCACTATGTGGGGGCTGGCCAGGGGCGTTAATTGCTCAGCAATTGTTGCGTCATAAATCACAAAAAAAGCGTTTTATAACGGTACTTTGGGTATGCATTTTATTAAATGTAGTTTTATATTTTTTTGCTTTAGACTTTCGTGGGTATTTGGAAATAGCTAAGGTAAGCCTTTAAAAAAACGACCCCACTGAAAAACAACTAAATCAGTGGGGCGATGGTTGAATAACAACATTAGCGTTTTAACTGTGCTTCGCTTTGGTTAAGTAATCTAATAATAGGGTTTTGTTCTAATATTTTATTTTTTAAAAAATAGCCAATCAATAACCCGGCAACAAAGCCCCCAATATGTGCGCCATAATCAATGCCATCAGGGCCGCTTAACGCACCAGATATATTTATAATCAACCAAATTGCAAAAAACCAAGCAGCTGACAGTTTTTTCTGGTAGATAATAATCATAAAAGTGAGGCTGGCATGCCTAAACCACATTAAGTACATACCAAATAAGCCCGCAATTGCACCACTTGCACCTACACTAGGTATTGCTGATGTTGGGCTAACAAGGTAACTAGAGAGAGAAGCTATTAGCCCACACACTAAATACCAGATTAAAAAGCGCTTGTGCCCTAAAACATCTTCTAAGTTGTCACCTACCACATATAAAAAATACATATTCCCTAGCAAATGCATTATTGAGCCATGCAAAAACATACAAGTGAGTAGTGTCCATACTTCATTGCCTTCACTTATATCTGACGGTGTCATGGCAAAAAACTCAATGGCGAAGCCAAATGCTTCACTATTGAAAAAGTATAAAGCAAAAATTAATGTGTTGAGTGCTACTAAACTGAAAGTGACCCATGCTTTTCGCTGAGGTTTTATATTATATTCAACAGGCATTTGAGTTAAAAATTGAAAAAAATACGTTTTCCAGCTTGTTCTTTGATTTAGCTCGTTTAGAGTAGCTTTTAATTCTGGACTTTTTTTAACGCTTTCAAGCTCATCTTTATCAATCCAGGTACCATCACAATGCCTACAAATATCAATTTCGGTATGAAAATCTTCTAGAAGATGAAAACGTTCCAAGCTTTTATTGCAATCAGGACAGCCAAGTTCTGAAATACCTAATGAATCACCAAAGCTGGTTTCAAATTTCTCACCGACAGGACCATCGTTGATTTCGTCAATCATGCGATTAACTTCATTTTTTCAAACCAAAGGCCACCACATTCAAGGCAGATGTCTATTTCTTCACCTTGGTAGTTTGTAGCTTCTAAAGCGTGTGTTTTACAATGTGGGCAGTGTTTAGTTGGCATTTTTTAGCTCCTTTAGCGATCCAACAGAAATATCATTTTGTTTTAATTCCATTTTTAACTGTTCCGCATTTTGTTTTAATGCGGGTAAAGTTTCATCTTTTATTAAATGAGTAATTTTTTTTAGTTCAATTGCGGCTTGTTTAGCTGACATTTTCCTTGATATTGCTGCATTGATTACAAAGTCTGCTCTAGAATAAAACCGACGAATTTTAGTTAAAAACTCACTGGGTGTTTCAAGTGTAGTACGTGAAAACTGCATTGTTTTCCATATGTACTTATCTAAAGTAGGTTTAAAAAATTCCATTTCAGATTTTGGTGGGCTTTTTGCTAAGCGCTCTGCATATTCCGTAACGGCATTTACGTTATCGTTAACTTCATCAAATAAAGAAGTACGTAGATAATAGTTATCTTCCATTTTACTAAAAGAATCAAATTTTAAAGCTTGTTCTAAACCACTTTGAGCGGCTAAATACACGCCAAATATGGTAGAGATAACCATAAAAAGTTGATTTAACCAAAAGCCTGTGCTCTTTAGCTCTTGTTATCAACTGTTTTAAGTGCTTGAGCTAGTTTTTGAGTGGCCGCAGGGTTTTTGGGCTCACTTTGAGATGACGGAGTTGTGGGGTTCACTGCAAAATCCTTTTTTTACTTCCTTTGAAGCGAAATATATTAATGAATGAATATTTAATAATCAATGATTTATTAAATATTCATGTCACTAGTTTTTTTCACTAATCACATTGCTTGATTTAACCACTTTTTAACAATACTGCTCCACTTTGCTCACTCCCTAAATGATCGTCTTTATTATAAATAGGGCAGCTTTTAAGTGATAAACACCCACAGCCAATACATCCATCTACGCGGTCGCGTATGCGTTGCATATACGCTATGCGTTCATCTAATTGAGCTTGCCAGCGTTTTGAAAGCGCAGACCAATCTTTTTTAGTGGGCGTGCGGTTATCGGGGAGTGAGGCAAGTTTTTGTTTTATATCGTCTAGCGAAATGCCCATGGCTTGTGCTGCTTTTATAACGGCCACTCGGCGAAGTACGTCGGGTTTGTAGCGGCGTTGATTGCCGCTGTTTCGCCAGCTTTTTATTAAATGTTTAGTTTCGTAAAAGTGTAATGTAGACACTTTTACACCACTTCTTTTTGCTACGTAACCTACTGTTAAAGTGGCGTCGATCAGCTTTTTTTGCTCAGCAGACATTAATTTTATTCCATGTATTGACCTCAATATAACTTGAGGTTTTGAGCTCCCTTCAACATTAAAAAAGGAGCTGGAAAAATGCAACAAAAACTTAGTTGTAACACCGTTATTATTTATTCATCGGCACGAAAAAATGGTAACACAGCCGCACATGTTAAAAGTTTTGCTGAGCAAAATGAGCTGCATGTTGTGTGTTTAGATGAATTTAAAATACCGCCTTACAGTTACAGTAAAAAATATACTGATGATGAATTTTTCTCGCTTTTTGAATCACTTTTAAATTACGACCATTGGGTATTTGCTTCGCCAGTGTATTGGTATAGCACCACAACACAAATGAAAACATTCATAGACAGAATTACCGATTACATGGATGACGAACATTTAAAACCAAAGTTGCGTTTACTGCGCAGTAAAGATTTTTCGTTGCTGTCTAATGCGTCGTCGAGTGAGGCGCCAGATGCTTTTGTTGCGATGTTTAAAAACACATTTAGTTATTTAGGCATGCGTTTTTTAACGCATCACCATAAAAGTTCGCACACTTTATCGTGAATAACTGCCTTTTGTACAAAGCATCTGGTACTTTATTTATACACTAAAAAAGCCAAAGGATTGTTTATGAAATATTTACTATTACTTTTGTTGTTAAGCCCATTATCTTTCGCTAATGAGCAACCTATTAACGGTTTTGGTTATTACTATAAAGTACCAGAGCATGCAGCGATTAATGATTCGACTCAATTTAAAATAGCGTTTGATGTGGCCGATGGCGCTAAAAAAGGCGAGCAAAATAATGCGATGAACTCACTTGCCCGCTTTATAAATATGCATGTTGCACATGGCATTAAACCAGAGAACATTAAGTTAGCATTAGTTGTACATGGTGGTGCAAGTGTAGATGTGCTATCGAACGATGAATATAAAAAACGCTTTAACGTTGATAATAAAAACGCGAGCTTAATAAAACAATTATTGGCAAATAACACGCAGGTATTTGTTTGCGGGCAGTCGGCTACTCACTTTAAAGTAACGCCTAAACAGCTTATACAAGGCGTTACCATGTCTTTATCTGCTATGACCGCGCATGCTCAACTTCAGCAGCAAGGTTACACTTTGAATCCATTTTAATGAAAAAATCTATTTTATGTTTTGGTGACTCAAATACGTGGGGGTTAAACCCCGCAACGGGAAAGCGTTTTGAGGAAAAAGTAAGGTGGCCGTCGGTATTAGCAGAAAGGCTAGGTGACCAATTTGCTATTATAGAAGCAGGGCAGCCTAATCGAACGCTTGTGAATAATCCACCATTTAATGGGGACTTATCGGGGGTAAGTTATTTAAAACCATTTTTAGAAGCGCACTCTTTGACTGCTATAGTGATAGCCCTTGGTACTAACGATTTAAAAAAGCGCTTTAAATTAACGCCTGAGCAAATAGGGAATAGCTTAGCAAATTTAATAGACGGTATTGAAGGGTTTTACGAGGGTTATAAACAACCTAAGCTCATAATATTGAGCCCACCCTATGTTAGTTGTGTAGGGCAATATAAACATGTTTACGAGGGCGCACCGAGTAAAAACCTAGCTTTGAGTAAAGAGTTTGAAAATGTAGCGTGTATTAAAAATGCCAACTTTTATGATTTACAAAAAATCGTTTCTGTTTCACCCATTGATGGGGTACATATAGAAGCCAATAGCCATGCTAAAATAGCGGGTTTAGTGTGTAATTTAATAAATGAAGTTGATGCTTAATGAACGCTAACGCTTAAATTATAAGTACGCTATTTACTATGAATATTGTGAGCTTATTTGCATTTAAGGCTGATTATGCAATGATGGAAAACACACTGATAGTGAATGCTTTATAGGCAATAAGGACATAATGAAAAAATATCAACAAAAGTCATTAATTGCAGTTTTAACCGGTGTTTTGGTTTTTGTGGTAGGTAGCCTAGTTTTACTGTATTTTGCGGGGCAAAAATTAGCGGCTGCAATACATAAAGATGCAAAGCAAATTGTTAACCACATAGACGCAGCTGTAAGCGAGCGACGCCAAATTCTTTTTCCTTTAAATGCATTAAACTTCTCTGAGTGTAGCAACGAAAACCTGCTTGAAATGCGGCGTGCACTTTTTGATGCCAAGTATGTTGTAGATATAGGCTTTTTTAAAAATAATCAGCTTGTTTGTACCACAGGTTCGGGTGTACTAAAAAACCCAATAAACGATAGAACCCCCGACTATATTCGTAACAATCTTGAAAGTAAAAACGACAATAACATCAGAGTTCGGTTTGAGCCAAACTTAAGAATTTTACTTTTTGAAGAGCGAATAATGCAGGTCGTGATTGTAAGGCAGGGTAACTATAATTTAATTATGGATACTGCAGCCATTAGTCGCAGTAATATTGCAGCACCGTACTGGGAAATAACGTATAAAACGGGTTCTGAGTCATTTCATTTGGCAGGTAAAAGTGGCTTGAGTAAAGAGCTTGTAAGCCACAAACAAATACCATTTGAAACCGCACTTATGTGCAGCAATAAAAATAAAGGATATTGCGTTGCGGTTAGAACGCCTTGGAGTGAGTTTTTCGCTGACAATCAATTTTTGCTGATTATTTCTCTTATTTTAACCTGCCTAACGGGTGTGTCGAGCGCGCTAATAGTGGATTATCAAATTGCCGCTCGTCGCTCTACTAATAATAGAGTGCGTAAAGGCTTAACAAAGGGCTCATTTTATTGGACTTACCAACCTATTATTTGTTTGCACACAGGTAAAGTAATTGGTTGTGAGGTGCTAGCTCGCTTTGAAGACAAATACGGGCCACTTTACCCCGATGAGTTTATTCCGGTGATACGAAAAAATAATTTAACGTGGTCGTTTACTCAAGCAATGGTAGCGAAAGTACTTAAAGAGCTTACAGAGTTGGACGATTTACCAACGGGTTTTAAGGTGTCTATTAATATATTTCCTTGCGATGTAGAGCTTGGAAATGTATCGCTGTTGACACAAGAACCTGCACTTATTAATTCACGCTTTATTATTTGCCTAGAAATAACCGAAGACGAGTACCTCGATACTAGCATTGCACATGCTCATTTTAGAACGCTGGTTGATTCTGGATTTAATTTGTCGCTGGATGATTTTGGTACTGGCTATTCTAATTTAAGAAATTTACAAAATTTAAGTTTCCACCAGTTAAAAATAGACCGAACTTTTGTACAAGATATAGCCACGCAAGGTTTAAAGGCGTCTATGATCCCTAATATAATGGAGTTAGTGCGTAAGTTTAATTACACCTGTGTAGCTGAAGGAATAGAAACAACTGAACAAGAAGCTATGTTAAAAAGCGCGGGTGTACATTATGGGCAAGGTTGGAAATACGGCCGGCCAATGAAGGTCGAAAAATTTAAACGGTATATAGCACAGCAAACGCTTTAAAAAAGATCGACGATCTTTTTTAAAGCGTATAAGCAGTTAAATTTATTATAAAAACAGGCTAATTAGAATGATTAGATCAATATTTACAATGCTTTTGTTACTCTTAATAACTGGCTGCGCATCGCAATACCCTAATCAGCAAGTTGTCGGAAAGCAATTTCCAACGATTACTGGCGAAAGCTTAGAGAAGAAAGAATTTGTTATTCCGAGTGATTTTAACACTGAAAAAACCTTGCTGCTTATAGGCTATAAACAAGATAGCCAGTTTGATATTGATCGCTGGTTAATCGGTTTAGATATGGTAGGTGTAACACTCCCTACCTATGAGTTACCTACTATTGCCGGCATGGCACCGCGAATGTTTAGCACGTTTATTGATAATGGTATGCGCAAAGGGATTCCTAAAGAGTTATGGGGTGGTGTTATTACTATTTATAAAGACGGTGAAGCGGTGCAAAAGTTTACTGGTAACCAAAGTCCTAACAATTCGCGCGTTATTCTTATAGATAGCACAGGGAAAATATTATATTTTTACGACCGTGGTTTCTCTGTTGATGCGCTCAATAAATTAAAGGCAAAAATATAACGTTTTAAAGTGTGGTCGTTATTTATGGAAAATTTAAATAACGGCTCAGTATAATTTTTCAGTACTGAGTATTGAGATAAAGCTAATAGGTAATGCTCAACAGATCAGAGCAGTATAATATATGAGGTATAGTATAAATTAATTTTTAAGCTATTGTTATTTATATGTATTAATTTTTTCGCTGCTTTTTTCTCTTTATTCTTAATACTAAAATCGCATTGTAAACCTCGGGTATTTTAGTTAATCTAGTATCAAAGTTTCAAGGATGAAATCTATGCTAAAACCGCACACCGTATTTGTTAAAACCACCTTTCAATCTTCTTTTCACTGTGAAAGTTACACAATTATATTAAAAACTATGCAGGCTATTTTTGGTGATATAAAAATGGATGATGCATTGCCTAAACCTGACGCGCGCGACAAGTTTGATTTATATTTAATTGATGGTGCTAAAAATAACTGGCTTGATTTATTACCTGCTGATTTACTTTGTTTAGCAAAAAAGCATAAGGTTGTTTTATTTAATGTTGAGCAAGAAGCTGTTTGCGAAAAAAACTTACTATTAAATCATGTTAATGGTGTTTTTTATAAATCGGATGCGCCAGAAGTTATTTTTAAGGGGTTAGTTAGGGTCACATCCGATGAACTGTGGTTTACCCGAAAAGTAATTTCTAAAGCATTTAGTGATATTTTATTAGTTGCTTCTTCTTTTAACTCTTTAAAAGACGATATTACTTTAAAGCAAGACGATTATGCTCACCTGACCAAACGCGAAAAGTCGGTTATTCATTTAATTGCTCAAGGCGCGAGTAATAATACGATCGCGGATAAACTTAATATAAGTGATCACACCGTAAAAACGCATTTGTATAGTGCCTTCAAAAAAACAAATTCACGAAATAGAATAGAGCTTGCAAACTGGGCCCAGCGTTATGTAGCGGTATTATTACCTATGAGTAAGTAGCTTATAGCGGCTAAATAACAACATAAACCACATAAAAAAGGCTACGTAATGTAGCCTTTTTAGTTTTTTTAAATAAAATATTAAGCTGCTTTTTGAGCCCATAAGCCTTTATCAATGCCCTTTGTAACCAGGTCGGTCAGTGCTTTTTCTATTGCTTGAGTAACGCATATACTCATGGGTTCGTTGTCGCTAAAGCCACCTTCGGCTTCGGCAAGGCGCTTGTAGCTTACATATCTAAAAAAGCCTGCTCTCATTTCTTGGCTTAGTACTTTTTTGCTGGTGGCAACGCTCAATAGCACTTGGCCTGTTCGTACGTCTACGGCGCGTAAATATATTGAAATAGCATCTTCTCTATAAAGCTCAGAGGCGCCAATACCAAAGTACTCCATCCCTAAACCACCGGTTTTTACGTTGGTATCGTAGCTAATAATACCGCCTTCTAAAATTATTTTAGCGGTGGTTAATGGAGGAAGTTCAACACTGTTTGGGTTTTCTGATTGGGCTGCCCGAATAATTTTTCTTTCCGTTAATATATTTTGCAGACCTTCTCGTTCAACAGGTGTAAACCAGTCTGATTCATGAAGCGCTTGTACTAAAATAGAATTAGCGCCTTGTGTTACGGCAGTAGAAAAAGAGCTTACATTTGTTTGGGGTTTGTATTGACCTGTTTGATCTCTAAATGAGTAAACTGAAACCGGTATACTGCCTGCTGGCTTTGGTAAGTTTTTTAGATCGCTGAATATTTCTGTTGGCTCAAGGCTCATTGCATTTTGTTGTGACGGTGGAATTAATTTGCCTAACGTTGAGCAACCGCTTAGCAGTAATAGTATTGCTATTGTTATTATTTTTTTCATTATCCAAACCTCGGTACTTCAATAATCACGACGGTGTCATCAATAATATTTGTTATTTTGACTGTAATGGTATCAGCGGTGCTGGTGATGACTTCAATTTGATAATCGCCACTCATAAAAATTGAGTCTTGGTCAAAAATACTGTCTTCTATATCTTCCCCAAAGGCCATGTCTGTTATTTCACGTACCATACGGTTTAAATAAGTACGCTCAAGTGAGTCCTGAAATTGTTCAGCGTAGCCTTTTTCGATTGAAGGCGCTTTATGTTTATTTTGGGCTTGTGCTTTGCTCAATAGCATATTGGCATTAAGTGGGTTGCCGCCAAAACTTGGGTTTATTGGGGTATAAACCATTTCAGTTGCTGATGCGCAAAAGGATAATGTTGTTATTATTGTAAATATTATTTTTTTCATTTTACCATCCATTTAAAGCCATATCTTTAGAAGATGTAGCCATGTTTGAGCGAGCCATTGCATCAATAACCGTATAGACCGCTTGTTCAACGCGTGCATCTAATGGCTCTAATCTGCGTCCTAAATAGGTTGCATATATAGTTTGATTGTTCATCACTAAGGTAAGCTTTGTTCCAGCTTTGGGTATTACTGTTTCTTTGATTTCAATGTTAAAACCAGCCGTTGAAGGCAAGTCTCGCCAGTAATTTGAAAATTCATAGTAAAATTGATGACCAAATCGGCTAATGCTTCTATCAAGTAACAGCCCATCAATTTCAAGTTCATCTGCAGCAACACCTGGAGGGGCCAAATACAAAGCGAGTAATAGCAGGAGAGTGATTTTTTTATTTATTTTCATAGTTTAAAATAGGGGAGTTGAAGCTCCCCTTTATTGTTATTAATTACATTTGTGTAATTGTGGCTGTATTACCGTCGCCAATTTGAGTAACCGTTACAGTACTATTAACACCAATAACACCACCCTCAACAATGTTGTCATTGCCAAGTTGAGTTACATTGAATGTAACGTTTTCACCACCTACTAAAAACGGTGATTGCTCAGTACCAACAACCCAGTTATTTTCACCTTCTTGAGAAATATCTATGCTGTGGCCACTGCCTTCAACCATCATATCGATAAGGTTAAAGTCGCCATTTTGCGCAATATCAATTTGGTTAAAGTTACTATCAAGAATACCTGCAAGTGTAACCATGGTTTCATTTTGCAAGCCATCTTGTGTAATTTCGATGTCGTTTTCATTAGATGTAAGCGAAACGTCAGGGTAAGATGATTCAACAACGGCGATGTTTTCTTCACCAAGTTGGGTAAGGTTTACATCATTTCCTAGGCCATTAAAGTTTACTAAATGAGCTGAGTTAACATCGCCAAATTGGCTAATTGTAAATTCATTATCTGAGCCTAATACGCCCATGTATGCTTCATTTTCGCTACCATTTTGAATGGCTGTAAGCTCGTTGTCGTTACCAATTAACTCAGCAGTTGTTGTATTAAAGTCACCATTTTGCATCGCCATTACTTCGTTGTTTTCGCCTTCAAATAAAGCTGAATCAACATTATTAGCCAAGCCTTCTTGGTCTATACCTACTTCGTTATCGCTACCTACAATAGCTGTGAAATTAACGGTGTTGTCAGCACCTTCTTGCTCAACACCAAACTCATTATTGTCACCGTAAAGATCTGTAAGTGTTACAGCATTTTGGTCGCCAACTTGCTCAATATCTAACTCGTTATCGTTACCTTGTAGCGAGGTCACTCTGAACGTATTATAAAAGCCGTCTTGCTCTACCATTACTGCATTATCGTCGCCTGTAGCGCTTGTAATTACAGCTTCATGCCATTCACCAGTTTGTAATGCGCTTAGCTCATTGCCACTGCCTTGCATGTCCATGTTGTAAAACCAATGACCACCTGTACCTTGTTCAATATCAACAGTGTTGTCATCACCCACAATAGAGTTGATTGCTTCATTGTTAAAAAATAAACCTTCGCCCTCTTGTGAAACATAAAGCTGATTATTGTTGCCGGTGACTGTAGTTAAAGCACCATTGTACAAACCGTCCTGAGAGTATATTTGTACGTTGTTATCGCCAACGGTGGTTACTTCTACAAAGTTACCTGTTTGGAATTGCGATACCTCGGTCGTGTTGTCATTACCAATGGTGGTAACCTGCATTGCATTGCCATCACCATCTTGCAGCAGTAATGCTGTGTTACCTACTTGGGTTTGCGCAAGTACCATTGAATTGCTCGTGCTTTGCACAGACACTTTTGTGCTTAAATCAGATACTGAGCCAGATTTAGTTGCTGTATCTGCAAAGGAAGAGAAGCTTGTGCCCATTGCAATTGCCACTGCACAGCTTAAAAGTGATTTATTTAACTTCATTATTTTCTCCTTGAAATAAAAATACCGAATGCTCTACGTTATTTTGTTTATATAGAGTATTCGCGTTTCCAGCATGCCGTGCCGGTATAAAGTTGTGATCTAAATGTTATTCAATGTTGTGTTGCGTTTTTTAAGTGCACATTCACTGTATTCTTGAATTGTTAATTCTTAAATCATCTTTTTTTACCAATTTTTTTATTGTTTTAATACAATTGGTTATGGTGCTTATATTTTTATTTTTACTGTTTTATTAAAAAACCAGTAAAAATTGTTGATCTATTTAAGTGTCCGATTATAAGAATTTGGCTCATAAAAAAGACTGCTTTTAGTGTTTTTTTAGTTGCGCTACTGGTCAAAAGTGTTGATTTTTTATTGTTTCCAATTTAAAGACTTGAGTAATTTTTGATTTGTTAGTTTGCTGGGTACATGCCATGTGATCTTTCTTATTCAATGTTGTCAGTAAACTTGCTTAAATTTTTAAGCTTAATCAACTATGGATAGAACAATGAAAACAAAATTATCTATTATTACACTAGCGCTTGTTCCTTGTTTAGCTGCTGCGCAACTACCAGAAACAAGTATTAAGCAATCAGTAACTGCAAGCAGTGATTCGCTTATTGTTAAATACAAAAAAAATGTGTCAGCTAAAATGCGTAAGCAAGCTCGGTCGTTAGTAAGAGCCAAAATCTCTGACATGAACAGCGATGAGGTTGATGATAACTATAAGTCTTTACTTTCAGGCCGCTTAGCTAAATTTAAAGTAACGGGTATGAGTACTAAAGAGGCAATAAAACGTCTTAAAACTCATCAGGCTATTGAATATGTTGAACCAGACTACCGTGTAAGCATTGCCACTACGCCAAATGATCCGCGTTTTGGTGACCTGTGGGGTTTAAATAACGAGGGTCAAACCGGTGGTGTAGCTGACGCCGATATTGATGCACCTGAAGCATGGTCAATTTCTACGGGTAGTAGAGATGTGGTTGTTGGTGTAATTGATACCGGTGTTGATTATAGTCACCCCGATCTTTTAGCAAATGCTTGGGTTAACCCTGGTGAGATAGCTGGCGATGGAATTGATAACGACGGTAACGGTTATGTTGATGATGTTCATGGCATCAATGCAATTACTAACTCAGGCGACCCGATGGACGACCAAGGGCATGGTACGCATGTTTCAGGAACCATTGGTGCAAGTGGCAACAATAACGAAGGCATTGTGGGTGTAAATCATGATGTATCTATCGCTGGTTGTAAATTTTTAGATGCTTCAGGTAGTGGTTCAACGTCTGATGCTATTAAATGTATTGACTACATGGTTGGTCTTAAAAACTCAGGTGTTAACCTTCGCGTACTAAATAATAGTTGGGGTGGAGGCGGTTATAGCCAAGCTTTAGCCGATGCAATAACGGCCAGTGAAGACGCAGACATTTTATTCGTAGCAGCAGCAGGGAATGACGCAGTAGATAACGATGTAAACCCGCACTACCCATCTAACTACGAAAACGACAGCGTGCTATCAATTGCAAGTACAGATAGCAGTGATAATATGTCTGGTTTTTCGCAGTGGGGTCTAGAAAGTGTTGATATGGGCGCGCCGGGTAGCGCTATTCTTTCAACTATTCCAGGTGGCGGTTACGCTACTTATTCTGGCACTTCAATGGCAACACCACATGTTGCAGGTGTGGCTGCTCTTGTTCTTTCAGTAAACCCAGATTTAACAACAGTAGAGTTAAAAGAGCTGCTAATGAGCAGCGGCGATGCCAATACTGCTTTAACGGGTAAAACTGTTGCAGGTACGCGTTTAAATGCAAACCAGGCATTATTAGATGCTGACCCTACACCTGGCTTTAAATTATCGGTTACTCCAACAACTCAGCAAGCAACTGTTGGTGACACGGTTACCTACACGTTTGAGATTGGTTCGATTGCGCAGTGGGATGGCGATGTAGCGCTTTCGCTTAGTTCTAGTCTAGAGGGGGCTTCACTTAGTGCTTCTACGGCACGCCCAGGTGATGAGGTTGTTTTAACTGTAAATACGTTTGATGACACGCCTTGGGGTAATTATGATTTTATGGTTGAGGCAAGTACAGATCAGCAGTTAAAAACACAAACTGTGTCATTAATGCTACAGCCTGCAGGCTTAAACGATTTTACATATAGCAGTGATGAAAACGTATCTATTCCAGATAACGATCCACAAGGTGCAAGCTCTGTAATTACCGTTGCTGATGATTTAACTCTTTTTGGCACTTCCGCCGATGTAAACATTACTCACACGTGGTCTGGTGACTTGGTACTGACGCTAACATCAGCTCAAGGTTCTGAAGTTACGTTACAAAGTAACCAAGGTGGCAGTGACGACGATATTGTTAAAACATTTACATCAAGCGCATTTAACGGCGAAGTTGCAACAGGTGATTGGACGTTACACGTTGTAGATACAGCGGGAGCTGATGTTGGTAACATCAATGGTTGGTCTCTTACATTTAGTGCGATTGGAGAAGTTACTCCACAGCCACCACAAGCGAGCTTTGACACTGAAATAGAAGGCTTAACGGCCATGTTTACAGATTCAAGCACTGATGCTAATAACGATATTACACAGTGGAGCTGGAACTTTGGTGATGGTGCAACATCGTCTGATGAAAACCCAACTCATGTGTATGCCGGCTCTGGCAGCTACAACGTTGAACTAACCGTAACAGACAGCGAAGGTAATACGAATACGTATATGCAAACGGTTGTTGTTAGTGATGTAGATATTGAGCTTACATTAAAACGCGCTAATAAATCACGCTTGGGTACTATGCGTGTAGATCTTAGCTGGGGCACAGTAGGAGCTGAATCGATGAACGTTTACCGTAATGGTGAGCTAATTGATACTACGTCGGATAACGGCCGCTACCGTGATTACGAGCGTGGTGCTTCACTTTCCAGCTACGATTACCAATTATGTGTTTCTGATAACGTATGTTCTAACATCGTCACAGTAACATTTAATTAAGTAACACCCCCTTAGAGTAACAAAAGCCCAGCTAAGCTGGGCTTTTTATGTTTTACAATGCCATTATTTTAGAAGCGCCGTCATAATTATAATTGTTTGTATGGATGGGTTTTAAGCCAATGCTCCGCAATTTGCTCGCGCGTGGCAAACCAAACTTGTTCATGCGAGCGGGCATATTTTAAAAACCGTGCGAGGGCTTTAATGCGCCCAGGGCGGCCAATTAAGCGGCAATGCAGCCCTATCGACATCATTTTTGGGGCGTTTTCACCTTGTGGGTCGCCTTCTTCATAAAGCGTATCGAATGCATCTTTTAAATAATTATAAAACTGATCTCCGGCATTAAAGCCTTGCACAGCAGCAAAGCGCATGTCGTTTACATCAAGTGTGTAGGGCACTATTAACTGTGGTTTACCTTCTTTAATGCTGTAAAAGGGTAAGTCGTCGCTGTAGTCATCGGCATCATATAAAAACGAGCCATTTTCTACTACTAGGGCAGCAGTATTTGGGCTTGTGCGTCCGGTGTACCAGCCTTTAGGCTTTTTACCGGTAAGTGCTTGAATGATCTCAATGGCTTTTTGCATGTGCTCGCGCTCGGTTTGCTTATCTATATGTTGATAGTTGATCCAGCGCAGACCATGGCTTGCAATTTCGTGTCCTGCCTCAACAAACGCTTTAGCTACATCGGGATGGCGCTCAAGGGCCATTGCGACTGCAAAAATGGTGACCGGTATATCGTATTTTTTAAAGAGTTTAAGTAAGCGCCACACGCCTGCGCGCGAGCCATATTCGTAAATAGACTCCATGCTTATGTGGCGGTCTTCTACATGCGGAGCACTGACTATTTCAGACAAAAATGTTTCGGCCGCTGCATCACCGTGTAATACACAGTTTTCGCCGCCTTCTTCGTAATTTAATACCACTTGTACCGCTATGCGGGCTTTATTGGGCCAATTTGCATGGGGCACCTGTGAGCCATAACCAATTAAATCGCGCGGGTAGTGTTTAAATTGCTCGCTCATGTTATTGCTCCTTTTTAAGCGCTGTGAGCCAAGAGCCTAGCGTTTCGCGCTCTGCATCAGTCATTTTGGTCATATTTGCCAATGGCATGTCTTTGGTTATAACGGCGCGGGTATGAATAAGCGTGCTGGCTTTTTTTACATCATTGATAGAGTCGAGCTTAAAGCCAAGGGGCGCTGTTTGAAAAAGCTCAGATGTAGGTGTTTCACTGTGGCACTGTGTACAGTGCTTGCTGATTATATCCCACACTTGAGTGTCGGTAATGCTCGCTTGTAAAGGTGCGTTTTCGTCTGCATTTGTTGGGCTGCTAGGCCATGGAGCGATAGTAAGCATTAAGGCAAAAAAGGCGGCAATACCACTTATAAGTACCGAGGGTTTATTAACGCCTTGATGCTTTAAGTTAAAGTAATGGCGTATCCACATGCCAATGCCAAATAGCGCAATTAATATAAGCCAGCCAAAGCTGTGGCTGTAGGTATATGGAAAGTGGTTGCTCAGCATAATAAATACCACAGGTAACGTGGCGTAGTTATTATGAATAGAGCACAGCTTTGCTTTTAAACCCGGTGCTGAATCAGGAATGCGGCCAGCTTCTACTTCGCTTACCATGTAGCGTTGCCCTGGCATAATAATGTGGTACACATTGCCAACCATACACGTACCAATAAGCGCGCCTACATGAATATACACAGCGCGGTCACTGAATAGCTGATCGACTCCGTAAGTCCAAAGGGCCAATATACCAATAACCACAGCAATAAACGCTTTGCCGTTTTCAACGAGCGGGGTTTTGCACAACAAACGATAAACACCATAACCTAAGCCAATAAAGCCAAGCGATGCGCCAATAGCAGCCAATTTACTGAGCTCACTTTTACTGTTATCGATTAGGTAAACATCGGCGCCAACATAATAAAGTAGGCTAAATAATAAAATACCCGTGATCCACGTTGTGTAGGCTTCCCATTTAAACCAGTGCAGGGTGTGTGGCATTTGTTCAGGGCCATTTTGATACTTAGCCACTTCGTAAAAGCCACCGCCGTGCACGGCCCATAAATCGCCTTTTATACCTTTGTCTTGTTTCCACTGGGGTGGTGTTTGTAAGTTGTTATCAAGCCATGCAAAATAAAACGATGCCCCAATCCAGGCTATGCCCGCAATTACATGAAAATAACGCAATACTAAGTGAGCAAGCTCAAATAAATAATTTTCCATTAGGTTAAGCCTCTTCTAATTGCGGTGAGCGGGTGGCTGTAAATTGTTTTTTATCATCGCGCTTATACACGCTTTTACCCATGATGTAGGTTTGTTCAATGCAGCGGTCGTCGCCTAGCATCATCATGGCAAAGAGTTGCTCGTGCAGGGTTTTTGCATGGCCAATTCTGAATTTTAAAAACGAGGTGGCGGCGTAATCCATTACAATAAAGTCAGCCTCGCAACCTATTGCAAAATTACCTATGGTGCCCTCTAAATCAAGGGCTCGCGCACCGCCGAGAGTCGCTAAGTATAGGCCCTTAAAAGCTGAGAATTTTTGACCTTGAAGCTGCTGAATTTTGTACGCTTCGTTGCCTGTTTGCAGCATCGAAAAACTTGTTCCTGCGCCCACATCAGTTCCCATGCCTACATTAATACCGTGCTCTTCACAGGCCTTTAAGTTTAATAAGCCAGAGCCTAAAAATAAGTTAGAGGTAGGGCAGTGAGAAATAGCCGCGTTGTTATCTGCAAGGCAGCAAAGCTCGCGCTCAGATAAGTGGATACTATGAGCGAATACCGAACGTTTACGCACCATTTTAGCTTGCTCGTAAACACTTAAGTAGTCATCAGCTTCTGGGAATAACCCTTTTACCCATTCACACTCGTCTTTGTTTTCAGATAAGTGCGTATGCAGGTAAGTGTCGGGGTATTCTTCTAATAGCTGAGTACATTTTTGTAGTTGCTCAGGGGTAGATGTAGGTGCAAAACGTGGCGTTACCGCATAGCTCAACCTATCAACGTTGTGCCATTTTTTTATGAGTGCTTTTGATTGTTCGTAACTGGTTTGTGCGCAATCGGATAAATCGTCAGGGCAATTACGGTCCATCATTACCTTACCGGCAATCATGCGTAAATTACGTTTTTGAGATTCGTTAAAAAACGCATCAACCGATTGTGGGTGTACCGTACCAAACACTAGCGCGGTGGTGGTGCCATTACGTAGTAGCTCATCTAAAAAGCGATTTGAGACTTCACTTGAGTAAACTTCACTGGCAAACTTTTTTTCGGTTGGGAAGGCATATTCTGTAAGCCAGCTTAAAAGCTGCTCGCCATACGCGCCGACCATTTCGGTTTGTGGTAAATGTATGTGCGTGTCTATCATGCCGGGCATAACCAATTTGCCATCGTGGCGAATAATAGTGGCTGATTTATCTAAGCTTGGCAGTATGTCTTGCTCGTAACCAAGGTTAACCACTTTACCGTTTTGAATAACTAATGCGCCTTTTTCAAAATAGCGGTGGGCGTTGTCGCCTACTATGGCGGGGTCGTCAACAAAATCGAGTATGTTGGCACAAATTACGGTTAGTTTATTATTGTTTTGCGTGCTCATAATTAGCTGCCTCTGTACGTTGAGTAGCCAAACGGGCTAAGCAATAACGGGATGTGATGATGCTTTTGATCTTGCAATCTAAAGGTTATTTGCGCTTCTGGATAAAACGCTGGGGTAGGCTGGTTTTTATAGTAACTATCTAAATCAAATACCAACTTATAGGTTGCAAATTCTACGTCTGTATTTAGCCAGTCGGTAATGCGCCCGTCGCTATTTGTGTTACCTTGGGCAATTAATTCCCACTTGTTATTAGTGTATACAAACAAGTGTACAGCTAAATTTGCTGCAGGTTTACCGGTGCTGGTATCGAGAATATGGGTAGTGATAGGGCTTTTGTTCATACTTTTATTCATATCAGGGACTCCAATCTTATTTTTGTTATTTTGGCTTGTTCGCTCGCGGCAATTGTTAGCTCTTTTTCGCGGGTGTTGTGTACGCGCTGCTCTATTAGCTCAAGCATTTGCTCAGCACTTTTACCGCTGGCACACACAATAAAAATAAAGCCAAATTTACTGAGGTATTGTTTATTTAGCTCAATCATTTTTTTTAGGGTTTGCTCGTTTGCTTTGCTCATACCCGATTGTTCGTGCCCCGCTTTTTTTGCGGTAGCGGCGTACTTTTTACTTAATGTTGATAAATCGCCTATTTGCGGGTGGCCTTCAAAAGCGGCCAAATAATCGCTCTCACTTAGGCTATCCCATACGGTTTGCGCACTGTGAAAGAGGTGATCTTTATTTTCAAATGGCATGATATTTAGCATACCGAGTACCCAGTTAGGAGCGGCGCAGCAGTGCTCTAATGCTTGATGCGCTTGCGCTGCATTTAGGTCGTTAATTTTTAAGCTACTCATGCGCTTTCTTCCTCGTGCGTGGTGCTAATTAATGCATTTTTAAGTACGCGCCATTGCAGGCCTTGGCGTTTGGGCGCATGGGTTTGCATAGCTTGATAAAGGCCAATTAACTGCCCGCTAATTGATATTGCTACTTCCATAGGGAGCTTGCCCGTTACATTTTCAAGCCCGACAGGGCAGGTCATTTGCTTTATTTGCTCGGTGGTAAAATCGCGATGGGCTAAGCGCTGTTTAAAGCGTTTTGCTTTAGTATCTGAGCCAATAACACCAAGCCAATTGGCATCGGCGCGTTTAATAATGGCTTGTGTGAGTGCAAAATCGAGCTGGTGGTTATGGGTTAATATTAAGTAATTATTAGCTTTGGGCGCGCTTTTTACTTGCTCTGTTGGCTCTTCATCAACCACTTTTATTACGTTATTAGGAAAAACCTGTGGGAATACATCGGCGCGGCTATCTATCCAACGTATGCGCATCGGTAATTGCGCCAATATACCAATAAGCGCCTGTGCTACATGGCCTGCGCCATAAATATCAAGCGTAAAGCGCTCGCATTGCATGCACTCAAGCATAACGGTGGCAGCTCCGCCGCAACATTGGCCTAAATTTGCGCCTAGGTTAAATTGCTCTATCACTTGGGCTGCTTCGCCTTTAGCAAGTAGCTCACGTGCTTTTTCTATTACTACGTATTCAAGGTGACCACCGCCAAGGGTATCGTAAATGTGCTCGCCGCTTATTACCATTTTAGAGCCTGTGCCACGGGGGGTTGAGCCATTGGTGCCAAGCACCGTCGCAATAACATAGTTAGTGCCGCTCTGCTCATGCTCGTTTATAGCTTGCGCCCAATTTTGAGTATGAAAACCCTGAAACGACTCATTTAAATTAGCCATGTTGCTGCTCCTTAAACCAGCTGGCGGTTTGCTCAATTGCATTAAGTACTCGCTCTGGTGTGGCAGGTGTATCAAGTGGGGCAGTGTATTTGTAATCGGCCACACTGCTTATGGCGTTACGAATAGCGCTCCACACACTAAAGGCCAGCATAAACGGCGGTTCGCCAACTGCTTTTGATCTAAAAACGGTGGTTTCTGGGTTGGCAGAGTTATATAAATTTACGTTAAATTCGGCAGGGGTATCGCCAATAGCAGGTATTTTATAGTTAGCAGGGCCAAAGCTGGCAAGCTGGCCTTTATCGCTCCATTGTAAGTCTTCAGTGGTAAGCCAGCCCATACCTTGCACAAAAGCCCCTTCAACTTGCCCTATATCAAGTGCTGGGTTTATTGAACTGCCCACATCGTGCAGAATATCAACACGGGTTACTGTGTTTTCGCCTGTCAGCGTATCTACTTCTACTTCACTCAGTGCTACGCCATGCGCGTAATAAAAAAACGGTCGGCCTTCGCCTTTCGCTCTGTCGTAATGAATTTTAGGGGTGGCGTAATAACCGGTTGATGAAAGCGATATTCGATTCATGTAAGCAAGGTTTGCAAGTTCGCTAAAGCTAATTTCGCCTTTGCTAAAGGTAATGAGGTTATCTTTGAATACAATACTTTGGCTGTCTACTTCAAAGTGCTCGCTTATAAAGCCTATTAAACGCTCTTTTATGGTATTTACGGCGTTAAGCGCTGCCATACCGTTTAGGTCAGTCCCGCTTGATGCGGCGGTTGGCGAGGTGTTTGGTACTTTGTCGGTACGGGTCGCGCTTATGCTTATTGCGTCAAAATCAACGCCAAAGCCATGAGCTACAATTTGCGCTATTTTAGTGTTTAAGCCTTGGCCCATTTCGGTGCCGCCATGGTTTAAATGAATCGAGCCATCGCTATATACATGCACGAGTGCACCCGCCTGGTTTAAGTGCTGTACGGTAAACGATATACCGTATTTAACCGGCGTCATCGCAAGGCCTTTTTTGATAATGGGCGATGATGCATTAAAGGTTTTAATTGCCTTTTTTCGCGCCCAGTAATCACCCGACTCCTCAAGCTGGCTTATCATATCTTTTAAAATATGTTGCTCTACGGTTTGATGGTACGGCGTGGTGTCGCGGCCTTTTTTGTATAAATTAAGTTTTCGGATCTCAAGCGGATCTTTACCTAATTTAGCGGCTATGTCGTCCATTATTAGCTCGCCCATGATCATGCCTTGCGGGCCACCAAATCCTCTAAACGCAGTGTGACTTACGGTGTTTACTTTACAGCGGTTCCCTTTAATGGTGGCCGCTG
Organism: Pseudoalteromonas sp. APM04; assembly: GCF_022809815.1. Taxonomy (NCBI): domain Bacteria; kingdom Pseudomonadati; phylum Pseudomonadota; class Gammaproteobacteria; order Alteromonadales; family Pseudoalteromonadaceae; genus Pseudoalteromonas; species Pseudoalteromonas sp. APM04. Next base: position 380,987 of record NZ_CP094442.1, read on the forward strand.
GGTAGTAATACGCGTTATCTGCATGAAACATTGCGCGGTCGACAATGGCATCAGATAAATCAGGTGAATAACCACAAAACCCATTTACGGTTACATCAGCGCCTTCAATTAGGCCATTTTCGTCAAACCCTACATGGTATTGGTTATAAAATGGGTGGCGCTTGCCGGTAAGTTTAAAGTCGTCGCTGCGGGCTAGGCGCATTTTAACGGCGCAGCCAAGGTAGAAAACTGCAAGGGCTGCAAGGCAAGCCCACGGTGCGCCTTGGGTTTCTTTACCGCCAAAGGCTCCGCCCATGCGGCGGGTTTCTACATTTACAAAGCTAAATGGCTTTTTTAAAATTTTAGCAACTAAGTGCTGCACCTCTGTTGGGTGCTGTGTAGAACATTGAACATGAATCCCGCCATCATTGTCGGGCTGAGCGAGTGCTATTTGCCCCTCAAGGTAAAAGTGTTCTTGCCCGCCTACGTGTATTTCACCTTTAAGTTGGTGGGCTGCATTATTTATGGCTTGCTCGCTATTACCGCGCTTGAGTGAATGTGGCGGTCTTACCCAGTGCTCTTTTTTTATCGCTTCTTTAATATCAAGTATGGGGGTGGTTTGCTCGCACTCTATAACCACTAAGCGAGCAGCGCGGCGCGCCATTTCGTAGCTGTCGGCAACGACTACCAGCACAGGTTGCCCGTGGTATTGAATTTCGTGATTGGTTAATAGCACATCACCTGGGAATATTGGGCCAATATCAAGCTTACCGGGTACATCATCAGCCGATAAAATACGCTTAACACCTGCCACTTCAAGCGCTTTGCTTGTATCAATTGATTTAATAAAGCCGCTGGTAATGGGCGCAAGTACAGGGTAGGCGTTTAAGCAGCCATGAGGCTCTGGGTTATCGTCGGCGTAGTTTGCATTGCCACATACTTGTTTTATTGCACTTTCGTGGTACTTAGATTGGCCAACGCTTCCGCCTTGGGCTTTTAGTTTATCCATTTCAAAGTGACGCATGTGAGATCCTCGTAATGGCAATGTTGTTATTATTTTTATTACTACTAGGCTGTGCACCGCAAAACTCAATACCAATACGCTGTAGCAAGTTTTTGCTTACTGTAGTGCGGTAATGTGCGCTGCTGCGTACATCGCTCATTGGGGAAAAGTCGTCATTTATAGCGGCTGCGGCATCTATAAACGTACTTACTTGTAAGGGCTGAGCATTAAGCTTTTGCTCTATGTGCGCGGCGCGTTTGGGTATTGCAGCCATACCGCCCATGGCACAGCGGGCATTGCTAATTACGCCTTGTGTTTGCTCAATAGCCAGTACTAAACACACAGTAGATATATCGTCTTCAAAGCGTTTTGAAATTTTATGGCACGCAAGCTTTAACGAGTCTGGGCGTTTAGGTACGGTAATTTTGCTAATGACTTCGTCGCTTTTAATGACTGTTTTTTTGTAATCAACAAAGTAGTCAGCCACGTTTATGGTACGTGTGCCTGTTGCGCTTAATAAATCCATGGTGGCATTAAGTGCAATTAATAATGGAGCTGGGTCGCCAATAGGAGAGGCATTTCCTATGCTGCCGCCTAAGGTACCACTGTTACGTACTTGATTAGAGCCTAGGCGTTCAAACAGCTCTTTAGACTCAGGGTAGTAAGTGTAAAACGCTTCAACAAATTGGCTGTAAGGGAGTGCTGCACCAATATGTAGCTCGCCGTTGTTATCGCTTAATGTGCACAGCTCACAGGTTTGGCTAAGGGATATTATTACATCGGGCAATAGCATGTTTTGGCTAAGCTCAATGGCAAAGTCGGTGCCACCAGCAACCAAGTGTGCATGCGGATATAGCGCTTTTAGTTCAACTAGCTGCTTAGCATTTTGAGGCAAGTAGAATTTGCGTGGGCCATTTTTTAAAAATGGAACATCGTCATCATATTGCGTATTAAGTGAGGCTTTAAACTGAGCGGCCATGGCTGAGTAAGGCTCATTTTTGCGCTCATAGCTGTAGGCTTTTTCTACTGCGAGTAAAATAGGGCTGTAGCCAGTACAACGGCACAAGTTGCCACCTAAAGCATGAATAGCAGCTTTTTTACCTGGGTAACTCGGTTGATTAATATAAAGCGCCAACATGCTCATTATTATACCTGGGGTACAAAAACCGCATTGCGAACCATGGCACTCTACTAATGCGCGTTGTACTGGGTGTAAATCATCAAGGGTTGGGTAAAGCCCCGCTGTTACAGCTTCTACGGTTACTATGTGTTTTGCGTGTGCATTGCCTAATAAAAGCAGGCAGCTGTTCATGGTTTGGTAGTGCCAAACAGGGTTACCGTTTAAGTTTGTTTTTTCTTCGCCGACTAAAATTGTGCACGCGCCACAATCGCCTGTAGCACACCCTTCTTTAGTGCCCACTTTCCCTTTTTTGGTGCGTAGCCAGTCCAAAATGGTGAGACTTGGCGAGCATTCTTGTTCTTCAATTGGCGTGTCATTTAATAGAAACTGAATCACACAGACCCCCTTAGCTTTTTAACACCCTGTTTTTAATAAGGTTTATTGTTTGCTTTTTCGTATTGTTATTGCGCAAGTAAGAAAAAAGCTGTTTTATTATGATTAATACTTTGCAGTTAATATGCCATATCTGACCGATCGGTTAGCTTTTTGGTGTTTAGTTAATTTAACAAGCATTAAAAGCAAGGGGGTGTATTTATTTTTATATTTTATATCAGTGATTTAGTTTGTTTTTATTCTTTTTTATATGAGGTTTTTAAATTTTTTTGTTAGTTTTTAGTTGGAGTTTTAATAGCTTTTATCTATCAACCTGACCAAAAGGATATGTTTATTTATGTGAGTTTTTTGTTTTTGAAAAGTGCGCTTATATAACTTTTTAAGTTACATATGAGTGAATATTTGTTTGGCTAGGTTGAATGCTTTTTATAAAGAACAAGGTCTTTATTAGGCATGACAAATTTAATGAGCACACAATGAACTTAACACACACAAATAACGCACTCACCTTCATACTTACACTTAGCTTTGCATTACTTGGCGTATCGTTTGCGCTAGGTGCAAACCCAAACACACTCATAGCGACCTTTAGCTTTTATGAACTTGATACGTTATTCAGTGTAAATACGTTAGGTTTGTTCACAGGCACCGCTATGATTGCATTGGCACTCGCCACTTTCGCTGCACATTTTAAATTACTAAAGCCTTTGCCTGTAGCGGTTTTAGCGTTAATTGTTTGCATAGTGCCTTTACTTACTTTATTGGCCAGTAACCGTTGGATGGCACAGTTAGGCGGCTTTCCAATTATTGGCAGTGGGCAAGGCATTATTAAATACTTTGCTGTTATTCCTTTGTATTTATTTCTGTTTTATAAAAATAAGCTCACCGACAAACAACATGTATTTTTAAACTTTATACCGGTTGCGATGGTTTTACTGTGGATTGGCTGCATGAAATTTTATGAGTTTGAAGCCAAAGCCATTGTAGGCTTAGTAGAAACCTCACCGTTTATGTCGTGGTTATACACTGTATTTAGCGTACAAGGCGCATCAAACGTAATTGGCGGGTTTGATATATTATTTGCAGTGCTTCTTGGCGTGGGTATTTTACTTAATAATAAAAAGCTCATTATAGTGAGTGGTTTAGCGTGCTTAAGTGTTTTTTTAATGACCCAAACATTTTTAATTACCGCCACCGGCGCATTAAGTTCAGGCGCGTTATTAGATCGATTAGGCCAATTTGTAATTAAAGATTTATGGTATATAGGCAACTTAATTGTTATTGCTACTTTAATGCTACTTAAGCCAGCTAAATAATGTAAAGAGAACTTTATGATCAGTTGCAACCATTACGATTACATCGAAATTGCTTGTATGCACAGGCTGAATATTGAGCTTGTATTAAAAAATGGTGATAGTGTATGTGGTGTAGCAACTGATACAAAACGCAATGCACTCAAACAAGAGTGCATTTCCATGAATGCAAGTGGCGAGCTAAAGCTCATAGAACTTACCGGCATTAGTGTAATTAAAGCGCTCACTCACAACCCGTATTTTGATAATGTAAACTTTGAGGCTAATTGAACTCTCTGCTGTAGCTTTATTAATAATGCTGCAAAGGCAGCGCTGTAAACCCCTGTTAAAAACAAACAATGTATACAACCCGCAACTTTTACTCTAATTCGCAACCCAACCCAATAACCTTATCAATACGGCTTTTGTATCTTATAAAAAATCACTTTTATAACCTCTAATTGCTTGTTTACATTGCAGTTATTTGGTGGGATTATTAAGCTATATTATGTGTGCCGTTTACGGCAAGCGTCATATCCTTTATTTGGAGTAGTTGTTGTTAAAGTGTAGTAAGTGCAAAACAAAAAATAGTTTTAAAACTGATTTTTGGATGTCAAAAATCGATATGGTGGGATTTCTTTTTCTTAGCCTTTGTTTATCTATTCCAATAGGTTTCTTGGCTTTTTTAGCTGAAGAGTCACAAGGTTTTGCTTATTTTATAGCTTTTTTTACATTTGTTATTGCGGTAATTGGCAAGCACTATAAGGTTGTGGCACTTTTATTTGTTGAGTTGTGTATAGATTCAGCACTCTACGAAAATGGCGCTTATGAATTTAGTTTTATGGTGGCAACAGCGTTTGTTCTGACGTTTATAAAAATTGGAAGTAAAGTGTATGGCTTCTTTTTTCAGTGCGTTAACTATAAGTTCGAATTAGATATCACCTGTGGTAAGTGTAAGAAAGTTTATAAGCAATTAAAATTACCGCAGCAGGCATAGTCACCATATATCAAGCGCATTAAAAATGGCGTTAAATGCTCTTTTGAGACTCATTCTCTGCTAATTATAGCCAAGCATCCCCGCATTATATGCGATCGTTAGCAATCATCAATCTTAGTAAGGAGCCAACATTTGAAAAAAGTTATACTCGCTGTTGCAGTTTTAATGTCGAACATTTCACATGCATCGGAAAATGCGAAAAGTATTTTTGATGAATATACGAAGTTAGGCAGTAATTTTGACGTGAAAGTTGCTTCTTTATATGCAAACGATGCCAAAATTCATTCCTATCGCGTTTACCCGCATGGTACGGAGCGTCAAATGGAAATTACGGGTGAGCATGGAAGGTGCTTGTCCAACGTGTAATGCCATTGGCAAAAATGACAAAAGCACATTCAAAAACATAGTAATAAAGTCTGAAGGAAATGGCTACAAGATCAAGGCACACCGATATTCTGAAAATAAATGTTATACCGATTAACGCTATTATATGCTTCTAAAAAGAACGGAGAAGGGGCAGCTAGAAATTGTGGAAGAATACATGGAAACACAGCCGCAATCTGATTGCTAACCTACCACCTAGTTACATTATTAAATAATTGACGTAAATGCGCTGTTTAAACATCAGTAATATTACAATTGAATATAAAAAGCAGGTATTTACTATTACTGCTGTAGCTGTAGCTGTAGCTGTAACTCATCTTGGAGATATGCGAGTAAAACCTCACAAAGTTAATCGTTAAATAGAGCAATACTTACATTTTAACCCCTGTATTACTCATTAGTTTCACTATTCTTTTAACGTTTGTGTATACAGTACAAGTGCGCTGTACATTACGCTGAGTGCTTTTGTTACATCCTCATCAATAACAGCTTCTGCTGGGTGATGGCTTATGCCGCCAGGGCTGCGTATAAATAGCATGCCAACGGGGCAAATTGGAGCGATTGCCATTGCATCGTGCCCTGCACCAGAGGCAAGTGAAGGCGATGCTTGGTTGTTGAGTTTACATGCGCTTGAAAACAAATGTTGAATAGTGGTGTCGCATGCAACGGCACCGGCTGCATGCGTCCATTGCCAATCAAGCGTTAAATCACGGCTAGTTGCAATTTGCTCCGCGCGAGTATGTATTGCATTAAGTAATACTGCTAGGTCGTCATCGTTTTGAGCACGCGCATCTAGGCTTATAGTCGTTTTACCGGCAATAACGTTTGTTGCGCCGGGGCGCGATTGTATTTGTCCTACGGTGGCAACTTCGCCATTTTTAGCATTGTTTGCTAGTTTTTCAATTTCGGTTACTAATTCAGCGCAGCCTGCTAGTGAATCCTGCCTCAAGTTCATTGGAGTTGTACCCGCGTGGCCGCTTTGACCTGTTAAAGTGATCATAGCGCGTTTGGCGCCAGCAATAGCGGTTACTACGCCTAGCGCCTGATTTACCGATTCAAGCACAGGGCCTTGCTCTATGTGGGTTTCCCAGTAACCGAGTAACTCGTTTTTGTTGAGCGCAGCTTTTGCGTAATCATCTGGGTTTAAACCAAAATCCAGCATGGCTTGGCGCATAGTAATACCGTTTGTATCTTGTATATTTAACCACTGCGGGTCAAACTCGTTTGCCAGTGCTTTTGAGCCAATTAAAGTGGTGGCAAAGCGGGTGCCTTCTTCATCACAAAAACCCACAACATCTAAATGAAAGGGTAGATCTAGCTCTAATTCATGTGCAATGGCGGCTATTTCAATACCGAGTAACACCCCTAAAATGCCATCAAATGCGCCGGCATTGGGTACGGTGTCAAGGTGTGAGCCTATAATTAAGCGTTTAGCGTTTGGGTTTGATGATGCCAAGCGCCCCCATAAATTGCCGACTTCGTCTTGCCACGATTGCATGCCTGCCTCAGCCATCCATTGGGTAGTAACGCTATTGCATTCTTTGTGCTCTTTAGATAAATACACACGGTGAATGCCGCCTTGCATTTGCGATAGGCTGCTTAGTGTTTTACAACGCACTAAGGCGCGTGCAGCAAACTTATTAGCCAGCTCGCTGTTTAATAATGGCTCATGGAGTGGGCTTGCAATCGGCATGCTAAATCCTTTTTATTATTTGTAATGGGAAAGGGCGGCAATAGCTGCTTCGCCTTTAGGGCCTTTGTAACCGTTGGCATGCAGGCAGGCATCTAGGCTTGCCAATGTTTGTAATACGGCATCTTTACGGGCGTTGTAGCCCATGGTGCCAATACGCCAAATTTTGCCATGCAGTGGCCCAAACGAGGTGCCAATTTCAATACCAAAGTCGGTTAGCATTTGTCCGCGTACATGGTCGGCGTTAATTCCTTCGGGAATATACACACCCACTACGTTGTTCATTTTATGACTAATGTCGCCAAATACGTTTAAGCCCAGCGCTTGAATACCCGTTAGCATGGCATCGCCGTGTAATTTGTGGCGGGCAACGCAGTTATCTACGCCTTCTTCAATAACAATGCGTGCACATTCTGATGCGCAATACAGCATGCTGGTGGCTTCGGTGTGGTGGTTAAGGCGCTCTTCGCCCCAGTAATTCATGATCATGCCTAAATCAAAGTAGTTAGAGCGTACAAATGGCTCGGTGCCGTCGGTATGCTCCGCGGTGCGGATCCCCGCTTCTACTTTTTTACGCTTTTGGATCCAATTAGCGCATTTATCGCTTAGTGTTAATGGCGCAGAGCCAGACGGGCCACCTAAACATTTTTGCAAACCAACCGACAGCGCGTCGAGTTTCCACTCATCGGCGGGTAAATCGTTACCCACAATTGAGGCGGTGGCATCGCAGTAAAATAATACATCGTGCTTTTGGCAAATATCACCAATGTGTTCAAGCGGCTGGTTCATGGTTGTTGAAGTATCGCCTTGCACCATGGCAAGTACATGGGGTTTTACATCAACAATGGCTTTTTCTATTTGTTCGGGGGTAAATACTTCGCCCCAGGGTACGTCTATGGTGTGTACCTTTGCGCCTACGCGCTCGGCTATTTCAACAAGCAAGTGGCCAAAGCGCCCCATAATTGGCACCAGCACTTTATCGCCCGGGCGTAAAATAGAGCATAAAACGGCTTCTATTCCTGCGCGCGATGTGCCGTCAACTAACATGGTCCATTCGTTTTTGGTTTTAAATATTTCGCGATAGCGGGCCATGGTTTCGTTCATAAAACCGGTCATTACTGGGTCGTATTGGCCAATTAGCTGCGCCGACATAGCACGCAGTACGCGTGGATCTGCGTTAATTGGCCCAGGCCCCATGAGTAAACGCTGCGGTGGATTTAAAGTTTGAATTTGCGTGTTGCTAAACATGTTTTAGGCTCCGAGAGTCTGAATAAGCATGCGAATACCCGTTATCATTAAGACAATGGCAAAAGCGCGTTTTAATTGTTTTTGATCCAGCTTGCTACCAATTTTTACGCCAATAGGCGCAAACAAAATAGTGAGTGGAATAATAAGTAAAAAGGCAGGGAGGTTAACTAACCCCCACGTACCTAGGGGAGCATCGGTTGGCGTTGTGCCAATACTTAATAAGGTAATTACGCCAGGTAGCGCAATCAATAAGCCAAATACGGCTGCAGTGCCTACGGCAACATGGGCACGTACGTTAAATGCGTTAAGCATGGGCACACCAATTGTGCCGCCGCCAATGCCTATCATTACCGATAAGCCACCGACAATACTTGCCATCATACCTTGGCCAAATTTACCCGGTAACTTACTTACAAGGGCAGGGGCGCCGGCTCTAAATAACATGTTAAGGCTGACTAAAATAGCAATACAAGCAAACATAAGTACCAGTGCATTACCGCGTATTGAGTGCGCTAAGTAGCTGCCTACAACGGCCATTACTAAAATAAACGGCGCCCAGTATTTAATTAAAGCAAGGTCAATGTTGCCCTTTGCATGGTGCGAGCGAATAGACGAAATAGACGTAGGCACTATGGTGGCAAGCGATGTCGCTGTAGCTATCATCATGGCCGACTCAGGGCTTACACCAAACCCTTGCAGTAAAAAGTACAGCACAGGTACGATAACAATACCGCCGCCTACACCAAAAAGTCCTGCTAAAATTCCGGCAAAAATACCGGTTGCTATTAAGGCCACAATAATTGGCCATTGATTCATTATTTCTGTCATGTGTGTTCCTACTACGTTGATGAAACAGTTGCACGGCCATCAGAGCGAGGATCCGTTGCAGCTTCAAGGGTTGTAGGTGTATCTAAAATAGCACCTGCGTGACCCATCATTTCGTTATTGTCCTCGACACTTACCCAGTCGTGGCTACGTTTATTTAATTCATTGTCTATTTGGGCAGCGAGGCTGTGTTCTATTTTTAAATTTGTGCTGGTGTCGCCCCATGTGCGGCCAAGTAACCAGCGCGGATCGCTTACCGCTTGGTTAATTGACTTATTTCGCCACGCGTATCCGGCAAATACAGCGGCTTGAGTTTGTGGTTGGCCTTCACCACCCATAGTGCCATAGGCAAGGCGTCTGCCATCGTCAAACTTAGCCATAGCCGGGTTAAGGGTATGTGCTGGGCGTTTATTTGGCGCTAGTGCATTGGTATCTTTAGTGTTTAAGCTAAAACTTAGCCCGCGGTTATTCCATACAAATCCGCCTTCGCTCATGAGTATGCCGCTACCAAATTCCCAGTAAATACTTTGAATAAAGCTCACTAGTTGGCCGTTCTTATCACGTGCTGCCATCCAAACGGTATCGCCGGGCTGGGCATCAAACGGCCATTTTTTGGCGGTATTCATATCAATATTGTTGGCAAGCTCGCTTAAGCGCTCATCTGTTAGTGCGTTTTTATAATCATCGCCAAGCGCTTTAGGGTCGGCCCAAAGCGTTGGGCGGTGCGTAAAGCTTTGCTTGGTGGCTTCTACAATTAAGTGGGTCCAATCGGCTTCGGTGTTAGCGGTGTGTTTTAGCTTATTAACGGTACCAATTATTTGTAGCGAATGTACGCCTTGAGTAGGTGCAGGTAAGTTATAGCAATTAATACCCGACAAATTAGCATTTAGCGGGCTTACTACATCGGCTTGCGTGTTGGCAATATCATTTGGGGTAATAATGCTGCTAGCTTTGGCTAAATCGGCTGAAAACGAGTCGGCAAGTTCGCCTTCATAAAATGCATTTAAGCCATGTTTAGCTAAATGCTCAAAGGTATCGGCAAGTTTTGGGTTTTTAAAATGTTGGCCTGCTTTTAACGGTTTGCCATTTGGGATGTATAGTGCTTTAAATGCATCATTTGTATTGGTAACCGTCGCGAGTTTTTCACAGCCTGCTTGCAAACTTTTGGTAACAGTAAACCCTTCGCGGGCAAGTTTGATAGCTGGGGCTAAAATAGTACTTAGCGAAAGGGCTGCGTGCTCATCTAATTCAAGGGCTTTTTGCCAGCCACGAAGTGTAGCCGCTTGAGTCAATGCGCTTAAACCGCCACGATCTGGTATTTGTTGCTCATTGCTGTAGGCGCTGATGTCGTTTGGTGCACGTCCGCATGCATCAATTGCGGTGGGTGTGCTTTGGTTTGGGTTGTCAATAAGCCAAAAACTGTCGCCACCAATTGAGTTCATATGTGGGTAAACCACGCTAATAGCAGCGGCTGCTGCAACCATAGCCTCGGTGGCGGTGCCGCCTTGTTTTAGTATTGAGGTACCTGCCTCTGTCGCTGAGAAGTGCGGGGCCGTAAAGGCAATGTTGTGTGCGTTCATGTGAGAGTTTCCTGTTTAAAATATGCAGCTAGTTGTGTTGCGCAGGCAAGTAAGCTTTTATCGTTATTGTGGCTCATCATGAGTGAAAACCCATATGGATGGCCATTTGCTAGATTAGTCAATGGTAAGTGAACTTGCGCCGAGCGGCTCAAGCCCGCAATAGCCGATAGCGTAATTATTTGCATGCGTAAGGCGCTTGTGTCGGCGCCCAATTTAGGTGCGGTTGTTGGGGTTGTTGGCAAAAATAAGCAGCTAGTTGAATTTAGGTTTTTAGCAATTAATGTTTGCCATTGAGTTTGAACGTTAAGTGCCTCTTTTTCTTCTTGAGTGGTTAGTGCCAATGCCATTTTAAAACGGGCTGCAATTGCCGGAGCAAACTGGGGAGGCAGCTCCGGCAACTGAAGCCAATCTTTGTGCGCTTTAGCAATAGCACGTCCTTGCAATATTCTAAAACTATCAGCGAGTTCGCTTAATAAGCTGATGTCAGGTAGTTCAAATTCTTTGTGGTGTTTAAAATAAGGTTTGGTTTTTTTAAGCAATTGTTTAAGTGGTGCTTGTAAAGCTGGGCTGACTAGCTCAAATAAGGGCTCACAAATAACCAAGGTATTTACACTATTAATAGCTTGGCTTGGTAACAATACGTCGCCTACTTTTTCTAGTAGTTCTGCACTTTGGGTAAGCCAGCCAATGGTATCAAAAGGGGGAGCTAGCGGAATTAGGCCGTCTTTTTCAATCACGTTATGGCTTGGTCTAATACCAAATAAGCCGCAGTAACTTGCGGGTATTCTAATAGAGCCGCCAGTATCGGTGCCCAAGCCTATGTCAGCTAAATTGCCGGCTACCGCGGCGGCTGCTCCCATACTAGAACCACCGCATGCATGCCCTTTTATTTTGGGGTTTTGTGCTGCGCCATAGTGAATGTTATTTCCCTCTAAGCTATAGGCAAGCTCGTCGGTATGGGTAAAACCTTTAAAAATACAGCCTGCATCCATTAATTTGTTTACACTACTTGCTGTTTGCTGGGCTGGTGGATGTGTTTTAAACCAGCAGGGATTACCTGCACTGTTTTTTTGCTTTTTAACGGCAAATACATCTTTTACGGCTAGGCGCTTAGTGCTTAGTGTGCCCGTTTGACTTGATTGCCAATTACTGGGTCCATGGTCACAAAATATACCTGTGTTTTTAGTTTTCAATTGCGTGTTCATTTTGTAACCCATCTACATAAAACTGACCAAATGGTTATTTACTAATTTTAAATTGAGTAAAAGAGAATAGTGTTGTTATTTTTTTCGACTCTCTACGTAATATCTTATTTTTATTAACTGAGCACTAATTGTACTTTGCATCGGTGGTTGTGGTTTTAGCGAACTTAATACAAGCAAAACAAATGCCAAAAGTAAAATCCTGTCCGACTGGTCAGGTTTTTGGGCGTTGTAGAGGAGGATTTATAATTTTGAAGTTTTAAAGTGGGTGTTTTTAACCGCAAAACAAACCAACTTGGTGCATTGCTGCACCAAACTGGTTGTTATTATTTACACGAATTTATTAAATAAGGGGGGCTTTACTAATTATTAGGCCATTTACGTCGCCATACAACCAATCGTTTGGTGCTATTGCGGTATTTAGCATATTAATAACTTGGTCTTGATCGCCAAAACCGCGCTTAAGTGTGCTACGAGGGGTTGAACCAATTGCCATTACGGGTAAATTCATAGTGGCAAGTATTTCTATATCGCGGCAACAACCATTTATTACAACACCTTCCCAGCCATGTTGTAGCGCGCGTTCGGCCATAATGTCGCCAATAAAAGCAAAACGTTTGCTAGCAAACCCATCAATTACTAACACTTTCCCTTTACCATCTTGATGGAGAACATCGGCGGCAAGCGAGTTGTCTTCTGGGCAGGTTACCGTTACTGCTTGGCCACTAAAGGTGGTTTTTTTACCAAAGTGGCGCAAGCCACTATCTGCTACTTGAACCGAGTTGCGGTGATCGTCGAATAGGTCAGGGGTTGTAAAGTTTTCCATGTGTTAGGCCTCGTTTGGGGCGGGTATTTTTAAGCCAATACCTTTTAAAATTATGTGGGCAATTGATTGTGTTATTTGTGCCACGTCGGTTTCATCATATTCTAATTTGTTCATAACTAGCAGTACTTCTGCTTGAAAGTCTGCGTAGTATTGTGTTGTTGACCAAATAGTAAATAAAAGGTGATGGGGATCCACTTGGTCTATTTTTTTTGCGTCCATCCAGGATTGAAACACATCAATTTTTTGTTTAACCCAAGGCCGTGTATTTGTTCTAAAGTAGTTTTGTAAATAGGGGGCGCCACGCAAAATTTCATTGGCAAATAAACGAGATTGAAGAGGTTGGTTTACGGCAAGTATTACTTTACTTTTTATGTAGTTATAAAGCACTGCTGCGGGGTCGTCTTCAGCGGTGACGTTATCAAGGCCTAAGTTCCAATTTGCTATTATTCTGTCTATTACCGCTTCGTAAAGGCCATCTTTGCTTTTAAAGTAATACAGTATGTTAGCTTTTGGAACGCTAGCCTCTTTTGCAACCATGCTCATGCTTGCGCCGTCATACCCATTAAGAGAAAATAATTGCTCGGCGGCATTTAATATGAGCAGTTGGTTTTTTTCCCGAGTGACTTCTTTTTTATTTGGTTTTATTTGTGTGGTCATTATTGATTGTGCGTGTTTAACGTGTTGATTGATTGTAGCTTTACTGACCGAAAGGTCAATTACTAAAGTGGCTTTAAATTTAACAGCACGTAAATATGCTTAGGTATGCAGAGGTTAGATGGAGTTAGCAGGTGTGTGTTTAGCGTATAGGGAGCTAAACACACCATGGTGTTAAATACTATGTTTGTTTAGCCAGTCTAGTGCTAAAGGCCATAAAGCGGCAGACCTTTTACTAAAAAACTTCATATGGCCAATATCTTTCAGGTTATATTCACTGGGCGTTAAATGTAGCGTTTGTGCGTTAAGTTTTGGAAAAACAGAAAGCATATCAGCAACATTATCGTTATTTGCTATATCATCATCGCTGGCATTAATCCAAAGCGAAGGCATGGCTAGTTCATTATAAAAATGTTGAAATACTGTATTGCCAAATGCTGATTTAACATACCCTTGTGCGTTACACCATTTTTGCCACTGTTGAGCTACGCCTTTAGGTAAAGGCTCGCCCATACCAAACCATTGTGATTTAGTATGGCCAAATAGTGCATTACTCACCGGAATAACCCCATTCATAAAAAAGTGTGCTTTTACCTGATACGCTAAGCGCATATTGGTTAACTTGCCCGACGAACACGCAAAGTTGAACAGTGAGCTGAGTTGAGTGGCATTGTGCATTAAACCTACTAGCTGCCCGCCGGCACTGTGACCTATCAAATGGTAGTGGGTATTCGGAAATGTTTTTTGAAGTTGTTCTAGCACTGCGGGCATATCCTGCTCGCCCCACGATTGCAAATTCGCTTTACTATTTTTAATGCTGCCTTTAAGTGATTGGCCTATCCCGCTGTTGTCAAACGTAATAACGGCAAATCCATTTTGCTGCAAGTAAGTAGCAAAGTTTGCATAAAACTGCTGCTTAATCCCCGTTGCAGGTGCAATCATTACTGCGCCTTTTATGGTGTCTTCTGGTTTAAATACATGCGCGCTTAATGTTTGCCTGTTATTGCAGGTAATAGTGATGTGATCAAAGTGTGGTGTGGCCATTAGAGTTATTATTTTCCATATAAAGTACACAGGTGAAAAGAATAGCTGGTTAGACCAGTAGAGGCAATAATACTATTTTTCCCGTGTTCATGTCCTAATGGCAAAAAATCAAAAACAAGCTATTTTGCGTCACTATTCACCTGCGCTAGTAAGTCGAGTACTTTTTGTTGACCAAAAGTTTGTGCAAATTGCTCTGCTGTTTGGCCAGCTTTGTTTTGATGGGCGTTATCGCAATCAAGGCTGACAAGTGTTTTAGCTATACTAAATTCGCCTCTAAATATAGCGGCCATTAGGGCCGTATTACCACGCTTATCTTCAAGGCAGGCATTAGCGCCTAACTGTAAAAGCGTGTTAACTGTGCTTTTATTACCGTGATAAGTGGCAATCATTAGCGCGGTGTAACCTTTGTTGTTGTAACTATTAATAGGAATGCCAGCATCAACAAACTGCGTTATTACGGCGGTGTCGTCGGTGCGTGCGGCTGCAAAGTAATAAGCAAGTAGGCTTTCGTACTGTGTTTGGGCGGTTGTTGGCTCATTTACAGTGCTTTGTTGTTCATTACCAAAGCTTGAAAAGCTCATCACTAAAGTAAATATTATAAGTAATTTACGCATACGGTTTACCTTTTAAAAAAAGAGGAAGGGAGAGTCGGTCCTTCCTCTAGGTTGGGTAAAATATTAAAGTTTAGCGGCTAGTTGCTTAACTTGTTTCATGTCGCCGTTTACAGCGTTAGTTAAGCGTGTACCGTATTCGCTATCTGCTTTGTAGAAGTGGCTAAGCATTTTGTGCTTTACTTTGCTGTCTTTCACTTTGCCTAAATCGCCGGCTAAGTTGTTAACTAAGTTAGTGCGTTCTTGCTTACTAAAGCCACGGTAAAGTACGCCAGCTTGTGCGAAGTTTTGCTGCTTTTTAATCGCGGCTTGTTGTACAAAACCTTTAAGTTCAGTGTCGCTTCTACGTGCAATTGGGTTTTCTGCTACGTTTTCGTGACTTGGTTGGTAGTTCACATTACTTGTTGTATTGCCGTAATTCATTGCGCCATCTTGGTTGTAGTTAACCACATCAACTTTTGCGCGGTTAATTGGCAATTGTTGGTGGTTAGCACCTAAGCGGTACATTTGTGTATCTGAGTATGAAAACACACGCCCTTGTAATAGTCTGTCTTCAGATGGCTCAATACCCGGGATTACATTTGCCGGTGCCATTGCAACTTGTTCTGTAGATTGAAAGAAGTTAGTTGGCATACGGTTTAAGGTCATTGTACCCACTTTTGTTTCTTTAACGTCTAACCACATTTTTGTTGCATCTAATGGGTTGTAATCAAAGTCATCTAACTGCGATGGGTCAAGTGTTTTAATGTATAGGTCCCACTTAGGGAAGTTGCCTTTACCAATTTCGGTGTACAGGTCGCGTGTTAAGTGTTGAAAATCTTTTCCTTGTACTTCGGCTACTTCTTTTGAATCTAGGTTGTCGATACCTTGTTGGCTTACCCAATGAAACTTAACGTATTTAACATCGCCTGATTTATTAATCATTTTATATGCATGCACGCCCCAACCATCCATTTTACGTAAGCTTGCTGGTGTACCGTAGTCGCTGTATACCCACGTTAACATGTGAGTAGAGCCCGGCTCGTACGAGAAAAACTCAAATAAACGGTTAGGATCTTGAATGTTATCTACCGGAGATGGCTTTAATGAGTGAACCATATCTGGGAATTTAATCGCGTCACGGATAAAGAACACAGGTAAGTTGTTACCTACTAAATCCCAGTTACCTTGGTCTGTGTAAAATTTTGTAGCAAAACCACGAGGATCACGCAGCGTTTCAGGGCTACCTTTTGAGTGAATTACTGATGAAAAACGAACAAATACGTCTGTTTCTTTACCTGCTTCTGCAAATGGCGCCGCAATTGTTAAATCGTCTAGTTCTTTTGAGGCTACAAACACGCCGTGTGCGCCAGTTCCTCGCGCATGCACTACACGTTCAGGGATACGCTCGCGTGCAAAACGTTGCAGCTTTTGAATTAGGTGTACGTCTTCAAGCAATACACTGCCGCGCTCACCGGCGGTCATTGAGTTTTGATTATCGCCAACAGCTGCGCCGTTGTCTTTTGTAAGAGTGGTAACCGCACTTGCAGGTAATGCCACTGCAAGGGCTAATGCGCTTAAAGTTAATTTAGTTTTTGTTGTGTTTATTTGAGTTTTCATTGTCGACCTCATTATTTAAAAGTGCCGGCAGTGTTGCTGGCTGTTTAACTGTTAACGAGTGTATGGGTTAAATTTATTTCGGTAAAATTGATTGTTTAGATTACAACAATCAAAAAAGTAGATTGGCATCTGCAGTAAATACACTTGTTGTGAATACGGCATGCGATTTTAGTCGTAACAGCTAAAATCAAAACTAATGAAAATCAACAGCTTTTTTATTGAGGTGTTGATTATTTGAACTATGTGGCGGGTTTTTAAGTTCACAACGTGTTGACATATTATAATAATAAAGAGAATATGCTCAATCTCTGGGCTTATGCTCAGGTTTGTGTTTGCATAAAACTAAATGCAATAAGGTAAAAAAATGAACCCTAAAATTGAACTGGTTATTTTTGACTGTGATGGCGTTGTAATTGACAGCGAAGTTTTAAGTGCGCAAGTGCTCATCGATATGCTTGTTGATAAAGCGGTGTTTATTGACCGTGCTTATGTACAAGAACATTTTTTAGGGTGCAATTTTAAAGCGGTTACTCAAAAGATAGCTGATGCTTTTAATGTTGAATTGCCAGAGCGATTTGAAGCTGATTATAGAAATGCACTTTTACATGAGTTTGAAACAGCCCTAATGCCCACAAATGGCATTAAAGAGGTATTGGCTAATTTAACTACACCTAGCTGTATAGCAACTAGTAGTAGCCCTGCACGAACAGAAAAAGCATTAAGCGTCGTTAAATTGAGTCATTATTTTGATGAGGTGTTTACTTCAAGTGAAGTAAAAAATGGCAAACCTGCGCCGGATTTATTTTTACACGCCGCTAAAAAAATGGGGGTTAGTCCAGCCCATTGCTTGGTAATAGAAGACTCTATAGCGGGCGTGAGTGCGGCGCTTGCCGCAAATATGCAAGTACTTCATTACAGCGGTGGAGGGCATATGCAAGGAGCTGTTAATTTTGTTCACAAGGCATACCCCGAGGTTGCTCATTTAACAGATTGGAAAGCGTTTTATGAAATGTATCCAACCCTAAAAATATAAAAACAGCGTTGATTTAGTCCCACACTGACATGAATGACGTTGTTTAAGAATTTTCGAGGTTGTGTGCTTAGCCGCACACACAACTAAATGCACGTTTTTGTGATTATTATCGTGTTAAAACAATAGGAAGTACCATGGCAACGAGTCCACACACACACACATTTAAAGATGTAAACGAAGAGCAACTTCCCGTTGCTAATAATAAGCTTCATGGTTGGAAGCATTTTGCCGGATTATACGCGGGTGAGCATGTTGCAGCCACTGAGTTTGTTATTGGTGCAACATTTGTTGCACTGGGTGCATCAACCATCGACATTTTACTAGGTCTATTAATTGGTAATTTATTAGCAATGTGTTCTTGGTGGCTAATTACAGCGCCAATTGCAGTAGAGACGCGTTTAAGCTTATATAATTATTTGAACAAAATTGCTGGTAACTCAATGACTAAGCTCTATAACTGGGCTAACGTCATTATTTTTAGTGTTATATCGGCGGCGATGATTACGGTATCGTCCACTGCGGTTCGATTTTTATTTGATATTCCTGCACAGTTAGATTGGTACCCAAATAGTTTAGCGTTTGTGGGTATTGTTTTAGCCGTTGGCTCTATTGTTGTATTTGTGGCTATGTATGGCTTTTCTACTGTAGCTGACTTTTCTAAAATTTGTGCACCCTGGCTATTTGTTATTTTTATTGCGGGCTCGTTTGCACTTTTCCCTGAACTTTCAAATCATGTAATTGGGTCAACCACGTTAACCAGCTTTAGTGACTTTATGACCATTGGCGACTCATCCATATGGACCGGTACGAACGCAGAAGGTGAGCAGGGGATTGGCCTTCTTGAGGTAATTGGTTTTGCGTGGGCTGCTAACTCTATTACTCACTTTGGTTTAATTGATATGGCGATTTTTAGATTCGCCAAGCGCAAAAGCTATGGTTTGTTCTCGGGCGTAGGCATGTTTTTTGGTCATTACTTAGCGTGGATCTCTGCCGGTATTATGGGTGCAGGTGTTGCGGTATTACTTAAAACAACTATTTCATCACTCGATCCAGGCGATGTGGCTTACCACGCATTAGGTTGGACTGGGTTTGTTATTGTAATTATTGCCGGTTGGACTACTGCTAACGCAAACCTATATCGTGCGGGGCTTGCGGCGCAATCTATTTTTGTAAACCACTCTCGTGAGCGGACAACCGCTATTGTAGGGATTGTGACCGTAGTTATTGCATGTTTCCCGTTCGTATTTTCTCAAATGCTACCTTTACTTACTTATGCTGGCTTATTGGTTGTGCCTGTTGGGGCGATTGTATTTGCCGAGCATGTATTATTTCCTAAAATTGGCTTAACGCGCTACTGGGCTAAATACAAAAACATAACTCGAAGTGTGCCGGCCATTGCGTCTTGGGCGTTAGCGTTAGTGTTTGGCTTTGGTTTAAATGCGCTAGATGTTATGTCGTTTTATTACTTATTTATACCTACCTGGTTTTTTACCATTGTTGTTTACACGCTGTTAGCGAAAAAGTATGGCGCTGGTGAAGACTACAAACAACATATAGCTGCCGAGGAACAAGAGCAACGTGATATTAAAGCGTATCAAGCAGCGCAGGCGAAAGACATTCCAAAACCTGTAGTTGATGGTTCTATGTTTACTAAAGTGCTTAATGCGGTTTCGACTATTTCACTTGTCATTATTTGTATATTTGCAAGCCAAGTCATGTTTTTTAGCGACACAATGAGCATATATAGCGCAAACAAATTGCAGTTTGAGATAGCGTGTTTCGTCTGTACGGTTATCTATTTTGTTACCGCTTATTGGTCCTTAAAACGCCATAAAGCGCTCAATGCTGCATTGTAATTTACACGTTTTTTAATTTTTGTTTTAGTAAGGCCGCACCATGACACAACATCACACTAATGCCCTTGTTAAAGGGCTAAACCAACAAAGCTTGGCATATATGCCAAGCCATGTAGACACCCCTAGCTACGACCGCAGTAAAGTAAAAGCAGGTATAGTTCACATTGGCGTTGGCGGTTTTCACCGTGCTCACCAAGCCATGTATATTAATGAGTTATTAAAAACGCCAGGTTCTGAGCAATGGGGTATTTGTGGTGTAGGCTTGCTTGAAGCAAATCGTGGACTTCGCGATGTATTAAAGCAGCAAGACTACCTTTACACATTAACGGTAAGACACCCAAATGGGACAATAGACAATACCGTTATAGGTTCTATGATTGATTTTTTGTTTGCGCCTGAAAACAAACAAGCTGTTATTAATAAGCTCGCACACCCTGATACTAAAATTGTGTCTTTAACTATTACTGAAGGCGGATACAACTTTAACCCAGTAACGGGTGAGTTTGATTATGCAAACCCAGACATAATTAATGACATTAATAATCCAAACGATCCTATTACTGCATTTGGATATATAGCAGCTGCGTTGAAGCTACGTAAAGAACAAGGCCTTAATGCGTTTACAGTACAGTCTTGCGATAACATTCAACATAATGGCAATGTAACGCGCAAAATGTTACTCGCTTTTGCCGCAGAGCAAGATGCAGCATTAAGTGAATGGATTGCTGCTAATGTAATGTTTCCCAATGCTATGGTAGACCGAATTACGCCAGTATCTAAACAAAGTGATATTGAATACGTTGTTGATGCTTACGGTGTTAGCGATGAATGGCCAATAACGTGTGAATCGTTTACACAATGGGTAATTGAAGATTCATTTTGTGACGGGCGGCCAAATTGGGATAACGCTGGTGCTCAATTTGTAAAAGATGTAACCCCTTTTGAAACCATGAAAATTCGCTTATTAAATGCAGGCCACTCAGTACTGGGTTTACTGGGATCTGTACATGGCTATGGCACAATTGACGAAACAGTATCAGATCCCTTATTTGCAAAGTACTTACGTGCGTTTATGGATAAAGAAGTAACGCCTAACCTAGAGCAATTAGAAGGCATTGATCTTGAAATCTACAAAGACACACTTATTGAGCGTTTTGCAAACCCTAATATTAAAGACAGCTTATCGCGTATTTGTTCGGAGAGTGCAGCTAAACTACCTAAGTTTTTAATTGCCACTATTAACGAAAACCTAGCGCAAGGGCGAGATGTATCACTAGCTACACTCGTTATTGCTGCATGGTGTTTTTATAGCGACAAAGGGGAAGATGAGCAAGGCAATACGCTTGAAGTCATTGATGCAATGCAAAGCGAGCTTCATGAAGCTGCTGCTAAAACGACGACTGATAACCTTGCATTTTTATCGCTAACAAGCTTATTTGGCGATTTAAACACGCAAAGCGCCTTTACGTCTCACTACAAAAACAATGTAGACGCGTTATACGCACCAGCAAGCAAAATAAAAGCAATTATGAAAAACGTGCTTGAGCCTAAAGGTAACTAATAATGAGCATTTTAATTGATTCTAAACAAGGTAAAGACGTAAGCGTAAGTTGTTTTGGCGAAGTGCTATGGGATTGTTTTGCAACAGGTAAACGCTTAGGTGGTGCACCATTAAACATGTGTGTGCGCATTAACTCATTAGGTATTAAAGCCGACATGATAAGCGCAGTAGGTAACGATGAATTAGGTACTGAGCTTCTTGGCGAAATTAAAGCAAAAGGCGTTAGTTGCGATTATATTGCCGTTAATAACGACAAAAAAACCAGCACCGTACAAGTTACTTTAGACAAAAGTGGTTCAGCCAGCTACGAAATAGTCGCTGATACGGCATGGGACAACATTACTCTTACTGATTCACTTATTGAAAAAGTAAAAGCCAGTGATGTATTTGTATTTGGCAGCCTAATTGGCCGCAGTGAAGCTTCACTTGCTACGCTAAACCAGCTAGTTGATGTAGCTAACTTTAAAGTGTTTGACGTAAATTTACGCGCCCCGCATTACACATTAGACACGCTAGTAGATTTAATGAATAAAGCAGATTTTATCAAGTTAAACGATGAAGAGCTTTACGAAATTGCCAAAGCAATGGGGTGTAAGTTCCATTCGCTTGAGCAAAACCTAGCATTTATTGCAGAGCAAACTAACACTGAATATTTATGTGTAACCAAAGGCAGTCACGGCGCACTGTTAACTGTTAAGGGCCAAAATTATTATAATTCAGGCTATTTAATTAGTGTTGTAGACACAGTGGGCGCTGGGGATTCATTCTTAGGTTCATTGATATATCAGTTATGTAGCAGCGATTGTGCTCAGTATGCGGTTGATTTTGCCTGTGCGATAGGGGCTATGGTTGCAGAAAGTGCAGGTGCTACACCTACATTGACTCATGAAAAAATTAACGAATTTATGCGTCCTCTTTAAAAAAATTGTGTGTTGAAAGCGGCTTAAGCAATATGCTTAGCCGCTTTTTTTTGCCTAAAAATAGTGTGGTAAACATACATTTTGAACGTTTAGACAGCGGTATTCGTCAGGTTTCTAAACGAGTTATCAAATTACTTCATAAAGTGAACAAATCATGAACGATTGCGACTAAGGTATTAGCTAAACGTCTAATTGTTTGTAATAAATAGCTTTGATATTGTTCCAAAGTTATTAAGTCACATTTATGCGAAGCGATACACACTGCGCTTCTAAATACCCATACAAAAGAGAAACGTGCTTTATGATTATCTTTTTTATTTGCCTCACCATATTAATTCTGGGATATAAGTTTTATAGCCCATTTGTAGAAAAACAAGCAGGCATGGATTCAACGGTTGATACACCACAAAAACGCTTTAGTGAAGGTGTTGATTACGTGGCTATTCACCCTGTTCGTGCTTTTTTAATTCAATTTTTAAATATTGCGGGTGTGGGTCCAATTTTTGGCCCTATACTGGGCGCTTTATATGGTCCGGTTGCGCTCGTATGGATTGTGTTAGGAAATGTATTAGGTGGCGCTGTTCACGACTTTTTCTCAGGTGTAATGAGTATAAAAGAAGACGGTAAAAGCTTACCTGAAATAGCTGGTCACTATTACAATGTTGTATTTAAAGGCTTTATGCTTATTTTCACCGCAATGCTGTTATTTTTTGTTGGTGTAGTATTCATAATGAGCCCAGCGGGTTTACTTAGTAACTTAAATTTATTTGAAGGTACATTTTTAGCCAATAATACTTTTTGGGTATTGGCTATTTTGGCTTATTACTTTTTAGCGACGCTGCTACCAATTGATAAGATCATTACACGTTTTTACCCTATTTTTGGTTTGTTAATGATTGTTATGACAGTCGCTGTTGCCGTGTCGTTACTTATTAACGCGCCACATTTACCGGTTGCTGGCGACTTTTTGGCGTATTTTGAAGCCGATCACGCGCATGACTTTTTAGCACCAAACCCCGACGGGTTACCAACTTGGCCCCTATTATTCATAACCATTACCTGTGGTGCTATTAGTGGTTTTCATTCAACGCAAGCGCCTATTATTGCTCGTTGCTTAACAAACGAAAAATATGTACGCCCGGTGTACTACGGTGCCATGATGTGTGAAGGCATTGTTGGTTGTGTTTGGGCATTGGCTGGTATTGCGGCTTTCCCTGAAGGTTATGCTGGTTTAAAAGCAATGCTTGATCAAGGTGGTCCAGGCTTAGTTGTAAACCATATTGCAAATAGTTACTTAGGTGTATTTGGCGGTATTATGGCAATTATTGCGGTTGCTGTTTTCCCTATTACCTCAGGCGACACCGCATTTCGTTCACTGCGCTTAACGGTAGTTGATGCCTTTAATATTCCGCAAAGTATACGTAATCGCCTGTTGTTGGCTTTACCTATTCTAACTATTGCTTACTTTATGACCAAGTTGGATTTTTCATTAATTTGGCGTTACTTTGCGTTTTCAAATATGTTGCTTTCTACCAGTGTACTATGGCTTGCTACTAAGTATTTGTTTGACCGTGGCACCTTTCATTGGATTGCAAGTATACCTGCGGTTATTGCAACGGCTGTGACCTTGTCGTATATCACAACAGCTGCAATTGGCTTTAACTTATCGAGCGATTTAGGTAAACCCATAGGTGCAGGGGTCGCGGTGGTTGGCCTGATCATACTTGCCATCGTGCATGCTAAGCATAAAGCGAGCCCAGCAGTTTAAATTATTTCCGTGTAAAACTAAAAAGCGAGCTAATTAAGCTCGCTTTTTTATTCGTCAAATCGTCTGGTTAAATACTGTCTCGCGTTGCTAAATCAAAGTAGCTGTGATCGTCGAGTGTTTTACTGATCATCATCGCACCCTCAAGCATACTTACCGTTTGAATAGCTGCTTTTTGTGGGTTTATTTCACCGTTGACCGAATGCGCTGCGCTTAGCCAGGTTAAATTTTGAGTGAAAAAGCGCTTTACTTCTTCACGTACTTTTTCAGGTAAGCTGTCACTCTCGGCGCCAAGTAAACCGCATAAGCACATTTTTTTATCGGTCACCAATGCGCCCCTAAATAGCGACGTATAAAAGTCGATAGGATTTTTTCCTTGCGCTTTTAACTCAGCGGGTTCCCCTAATGAAAGCAAAAACGCATCAGTATATTGATGTGCAAGCTCTGCGCCTAAGTCGGCTTTAGTTGGGAAGTGATAATGTACACTGGCGCTTTTTATACCTACTTCGTTAGCAAGTTCTCTAAAGCTAAAATTGCTGTATCCGCCTAGGCGTACTTTATTCTCTGCCGCTTTGAGTAGGGCCTCTTTTTTGCTCATACATCTTCATCCTATTGTTGACCATAAAATTATCGACCAGTAGGTAGTTATTTTCAAGCCTTATTATTTTTATAAATAAAATATTAAGTTTCATGCGGTTAGCAACTACTCTGCTTATGTAGTTATTTTAAAGTTTGACTTAGTTTGGTATAAAGAATATAAATACCTATCAGTAGGTAGTTAAATTAAAAAAGGTCACACTCAATGAAAATTTATGATGTAGAAAACTTTCCAAACCCGCTTCGCATTCGTATTGCGCTAGCAGAAAAAAATGCGACAACTGAAGTTGAATTTATTGCGGTTGACTTGCTTAATGGTGAACACCGGACAGAGGCTTTTATAGCTAAAAACCCATTAGCTGGTGTGCCAGTATTAGAGCTTGATGACGGAACATTTATATCAGAATGCACAGCAATTACTGAATATATTGATGCTGCTTTTACAGGACCATCATTGATGGGCATTTCGGCAAAAGAGCGCGCAGTAATAAATATGATGCAAAAACGTGCTGAGTCTATGGTACTTGATGCTGTTGCAACGTATTTTCATCATGCTACTGATGGATTAGGCCCAGAGCTTGAAACATATCAAAATATTGCATGGGGCGAAAAGCAAGGTGAAAAGGCGCGTACTAACTTAAATTATTTTAACGATATACTTGCTAAATCAAGGTTTGTTGCGGGCGATAATTTTAGCATTGCCGATATAACTCTTTATGCTGGATTAGTGTTTGCTGGGTTTGCCAACATTGCGCTACCGAGTCATTTAACTCATTTGCTAGCGTGGCAAAAAGCAGTTGCAGCTCGACCAAGCGTAGCGGGCTTATAAGTAAAAGTGGGTTCAATAGGCCAATTAAACTCGGTATATTGAGTTTCATTGGCAAAACAAAAATTTAAGGGGCAAGCATGAAAATAGCAGCCGATTTTAGTCAGCGTATAGTGGTGAACAGTAATACATTACCGTGGGTAAAATCGCCTATGGCAGGCGTTGATAGGCGACCTCTTGATCGCATAGGCGATGAGGTTGCGCGTGCAACGAGTATTGTTCGTTATGCACCAGGTAGTGAGTTTTCGCCACATGTTCATACCGGCGGGGAAGAGTTTGTTGTGTTAGAAGGTGTTTTTCAGGATGAACATGGCGATTTTCCTGCTGGCTCGTACATTAGAAACCCGCCGCAATCACAACATAAGCCGGGTTCAAAAGAGGGATGTATTATTTTTGTTAAGCTTTGGCAGTTTCAGCCACAGGATAGAACACACGTTCGGTTGCAAACTCACTTTATGGGAAGCGTTGAACACTCAAAACAACAAGGGGTTGCGGTAACACCTTTATACAAAGATGAGTTTGAGGAAGTTAGCTTAATTCATTTAGCGCCTAATGCGCAGTTTGTTTTAGATGCTGAGTGCGGAGCTGAGTTGTTAGTAATAGAAGGCGCCGTAATAGAAGGGCAAGATTTGCTTGAAAAAATTAGCTGGTTGCGTACGCCTGTAAATTCTAATGTTTTAGCAAAAGCAGGCAAGATGGGTGCTAAGTTATGGGTTAAAGAAGGGCATTTAAACGATGTAGATAACCAAATTGCACGAGTGCAGCAAGCTTAACTAACTTAAGCTCAGCTTAAATACGGTTTTGTTGATTTGCTTCATCATTGATTAATATAAAGTGCTTTATGCTCAAAACTTACTATAAGAATGAGCAAATGTAATGGCAAATTTAATTCCTAGTTTAACACTTGATATAGAAGGCGCTGGACGCGAAATTTTTATAACGTTAAAGGCTGTGGGTAATTTAAAGCACACTGATTACAATGCAATTACCCCTAAAATTGAAGCCGCGCTTTTAAAGGTAAACAACCCGATTATTAATTTATTTATAGACGGCATTGAGTTAAAGGGCGTGGGTTTTAAATCGATATTAGACGATTTGAATTTAGGGATAAAGCATAATAAAGCGCTAAGTAAAGTGGCTATTTACGGTAATAAAACATGGCAAGCAACCGCTGCAAACATTGGAAATCGTATTATTTGTGGTGAAATGGCTTACTTTGAAAATGCCACTGCGGCAATTGATTGGCTTGAACACTAGTTTTAAATGGGCCTATTATTTTGGGTTTAGGCTAGTGTTATTAGACTAAAGTCTATAGGTTAGATTTCTTCACTTATTAGTTTTGTTTTTATCGTTTGTCGGTTTTATAGGGATCCTCTAAAGTTCAGTTGTCGGCAACAAGCACGACTTAACTTAACAGGATTATGACCATGAAAACACTTATCAAAACTATCGCTCTTGGCTCACTATTAACATGTTCAGCTGCTGCAATGGCTGATCAAAGTGATTACAAATTAATGGTTATTGAAGCGCAAATCGCGCCGCAGCCACTTGAGCAATCTTTTAATAGCTGTGCACTTAATGTTAAGTCAAAAAACTATGCTGAAGCAGAACAAATTTGTACTAAAGCAATTGCACTATTACAAGATGCCGATGCCCCTAAATTTAAAGTTCGTCAGCTTACATCATTTGCATTAAGCAATCGTGGTGTAGCGCGCCTAAAAGCTAAAAACGAAACGGCCGGCCTTGCTGACCTATACGAAGCAAAACAACTATCTAACAACGATATGGTATCGCATAACTTAACGCGCGCTAAAGAAGAGCTTGCTTTATAGCACTCAGATTAACAATAGTTAAAAAAGCCCCTGTAGGTATTTATCTACAGGGGCTTTTTTAGATTAATTTTTAAAATGTTGCAGGGTGTGTTAGCTCAAAGTACATCGTCTAAAACGGGCAATGCAGGAAAAGCACCCTTTGATAAACAGGCTTTTGAGCCACAGCGAAGGCCGAAACTTAATGCGTCTTTAATTACTTGTTTATTATTGAGTTTGTCGCTTGGTAATAGCGTCTCGTTGTAATGATTTAAATGATATAACACACCTGCAATAAACGCGTCTCCGGCACTGGTTGTATCTATTGCATTAATAATCGGTGCAGCTTCACTTACGTTAAACGTTTTATGGTAAACGGTGGCAGGCTCGGGTCCATCGGTTAAGAAAATTAAACTAACGCCTAACTCTAATAGCGATTGTAAATATTCATCACCTGATTGACGGGTTTGTTCCGCTAAAAAATTTAACTCATCACGTGATAGTTTTATAATGTCGCAATGGGCGTAGCAGGCACGCACATTAGGCTCAATATCACGAATATTATGCCAAAGGCTGTATCGTAAATTTACGTCAAAGCTAACAAGTTTATTATGAATTTTTGCTTGTTTTAAAGCGCTCAATGTTGTGTTTGCAATGGCAATACTTGTTAGCGTATTTGAGCAAAAGTGTAGGGTACTTATTTCATCCCACTGAATTTGCTGTAAATGTTCAGGAGCAAGGAGTAGGTCGGCGGTGTTATGGCGGTAAAAATTAAAGCTGCGTTCGCCAGTTTCATCTAAGCTGACAATAACCATCGCTGTTTGCGCATTTTTTATAGTAAATAAATACTCGGTGCCGACATTATATTGCTTTAACGCGTCGGTAAGTTGTTTGGCAAAGTAATCATCACCCATACCACCACAAAATGCAGCGCTACCACCTAACTTTGCATAGCCTACTGCTACGTTTGCAGGTGCGCCACCAGGAATAGGTAAATACGCTGTGTTGTGTGAGTCTTGTGGCAACATATCAATAAGCAGCTCGCCAAGGCTTAGTAATTTGGTCATGTTATAAATCCTAAAAAACCTAGCAAGGCTAGGTTAAATGTAAGGGAGAGTAATAAAATTTAAGTTGAGTAGGGAATAAAGCGCTGAAATAAAACTGCATTTCAGCGCTCAACACACTCAGACTCGGTTAGTTAAACGCGTATTTAAGCGTTAGTGATGTTGTACGGCCATTAATTGTACGTGCGCGTATAATATCGTTTGCTGGTACAGAGCCTTCCTCTGCTTCTGTAATACCTACTGTATCAAATAGGTTATTTACATTCAGTGCTAGGCTAAGGTTTTCAGATAGGTCGTAGCTTACAAAGCCATTTACCTGTGTGTAACCATCGAATTTAAGGTCGTTATTATCTTGAGCGTAAGCGTCAGTTGTACCAATAAAGCTCAGACCTGCTGCCCCTTTCTCATAGCTGTAGCGAGCCATTAGTGAGTAAATTAAATCCGCTTGACGGCGTGGTGTGTTACCTACAACGTCGGGAGATAGTGCATCTTTAGCAATTTCAGCATCAGTCCACGTCAAGTTACCACGAAAATCCCACGCATCCATGAAGTACGTTGATTCAATCTCAATACCTTTGGCTTCGTATTCACGGTCGAAGAACTTTTGTGATGTTGCTTCAAAGTTTTGTTCTTCAGTTTCTGCGTAGAACGCTGTTGCGAATACCGATAGTGAGTCAAAACGTTTTTTAACACCAAACTCAAATTGGTTTACTTCATCAACTGCATCTTCATCAGCTACTGAGCCATCTGAGCGTACTTTACCAAATAAAAGACGATCAGCGTTTGCACGTCCGCCTTTACTGATACGCGCAAATGTTGCAAGGCTAGGGTCTATTTGGTAGTTGGCACCAATTGAGTAAGACGAGTAGCTCCAGTCGTAATTTACTGGGCTTGAGTTAGCATGATCAATACCGACAACATTCTGCTCGGGTACTGAAATAACACCATCACGGTTCATATCAACAGTAGATGTTACTGCTCCTGCGTAGTTACCGCGTGCTTCACCGCTGTCGTAACGCGCACTTGCATCAATGCTTAAGTCACCAAGTTTAGTTGAGAAAGCAACATAGGGTGCACGTGTGTCGTATTCAGTGTCGTAGTCGCGCTGACAACAGTTACCCCAAAATGGCGTGCCGTATGCGTATAAACCATTTTCTGAAAACTCAGTGCCGTCGGCAGCCGTTACATTTAACAGTGCTGCGTTGTCACCTTTAAGCTCCATAACGTAAGAGTTCCACAACCACGACATCGCTATGTTTTGCGTTGATGCGTAGTAACCAAACGTAAGGCTTGTGTCATCGTCAAACGATTTTGTTAGTTTAAAGTCGTTAACAATAGAGTCAAAGTCATTCATTGTTACGTCAAACGTATGAATGCGCATAGCTAAATCGCCATTGAATGCGTCACCTGTGTTTGCATTGCTCAGTGTTGCGCCTGCTCCGCCAATGCTTGCAGCCATTGCCGATGCATCGCCTACTTCAGCTGGAATAATAGAATTAAAGTTTCCGCCAACTGACGATTTACGAAAACGGTTTTCAATACGCCAATCGTTGTCTAAGTCGAATACAGCTTCAAAGCCAATAGAATCAACATTTGGGTTCATACCATCGCGAATGTCACCATTGCTAATTTGGTTTTGACCATTTAAGCGAACTGTTTTAGTGAACAGTGCTGAATGAGGTGTATCTGACTGAGAATCAAACCCAGGAACTGAATCACCATTTGAGTACATTGGCATTGGAAGGTAACCAACGCTTTTGTCGTCTAAGTGTTTGTAGTAAAGACGCACATAGCCGTTTTCGAAATCTTTAGTCAAATTAGCTTTTATTTGACCACCTTTATTTGACGTGTAACCTGTTTCACGTGGGCCTTCACCTTGGCGTACAAAGCCACCTACATGAAAGCGAACGCTGTCGGTTAAATAAGTACCGTATTCAAAATCAGTACGGACACTATCGAAATCTAGGCCAACAGTGGTTGCAACGCTGCCCGATTCGTTTTCGCCGTTTTTAGAGATAAAGTTGATGATACCGCCCGGTGCATTACTTGCTGCTGTAGACGCTGAACCACCACGAATTGACTCAACCGTTTGTACCGTGTTGTCAAGGCGCATAAAAATGTCAGCATTACCAAAAGCGATGTCACCGTATTGCAGTACAGGTAAACCGTCTTCTTGTAACTGTAAAAATTTAGCGCCACCTGATGCAACCGGTAGACCACGAACTGCAATGTTTGCATTACCTTCACCGCCAGTAGATTCTGAACGGATACCCGGAATGATTCTAAATGCTTCAGCGGTAGAGCGAGGTGTTGAAACTTGAACTTGTTCAAGCGAAACACTGCTTACAGATACGCTTGAAGCCATAATTGTTGTACGGCGTGGAACACCGGTTACAACGATTGTTTCAAGTCCTTTGTTTTGTGATGCTTCTGGCTGTGTAGTTTCTGCTTCTTGAGCATTAATGCCTTGGCTTACTGCAAGTGCTAATGCACTGATTAAATATAAAGGAGTGTTGTGTGTTGTCATGTGAACGCCTCGTTATGTTGAACCTAAATGGTTATTTATTTTTACTTAATCGATTAAGTAAAAATAACAAAATTTTTACAAGATGCAAATTATTTTATTATTAATTTGCTCTTTTTTTACTCACCCATTGATTTATAGGGTAATTTTTTTGTTAAATAATTATCAAATTAATTAGTAACTACGTTATTTTGCTCTAAAGCTGATGCTGATGGGTCACGTAAATAATTAAATAGCATAGCCAAAAATAGAATAACTGCAAAACCAGTTGCTAAGTAAAAACCGTAACGCACATGACCAAAGTAATCACTGATCATGCCCATCAAAAGCGGGGCTAATGCTGCTGACAATGCGGTAAAAAATAATATAACGCCGGCTACAGCACCATGTTGTTGAACAGGGAAACAGGAAATGCCCTTAGAGTTTAAAGTAGGGTAAACCATTGACATAAATAAACCTGAAAGCGGAAGCAATCCAACGGCCCAATCTACACCGCCAATTAATGTGCCTACATAACATAGTGCTATGCCAAGGCTTAGGTAGGTCATTACGCCTTGCCAGCTAAAGCGATTTAGTAACCATACCGCTATAAAACGACCCGCCGCGCGAAGTATAAAGAATATGGTTAATGCGTAGGTTGCAAGTAATGGCCATGAACCTGTGTAGTCTTGTAATAGTGTTGGCATCCATACATAAATAGCCACTTCGGTTGCAACGTATAGTGCGATAGCCATTGAAAAGCCCAGTGCATAAGGGTTTTTAATCATTTTCATGGTGGTGGCAAGTGAAGCGGGTTTTTCGGTTGTTTTTACAACTGGCGGATAATCTGCGCGCCACGCCAGAAGCGCAAGGATCAAACACATAACACCAGCAATAATGTAAAGGTATGTCCAGCTAACATTTTGAACGAGTAAAACACCTACCAGTGCAGGACCAACAATAGCACCTATTCCAAAAAAGCCTTCTACCTTGTTCATTGTTTTGGTGTGTTCTTCGTTACTGTGTGAAATATCACCCAATAAAGCTAATGCACCTGTTTTAAATAAACCGATTGCCAAACCAATACAGCAAAGAAGTACCAAGAAAAAATTAAAACTAGAACTTACTGCAAATAAAAAACAACTTGCAGAAAAAATGAGTAACCCCAGCATAATGGTTTGCTTTCGTCCAAGGCTGTCGGCTAAAAAGCCTAAAAATAGTCCACTAAAAGCAATTAAAGCCATTGGCGCATAATGAAAGGCACTGGCTTGGGTCATACTCAAGCCAAAGTCTTTTATAAGCTCAGGGATGATCATGCCGACCGCATCAGAGGTCATGGCAAACATAAAAAACATCATGTATGTGAGCCAGCGTATTTGTCGCAACGGATCGCTGCTTACTTGTGTGTGTGGTTTTGTCATTTTATTTAATCCTCGTTAAATGCAGACTAATACGCGCTAAGTCAGTTAGTTACTTAGTGAAGTATTATTCATGCAACGATATTTGTATGTAAAATTTTTAAAAATTACTTGTAAATTCTTACTCTCTAGTTAAAGATATATCTTAATCGATTAAGATTCAACATGGTAATCACACAATGATGCAAAACAAAGTTCAATTGATCACATATGCTGATCGAATCACTGGCCAAGACATTAATGCACTCACTACACTTTTAAATGGATCTTTAAAAGGCGTATTTGGCGGTGTGCATTTGTTGCCATTTTATAACCCAATTGACGGCAGTGATGCTGGCTTTGACCCAATAGACCATAGTGAAGTAGATTCAAGAATAGGTTCTTGGGAGGACATCAAAGCGCTTGGTAACAACCATGATTTAATGGCTGACTTAATTGTTAACCATGTTTCGGCGCAATCTTTTCAGTTTCAGGATGTGCTTGCTAAAGGTAAAGCCTCTGAATTTTGGGATTTGTTTTTAACCAAAGAAGACGTATTTCCAAATGGCATGAGCGACGCAGAGCAAAAAGCAATTTATCGTCCTCGCCCTGGTAGTTGTTTTACACCAATGAAATGTGGTGATGGTGAAACGTATGATTTTTGGACTACATTTACCGATAATCAAATTGACATTAATGTAAAGGTAGAGGCTGGCGTTGCGTATTTAAATAATGTACTCACCAAGTTCTCTGCTAACAATGTAAATATTATTCGCTTAGATGCAGCGGGTTACGCTATTAAGCAAGCGGGTACTAACTGTTTTATGCTAGATGAAACGTTTGGTTACTTAGATAACTTATCTAAGCAAGCAAATGAATTAGGTATGGAAACAATTGCTGAAATACACAGCCATTATCAAACTCAGGTTGAAGTGGCTAAACGCGTTAACATGGTTTATGACTTTGCACTGCCGCCGCTTATTTTACATAGCTTGTTTAATAACGACGTTGATGCACTTTTAAAGTGGCTAAAAATATCACCACGTAACTGTTTAACTGTACTCGATACACATGATGGCATTGGTATTATTGATGCTGGGCCAATGGGCGACAAACCAGGTTTATTAAACGCTGAGCAAATTGATAACCTTGTTGAAACAATGCATGCAAATAGTAATAACGAAAGCCGACAAGCAACTGGGGCTGCAGCCAGTAATGTTGATTTGTACCAAGTTAACTGTACTTATTACAATGCATTGGGGGCTAAAGATTTTGATTATTTATTGTCTCGCGCCATTCAGTTTTTTGCACCAGGTGTTCCACAAGTTTACTACGGTGGTTTATTTGCATGCGAAAACGACATGGAGCTTTTAGCTAAAACAAATGTTGGCCGTGATATTAACCGCCCATATTTAAATGCAGATAAAATAAGCGAATCACTCGATAAGGCCGTTGTAAAAGGTTTAATTGAACTGATTAAAATCCGAAATGAACACCCAGCGTTTTCTGGGGAGTTTTCAGCGCAAGGTGAAGGCAGTATGTGTTGTTTAACATGGCAACTTGGTGAGCAATCTATTTCATTAAGTGTTGATTTTGAAGCAAGAACCGCCCTCATAACGCAAGTAAATGGTGAAGAAGAAACATCGATAAGTTTAGATTCTTTATTGTAACGAATAGAGTTTTGCTTAACAAAAAGCCAAGCTAGTTAGCTTGGCTTTTTTATTAACTGCTGGCACCAATGTCGAGTTCGTAGCTGACTTCTTGTATTTTGTTTTCTTTAGAAATAAATAAGTTTGCAGCAATTACGCCTTTTTCTTCACTGTTTTGATGAATAGTACTTAACCTAGGCACGAACCGTGCTGCTTCATCAATCCCATCAAATCCAACAATACGTAGGTCTTTTCCAATTTTTATACCTTGCTTGATTGCCTCTCGCATTGTGGCGAGTGCAATTAAATCACTCATACAGATAATAACGTTAGGGCGAGGTGAGGCTGATAATACTTCTTTTGCAGCTATATTAGCAAAGCGCTCACTGCTTTCAGGTATGTTCCAAATGCGGTCGTCAGCAACACTAATATTTGCCTCAACTAATGCACGTTGATAGCCACGTAAACGCTGATGAGAAATTGACTCTCCGGTTTGAAACTCGTGATGTTCATAAACGCGGCATAATACGTTTTCATCGAGAAGTCTTAGCCCTAGAATGGCGACCTTATCGTTTATATTGTGCAAAACATGCTTGGCAATTTCGTAGCTAGCTTGTTCGTTATTAATGTTAACCGACGCATTGCGGTTAATGTCAAAATCGACTGTGACGACGTGTTTTGGCGTAGTTTTAAGTTGTTCTACTAATGCGTGGTTACGAGGGCGACCGTAGCAAATAAAACCATCTACAAAATCAACAACACTATTGAGGTTATTGTTACTACCAGAGAACAATAAAACGTTAATATTGTTTTTTTCGAGTACAGAAGTCACGCCTCGCATAAAGCTGCTGGCAACTGGGTCTGATACCATGTATTCAACGCTGTCGGGTAGCACCAAAGCGACAATGTTAAATGTACCGTTTCTTAATGATTGCGCTGCTTTATTTGGGCCAAAGTAACCAAGCTCTTTGCAGGCTTTGAGTATCGCTTCTCGGCGTTTTTCTGAGAGCTGATCTGGTCGATTAAATGCATTAGATACCGTTGCATTAGACACACCTAACTCTTTGGCAATACTTTTTAAGGTCCACCGAATTTGTTTACTCATTAACTACTCTTTGCCGTAAAACTACACTACACAAATTAACATACTGAACTGTTAAACATAATAAAAAGTTTAGGTTTTATCGCTAATATATGTATTGATTTGGCTAATAAGGAGGTTACGTTATTATGTTTGGACGTGTTTTCACAAAAATTATTAATTAAAGTTCGTGTTTTTAATTTAGGCTTGATTGAATACTTACTTTTAGAGTATTGAGGAGCTAAGCAAATGATTATAACAATTGTTATTTTGCTATGGGCATTATTTATGGCTCGCGCAGTAATTGCTGAATATAAATATTATCAAGCAGTTAAAATGTTTGAGCCTGAAATATGGCAAGCGCTTGGGCAGCCAAAATTTTTAATGATTCCCATAATGTTCGTCTCAGGGGATGGTTTAAATCACTTAAAAGGTGCGACCGATAAAAGAGTGTGTAGGCTTGCTATTAAGCATCGCCAAGCTGGTAAGCTGTTTATATTTTATGTTGTGTTTGTTTTGCTTGCTAGTATTGTATTTTTTAAGTTTTCGTAGTCATTTTCAAGGATGTTTATTGTTATGAAAGCTGTCTCAATGCTAATGTTATTTAGCCTCTTTTATGCGAGTGATGCGTCAGCGTGCTCGGCAAGTACCGATCCTGAACAAGTAGTGCAAGCGCAACTAGAGGCTTATAACGCACGAAATATAGCGCTATTTGTAAGCTGTCACTCGGCCGATATAAAAATTAAAAATAGCCAAGAAGGCGCTCCTGACATTATTGGGCAAGAAAGCTTAATCAAAGCGTATCAGTTTTTAAAAACAGCGCCAAAATCATTTAAAGTGATTCTTGAAAATCGAATTGTGAATGGGCCTGTGGTTGTTGATTATGAGCGGTTAACTAGGCTTGGTGACGGTAGAGATGATATGTTTGCCGTTACGGTGTATGAAGTGCGTAATGGCAAAATTGTTAGCGTATGGTTCCCACCAACTAAATAAAAACAGCTTGCTTAAAACACCTTGAGTAGAGGCCTACAGCAAGGTGTTTTAATGTTACCGCTTAAGCATATTTTCAATAACCTTTAGCTTATCGTTATAGCTTTTAATGCCAGAAGCATGTAGTAACGCAACCGCACTAAACGAGGCTAGGTTAACTAACTGCTTATGTTGGCTTGTCATTAACTGACTGAAAATTTGGTACACCTTAGTGGGTTTAAACTGCTTGGGGCGTTTAATTTGCCATTGATCAATACCTTCTTTTGGTAATAAACATGGAACATGGCCAGGATATGCTTGCCAAGGCGAATCTAGGGCTTCGGGGAATGCATAGCGTAGAAAATCATGATAAAAGCGATGCTTTCTTACTTGTGACGTTGGTTGCGACAAAACATGTCGAAGTACTTTCCAGGAATAAAAGGGCAGGCAAAAATCCATTTGATACTCGTCCACTTTTTCGAATGGAATGGCTAAATGGTGATGCTGATCGTTAAGTAATAAAAACAGATAGTAAGCTTTTTCAAGAGGAATATCTCCAAACTCTTTTAATGAAGTTACGATATTAGCTTTTAGTCTGGCTTGCATTTTATCAGCGTTATGGATTATTGATTTGGGGATATAAGCAAATTGTTGCGATAAATAAGCGTCAGCAAGGTGCTCAGGTTCTTGTGTTAAAGCCCCTTCGTAAACTTCATCTGAGTAGTAAATAACACCCAGCCCAACACTTCCACCATTGCCAGACCATGCTAAACGAGGACGTGTTACTTTAGGGTGGTCTGGATGTTTGCCGTTTAACCAATGCTCGCCTAGTCTGTCTTCAATTGTTTTTGCCTGCGTATCGTTAACACGAATAACATCAAGCTCAATTTTCTGGCTTTTTGCGAACGCTGTTGCGCAGTATAAGTCTTGTGTTTGGTGCTGTGAAAAATTAAGGGCGGTGATGTTTACATTTTGTCTTTTAAGTAAACACGCAATCAACCTTGAGTCTAATCCACCCGATAGCGTAGTGAGCACGTGATTATCGTTATCAATATATTTGTTTACATTGTTAGATAGGTCTTGCTTTAAGCTATGCAGTGTTTTTTCGTAATTATCATTATTTTTAGTAAAGCTGCACCAGTCAAAATACTGTGTTTTAGTAACCCCGTTAGATGATGCTTCTAGGCGAGTTCCTGGGCGAATACACGAAATTTCGTTGTAATGGGTATTCTCAAATAGGTAATACCCAAGTGTTGCATATTCCATCATTCCTTCGTGATTACAGGTAAGTGGTAAGCCTAAGTTTTTGAGTATGCTATATTGGGTACTAAAAATAAAAGCACCTTCATAATACATATAATAAAAAGGGCGAACCCCAAGGGAATCGGTAACTAAGTTTAATACATTCGTAACCTTGTTATACCGTGCCATACAAAAAACACCTTCACATTCTGTAAGCATTGCATTGGTATAATGTGAGTTTAGGGTGTTTAAATCATTATTTCGGTTCGCGCTTAAAAGTGGGTGACCAACCAGTGTTGCAATATGCGAATCTGTTTGCAAAAAAGCATGTGGGCCAAAGGTTTCATAATCTAAACTAGCTAAGTAAAGAGCCTGTTCATGTACTTCGTTTATTGTGCCACTGTTTACTTTAGCATCTTCAGCTTTAAATTTATTAATAATAAAATCATGATGTTGAGTTAGCCCAGATGCATAATAAATTCCAAAAAATTTCGCCATAACCCGTACCTGTAATTCGTTTTGATATTAATTAGGTATCAAGGTTTGTACCAAGATTAATGAAAATTTTTTTAAAGAGACGCCGTGCTAACTTTTTGCTTTTTGGGTACAAATTAATTGCCTCACAACACAAAATTATATAACGTATTAAGGTGCATACATTTTATAAAAGTAAATTTATCAATCAGCAGGAAAACCGAATGAACAATGAAATACTCAAATCATCTACTGCTACGTACCAAAGCGGTGTGGCAAAAGCCGATGGTAAATTTTATGTAACGCAAGGTGAGGTACGTTTTGAGCCATACAATGAACGTGCTGGTTTAGGACCTTATACTTTAACACGCAGCGCAATCGTAAAAATTGAAAAGTCAGTAGGTACAGGTGCTGGCATTTTACCACTAACAAGCGATGCAATAACAATCACCTTAGAAAATGAAGATACTTATGATTTTATTATAGCAAACCCCGATGAATGGATTCGTTTACTCAAGCATTAAATGATTAGGGTCTGTTGACCTTTAGGTTAAATTTGCAGCAGTCTGTTTGGTATCATGCAATGTCTCTATTGGACATAATAAAAGATCAACCCGAAATATTTAAAGTACTTAAAGCTGTAGCTGCGGGCATGGCTTTATCGCTTAAAAGTGGTGATCCATCTTATGTATAACGAGAGTCTACTACGCTAAATATCCTACCAGAAGAGCCGTTAGTGAGTGACTTTAAAACCAAGGTGTTTGTTATAGTGCCGCCGCAATGCGCTAGTGCTTGTTTAGATGCGCTTGATAAGTTTAAGCTTTTTGAAAATACCACGTTGTTTGGTGCACCCAGTAGCGCTGACTCGATGTATATGGAGGTACGTTTAGCCGATTTACCTTCAGGCTTAGGTAAAGTTGTAGTGCCAAATAAAGTATATGTAAATAGAGCGCGAGGGGCAGGTGATTTTTACAAGCCAGATATTGCGTATAACGGCGTTGATTGGACAACGAATATACTATTAGAGCAGATTAAGCGCATCCCATAGCTCAAAAATAAAAAACCGCTCTTAGAGCGGTTTTTATTTGGTATTTATTTAAGTTTAGTTACCCATTGAGTATCTAAAACCAAATGCATAACGCGGTCCGTATTGTGCAGCGCTTAAGAACTGGCTTTCAAAACGACTGAACGAACGCTCTGTCTCGTTTGTTAAATTAACGCCTTCAAAGAATACGGTAGTGCTTTCATTCACTTCGTAGTTAACGCTAATGTCCCACTGTAAATATTCTTCAGCATATTGTGGAGGAGCCGTAGCCCCCGAATCTGGTAGGCCTTGCGCAATTAGGTATTCATCACGCCATGCACCAGTAATTTTAACTGATAAGCCATCTTTTTCGTAAAAACCTTGTAGATTGGCAGAATCACTCAGGCCAGCTAATACAGCTTGAGATGCAAGGTAATAGTTGTCGTACTCTACATCACCGTCAACAATAGTGGCATTAAAACCAGCGCCAAAACCTGACTCGCCGAATAAGTGCTGTATCGCAAACTCAACACCATTTACTTTACGAGATCCTACGTTTTCTGGTGAGTTGATTGTCCACTCTATTAATGGATCAGTTGCTGAGTCAGGAAGTACACGGTTGTTTTCGCCAATTCCTACGCCATTTGCCACAATCTCATTATAGATAGCAGAGTCAGTTGCCTGCTCGCCACGTCCTTCAATTGCGGTTACTGCATTATTCCAGCGTTGACCTAAATAAACATCATGCAGGCCTTCAAACGTGGTCGTTACTTGTGTGTTATCAATCCAATTATCTACATCTTTCCAGAACATACCCACTGCAGCGTAGCTACCTTCATTGTAGTAATATTCAAGGCTAAGATCGAAGTTTGTTGATTTAAACGGTTGTAAATTTGGGTTACCACGGCTACCGCTTCTTGAATTTAACTTAGGTGACGGTGTTAAGCTTAAGTTGCCAAGCATGTCGCCAAGGGTAGGGCGTGTGATTGTTTGGCCCCAAGATACACGTGACACTAAGTTATCAGAAAGGTCGACTTTTACATCTATCATAGGTAGAAGAAGATCGTAATTACCTTTGTAATCAACCTCAACTAATTCGCCGCCACTGGCAAATTCAGTTAGCCACTCAGAACCACCTGCCCAATATACTTGCTGAGCAACACGGCTTTTAGCTGGGCTTACAATGTCAGTTTCTTCGTAGCGAAGGCCTAAATTTACAAAAACATCGTAGTCGCTAACGTTAAATACCCAATTTGTAGACAGGTAAACACTGATTGTTTCTTCTTCTACTTTGTTAGTTGGGAAGCCATCAAAGGTGCCTATTTGGTAAACATCACTGCCTATTACGTCTTCAGTTAAAAAAGCGCTTTGGCGAGCAAATGCTTCATCAAGATCATAAGTGTAAGCATAGCCTGGCGCTACACCGTTAGGACCAAATGAAAATTCGTCAAGAAAGCCACTTAAATCAACTCGCTCGAACATACTATCTGGGAATATCTCAGCAAATGTACCGTTATTAAAGCCCGGTGCATTGGCATTATTAGAGCCACCCCAGCCACTAAGTGTTTGCTTAGTGTATGCAGCACCAAACTTTACTGTTTCTAAACCAATGTCAGTGTAAGTAAATAGTTTACCGTCTAGTTGTACTTGAGATACTTCTGATTCACCGGGTGTTCTTGTAAATATACTAAAGTTAGAGCCAATTTGGTTTGGATCAACTTCTTGCGTACCGTTATTCCAATTTACATTAAAACCAGGTACGTCACCTTCACGGAAAGAGTACTCTTTAGTTGAAATGTCTGCCGAGCCTAAAATGATTCGTGCGTTAGCGCCTAAGCCAGGATCTTTACCATTATCGGTCGTTGTTTTAGATGTGTGAGCATCAAAGTTAAAGCTCAGGTTTTCGGTTGCTAACCACTCAACGTTAATACCTGTTGCTTTTGAATCTACTTCTGATGTTTCACGAAATGCAGTAAAGGATGCATCGTCACCTGCAGAGTTGTAATAAACAGCTGTACCATTTTCATCAAGTTCATAAGCATTGGCATTACCACCAAACGATCCGTTCCAAATACCCCAAGACAATGAGTTATTCCCGGTCGTTGCTTGTGAAATTGTATGATCAAGCGTAAAAGTTAGGTTATCTGTTGGTGCAAACTGAAATGTTGCTTGCGCATTTAAGCGCTCACGTTGAATGTCATCTTTTGCAAAACTAACTTCTTGCGGAAAGAAAGCGGCTGAAACAAATTCACCATTTTCCCCAGCGTTTGGGTCAAAGAATTGTTTAGCCGGGTTACCTTCAGCATCCATTGGGCGGTTATCAACAATATTAGCTGCATCAACCGAGAGATTTGGATTAACTAACCAAGAGCGAACATTTGCTGCTTGTCGTTGAAAATCACGACGATGATATGAAAAGTTAGCCGACACACCAAAACGCTCGTCATCAAAGGTATTACTGTAGATACCTGCAATTTCAGGTGTTACTTTATCGCCTTCTTCTACAGATGTATCGTGAATACCTTTAGCCATAAAAGAAAAGCGCTCACCAGGCTTTTGTAATGGTTTTGCGGTAACAATATTTACAGTTGCACCCAATCCACCGGTTGGTGAATCAGCGCGTGCAGTTTTCATTACTTCAAGTGAACTTACACCTTCTGATGATAAGTTTTCAAAGTTAAATGAGCGTGTAAAACCTGTTCCCGCCATTTGGCGACCATTAAGTGTTACCAAGTTAAACGATGGACCAAAACCACGAACAGTAATTTGGCTACCTTCACCGTTTGATCGGCTGACAGATACGCCAGTAATTCGTTGTAATGATTCTGCTAAGTTTGTATCTGGGAACTTACCCATTTCTTCAGCTGAGATGGCGTCAACTACACCAGAAGCATCTCGTTTTACATCCATTGAACGGATTAATGATCCGCGAATACCTTTTACTTCAATGATTTCTAGTTCAGGTTCAGCAGTATTTTCTTCTGCTGCATAGGCTAAATTAAATGTACTTGCAGCGATGATAAGTGACACAGAAGCTGCTAACTGGCTCTTTTTAAAAGTGAATGTGTTCATAATTGCTCTGCTTTTCTAAATTTATTACAGTTAGTGGGTGCCTATTTAAAGGCACCTACCATTCAATGGTTGTTCTACGGGTTTGCGATAATTACGTTATCGATACGATAAACCGCGCCTTCACCCGTACTCCATGCTGGGAAAACCATTAACACGTTGATATCACTGATGTCTAAACCGGCGTCAAAAAGTGATTGCAATGTAAATGTGTACGTTTGCCATTGACCAATAACCGGTACTTGACCTTCAACACTTTCTGCAAGAGGAAGCTCCACTGCAGACGCAGCGCCAGTTGATTCAATTTTAAATAACCATTGAGCGTCTGTTGCGTTAGGTGGAGTCACCATTTTCATTTCAAATTGTACAACCCCATTTGCAAGGATAGACGAGGCATCAAAAGAAACACCTTCATCGGCTAAAAAGCCCATAACAGTTGGCGCTGAGCCAATTACAAATTCAGCAACGGTACCGTGATCGCTATCGTCTGTTTCTTCAGTAGGTGTTGAACCACCACAACAATCCCATATGCTCCATTGCTCAGCAGCAGTATCTTGGAATATTGTAATTTCACTTCCTGCAGTAGATGCTGCACTTGGGTCATAAATTTTAGCGTTATCTACACGGTAAACTGCGCCTTCACCCGTTCCCCATGCTGGGAAAATCATGACAACATCTATCGCGCTAACATCTAAACCTGCACCTGCTAGGTCGGCTAAGGTGTAAGTGTAAGTTTTCCATTCACCTGCAACTGGCGCGTCACCTGCGTCTGTTAACGGAAGTTCTACCGCTGAGTCACCCTCATTAGATTCAATTTTCATTAACCAAGTTGAGTCAGG
Organism: Pseudoalteromonas sp. APM04; assembly: GCF_022809815.1. Taxonomy (NCBI): domain Bacteria; kingdom Pseudomonadati; phylum Pseudomonadota; class Gammaproteobacteria; order Alteromonadales; family Pseudoalteromonadaceae; genus Pseudoalteromonas; species Pseudoalteromonas sp. APM04. The sequence continues at coordinate 423,111 of NZ_CP094442.1, forward strand.
GTTGTTAGGGTTTGACATTACTTTTAGTTCAAACTGCAGAACGCCATTTTCTAAAATACTAGTCGCATCGAATGGTGTGCCGCTTCCGCCTGCAGAAGTGCGTGTGTTAAAGCCCATTACTGTAGGTGCTTCACCAATGCTAAACTCTGCAGTTAAACCGTGTTCTTCGTCGTCTAATGCTTCAACTGGTGTTGAACCACCACAGCAATCCCACATAGGCCAATCTAAACTTTGTCCGTTGTCGAATAAGACAACCTCAGGAGAAGCACCCAAGTCACCTTCAATTGCTACATTAGTAATAAGGTACTCAGCACCTTCACCTGTTTGCCATGCCGGGAATACCATAAGCACATCAATTGCGCTTAAATCTAGGCCTTTTTCTTGAAGTAGTGATAATGGAAAGGTATATGTTTGCCATTCACCAGTTACAGGTGTTACACCTTCATTGCTTTCACTTAATGGTACGTCGCCTGTATTTGGGCCACCGTCACCTGCTTCTGCTTTAAGTATCCATGTAGTATCCGACGTTGGAGGCGTTACTACTTTCATGTCAAACGTTAAACGGCCGTTTACTTCAAGTAATGGAGATGCATCAAATGGAGACGATGTTCCTGTAAAGTCGTCTGGAAAGTGACCGCCGCGAGTAGAGAAACCAAGCACAGTTCCGTTGTTATCGTTTATATTAAATTTAACTGCGTCACCTTTGTCTGCATCAGTAATAACCTCTGGTACAGTGCCGCCACAACAATCCCATGCAATCCAGTTAGCGTCTAGGCTACCGTTAAATACATCAAGGTTTCGGGCTACGCCGTCGCTAGGTGGGGTAGGTACAGGTGCTGCACCTTCTACAAGTGCGTCGTCTAGGCTGTCGTAGCCTGGGCGAACTGTTTCACAACCTTTGCCTGTGCTTGGGTCTGATGCACATTCGTATACTCGAACGTAATCAATTTCAAAGCTTTGGCCTTGTGCAAATGCGTCTGCATCAATACCTAGGTTGTTAACGTTTTCAGGCCAATCGCCACCCACTGCATGGTTTAATATAAGGTAGAAATCTTTATCGAAAGGGGCGTTATCCCAATGTGTTGTAAGTTCGCCGCTTCCTTGTTCAAAGTATTCTGCAAACCAGCCTTTGTGTTTAAGGCCAACAGCTTCGTCTTTTGAATTGAAACGAACTTCAGAACGACGTTGTGTAGCGTAAAGGTAATCATCTACATACCAGCGGATTTCACCTTCTTGCCACTCTACAGCGTAAGTATGAAAATCATCAGCTGGGTTCATATCTTCAGGTAACAAATAAGCTTTACCTGAGCTAGAGTTATTTGGCCACTCACGACCGTAATGAAGAGTACCGTGCACGTAAGATTCAATAGTGCCATCTTCAGCGGCTACTTTTAGATTTACAGCTTCTAAAATATCAATTTCACCAGAACGTGGCCAAGTGCCATACTCTTCATCAGTTGGCATCATCCAAAATGCAGGCCAGCTACCCTGACCAGACGGTAATTTTGCGCGCATTTCAAAGCGGCCGTATGTAAAGTCTGCGTTGTAACGGGTATTTAAGCGGGCTGATGTGTAAGGTTTAGCTGCGCCTTCTTCTGCAGGGAGTGCGACGATGTTCAGCATGCCGTCTTTGATAAAGGCATTTTCTTCGTTATCGGTATAACATTGCTTTTCGTTGTTACCACCACCAGCACAGTTTAATTCAAAGTTCCATTTGTTTGTATCAATGCTAGTGCCGTCAAATTCGTCATTCCATACCATGCGCCAGTCTGAGACTGGCTCTGAAGAATTAACGACTTCTGTATTTGTGTTTGTTGTTGCAGCGTCACCACCACAGCCGGCCAAAGACGCTAATGAAATAGCTGCCAGAAGGCGTGTAATGCGTGTTGTTTCAATGTTCATAACTGAACCCCGTTCAACTGATAATTGTCAGAATATGTGTTTAAGTTTAGTTGATTTTATAGCTTTTATACTTTCTGTAAGCGCTTACATTTGCGTGTGTAATTGTAAGCGCTTACAAATAGTATTGTGCAGTTGTGATTTGGTCAACATATTTGTCTAAATTATTTACAATTAATTTACTGTTTGACGAATAAATAGTAGTTCTAAAATCATTAAACTACATAATTTTGTTTAATGATTTTATTTTTTAAGAGGATAGTTGTTACTTTTTATGAAATGGCATGGTTAACAAAGCCCAAAGAGACGCGTTTTGCTTTTCGCTTGGGTATTCTTTTAGGCCTACATCTATGTCGTTATCGGTTTTTTGCGCTTCATTTTTGTAACTACCAAACAGTTTATCCCACCAAATAACGCTAAATCCATAGTTTGAATTGGTTTCGTTCACGCGTTGGCTATGATGAATACGATGTAGTATTTGGGTCATTAATATGAGCCGAAGTGGTTTTTCTATTGCTTGTGGTAAGCGTATATTTGCATGATTAAATAATGCTAATCCATTAAGTGCTATTTCAAATATTAATACTGCAATAGCGGGTACCCCTAAAGCGGTAACGGCAATCAATTTTATAAGTATGCTAAGTACAATTTCGATAGGGTGAAAACGCAAACCTGTGCTGGTATCTACATGGGCATCGGCGTGGTGTACGCGATGCAAACGCCACAAAATAGGCACGTTATGAAATAACCTATGCTGCCAATAAATAAGTATATCAAGCAGTAATATACTTAAAATAATAGCAACACTACTTGGTGTGGCTATTTGATTAAATAAACCAATACCGTGCTCTTGGTTATAAAGCGCTACGGCGGTTAAGCCTATGGGTACACTTAAGCGGGCAATTAGTGATGAAGCAAACACGAGTCCAAAATTAGCAAACCATCGGGTGTTACTTTTTATAGGCGATTTACGTGCGGGCATACGCGATTCTAGCAGCATCATAATAACCAAAATGCTAAAAAAGAACCCTAAACGCCACCAAATTTCATTACTCATTGGCTTGTGTAACCTCATCAGCTTCTTGGAGTTTTAACGTGTTATAACCACCATGTATACGTGTAAAAATAGTAATAGCGCACGCAGTGGCAAAAATACTCGCCATTATGGCAAAGTGCTGCGGCCAAATACAAAAGGCTATAAATAGCGCGATAGTTTCTGTGCCTTCGGTTAAACCATTTAAATAGTAAAAGCTTTTGTATTTAAACTGAGGTTTTTCGAGCTTAAATTTTTCGGCGGCTATGGCAAAGGCTAAAAAGCTTGAGCCTGTACCTATAAAAGTGGCCAGTAATATGCTACCTGCAATGGCGTTTTGCTCCGGGTTTGCCAAAATAAAACCTAGCGGAATTGCCGCGTAAAATAAAAAATCGAGGGTAATATCTAAAAAACCGCCAGCGCTTGAACTTAAATTTGCATGGCGTGCCAATGCGCCATCTAGCCCATCTAAAATACGATTTAAAGCAATAGCTGTTAACGCTGCGTACCACATTTCAAACGCAATTAATGGTACAGCTAATAGCCCTATTAAAAAACCAACCACAGTGAGTTGGTCGGGCGTTATACCACGCTTGTGCATTAACGCTACAACGGGAGTTAACAGTGGCTTTATTACTGGGGTGATGTATTTGTCTAACATGCTTGGTGCCTTGTGCTTTTTGTGCGTTTACTTGGCTAAATTTAAGGTGATCAGTTTGCCGTTTGCGGCCTCTGCATCGCTATGATCGTGGGTGACCATAATAGCGGGCAATTTATGCTCGCGTATTTGGCTAAAAACCAGCTCGCGCGTATCTACTCTTAATTGGGTATCGAGCTTGCTAAAGGGTTCATCAAGCAAAATCGCTTTTGGCTCGCTTAATAGCATACGTAATAAAGCAACGCGTGCTTGTTGCCCACCAGAGAGGTTGTCGGGGTGGCGATTAGCCATGCCTTTTAATCCTATTTGTTCAAGGGCGTGCTCTATTTTTTCAAGGCGCTGTTTTTTATTGCCTTTAGGCATAGCAAAGGCAATGTTACCGCTTACCGATAAATGCGAAAATAATAACGCATCTTGATAAAGCACACCTATGTGGCGTAAATGTGCGGGTAAATCATTAATACTTTTACCGTTAAGCCACACTTCGCCACTTGCGTTAAAGCCGCTGGGTAATGTGCCGGTAAGCCAGTTTAATAAACTGGATTTACCACTGCCTGATGGCCCCATAATAGTAAGTATTTCGCCGCCTTTTACTTGCTCGTTTAAGCTTAGTAATTGCTCGTGTTGACGATAAAGCTCACAATTTTTAATCTCTAAAGATGACTGCATTAAAAACCTTTTAATTTATGGGTTAGCGATGTGCGCTTTTAAAAAAGTACTTAGGTAAAACCCACGCCAGTATAAAGCCAATTAGTGGTAATGCCATTTGCATAATGGCATACACTGCACTGGTGCGCCTACTTGCGCCATTTGCAAGGGTAACCGCTTCGGTTGTAATTGTTGCTATGCGCCCGCCACCGGCTAAAAGAGTCGGTAAATATTGGCCAAAGCTAATGGCCAAACCAAGTGCGGCCGCAATTAAAATAGGGGCAAATAACTGGGGTAATTTTACTTGTAAAAACACTTTGCAGGGTGTTGCGCCAAGGCTTGCTGCTACATGAGCAAAGCGAGGGTCTAATCGCCTATAACTGCTCGCAAGCGATAAAAACACATACGGCAGTACAAACAATAAATGGGTAAATACCACATTAAAAAACGCGGCTTGGTTATTTACTAGTTGTTGCAGCCACACTAGGCCAAATAAAAACGCAATACTTGGTACAAGCAACGGTAAATAAATAATTAAGCTGGTAAAGCGCGACATGGGTTTTGCACTTAACTGCTCTGACTCTAAGCACAAAAGGGTAATAATAATGGCAAATAACGTAGTAACTAGCCCTATAGCAAGGGTATTATAAAGCGGGCTTTGCATTTGCATTAGCGCACTTTTAAAGTGAAGTAGCGTGAGCTGATCGGGCAGTGCCGCCGGAAAACGCCAAAATCCGGCAACCGACCACATAATTAAGCCAATTAACGAGAGCAAAATAAAGCCAATTACAAATACTGTTAATACGGTTGTTATTTTTTGCCAATAAACACCGCCATATTCTCGCTCGCCATTGGTGAGTAAATCACTAAATAATGCTTTTATCGCTTTTTCGCCGCCAAGCCAAAGTGCTAGCAAACCGCCAGTAAGTACAAGCTGCAATAACGCCCCCGCAGAGGCTTTAATACGCAGGTTTAAATCTACATCGTTAAACCAGTGCATAATAGCGACAGCCAATGTAGGTGGGGTATTTGGCCCCAAAATAAGAGGCATTTCTACACTTGCGCTGGCATAAGCCAATACGGCTAAAATGGGTAGGCGCAGTAATGGGTAAAGGCTTGGTAATACTACTTTAAAAAAAGCAGTCATAGGGCAGTAGCCTAAATTAAGCGCGACTTTATGTTGCTGGCGCAGCTTTTTGCCAAGCTCAGGTTGGGCAAGCACACCTAGCGCCATTAACAGTAAAAAAGGCAACTCTTTAAGCGTTAAGCCTAAAATTATACTAATACCAAACGAGTCATGCGGAAACATGCCATTAGGCGCAAGTTCCCACCCACTAAGCCAAGGCGATACTAAGCGCGAGATCATACCCGAAGGAGCAATTAAAAAACCAACCGCAATAGCTGCTGCTGCGTGGGGTATTACGAGTATTGGGCTGAGTAAACGCTGAATACGGTTAAGCCACGGGCTATTAAAAAATGCCGCTAAAATCATTAACGTTATGATAAAGGCAAGTAAGGTACTTATTAATCCGCTGCCAACACTTAGCATAACCATGTGTGTTAGGCCGGGTGTTTGCATGAGCATAGTAAAGCCATGTAGGCCAAGTGTTGTGTGCTCAAGTACCGGCGCATAGCCAAAAGCGGGTAATAGCACGCTAATTAAGCCCCCTATTACAGGTAAAATAAGCAATGCCAGTAAAAAGCGTGGACTTAATGTAACTAATTTACTAAACATGTCGGCGCTTTTATGTGGTTTAAGCGTTGGGCTTGCTGCTAGCTTATTTGATACAACACTCATTGGCTTACTCCAAAACGTGTTTGCCACCCTTGCATAATAGCGTTTACCCAGCTTGGGTGTGGCTCACTTAGCGTGCGTTTAATACTATTCAAAGGCAGCGCGCTTGGATGCGGTTGCGTTGTGTTAAATAAGGCTTGTTGCTGTGGTGTTAGCGTTGACTGAATAAGTACGCTTTTATCGCCCCATATAGGCGCTTTTTGTTTTTGAGCTTGCGCCTTTGGGCTTAATAAAAAATTAGCCACTAACTGCGCACTTTGCTGGTGGCTTGCATTATAAGGTATGGCTACAAAGTGAGTGTTACTTAAACTGCCATCTTGCATTGCATAACTGCGAATACTTTTAGGTAAATCATAACGTTTAACAGCGGCGGGGACTTCGGGCGCTGAAAACGTAAACGCTATGCTTAGCTCTGTGTCGCCTACTAAGCGGCGCATTTGTGCACCACTTTGCATAAAGTGTTTACCGCCACGCCAAAGTGTTGGGTGCAGTTTATTTAAAAAAAACCATAACGGGTTTAATACTTGGGCTGTGTTTTGTGCAGTAGCTGGCTGATTTAACTGTGCTTTAAGTGTGTCATCACTTTGTTGATGTAGCATAACAAGCGCGTATTTTAAAAAGCTCATGCCTAAAAAGTCAGGCGGCTTTGGGTAGCTAAAGCGCCCTGGGTTTTGGGCGCTCCAGCTAAGTAATTGGTTTAGGGTTATTGGTAGTGTGTTATTTGCAGTGCCGTCAATTGCTAAACTGTCGTAGTAAAAGGTGAGTGAAGCTTGACCCCAAGGTGCTTCCATTCCATTAGTGGGTATTCCAAAATCAAAATTAACAGCGGGATTATTGCTAGGGTCGGTGTAGCTAAAATTAGGCAACTTATTAGCCCATTGTTTAAGTAATAATGAGTGCTCGCTCATGGTGGCAAAGTTAGCACCGTTTATCCAAATTAAATCTACGCTGCCTTTATCGTTATTGTTTGCTGATTTTTCGGCAAGTACGCGGCTTACTGCTTCACTGGTATCGCTTAGCTTTACATGTACTAAGTTAATGTTGTATTTGGCTTTTACTTGCTGCGCAGCCCATTGAATATACGCATTTATTTGCGAATCTCCACCCCATGCATAAAAATATACGCTTTGGTCTTTGCCTAAGCTTTCAACTTGCTGCCAACGGCTTTGTAATTGTGTACTTGCTAGGCTTTTAAAGCTAATAACAAGGCAAATGCAAAACGCGACATAGCAAAAGCTGTATCGCGATAATGTTTGCCAACATTTATTGGCGAGCATTTAAATCCCAGTTGTAGTCTAAAAATTTAACTTTCATGTCGTTATTTTTAAGCGCTTTTTGCTGAGCGGGTATCAGTTTTAGTGCTTCAGGGTATTGCATAAAAAACTGTTGCAGCGTATGCGCACCTTTAAAGCCTTGTTCAAAATCATCGCCGTACCACTTAAATATTGAAGACACACTTAGCGTGTTATCTTGCGCTATATTGCGGGTCATGTCTGATAAAAAACGTACCGTTTGCGCTTGCAATTGGCTTTCTAAATCAGTGGCTGTGTAAGCTTCTTCACGTAGTGCTGGGCAGCCAATACTTGCGCAATTTACAGCAAAGTGAATACGTGGGTCGTTGTATTTACCACTGCCACGTATTAAACCATGTTCTATATCATCAAGGCTGCGCGTTTTACCAAGTAATGGCACAAACTCTTTGCTCCATGGTGAGCTAAAAAAGCTGCCTAAATCTTTAATTGACTTAAGATCTGGGTATTTTGTTAATATAAGCTCAACAGTAAAGGCGTTATATGCGTTAATTAAAAACGCCAGCTGCTTAGGTTTTTCCCATGTATCAAACTCATTTTGCGTAACAGCCGATAGCGAATCTAAATAGGTTTTAAGCTCGCTGTGCTTAGCTTTTATTGCTGCGTAATCAACCTCAGTGCTGTGGCCATGGTTTATAGCCACAACATGGTTGTTTAATAATGTATTCCAGCCCTCGTGCATATTTTGAGCTTTGCTTGCAAACGATGTTGCAAGCAAAGCAGACCCTAACAATAGCGCTTTTAAAGGTGTTTTAAACATATTAGCCTCTGCGCCATGTGTGGTATTTTTCAAGCATGTTAAGTACTTTTTCAGGTGCGTGAGCGCGTTTCCACTCGCCTGCTGCGTACTTGTTACCTTCAGCCCAAGTAGGGTAGCTGTGAATAGTGCCTAGTATTTTGTTAAGGCCTAAACCGTGTTTCATTGCCAGTACAAACTCAGCTATTAAATCGCCAGCGTGCTCAGATACCACTGTAACACCCAGTATTTTGTCTTTGCCTTTTGGTGTAATTACTTTAATGAAGCCTTTGGTGGCGCTGTCGGTAATGGCGCGGTCTAGCTCTTCAAATTCAAAGCGAGTGATTTCATAGTCAATGCCTTTATCAATAGCGTCTTGCTCGTTTAAGCCAACACGTGCTACTTCTGGGTCAATAAACGTAGTCCACGGAATAACACGGTAATCGACTTTAAACTTTTTAAGATTACCAAATAAGCCATTTACAGCTGCGTACCAACCCTGATGAGCGGCTACGTGCGTAAACTGATACGGACCTACAATATCGCCAGCGGCAAAAATGTTAGGGTAAAGCGTTTCAAGGTATTCGTTAGTGACTACAGTGCGGTTAGTTTCTATGCCAAGCTCTTCAAGGCCGTAACCTTTAAGGCGAGCACTTCGGCCCACAGCACATAGTAGCTCATCGTATTCAATATCGATTTCGGTATCGTTATGTTTTACCACAATGAATTTTTTACCGTCGCGCGCTTCACAGCGTAGTGCCTGATGCGAGGTTAAAATGTTTACGCCGCTTTCTGTTAGCGCTTCGTTAGCAAAGGTAGACACTTCTAGGTCTTCTTTGATCATGATGCGTTCGCTCATTTCAATTTGCGTAACATTTGAGCCTAAGCGTGCAAAACTTTGTGCAAGTTCGCACCCAATTGGACCACCGCCAAGTACAACAAGCTTTTTAGGGGCTTCTTCAAGCTCAGCAAATTTAGTCCATAATGTATCGCTTGTTACATAGCCTGTTTCTTCAATACCAGGTAATGGCGGTACAAATGGGCGTGCACCAGTGGCAATAACAATAGTACGGGCTGTGAGTGTTTGCGTGCCGCCATCGTTAAGTTTAATTTCTACAGTCCACGGGTCTAATAATTTACCGTAGCCTTTAACCACATCTACACCAAGGTTTGTGTAGCGCTCAACGCTATCGTGTGGTGCTACGTCGGCAATTACTTTATGTACACGTGCCATTACTTTTTTAAACGAAAACTGCGGTGCCATGTTTTCTAAGCCGTAGTGTTCACCGTGGCGAATTTGCTCGGCAATTTTAGCGCTTTTAATAACGGCTTTACTTGGTACACACCCGTAGTTTAAACAGTCGCCGCCCATTTCGCCGGCTTCAATTAGGGTTACTTTGGCTTTAACCGCTGCTGCAATATAGCTTGTCACTAAGCCGCCAGCACCTGCGCCAATAACAATCATGTTACGGTCGAACTTTTTAGGTTTAGTGTAATTTTTGTATACGCGACGTTTTTTAAACACGTTTAGGATTCCTTTAGCAATAAAAGGGAACACACCTAATAAAGCGAACGATAAAATAAGATCGAGCGATAAAATGCCAGATAAGCTCTCAATTTGCGCAAGTTGCGTACCCGCGTTTACAAATACAAAAGTACCTGCGAGCATACCTACCTGACTTACCCAGTAGAAGGTCCACGATTTAATTGCAGTAACACCCATTAGTAAGTTAATTAAAAAGAACGGGAATACGGGTACTAAACGAAGGGTAAATAAGTAAAACCCACCTTCTTTTTCAACGCCTGCGTCAATAGCGTCTAAGCGTTCAGGAAAACGTTTTTTAATTGTATCGCGCAGTAAGTAACGCGATACTAAAAAGGCAAGCGTAGCACCTACCGTAGAGGCAAACGAGGCAACCAATAAGCCTTCAACTAAGCCAAATAATGCACCTGCGGCCAGTGTTAATATAGCTGCACCCGGTAAAGAGAGAGCCGTTACTACCACATAAAGCAAAAAGAAGCCGCCAATAACAAGCAACGGTGACTCTGCTTTGTACTGATCAAATTGATCCATTGACCCTTTTAAGCCATCAAGTGTTAGTAACTGGTGTAAATTAAAATGAAAGAACGCGCCAATAGCAGCGGCGGCAATCACTATTAATAATAATTTTTTTATCATGTTCTCTCTCTTAATTAGGCCCTATTAACCTTTTTGGATTGCACTAGGTAAATCCTTTGGGCTGCGCCTGTTTAGCAGTAATTTTACTTTAAAACGCCTATGAGGGATAACCACACCACATAGGCTTTACCTAGCTTTATAAGAAGCAAATTTATGTATATTTAACCTTTAAAGCTAAATATTCATAAATTTTAAAACTTATGGGTCAGAGTCAGCTTGGCATTTATTGGCAATTCAGGGAATGCCAAGGTTGCGCCAAAGTAGCCGCCTTCAAAAACAGGACGCCAATTTTTTTGGTTTGTGATGTTATTTACATCTAAACGTAACTTGGTACTAGGCGTAAATGCATAGCTAGTATTTACGTTTAGCGTGTATTGATCACGAATTTTAACTGTTTGTAAAAAGTCTAATGGGTAACTCTTTGTATATAGACCTGAAAAACCAGTTTGCCATTTCGAGGTAATTGAATAATTACCATTAAAACTAAACGATTGCTCTGGAATACCTTGTACTTGACTGTTTGACGGTGCAAATGGTGTAAAGCTTGGCGCGCCAACGCCCGTACCAGCAATAATGTCTGGGCGTGAGTTATCAAACGCATCAGCGACTTGAGCTGAATCTTGGCTGCTTGCAGAGTTATCGTAGCGGGCATCTATGTAGCTGTAGCCCGCACTTAGCCAATAAGGGTAAGCATCATAAAATACTTGGCTTTCAAAGCCCGTGGTACGAATACCCGTATTGCTGCCATCGCGATTACGCAAGCTGCGGCGTTGACTAAATACAGCGCCATCAGCATACCAATCACTGTCGATTGGGGCATATTTTAAACCAAATTCTACGAGTGTGTTTTCTGTTGCAAAGTTTTGTGCACTAATTACGTTGCCGCCACCCAGCACATTACCGCCAGCCATACTATTTGATGTGGCCTCGTTATAACTTGCAGCACCGTAGCTTGTGAAATCAGCATTTAGTTTGTAATTAAAGCTTAACTGACCTGACTGAAGTGTGTCGTTAATGCTATCACTTGCTGCAGTTTGGCCTTGTGGTGCAATAGGATCACGTGCTTCTACATCATAATAATCTACTCGGTAACCTACGCTTGTATGAAGTTTATCTGTCCAATCCGAGTTTTGCTGAATAGCAAAACCTGTTTGCCATGAACGTGAGTCAGTGGTGTCTGACAGGTTAAAGTCGCCGCTACCATCGTTATCTATATCGTACTGTGCACCAGGTGATACGAACACACCCGGGCGAAGCTCAACCAAACGTGCCTTTTGTGCGTCTGTTAAAGGAATGCGGCGATTTAATAATGGGCCAGTTAAATCAATAGGTAAGTCGGCCTCTGTGGTGAACTGGCTGTAGCCAAGCACTTTGTTATAGCGTACGTCAAAAGCAAAAATAGTTTGTTGTTCGTCGTTCCAACTATACGTTAGTTCTGTTCGATTTTGCGCCGTGTCGGCGCCGTCAATAATTTCAACAAAGCTATTTTGGGCAATCTCTTCACGCTGTAAATGTTGAAAGTAGGTGATGTTTTTAAGTGAGGCATTTGCACTTAGCTCACGTTTATAAATACTGTGAATTAAATAGGTTGTAGCTTCGTTTTGGTTATCAGGGTCAGTAAGTACAGTGCTGCGATCAATGTTTACTTGCCCAGTAGGCGACACAATCGAACCCGCCGCCGGTACTGTACTGCCATTTGCTTGCACGCCTTGGCCAGTAATATAAAGGCCATCATCAATTAAAGCTTGGGTAGGGCGGTTAATACCGGCGTTGTCGGTAAATTCGACTTGGTATAGCTCAAAGTTAATATCCCAAGTGCTTTTATCGTCTGGCAAAATGCGTAGTGCTGCAAATAAACTGTCGCTTTTAGTACCTGAATAATCGTAGTAGCTGCCATGGTCAAGATGTTCATAGCTTACTCTAAACCCAACTTTGTCTTTAATAATTGGCGCAGTGTAATCTATTTGCGCACTGTATTGGTCCCAACGACCGGCCGATAAACTCGCTTTGCCTTTACTTTCGTCCGTTGACGCTACTTTTGACTGTAAGTTAACAAACCCACCGTTGCGTTGGCTTGAACCAAACAAAACCGGCGGTGCGCCTTTTATTACATCTATTTGTTCGACAGAATTGAACGATAACGGCACGCCAAACCCATTGTTACCTGCTTGACGACGTGTACCATCTTGAAAAAGCTCACCCAATTGACCGCGAATAGTAGGTAAACTTGGCGCGCCAAAGCCACTTGCAGAGTATGTGTTTGGGCTTACTGCTAATACATCTTGTAAAGTAGTAATGTTAAGCTGTTCTATAAGTTCGCTTGAAATAGGCGTAACTGAGCGTGCTATGTCTTGAAGTGCTAAGTTATCACCAAAAGGACCGTCAATTGTTTCATTTTTAACAGAAAGACCTTGAGACTTTATAACTTGACCAGCCACCTCTATGTGTTCAATCGAATCTTTTACTTGCGTTTTTTCAGCTGCAAAAGCAACAAGGGGAGTGTTTAATATGGTGGCTAACGATAGTGCTAAGTATGCGTGTTTCAAGGGTTGTCTCTCTAGTGTAATTAGTTATTGGCGATAAAGACCGAAAGGAATAAAAATATCTTTCAATTAAAGTATAACTTTTTTAATTTTTAGAATGGATGCGTGCAAATTATTCTTATTATAGTCTTAAGCTTTAAATGTTGTTGAATACCTACTTGGATTAAATCTAAATAGTTTGAAATTAATCATACCTTATACGGTCTTGTTCTGTTCTTGGTTTATTTATATATTTTTAAAGGAAATTTTATGACGGATTCTTTAAGTAGTGATGTTCAAAATCGTTTGCAGTGGTCACTTTTATCTTTGCGTGTAGGTGTGTTTATTGTAATGGTTATGTGGACGTTCGATAAGTTTGTTAACCCTGGACATAGCGCACGTATTTTTGAGCATTTTTATGGGATTAGTGGCTCTACAGATATGGTGGCTTACATTATTGGTGCGGTGCAGCTAGTACTTGTTTTAGCGTTTTTAGCAGGTATTAAAAAACGTATAACTTACGGTATTATTTTCATAATGCACGGCTTATCAACGCTTTCATCTTACAATCAGTACATTGATGGCTTTAATAACTTATTATTTTTTACTGCGTGGCCAATGTGGGCAGCGTGTTTTGCACTTTATTTATTACGGGATCAAGACGTAAAATATACTGTTAAATAAAACAGCCAAACAAAAAAATGGTTATAAGCCAATTAGCTTATAACCAAAAGTACACAGGGAGGTGTATGAATTCTTACTTTTACGATTAATGCATTGCGTCGTTGTATTTGTCGCCTAAGCGCTCTTTTTGCCCTTCAGACAGCGCTTTACCTGCTAGTTGAAATACTTCATGTTCTTCTTCATCTAAGTGATGATGCACTAAATGGTGAAGCTTTTTAGCTTCGACTAACCATGCTGATGAGCTCATTTCGGTGTCTTCAAGTTGCTCAATTAGTTCATCAATTTCATGATGCTCTGCAACACTGTGGCGTGCTTTTTCTTGCGTTAAATCTTCACAAATTAATGGATTATAAAAGTAGCGCTCTTCAAATTTTGCATGTTCTTCTAGCTCTGTTTTTAGCTCATCCATTAAGCTATGACGTTTTTTTGTGTCGCCCTTGGTTTGAATAAGCGCGTCAACTAGTTTGCGTTGTTTGTCATGATCATTACGTAGTGCTTCAAAAATATTCATAAATCATCCTAATCAATTACGTTGCTTAATAACTAATAAGCAAACGTAGTGCCAAATTTTAAGTTGTTGAAATTAATAGATTTATAGGTTTTAGGCTATGTTTTTGGATTGTTTGTGTATTTTTTACAGACGAGAGGGTGAAATAATTTCTTACTTTTAATACGAGCTAATACTTCACGTGCAGCTATTTACAATTAGCTTGTTAAAAACATATTTGGGGGGTATGTGTTTGTTAAGCTTTAATACGCCTAGGGCTGCTCAACATTAACCTGATTGCGGCCACTTTGTTTGGCTTTATAAAGAAGCTCATCAGCATGTATGATCAGTTTTTCAAGTGAGCGGTTAGAGGAGGAGCTAATTGCTGCACCTGCGCTAAACGTAATGGTTTCAGTATTATTTAAGCCTTCTATTTCGCTACAAATATCTATCAGTGAATTGGCAATAGAATCGAACGTTGTTTTAACGCTTTGTTTATCAACGGTGTTTAAAATAAATAACCATTCCTCACCACCATAGCGGCCAAATTGGTCGTCACCAGCAAGTGTATTTTGTGCTGCACGAGCAAAAGCTTTAAGAACGGAGTCACCCACATCGTGGCCGTAAGAGTCGTTAATGTGCTTAAACAAATCTAGATCGACTATGGCAATTGTAGCATTGCTTTGCTTAAGTTTTTGAGCCGCTTTTTGCATAATACCGCGTCGATTTAAACTGCTAGTTAAGTAGTCAGTCAGCGCAATGTTATAATATTTTTTACGTTGTAGTACTTGTTTATAAATAAGTAATAACGACACAATAACTAAAATAAACGCAATTGTTGCGCTTAACCGCCAAATTATTTTTTGTTGATACTCTTCTTTAGCGAGTAATTCGTTAATGTTTTTGTCGTATTCTAGTTGGAGTATTTTTTCTTCTTTTTCTTTTACTTCAAATTTTATTTGCAGCGTTTTAATGTTTGTTTCGCTGGTGGCTTCGTAATGCTTTTTCATAAATGTAAGCATTTGCTCCATTGCGTCAAATGCATCGTCTGTTTTGTTGAGACTTCGTTTTAACTGGTATCGCTTTTGAAGGTAATCGGCTTTATAAATGCTGCGGCTAAAATCATCGATCATCGAAAATACTTCATCGTTCATTTTATCGGCTTTTTCAAGTAAACCTTGTTTTTTATAAATATCTAGCATCAATATCATCGATGCGAGTTTCATATCACCTATTCCGGCTAGGTGGGCAACCTCAATATTTTTTGTGGCTAAGGCGAGCGCATCTTCGTAGTTTTCTTGTTTGTATAAAATATTAGCAATTGAATACTGAGCAAAAGACAGTCCTTTTTGCATGTTAACAGATTCAAAGTAAGAGAGTGCTTTGTCTAGATAAATGAGGGATTCGTTTGGTTTATTTATTTCAAGTAATACATTGCCCAAGCTCCAGTAAGCTTTAGCTGTATATAAGCCATCTTGAGTTTGCTGATATGCGATCAGCGCTTTTTTAGCGTATGTTATTGCTTTTTCTTTGTTTTCTAAATAATTATACGCATCGGCTATCTTCCTGTAAAAATAGCCTTGCGATGCAATATCGTTGTTTTGCATCGCCAGTTCTAATCCATCAAGTGCCACGCTCAAGGTTTTTTTCAGTTCATCTGTTTCGGTATAAAAGTATGCAAAGGCTCTTAAAATAATGATTTTTTCAGCCGGTGTAGATTGAGAAAATCGCGTTTTTAGTTGATTAACAACATCGTTTGCCTTTTGGAGTTCTTTTTGTAGGCTAAGCAGTTTTAATTGTGACTCCAGAAATAGCAGTAATACGTCAGGTTGTTTAGATAATTGCCGATTTGATAAGTAAACAGTGAGGTGTTTATTTAATTTTTCGTACTTTTCTTCCCTAAAAAGCAGTTCGGCATAAATGGCTGCAGCTTCTAAATGCAAAGCGTCATTCTGTTTTAATTTACTTTGCTCGTAAGCTTGAGTGATTTGTTTTTTGTTTTGCAGGTAATCAAGTTTATCTGTTCTTACACTTTTAATCAGCGCGCGTACGTCTTGCTGACTAAGCTCAGGGGGAGTGGAATTGTTTGAATAAGCAATACTTTGAAAGGCGGCGAATAAAAAAAACACAACAACAAGCTGTTTAACCAACACCGATAGGTAACTTGCTTTAAATTGCATGTTATTAGTCATATTAAGCCCTTACTAACTTGATACGTGTAGCTTTTTTGAAAAACGTAGGGTTAGTTAAATTTTGGCTAAACCTCATCCATATACTTTTAGTAATCAAAAACTTAAGCAGGTTGTGGCCTTGAGAGACTTTTATATCTAGCATTTTCAATCTCTATTAAGTATTGGTTAACCATTAATTATCCAATTACATTACCATAAAAGTTATTTTATAAAAATATCTACGCCTATAATCCTAGTATAAGCGTGATAGCAGCCTTATTTATGGTGGTTTTAGTATTTATCTGTTAAAAATCAGCATCAATTTTAAACTCTAAGCGCTCGCGATTAATCGGGTGCGTGAATGCTAGATACTCAGCATGCAGGTGTAACCGGTCTGCTTTTTTACCATAATGTGTATCACCAATAATAGGGGTGTTTAAACCTAATACATGTGCGCAGTGCACACGCAGTTGATGTGTGCGCCCTGTTTTAGGGTAAAGCTGCAAGCGAGTTGTGTTGTTTTTTCGCTCAAGTACTTGCCATGTTGTAAGTGCAGGCTTTCCTTTTTGGTAACACACCTTTTGACGCGGCTTATCATCAAAATCTGGTGTTAGGGGTAACTCTATAGTACCGCTTTCTTGTTCTATATTCCCATCGACTAAAGCAACGTAGCGCTTTTCTATTGTGCGCTCAATAAATTGTTTTTGAATGGCTTTATGTGCCCGTTTATTTAGGGCAATAATTAATAGTCCTGAGGTTGACATATCCAATCGGTGCACAATAAGTGGGCCTGTAGCTTCTGGAAATTGTGTTTTCATACGCAAGAATACAGAGTCGTCTATGGTAATGCCCGGGACCGATAAAAACTCTGCCGGTTTATTCACTATGACCAAATCGTCATCTTGGTAAACAACAGTAAGCTCTTTACCTTGTGCAGGGTTATTCAACAGTGGGCTAGGTTCTACATTTAAGCCTTTTAGCATGTGGCCTAAAATAGGCTGACACTTACTAAAGCAAGATGGGTAGTAGTTTTTATGCTGCCTAACCGCAGATTTAGGCGGGGCTCCCCACCAAAATTCACCCATGGCTATAGGTGTTAAGTTATGTTTAAACGCATATTGAAGTAATTTAGGGGCTGCACAGTCACCTGCCCCCGATGCCGGCGTATGCTCAGGTAATTTGGCAAAAATAGCATTGAGGTCTTCTATTTCGCCATCAATATTAAGAAATTGATATTGAGCAAATAGTATTTTTTGTAAGCTTTTGGAGAGCGTTTTACGGCGTTTTTTTAAATGTTCAAGTTCATCGTTTATTTTGCTATGCGCTTGTTCAAGTGTGACTAGCTGTGTTTGCCATTTTTGCTTTAATGCCTGAAGCTGCTTTTTTTCTTCAATGCTTTGTGTTGCTAGCTTTTTTTTGAGTTGTTGAATTTTGGTTTTACTCGATTTTTTTTCAGCGTCGCTGCGTTGTTTTTTACGCTTTTTTCTGCTTTTTTGCATTAAAGCATGCTGCGCTTGCAGCTCTTTTTCAAATCCTTCGTTGGCGGTAGCTAATAATTGGCTAATGCTCTTTAGCTGCTCACTGTTTTCAAGTTCGTTTATTTGCGCGTTTATGTCATTTATTATTTTGCTTTTAGCTAAGTAATTTTCATCGTTTAATTGCATACTTGAAATAGGGGGCACAAAGTTAATATTTTCCTTGTTTGCGTCAACTTGCCCTGAGTAGGCTGCTAAAAAGCCCAGTTCGTTTTGCTCATTTTTAACCACTAACACGCCAAACATTTTACCCGCGTTTTCAGCTTTTAAATGTGGCAGTGTTTCGAGCTGCTGTTGCAATTGTTCGCTTGCTGCAATAGTTAACGGGTGTGGCTCGTAAAAAAAGGGGTAAGTAAACTGTTCCGGTAAAGGAATAGTGGAAACAGGTTGAGCAAATGGGGTAAAACAAGGGCTGTTAGACATAGCGGTCGAATCATGAAATTGAGGCGAAGAATTAATTTAGATTTTATCACAGCATGAGCTTGCTAGGGGATATTGGTTCTACAAATAATAAAAAAAGGCCAGCAACAATGCCGGCCTTGATATTTTAACTTACCACAAATTATTTATTGGCATCTTTTACTGCTTTAAGTTTTGCTGCGTGGTCTATTTCGTAATCAGGCATGTCTTTTTTACCCTCTATTAAATAGTTATCCATCCAACGCATTAAACGTAAGCTGTAGTCGTATTGTGCTGCCACTTTACGGTTGCCGTGGCCTTCACCCGGGTAATAAACAAGGCGTACATCTTTACCTTGTACTTTCATGTAGCGGTAAAGCTCCATTGACTGTGCAGGGTGCACGCGTGGATCGTCTTTACCGTGCATAATAAGCAACGGTGTTTCTGACTGACCAGCCCAGTAAATTGGGCTGCGCTCTAAATACCATTGCCATTTATCCCACGGGTATGAACGGGCATGCACTAAGTGCATTTCGTTTGAAATATCAGTGGTACCAAACTTAGAAAGTTGGTTAGTGACACCCACAAACATAACACTTGCTGCAAAATGTTCAGTTAGTTTTGTTGCACCCCAAGCAGAGGCGTAACCGCCGTAAGAACCACCTGTGATACCAACACGTTTGCTGTCAACTAGACCCATGTCGACTAAATGGTTTTTAAAGTCCACTAGGTCGTCAAACTCTTTACCAGCGTAATCGTTTTGCCCTAGCTTTGAATAATCAACGCCTTTACCTGTAGAACCACGATAGTTTGGATAAAATACCGCGTACCCACGTGCAGCACCCATTTGGCCAGGGCGAGAGTAATTGGTGATCCACCCATCTTTGTCGTGACTTTCTGGGCCGCCATGTACTGACATTATAAGTGGGTAGCGTGTGCCTTTTTTGTAATCGAGCGGGTATACAAGTACGCCGTCTAGTTCAACGCCATCACGCGCGTTAAGTTTAATCGTTTCTTGTTTAGCAAAACGTTTATCGTTCAGCCAGCTGTTTGAGTCTGTTAAACGCTTTGCTTTTTTACTACGCACAATAAACACTTCGTTAGGGTGCTTAGCACTGTTACCACGAAGTGCCAATGTTTTATCTGAGTCAGAAACACTTAACTGCGTTGCAATAAATTGGCCTTCATCAACTAACTTTTTGTATTTATTAGAGCCTGCTTTGATACTGGCAACAAAGCTTTGCGTACCTACATTGGCAATAAAGTTAAGCGTGTTACGCTTATGCGACCATTCAAAATCAACGACGTGGCCCATAAAGTTAGGTAGCCACTCAGTGATTTTTGCGGTTTCAGTGTCAGCAATAAATAAGCGGCCAGTTGCTGGGTCATGCTTATCTTCTGCGCCTAAAATAGCGACGTATTTACCATCATGCGACAGCTCGGCATCGCCCAATTTACCCTGTGTTTTAAACGATAAAGTTACTTTTTCGTTAGCAATATCATAAAGGTGCCACATTGATTTAGTATAGCGATCGTCAATAAGTGCTGTAGGTTGAGTTTTAACGAGTAGCTTTTCACTGTCGGCTGACCAGTTAACATCGCTTACATAGCTATCAATGTTTATGGCTGTTGGCGATAATGGTTTATCTTCTTTGGCCAAATCAACAACAAAGAGTTGTTTGTTTTTTAAACCTAGTTCGTATACTTCTGCTTTAAAACCAAGTTTTTTTAATTCTTTATCTGATTTGTCGGCAGCGGGCATCGCTAATAACGCAAGCTGTTTGTTGTCAGGGCTTAGTTGATAACTTGAAATAGAAGTCCCTTTTAATGACATAACTGCTTGTGCTTGTCCGCCATCAACAGGAATTTGGTAAAGCGAAGTAAATTTATCGTCTTTAAGCTTTGCCAAAAAGTAAATTGTTTTGCTGTCGTTTGACCATTGTAGGCTTTTAATATTAACCGAGCCGGTAATAAATGGGCGTTCAACACCTTCATCGTCTACAACGTAAAGTTCGCTGTAATTGCTGCCATTTTCGTCAACGTAAAGTTTGCGTGGTAACGAGCGTGTAAATGCAACGCTTTCACCATCTGGGCTAATACTTGTTTGTATTACCGATTTTACTTTTGGAATGTCTTCAACTGTGATTGCTGATTGCGCAAATGCAAGGCTGCTTGAAAGCCCGATTGCTAGCGCTAAGCTTGTCTTAAGCATTGTTATATCCTTTATTTTTAAAATCCAGATTAGTATAACAAGCTAAGGTTAATAAACTAAAAAATGCGATTAATGCTCAAAAGAGGGCGTTAAATGAAGGTGATAAAATAAATAATGAATAGCGCGGAATGTACCGCGCTGCTTTTTATAAACTTTTTTTAGGCGGTAAGGCAACGTTTGCAAATATAAGCCCGGCTACAAGCGACATAAATATTAAAAATGTTTGCTGGCCTATATGCTCTGCATATATAAAGTCTTGGCCTTCAATGAGTGAATTTAAGCCAATGTAGGTTTTGCTACCTGGGACTAATACAATCAAGCCCTGCATTGCCACAATTGAAGCCGGCGCATTAGCAACACGGTTAAATAAATTACTAAAAATACCCACCGATAACGCGCCAACAAAGGTACCCAATGTGTAATCTAAATACATTGCTGACCCAATACTTGTGCCATAGGCTATAAAGCCTGATGCAATAGACCAACCCGCATGTTTTAGTTTGGTTCTAAATATAACTATTAGGCTGCTACACAGTAAAAATATAGCAAGCCAAGGTGTCCAGCTGGGTAAAGGCTCCGGTTGAACAAAGTCTGCTTGGCCAAAAAGTGCAAAGCCAATGCCTATACCTATAAAGCCACCAAAATAGAGTTTAAACAGCAACATAAATGAGTCCATTACTCTTGCTGTACCCGATACCAAGTGGCGAGCTGCAAGCTCTGCCAATCCAAGTGCAAGCGCAAGGCCCGGTATAAATACAATAATGGCAGAAAGCACCACCAAGCGTATGTTTACTTCGGGTGTTATATAAACGCTTACAGCACAAGCCATAATTGCTGAAACAATAGCAACAAGTGGTTCAAGCATATGCGCTACACGTTTAGAGCGCATAGACCACAATACAAATATATACACCACAAGGGTGAGTAACGCAGACCAAGTTACATCGGTCCAACTGGTGCCCATAAGCATTGCAAATGCGCCGCCCGAGGTTGCAAATGCAATACCTGTCGTTAATTTATTGTAAGGGTTAGGGGCATCAAAAATTATATCTAGCTGTTGGTCTACTTCTTGAAGAGACAATTCTTCGTTAAGCATTTTATTTACAAGGTCGTCGGTATCGGCAAGTGATCCTAAATCATGATCGCCTGGGTCAACTCGTGCCACATGCGTATACTCATCTTCATGGCCGTCGGTCCAAATGACAAAGGTGACCGAGGTGGGCGACATAACAAACGACGATTTGAGGCCTAAGTATGTGGCGACTTCCATTAAGTGTGCTTCTAGGCGGTAGGCAGGCGTACCGTATTTATGAAGCATTTTACCCAACTTAACGATAAATTTGCGTTTTTCTGTAAAGGTTGCAGTTTTCAAATCTTATTTAGGCCAGTGTGTAAATAAATTAGCTAAAAGTATAGGCTAAAACGCCCATATGTAATGGGCGCGATTTTAAAGACTAATTGGTGCGTGTCTAGTCATTTTTAATCTAATTTTTTATTTTTCTCCGCTATCCATTGCGCCATGTATTGTGTGCTTCGCATTGTGTGATGTTTGAGCATTTGTCCGGTAAAGTTTTTTTCACGATGCGTGCTTAAATCGCTGCTTATTGCATCTATTTTATTAATGAGCGCCGCGCTTAATTTTACTTTGTCGAATACGGTGTTAAGTAGCGTATTGCCAGCTTGCTGGGCATGATTAAAATCGGTTTCATTGGTATAAAGCTCAACAGCTGCATTTGCAAAGTCTTCGGTATTATTAGCCACTTTACCAGACCAAGGTAAATCGTTGTGCATGCCCTCTACACCAATACTGGTGGTAACGCTGGGTGTTTGCATTATCATGGCTTCAAGTAATTTACCTTTAATCCCTGCGCCAAACCTAAGAGGGGCTAAACATACGCGCGCACTTTGCATTACATCATAGGCGTTATCGGCCCAGCCTTTTATTAAAAAACCCGTTTTAGGGTTATTAAGTGCTGTGGCTTTAGGTGGCGGGTAAGAGCCATAAATATGTAGTTCTGCTTTTGGTAATTGCTTGCGAATAAGCGGCCATATTTTTTGTAAGTAAAGTACTGCATCCCAGTTTGGCGCATGCCTAAAATTACCTATCGTCATAAAGTGCTGACGTTCATCAAAGCTTTTTGTGGTTTCGGGCAACGAGGTTAAATCGACCATAAACGGTAAATGGTGTAATAAGCTTGGTTCGACCTTAAATACGCTATTGAGTAATTCCATTTCGTAGCTTGAAATAATTAGGCTTAGGTCGCAACGCAAAATAGCCGCTATTTCGCGTTTAGCTATGTCTGAATGTAAATCGCTGGTTGTAAATTCACGCTCGCCTTTGTGCGCTTCATGGCGTGCGTTTCGCAGGCACTGTAAATCTTCGGTATCGAGAATCTTAATGGCATTGGGGCAATGCTTATCAACGCGCCAACCAAATTGTTCTTCCATCATAAACCGGTCAAACATTACAATATCTGGGTTATAGGCTTTAACGTATTCGTCAAAGCTTTCGCAATTAAGGGCAATGCTTTGGCTTGTTATACCAAAGTCGTCAAGGTTTACCATGTGCTCTGTGCGTTGAGCGGGAGTAGCAAACTCCACTTGCCAGTTTTGTGCTGTAAATGCGTTCAATAATGACATCATGTGCGTACCCGCAGCGGATGAGTTGGGCTCTGGCCATACGTAGCCAATTACCAGCACTTTTTTCATTGGCTAGACTCTTTAATTTGTAAGTTAACATTTACCAGTGTTTTAACCGGTGGGGCTGTATTTTGTAATAGTTCTTGTAGTACTAAAAGGCAACGTTTCGCGATTTCATGCGTGCTGATTGCAACACTCGTTAATGTGTCGTCAAGTAAGGCGCTATTTTTAACTTGCTGACAGCTTACTACTTTAATGCGTTGATTAGCTGCTAAGTTTAATGTGTTAATGCTTGCTAGCACGCCGTGGGCGATAATGTCATTCGCACACACAATGGCGTTAATAGCAGGGGTGCTTTTATAAGCCTGTGCAAAAGCATTTTTGGCACTAAGAGCGGAATTTTCACCACATTCGATTGCGTTTAGTGGCGATATACTGTGTTGTGCACATGCGGTATTAAAGCCGTGTTGAAGTGTTAAGCAGCTGCTTAATTGTAAATTGCTGCCTATAAACGCAATGTTTGTAACCCCTTGAGAAAGTAAATGCATGCTAACTATATGGCTAGCTTTTTTGTAGTCGGGTAACACACAAGGTGCATTACTAAATGCAAGCTCTTGCATTAAGGTAACAACGCTATGCTGAGAACTTAATGTGTCTAACCATTGGGTGCATGTATTAGTCACAGGGCAAATTATAAATCCGGCGGCGTTGTATTCTTTTAGTTTATTAATTGCCTGTGTTTGCTGCTCAACGTTATTGTTACTGCTAACAATAACGGCCTGAAAACCTTCATTGTTTAATGTTAGCTCAAGCTCGTTGGCCAACTGTGCCATAACAGGGTCAGTTAAATCATTTATAACCACAGCGATTAAATTAGAGCGCTTTGAGCGCATAGCTGCGGCATCGCGGTTATAAACGTAGCCTAATTCATCAATTGCTTTTAATACTTTTTGTTTGCTTTTATCGCTGACTTTTTTACTTTGAGTCAGCACCAAAGACACCGTTGACTTAGACACACCTGCAAGGTCGGCAACATCAAAAATTGTGACAGATTTAGCTTTGTTATGCATAGTAGTGTTTGTCGCAGTGATAAATTAAAAACGCGTTAGTGTAGCTTAAACTGGGCTGTTAAGTCATCTTTTGCCATGTGTTGAGCCACCTTAATGCTTTATGAACAAAGCAAAACGTGTTTATATACACTTAATTGTGTAAAAAATAACAAAAGGATAAAAACATGAACGCTTTTAGGCTGTTAGTTGCCTTTATTTGTTGTGTTGTATTACTACCATTTAGTCATGCAGAGCAGGGCTACCAAACTCCTTCGCCTGATTTAGCGGCAGTGGTAGATGCTAAATTGGCGCCCACAAGTTACTTATCAAGTGATGGTCAGTGGCTTGCGCTATTTGAACGCAGGCGTGTTGTATCGCTTGATGAGCTTGCAATTGAAGAGTTAAAGCTTGCGGGGATTAAACTAAACCCGGCTAATTTTTCACGCACACGGGTGCGCGCAAATTTTAGTGCTGTAGAACTTAAACATGTGCAAAGTGGCACTGTTATTAATATTAATAACTTACCAAATGGTATTATTCGCTCGCCTAAGTGGTCTTCAAATAGCAAATACTTGGCGTTTATTGTTGAACAAACAAACGAAGCAAATTTATGGCTTTATAGTGTTGAAAGTAAACAAGCAAAAATGCTTTCAAGTGCTGCGTTAAATTCAGTTTTAACGGCATCGCCATACCAATGGTTACCAGACAGCACAGCCATTATTGCAAACCTAGCTGTAAATGTGGGTAAACCACGACTAGAAAACAACAGCCAAAATGTTGTGCCAGTTATTCAGCAAAGTACTGGTGAAAAAGCCCCCGCACGCACGTATCAAAATTTATTAACGAGCCCATTTGATGAAGCTCAATTTAAGTTTTTTGGCCAAGGCCAGTTGGCTTACATTACCCTTGATGGAAAAGCCCAAGCTATTGGCAGTCCTGCACTTTTTAAATCGTTTTCGGTGTCGCCCGACTCGACTAATATTTTGGTGGCGGGAATTAACGAGCCGTTTTCGTATCAAGTGCCTTACAGCCGCTTTGCGACAACGTGGCAAATATGGGGTATGCGTGGTTTTGCATTAGCCGAGCTTGCTAAGCAACCTTTGGCCGATAATATTCCACAAGGTTACGACAGTGTACGTACAGGAAGACGTAATTTTGAATGGCGAGCAGACCAGGGTGCTGAAGTTATTTGGGCAGAAGCGCAAGATGGCGGCGACATGAAAACTGACGTACCGCACCATGATTACATTTATAGCCTACGTGCACCGTTTAAACGCGAGCCAAAGTTATTTGCAAAAGTAGAACGTCGTTATGCGGGTATGGAGTGGGCTAATAACGACATTGCTATGCTGAGCGATTGGCGCTTTAGCGACCGTCAATTGCGTACGTATGTTATTCAGCCACGTAATGCCGATAGTAACCGTGTGCTGTTTTCAGAGCGCAGTTATAACGATGCTTATAAAGATCCCGGTAATGCTATTTACGAGCGTAACGATTTAGGCGCTAATGTAATTAAAGTGGTTGGTGGGCGTTATATTTACCTGCGTGGCAATGGTGCGTCAGAACAAGGTAACATCCCGTTTTTAGACAGGTACGATGTAAAAACAAATAGCAGCAAGCGTTTATGGCAATCTAAAGCGCCTTATTACGAGCGTGTAAGGGCGCTGCTTGATGACGAAGGCGAACGCTTTATTACTGTTCGTGAGTCTAAAACTGAGCAGCCTAACTTTTTCATTCGTGATTTAGATGACGATTCGTTAACCCAACTAACGCAATTTGAACACCCATACCCTGCTTTTAAAGGGGTAACAAAAGAACAAGTGCGTTACACGCGCGACGACGGTGTTGAGCTTTCTGGCACGTTATATTTACCACCAGGGTACGACAAAACACAAGGCACTTTGCCTGTGCTTATGTGGGCTTACCCGCTTGAATACAAAGACAAAGCAGTAGCGTCGCAAGTTCGCGAGTCGCCTTACGAGTTTACGTATATTGGTTACTGGGGCCCAATGCCGTACCTTGCCAAAGGTATTGCCGTATTTGACGATCCTAAAATGCCCATTGTTGGTATTGATGGCAGCGAGCCAAATGATCACTTCAGAAAACAGCTGGTTTCTAGCGCCAAAGCAGCAGTAGATGTGTTAGTTAATAAAGGGATTGCTGATAAAGACAAAATAGCCATAGCAGGGCATTCATACGGTGCATTTATGGTTGCTAACTTATTGGCGCATAGTGATTTATTTAAAACAGGTATTGCTCGAAGTGGTGCGTATAACCGTACGTTAACACCATTTGGTTTTCAGGGGGAAGAACGTGATTTTTGGCAGGCGCAAAGTGTATACGCTAATATGTCGCCGTTTTTTCACGCCGAAAAAATCGATGAGCCAATGCTCATGATACACGGTAAAGAGGATCCTAATTCAGGCACTTTTCCAATGCAAAGTGAGCGCATGTATGCCGCGCTTAAAGGCTTAGGAAAAGATGCCCGTTTAGTTATGCTGCCTTACGAAGCTCATGGCTACCGCGCACGTAAAAGCTTATTACATGTATTGTGGGAGCAAGAGCAGTGGCTAGATAAGTATTTGTTAAATGATACACCACAGCCAGTAGAGGTCGTTAGCGAGCCTGCTGTTAATACCCAGCAATAACAATACACATAGGTAAGCAACAGCGCGGCTACTTATAGCCGCGTTTTTGTTATGAATACGAGAGTAAATTAATGATTGATGTAGCAGCACTGGCAGTTTTTATTCCTACGTTCTTTTTTGTATCTATCACACCGGGTATGTGTATGACCCTTGCCATGACATTAGGTATGAGCATCGGTGTGCGCCGCACCCTGTGGATGATGATAGGTGAGCTGTTAGGGGTTGCAAGTGTAGCTATTGCGGCGGTACTTGGGGTTGCAAGTGTCATGCTAAATTATCCTGATGCGTTCGCTATTTTAAAATGGGTCGGTGGTGCCTACTTAATTTATATAGGTATAAATATGTGGCGCGCCAAAGGTAAAATGTCGGTTAATACACATAGCCCAAGTGATGTAAGTAGGCAGTCGCTTTTTACGCAAGGGTTTATTACCGCTGTTGCTAACCCAAAAGGGTGGGCGTTTATGATCTCACTATTGCCGCCGTTTATTAATGTTGACCAGGCTGTTGCGCCACAGTTATTTATTTTACTTAGCGTAATTATGATAACCGAATTTGTAAGTATGTTAGCGTATGCAACAGGTGGTAAAAGCCTACGCTTGTTTTTAGCCCGAGGCGATAATATTAAATGGATGAACCGGATTGCAGGCAGTTTAATGATGCTTGTAGGTGTTTGGTTAGCCTTAGATTAATAATAAAGAGCCCGTGGCTCTTTATTATTTTGCGTATAACGACTATTAATTTTTTAATTAGAACCTGCGTGATTTAACTGTGCTTGTAAAAATGGCGCCGTTTTACTTTTTTGTGACTCAGCGACCTTTTCAGGTTTACCTTGTGCAACTATTACCCCGCCTTCGTCGCCGGCTCCTGGGCCAATATCAATAACCCAATCACTGTTACTGGCTACTTGCATATCGTGCTCAACCATAATGACGGTGTTGCCAGCATCAACTAAGCCATTTAACTGCGCCATTAGCATGGCTACATCTTTTGGGTGTAGGCCTGTGGTTGGCTCATCTAAAATATAAAGCGTATCGCCACGCTGTGTACGTTGTAGTTCAGTGGCAAGTTTAATGCGCTGGGCTTCACCGCCCGAAAGTTCAGTAGCAGGTTGTCCTAAACGTAAATAGCCAAGGCCCACTTGTAAAAGCGCATTGAGCGCGCGCAAAATAGCGGGTTCATTGGTAAAAAATGTATGTGCTGACTCTACCGTTAAATTAAGCACATCGGCAATGGTTTTCTCTTTATAGGTAATGTCGAGTGTTTTTTGGTTATAGCGTTTGCCATTACACACAGGGCAAGGCGAATACACGCTGGGTAAAAATAACAGCTCTACGCTTACAAAGCCTACGCCTTCACAGTTTTCGCAGCGGCCTTTTTTAACATTAAACGAAAAGCGACCAGCATCGTATTTTCGCTTTTTTGCCTCAGTGGTGTTTGCAAATAGCTTACGTACTTGATCGAATAAGCCCGTGTACGTTGCAAGGTTTGAGCGAGGCGTACGGCCAATGGCTTTTTGATCAACCGTTATTAGGCGCTTTATGTGTTCAATGCCCAGAGTTATTTGCCCGTCGGTTGCTACGTTGAGCTCTTGCTCGAGTAACTCTGCTTCGTCGGTTGGCATTTGTGGTTGCGATTTTTGCCCAAGTGCATCGTAAACCAAGTCAACAAGTGCTTGGCTTACTAAGCTCGATTTACCAGAGCCAGATACTCCCGTAACACTTGTAATAACCCCAAGCGGAAATTCTACATTAAGCTTTTGTAAGTTATTACGTTCAACATTTTTAAGCGCTAGCCACGCTTTAGGTTGGCGCTGCTTGTTTTGTATGGGAGCCTGCTGGGGTTGGTTATTTTTAAATAAATACTGACTAGTGTGTGAGCTACTAATTTGCTTTAAGCCTTCAACGGGGCCGCTATAAACTATGTTACCGCCATGGGAGCCCGCATTTGGTCCAACATCGACTACCCAGTCGGCATGTCTAATAACACTTACGTCGTGCTCAACCACAAATACTGAGTTACCAGCGGCTATTAGTTCATCTAATGCGCTTAAAAGTGCTTGTGTATCGGCAGGGTGTAAACCAGCAGAAGGTTCATCTAACACATACACAACACCAAATAATTTTGAGCGAAGTTGCGTTGCTAGCCGCAAACGTTGTAACTCCCCTGGTGATAACGATGGGGTGGTGCGCTCAAGCGATAAATACCCTAGGCCAAGTTTAGTCAATGATTCTATACGTTTAATAATATCGCTTGTAATACGCTTAGCGACGATGGCTTTTTCTGGGTGTGTAGCGTTACTTTTAGCAGGTAGATTAGGAGCAATGCTTAATTTATCTGCAAGTTCGTTTAATGTTAACTGCGAAATTTCGCCTATATCAAGGCCCGCGACTTTAACCGATAACGACTCTTTTTTAAGCTTTTTACCTTTACAGCTTGGGCATGGGGATATTTGCATAAACTGCGACACTCGTTTTTTAATACGAGGGCTTTGTGTTGTAGCAAAAGATTTAAGAACAAAGCGCTTAGCACTGGTAAAAGTACCTTTATAGCGAGGTTTTTCGCCATTTTTAATGGCGTTTTTAACCTCTAAAATAGTGTAGTCTGGATAAACAGGCACAGTGGGGGTATCGTCTGAAAATAAAATCCAATCGCGTGCTTTTTGCGGTAACTCATACCATGGTATGTCGATGTCGTAACCAAGTGATACCAGTATGCGACTTAAGTTTTTACCTTGCCATGCTGGTGGCCAAGCTTCTATGGCGCCTTCGCGTATCGTTTTTGTATTGTCGGGCACAAGTAGTTGTTCGGTTACCTCAAAAGTGCGGCCAATGCCCGAACATTGTGGGCATGCACCTTCGGGGGTATTTGGAGAAAACGCATCGGCATACAAAATGCTCTGCCCTTTAGGGTATTCGCCAGCGCGTGAGTAAAGCATTCGCAGCGCGTTAGAAATAGTAGTTACGCTGCCAACCGATGAACGAACAGAAGGCGCACCGCGCTGTTGCTGCATTGCTACTGCTGGTGGCAGTCCTTCAATTGAGTCTACGTCGGGTTCGTCAACCTGATCGATTAACCTGCGTGCATAAGGCGATACCGAATCAAGGTAACGATGCTGCGATTCAGCAAATAATGTTCCAAAGGCGAGCGATGATTTACCCGAGCCCGATATACCAGTAAACACCACAAGCGAATTACGGGGCAGGTTTACATCCACATTTTTTAAGTTATGAACACGTGCGCCTCTTACTTGAATGCTGTGCTCAGTGTTTAATAAAGCCGATTGCGAATGTTCAATCGCGCCTAAACTGTTAAATGTGGTTGCCATGTAATTTTCTCCGTTTAATCGCCATGTTTATTAGGTGAAATTAAAGCTAAGATTACACAAGCAACGCTGAATGAGCGCTTAGTGAGCATTATTGAATTTGTTGTGTATGTTTACATAATAGGTAAATGCTGAGAGTATGCTTAACTATGTAGACTATACAAACGTCATTAAGTACGCTTGAAGGAGGTTATTAATATGATTAAAGCATGGATTTTAATGTTGGTTATACTGTCGTCTTCGGTCTTGGCAAATACTGAGAACGTTATAAACGTAGACAGAGCCATACCTAATAGCTTGCATTTAGCATTTCCAAACGATGCTAACATTACGCCTAAAAAAGGCGACTTCAATGTTTTAAATTACATATTAATGAGTAATAACGAGGGTGAACGCTGGGCAGTAATAACACTCACTAATTTATCGACGGGTAATCGTGAGCTTAACGAAGACCACTTACTGGCTTTGTTCGCTGATGGAACGCGACTACCTCCTCAACCTTTTAAATTAAGTTTTAAGGGTAACGAAACGCAGTCGGTAACTGTCTCGTTTGCTAAATATAAATTTCCTATTTTAAGTGTTTACTCAAATAATGATCAGTAGCTAACTTTAAAATAAGCCTAAATATGCAGTAATTGTTTTAGCTTATCGGCACCGGCTCTGCTGGTGCTTAGCTCCGATTTTACATCGTCGTTTACAATCACCATCAATTTGCCGTTAAACCAGCGCTGTATTTCTTTTATATGGTCAATATTAACCAAATAGCTGCGATGAATACGCACAAAGTTGTGCGTGGCTAGGGCGTGTTCAAGCTGATCGAGCGTGTCGCTCAAATGATTAAACGTTTCTCCATTCCACGCTAAGCTATTTCCTTGCTCTGATTTAATAAATTTAATGTCGCTTGGGGAAAGCAAAAATATGCGCTCGCCACTTTTACTAACTAGCTTGTTTAATGAACTTTCGGTGAGTGTAAAAGCGGGTTCACCTGCGCAGCTAGTTACATGAGTATGCGCTCGTTGTTGCTCTAATTGCTGCTGCGCTTTGGCTAACGCTTTTTTTAATCGTGCAATTGGAAAAGGTTTGAGTAAATAGTCAGTTGAGGCGTGCTCAAATGCTTCAATCGCAAATTGGTCGTACGCGGTGGTGTAAATAATAATGGGTTGGTAGTTAAGTAAATCAATAAGTTCAAGGCCATTAATTTCAGGCATTTGAATATCAAGCAATACCACATCAGGAGTCAGCTCATTAATTAATGCAATGGCCTCTTTGCCATTAGTGGCAATACCTACCACGTCAACATGCTCCATTAAGCTTAATTGATGGTTTAATTTTTCGCGAGCAGGGAGCTCGTCATCGGCAAACAGTATGCGCATTTTAGCCGTTGTATTTGGCAGGTTTATATTGTTCATAACGCTAGTTCCAGCGTAACAACAGCACCATTATCATTACTGAGTAATACTTTACTTTGTCCAAGTTGATTAACGCGTAGCATAATGTTTTTCATCCCTATACCTTTTCCGTAGCCACATTTTAATACATCGTCAGTAAAGCCTTTTCCGTTGTCGCTTATCACAATTTTTACCCCGTTAGACATTTCACTCAGGGTAATATTAAGTGTAAGTGAAGTTTGTTTAGCATTGTGCTTAATTGCATTTTCAATAATAGGTTGAATAAGTAGAGGTGGTAGCGTTTTGTTTTTAAGGGTATTAGGAATGTGGTAATTAACCTTAAGCTTATCGCCAAAGCGTGCTTTTTCAATATTTAGGTACTTTTCTATTATGGTAAGCTCTTGCTGTAAAGGTATTTGCTGTTGCTCTGCGGTATCAAGCGAGTACCTTAAAATATCAGCCAGTTCATGCAGTACTTCATCGGCCAAATCGGGTTTTGTGTGTATGTAAGCGGAAATTGTATTTAAGCTATTAAACATAAAATGAGGGTTTAGCTGGTATCGCAATGTAGCAAGCTGGGCTTGTTTAAGCGCATGCTTTTCGGCTGTTACGCGTTTTTTGCTTTCAATAAAAATACTGGTAAGGTAAATACACGAGCCCCAAAGTAAGCCGTTAAATACAACAAATATCCCCATTGATTTATGCCCATCAAAAAGCAGTGTCAGTAATACATCGGTAAGCACATTACCGAGGGCCATAAATACAACGGCAATTAACCATTCAAGTGCTGTTTTATTAATGTGCTTATTGCGCAGATAAAAAATAACCGCTGCCGCACTCCATACGGGAACCCAATAAAAAGTAATAAACCACACGGTTGCGGCGAGTGCACTGCCGCCTGTTAAGGGCGCAGAGTTAGCAATTATCAGCCCAAGGGCGTAAGCAATATCAACAATAAGTAGAATAAAAAAGCTGTATTTGTAAAAAGGATGTTTGAGCATAATAGGTGCTTCTTTTTGTAAGTGATTAAACCATAACAAAAAACAGTCAAAACCCAAAGAGTTTGTGTTTTGACTGTCACTTATTTAGAAGTAAGTTAGCTCTTTGATTTGTAATGTATTTTTTAACGGCTCGTTGCTTGCGCCTGGCATTTTACGCCACATTAAGTTAACCCCTGTTAATTCTGTTGCCGACCACGTAACGGGGCTACCAAACCCAAACTGTTTAAATGTAGTGAAAGGTATATCAAGCGTGGTCCACTCATCGCGTGGTTTTAAAAGTACACTAAAGTGATCCCAATCTTTTACATCACTATGATAAACAGACATAGCAAAAGGTGTAGTTGAGCCTTTATAGGTTAAGCGAATACCTTTAAATGTTGAGGCATCAGCCGGTGACGAAAACTTAATTTCAGCGCCTGCCCATGCACCAAAGCTTGTAGGCTTTGTAATGGTTGTATCAATAGTTAAGCTATTTTTATGCGTGGTAAGCGTTGCAACAGACTGCCCACCCATTACCGAATCGCTCATAGCTTGCCATGGTGTATCACCGGTAAAATCATCAATAGTATGCTGTGCTTGGCTGCTTTTAACTTCTTCATTGCAGGTAGGGCCTTGTGGTGTAATGGCGTTGTTTTGAGCAATAAGCGCTGGGCGGTCTACTTTTAAACCTGTTTTATACACCTGTGAGATAGTGTGAATATGATTTATATCATTAAGTGGGTTTTGTTTAAGCAGTACAAAACTTGCCTCAAAACCTTTAGCAAGTTTGCCAATGCTCTCGGCTTTATTAATCGCTTTTGCGCCGTTAACCGTTGCTGCGTTAATTATTTCACCATTAGTTAGGCCTGCTTTTTTAAGCGCATCTAACTCGTTGTGTAACCCTGTACCGTGCAGCGTGTAAGGGTTTCCGGCATCAGAGCCTGTGCCAATAGTAATATTAGCTTTATGTAGCTTTTGTATATTTGCATAAGCGGTTTTGCGCTCATCCCACGCGTGCTCTTTCCACTTTGAAGGTGCAGGCACCTTTTCAAACAAACAGCCTTGAAGCTTTTCAGGAATGGTTTTTAGTAACTCGCTTTGTGAGCTAATAGTATGGTTATGCTTTTCATCGCTATGATTGTGGTACACCGCGAGGGTAGGAATGTAAGTTACGTTATGTTGTTTCATTAGCGTAATAAATTCATCGTCAATCGCTTCGCTATTAATACCGTGCGCTAAAGCCGTTGCACCGGCTTTGATAGCACGTTTACCATCATTTAGTGTAGAAACATGCACAAAATACGGTAAATTAGCGGCTTTAGAGCGCTTACCTAGCTCAGCCAGTTGGCTATCAGTTAACGATTTACCTACACCGCCAAAGGTTTCAATAACCGCTTTAGTTACATGTGGATTAGTGCTTATATGTTTTTGCCACAGCGCTGCTATGTCTTCATCTTTGGCAATTTCGTATGCTTGGCCACCAAACTGCGTGCCATGCCCGCCAGGGTTGGTAAACAAAGTACCCGCATAAAAAAGGTTAGGGGTTAGTTGGGCTGCTTTTAATTGCGCAGCTTCGTTTAGGGTTTGTTCAAACGAAAACAAATCAACAATGTTGGTTACGCCTAAATACAAATTAGAATTAAAGTGCGATTTAACCGGCAAATACTGAAATTCAGTAAAGTTACTGCCCGATGAGCCTAAATGTACATGTAAATCAATTAAACCGGGTATTGCATACTGGTTGTTGGCGTTAATTGTTTTATCTGCGTTTTGTAGTGGGTCAGTCGCTTTAGTAATGCTTACAATTTTACCTTCATCAATATACAGCGAACTTGGCGCAGAAAAGCTTTGCGAACTACTTTGGTATAAACGAATGTTATCGACTCGCAGGTCAATGGCGTGAGCACTAAAGTGGCTTGCTAAGCTCAGTGCTATAACTGTTTTTGTAATAATGTTCATGACTGTATTCCTTATCAAAAAAATAGGTATTTGGCGTTTTGTTGATAAGAAAGTTAGCGACTTTTATAACCTGCTTCATTAATTTTTATCTGAATCGACATTATTGGCAGTTGAACCGACACAAAAGTAAATAAGCGTTGTGGTGGGGCGCCCAAGCTAACTAAATTAAGTGTTTTGAATGAGCGATAGGTTACATAGACGGGGGGGCTATTTTAAGGCAAAGCTATAAAATTAGATCATGTTTGAATGGTTATTAAGGGCTGCAATGAGCGAGAAATAGTTAGTCAAAAGTCTCAATGTCTGAAGTCAAGATTTGACCCTCGACTTTCTCGACTTTTTTGAAGTCAAGATTTGACCCTCGGCTTTGTAGATTGGCTAAATATCGTCGTTAATTGATTCGTTAAACTGCTCTTTGCGCATATATTCATGAAAATGAGCGCTGCGCGCATATTGATTCACTTAACTTTACCTAAAAAATTTAGAATACTTAGAGATAGTAATACCTTAGGTTATTTGTTAAAACTATATAAAGTAGATAATTGAGCGTGGCGTCAGTAGAAATATGCGCGATGAGCGCACTATTAAATTGTTGAACTAAGCCGCTACGCGGAGATCCTATTCTGACCATTTGAGCCACACTTACCTTGGGGTTATCCCATAACTTGGAGGTAAGTCATGAATACACTCATTGAACAAGTCAAAACTGAAATAGCCTATCGTGGTTATTCGCAAAGTACCTGTAAAAGCTACTGTGAACATTTACTAAAACTCAGTCATTATTTTAATAAACCACTCGATTCGATTACTGATGACGAGATTAACGCCTTTTTTAACGATCCTGCGATTCGTGAACTTTCCAGATCGAGTCAAAAAATACAGATAAACAGTATTTGGTTCTTGTTTAAGAATATTTTACACCGGCCATTGAACTTAGATATTACACTGCCAAAAGTAAAACTGCGTGCACCCACGTATTTATCGCGCGATGACATGCGACGGCTTATAGAGAGTTGCACCGATATGCGCTTAAAAACATTGATTATGGTGTGCTATGGGTGTGGCTTACGTATTGGCGAATTGTTACGTATCAAAGTGCAAGACATCGATGGCCAGCGTAAAACCATTTTAATTGAACAAGGTAAAGGAGATAAATCGCGTTATGTTGTAGTTTCAGATAGCGTACTAAACCAATTACGCAGTTACTGGAAAATGTACCACCCAACAGGCTGGATGTTTTATTCACGATGGTTAATGGATAAACCCATGTCACCCTCAAGTTTCAGAAAGCCATTGAGAAAACATGCACAAGCGTGTGGCTTAAAGCACTGTAATCCACATGCTTTACGCCATGCTTATGCAACACACCAACTTGAATCAGGTATGCCACTTCATCAACTGCAACATCAGCTTGGTCACAGTGATATTAAAACCACACAAAGTTACTTACATTGGTTACCAGAGTTAGGTCATGGCGGCATTGATTTGCTTGCGAGCTGGGGTAAACAATGAGCGCTTTACACCTCGCTGATATTTTAAACTCGAATCTTGAGAATTATCGCCAGCATCATACGATGAGCTATCAACAACTGCGTGTCTGTCAGCATCTTCAATCATGCAGAACAGGTCAGCTCGGTTACCAAGCATGGCAATGTGATAACTGTGGTGAGTCACAAAAGATTGGATGTAGCTGTCGAGACCGTCATTGTCCACGTTGCCAAGGCATGGCTACGGCTAAGTGGGTGCAAAGGCAGCAAGAGGATTTATTACCGTGTCGGTATTTCCACCTTGTTTTTACGCTCCCCCATGAGTTGAATATCATTGCGCACTATAACCCAAACGCGTTGTACCAGTGTTTATTTAAAGCCGCATGGCAAACGCTGTGTAAATTTGCGAAACGAAAGAGGCATGGTCAGTTAGGCATGACAAGCGTACTGCATACATGGGGGCAAAACTTAAGTCAGCATATCCACTTGCATTGTTTGATACCCGCAGGTGCACTTGAAAAAACGCACTGGCATGAAATAGAAAAAGGCTATTTATACCCCGTAAAAGCGTTATCAACAGTCTTTAGAGGTAAAATGCTGGCGGCGCTCAATGAAGGCGATGGTTCATTCGCGAAGATAAACACGCCAACCAAATGGTGCGTGTATAGCAAAGCCTGTTTAACGTACAGTGAAAAGCTAGTTAGTTACCTTGCTCGTTATACACGAAAAGGCGTGATGTCAGAATCGCGATTAGTGTCAGCGAATGAGCAGTCAGTGAGCTTTAAATACCGCGATTATGCAGATAACAACCGCGATAAAGTAATGACACTGAGCTGTGATGAATTTTTACGGCGTTACTTACAACATGTATTGCCCAAAGGGTTTATGCGCATTCGTCACTATGGTTTTTTAGCTAATGCATGTCGCAAGCGAAAGTTAGCATTAATAAGGTCACAAGAATCACACATAGGTAAAGTGGAGAAGCTAAAGACAGAAAACGTAACACTGATACCGCATTGGCCTTGCCAGCATTGTAAGGTAGGTATCATGCGATTAATTGGCGTATTCAAGTTATATGAAACAACGACCAAAGTAGAGCGAACGAGTTAGCAGCTAGGTAGCTGCTTAAAATCAATTAGTTAACCTGCTTAACTGCTCAGGCTAGCGGCCTCTGTACGTGTAAAAAATATAATTGCTTATTAAGGCAAATTTAGGTGTAATGAATACATAATAAGCGCTGAGCAATGCAGGGAAAGCTTACATAACACTTTCCTAGCTGATTAAATCAGCTAGGAAAGTGAGAGCCTCCAAAAAGCAAATTCCCATAGCATAAACAACACCAACTCTGACACACCGAGCAGGTAGCGGCTCAGTCCAACAAGCGATTATGCAACACAAACAGCGTGTCGCATAAATACTAAAATGTTAAGTGCAAAAACTATGACACAACACACATCACCAGTTGAATGGTACGTAGGTTCATATATGTTGAGGTTTTTTGAGCTTGAGGACTCAGCAAAAGATGATCCAGAAAAGAGATTTCTTTCCTGGGAGAATACTGTGCTTGTACGAGCGGATTCAAAATCGGAAGCATATGAGAAGGTCGAGAAAATTGGTCGAGATCATGACTATCCGTACAAAGGTGGCCCCGAAGGTGTTGATGTGAAATGGGAGTTCATTGGTGTTACACAGGTTCTAGCGATTTACGAAGAAATTGGAGGTGGGGGCGAAATTCTATGGTCGGAATCTACCCGTAAACTCAAGAATCTAAAATCAAATATTCTTAGTAAAAGTCAATGTTTGGAGGGGTAACACTTAACAAATTGCTCCAGTTGACGTATCGGTCTACGCTCCTTTTTGTGCATTCGCGGTGCTCATTTTCGCACAAAAATCCACTACAGCCGCTGCGCAACTGAGCAAGGCGTTATATTTCAAGGAGCAATTGATGCTCAAATACTTTTTTGGACTTCTAATTTCACTATCATTTGGCGCCCAAGCAGGGTGTAGTATTTCAGATGAAATGAGAGAAATGTATAACGCCAAGTACGCAGAGCAAATATCAATAGATGTAAAACTATCTGAGCATAACTACACAGTGTTGATTTCAGCCCCAAAAGCACTTAACTCTGAGCCGTTTCAAGGTTTCCACTTAGTCGCTGACAGTTTTAACGAACCAACGTTTGCGGCAGCCCTAGAAAGTTTTGAAGAAGGAAGTGAATTTAAAACTTGGTTTGACATCGACGCAGGCTTAGTTCGAAAACACTTGATAGTCGTTACATTCGGTGAGGATTGTGGCTTTGATGTCACCAAGGAAGTCTTTTACCAATGAAATATAACAAACAAATTATGGCACTCGCTGGCGCTCGTTGGGACGCAAAAACGTGTGCGGCTTCGCCATTTTTGCACACGTGTTTGCGTCCCATATTTGGAAGTTATGACAGAAAGGATTCCGCCAAATGGTTCAAAATTTAGTTTTAATCTTTCTTTTATTCTTTGTCAGTTATTCACTGGCTTTGGACAGTGAGGATATAAAGCAAGATAAATCTGTTAGTCTCGCAACGATTGCAGACAGCATCGCCATGCAATACCAGCAGATGGGCTGGTTTTCCGGCGCATTACTGATAACTAAAGATAATGAGGTGGAGTTTGCGTCATCTTATGGCTTTCAGAATGTCGAAGAAAAAATAAAGAACAGCATTCAAAGTCGCTTTAATCTTGGCTCAATCATGAAAGACTTTACCAAGGTCTTGATCTTGCAACAGGTTGAGGCTGGCAAATTAAAGTTAAGTGATAAACTAGTTACCTTCGAGTTGGGGTTCAAACAACCTGATGCTGATAAAATCACGATTGAGCACCTACTCAATCATAGTGCAGGCTTTGCTGATATCTTTGTGGCTGAATATCGTCAGAATCAACTTGCATTTGATACTCTAAACAAGAAAATAAAGATATTGATAAATAACCCCCTTTTATATACACCTGGAACTGATCGAAAATATTCAAATTATGGGTATGTGGTATTAGGAGTGATTCTTGAGAAAGTAACTGGAAAGCCTTTCGAAGAACTACTCAAAAACAATATCTTCAATCGGGTTGAGATGTTTTCAACGACCTTCAGGCCGGTTAATTCTCATGAATATCAGTCAGTCCGATATACATTCCAGTACAATGGCAATTTGAGAAAGGTCGGTATTAATGAACACCCTAGTCCCGATGGCGGCATTGAATCGACTGTTGTGGATGTGCAGCGATTTTATCGAGCGTTATTCTATAGCAATAAGTTATTAAAAAACTCAGACTCGATTAATCGCCACCTATTTGCAATGGACGGCTCCCATTGGGGCGCATATGGAGGTGGTCAGGGCGTCAGTGCAGCCGCGGAAGTAGATTTGGACACTAGCTATGAAATAGTTGTTCTGGCAAACACTGATCACTTAGTTGCCGAACGCATTTCTGGTCGAATACACTCTTACATCAAAAATGGTGAGTATCAACCAATTAGACAATTGGAAAAAAACTTTGCCTTTAAGTACTATCAATCAAAAGGAAAACAACAATTCTATAAACACTTCAAACAGGTTTATAAAGACAATGGTTACAGTCGATTCATCGGCAGAACAATTAATGAAGTAGGAATGGAACTACTTAGTACAAAATCATGGACCGAAGCATTTGATATGTTCGAATATTTAGTTTCATTGTTTCCCAATGCACCGCAGGCCTACGACAGTTTGGCATTCGCCTATTTATCGAAAGGAGATAGCGAGGCTGCGAAAAGTACTTTTAGCAAATCTTTAACTATTGATGGTAGTTTTAAAAGTGATTACGTGAGTGATAATTACGGTCATGACAATATGCTCAGGTAAGGACAGGCTATCGCCAGCCGCTTAGTTTTGCGTTATGTGCCATGAGTAACAGAAAGTTTAGTCTCCTGTTTAGAGTCTTACTTATGCTTCTAGTCATTTTAGGAAGCAAGCGGGGTCAAATTTTGACTTCAGACATTAAAGCCTTCGATGTCTGCTCATGGCACAGACTGTGTAAAAACTAATTTTTAATAAATTGTCTTGGGTATGTTCTTAGTTTGAAACCATTTAAGATGGTTGCGATCGATTTTTTCTCAGTATCGCAATTTTCTCCGCGCGAGCGAAACTGCTATGGCAACGCTACTCTAATTGCTTTACTTAGGCCGTTAACTCCCATAATTGTTATCATTCTTCTGAAGTTGTAAGCTAGGACATGAAGACTTATTTCTGTCCCCACGCTTTTTAAACCTCGTGTTAGTAAGTGGGTAGCTCCCATCCAGAGTTTAATTGTGCCAAAGGGGTGCTCAACAGTTTGCTTTCGATGAAGCATCAATTCAGGTTGATTCTTTAGCTTTTGAAGCATTTCTTCTGTCAGAATCTCATGCACCCACCGCCTTATTCGCCTAGGGTCTTTTTTAGAGTTAGTGCACTGACTTCTTATTTTACAATCTCGACAAGCAATGTGATTGAAGTAAACATCAAGGTATTTACCTTGCTCAAATACCTGCATTCGATTTTGAAGTTCATTACCAGCGGGGCATAAGTAAATATCTTTATTTGCATCGTATTTGAAAAGTGAGCGGTTAAATATCCCTTTCTTTTCAGAGGACGATGTATCCGTCTTGGGCATGATTGGCTCTGCACCCAAATCGATAGTGTCTTTTATATCAGGCTGACTGAAGTAACCTTTATCTGCTAATACCCGTATATCTTTCTTGCGCAATGCTTCTTGTGCGAGTTTCGTCATTGACGCAAGCTGGCCTCTATCTGGCACGTTGGTCACGTCATGCGCCACTATGAGGTGATGCTTGGTATCAACCGCACTTTGTACGTTATAACTCACAACTCTTGTAAAACCTTGAGTTTTCATTAAACGTGAATCAGGATCAGTAGTGGATATTTGCTTATCAGGATGAGCTTCAACTTGTTCTTTAATCTCGTATAGTTTTTTTAACTGGCTGCGAAAGTCAGCTAGTCTCTCTTTTGTGGCTTTAATTTTTGTGACGTTAGCTTGCTCTTTATCGGCTTCATCAAGTAATTCAAGATAACGTTCAATGTTCTTTTCGACTCGGTCGATGTGAAATTTAACTTTGCTTGGCGTAAAATTATTGCCTTTGTTGTTGCTAGCTTTAAACTTACTACCATCGATGGCAACAACGGGTTTCTCAAACATATTCAGGCGACGACAGACTTCAACAAACGTTTTGCATACATTTTTTATACCGCCTCCGTTGTCTTTTCTAAAATCAGCAATCGTTTTAAAGTCGGGTGCCAACTTACCAAGTAGCCACATCAGTTCAATATTGCGTTGGCATTCGGTTTCTAATCGGCGGGATGATTGAATACGGTTGAGGTAACCATAAAGATAAAGCTTTAATAGTGTGGCTGGATGATACTTAGGGCGGCCTGTGGACTTTAAGGTTAATCCTTTAAACCCCAATTCAGCTAGATTTAGTTCCTCAATGAAAACATCAATTACTCTGACCGTATTATCTTCACTGACGTAGTCTTCCAACGATTCTGGAAATAACGTTGATTGGTTACGATCTTCACCGCTTATAAACTTTGACATATTGCCTCAACCCTCGACTGAATCAATAGTCTTATTATATAAATATCAGTATATTAAGTGAACTAAATGTATAGATTAATCGATCATAAGCAGCAGATACTTAGACCAAAAGGTGATCAGAGTTTTCACACAGTCTGGGCACTTTGCAGATTAAACCTAATCTATCGAGTTAAATGAAAATTTAACGAAATATGAGTCAGGTGAGTTAAAGCAAGTACAGGCATAACTATCTGTAGTTTTATTAAATTGATGATTTACGCCAAACATTTTTGTTATTGCTTTCCCGGTGATTACTTAGCGGTTAAGTGTGTAGTGGTACAGTGATGTTTACGGTTACTGCATTTCCTTTTGGTTTTAAGTGTTTATTTCTGTTTTTATTTACCTAAATATTGTCTTACTTAGGTTTTGGCTGAGTTTTAGCACGGTAGTAATAGCAGTAATAAACTGTTAAATAACGGTAGGAAAAATACTTTATTATAGTGAATGTAGGTTCCTACCCTGTTGTGAATTTTATGTATAATGTTACTTAAAATATAAGGATTTAAGCAGTGGGATCAAAATGCTAATACAGCTTATTATTGGAACATTTGTTATTTGTGGCACGGTGCTAATACAAGCAATGTTTATTGGTGTTTTGTCTAAAGTGCTGGCTAATATTAACGATTGGTTACTAAATGGCTCAAAAACTCTAAAGATGATTTTAGTCGTCACGGCAATGGTAATTTGGTTGGTAGGAGGCTTAACGGCGAGTGCGTGGTTATGGGCTGCTATATTTTTAATTTTTGATGTTTTTAGCGAATTAGAGTCCGCACTTTACTTTTCGGTTGTTACCTTTACAACACTTGGTTATGGCGATGTTGTGTTGGGCACTCAATGGCGGCTGCTTGGCAGTTTAACGGCTGTAAATGGGTTAATAATTGTAGGGCTTAATACGGCTTTTTTAATGGAAGCTATTTCTCAAATAAGAAAAGTTCAATCTAAAAAGCCAAGTTAAATGCTCTCTATTGCAATATATAAAAACTCTCTAGTTAAAGCTGGGAAGTTTATTGTGTTATGAATTTATAAACCTAAGCTTTAACTTTGGCTTATAAATTCACTTTTACTAAAGCAATGCATAATTAATGGCTATTGCAACGTAATTCCTTGCTCTAACAGGTAATTTTGAGCCTCGTCAGTATGGGGTTTAAATGCCTTCCAACGCCCAATGGCTTTGTTGTTTAGCGGTTGGCGTACTTGCACTTTACTGGCAGTAGATACCGGTGCGGTGTTTAAGTGAAAGTCTATACACTGTTCTTGCCACTCTAAATCACAAAAGCTGACTAACTCTTTTATTTGCTGCTCGGGCTGTGCGACTAATTCTTCGTATTTCACAATTTTTATATTGCTGTGCAGGGTGCTGAAGTGCTGTATGAGTTTATAAAAACGGCTATAAAATTTAGCAGTGTCGAGTAGGTCTAGCGAATACGCGTAGTAAGGGTTGTTAATAGTAAATAGTTGGCGGTAGTTACCAATACAGGTGTCCATTGGGTCGCGCAGCATGCAAATAATTTTAGCGTTTGGCAGTGCTTTAGTGATTAAGTCGATATAAAAAAAGTTAAACGGGAGTTTATCTATAAAATGTTTATGGCTACCGGTAGTAACGCGGGTGGCGTTTAAATATGTTGAGCCAAGCTGATTAAAATCAAGTTCATACGCTTTAGTGAGTGTTTGTATGTCGAGCACGTTAGGTGTGGGTGTGTTGCTTAATCTTTTTACGCTTAGGCCGAAGTCTTGTAATTCACCGGCTGACTGCACGTCACTGTGGCTCGATAATATTCTCTCAACTAATGTGGTACCAGAGCGGGGCATACCTAATACAAAAATAGGCTCAGCGGTGGGATTGCCGTTTACTTGTTGGTTTTTGTGTTTAGCACTGAGTTGTTTTATATGTTCAAACAACGCATTTGACGATGCGTTATCAAACGGGGTAAGTGCATGCTTTGCTGCTTTACCTTGTTGTAACGCGGTAAAGGCGTCAGAAAATGCGCCAATATCTTGGTATTCTTTTGCCAGTGCATGGCCTATGTGTAATTTAGCATCAGGGTGTGAAACCTGCTCAAACACTTGCTTTAACCGTGTAATATTATTTTTTTGCTTTGTTACTTTAGTTAAATCACTGAGTGCAAAGTGGCTTTGATGATGAAGCGGGTTAAGTGCAATGGCATGTCCAAACGCGGTGTGTGCTTTGTCAAATAGGCCCAAAAACTTGGCGCTTACTGCAAAGTTGTAATAAAACTGGGGTTGAGGTTGTTGTTTGGCATTGGCTAATGTGAGTGCACATTCAAAATAATGTAAAGCGTGTTCGTGTAGGCCTGCTTGCGTAAGTGCAACGCCTAGAGTATCGGCGTCGAGTGCTTTTTTTATTTGTGTAATAGGCACCGACAGCGCTACATTCTTTGCTTTTTTTAAGTCACCGGTAAGCGCATAACATTTTGCCAGTTGAGCAGTATATTCAATGCTAGAGCCAAGTGTTAAGGCTTTTTCGATTAGCTTGATGGCTTTATAAATTTGCCCTACTTGCAAGTTAACCATTGCCAGTAAAAAATAGCCGTCGGCAAAGTCAGGTTTATGCGAAACCAGTTCAACTAAGCTTTTGTGGGCAAGTTGTACTTTGCCTTCGTTTAAATATTTAATAGCGCTTTGATGGAGTTGTTTTAAATTTGGCTGCATTTTTTATTTGTATTGTTTAGTTACGCGTTAATAAAGAAAAAAGGCCCAAATAAATTTGAGCCTTTTGATTGTACTTAAACTTAACGGTTAATTATATTTCAAACTTATAATTAAATTTAATGCCTACCGTTAATGGACGGTTGATAAAGTAAC
This sequence comes from Pseudoalteromonas sp. APM04, assembly GCF_022809815.1. Lineage (NCBI taxonomy): Bacteria > Pseudomonadati > Pseudomonadota > Gammaproteobacteria > Alteromonadales > Pseudoalteromonadaceae > Pseudoalteromonas > Pseudoalteromonas sp. APM04. Next base: position 467,306 of record NZ_CP094442.1, read on the forward strand.
CATAGTTACGTTGTATATCAGTTCTATTTGCTGAGGTAATATCGGCATCTGAACGGCGAACAGACGTAACGGCGTATTTATTAAATACGTTGTCTACGTAAACGGTCGCTGACCACTCATCGGCGGTTAGTTTAGCTGAAATATTGCTTAAGCTATAACCTGGTAATGTTTCACCGTTATCGCGTAAACCAACACGAGAAATTACATCGCTTTGTGCGGTAATACCGTAGTTAATATCAAGCGTTTTGTCGTTAAACACATCGGTCTGATAGTTTACACCCATTGAAAACTGGTGCTCAGACGAGCCTGGTAAACGGTCGCCATCTTCTGCACCATCTGTTCCGTCTGAATTAAATAAGAATGGTGCGTCTGATGTTAACTCTGCTTTTGTGTATGCATATGTAGAATACACAGAGAATGAGTCAGATAAAATTGCACGCGACGATATTTCAATACCTTTCGCATTGGCTGAACCGGCATTAGACAAGTACGGTAGTTGGCCTACCTCAGTTGCACCGGCAACTTGTGCGTCGTCCCAATCTATATTAAATAATGCAGCGTTAAAGTGTAAACGGCTTCTTAACCATGTGCTTTTAAAACCAAGCTCGTAGTTAGTTGTTGTATCTGCATCGTAAAGCATTTCACTTGGGTTACCACAACCCGCTTGGTTAGCTGGTAATGGATCAGGACAAGGTGCTAAACCATTTGAACCACCAATTCTGAAGCCTTCACTTATTGTTGCGTAACCCATTACTGAATTAGTAAATTGATACTTGGCGTTAAATTTAAATAGGCTGCCGTTGTCGCTTGCTTCATTTTGTTCAAAGTTAAGTGTTACTTCGTCTGGGCCTGCGCCGCCGAATAAGGTATTAAATAATGGAAAATCGACCGCTGACTCAGACTCAACATCGTACTTGTAAAAACGAGCGCCTACAGTAATATCGAGTTTGTCGGTAACTTGGTAGCCAATTTCACCAAATAAAGCCGATTCTGTTATTTCAACGCGGTCAATTGAGTAGTACTCAAGTTGATCTGGACGAGATTGATCTGCGCCAAAATTTTCTACTGCAAAGTCGCCAAAGCCTGGCGTGTATTCTTGGCTAGACGCATCGCTTTCAATTTTGTTGTAAAAGCCACCTACAATCCAGTTAATGTCACTGTCGTTTTGTGATACTAAACGAATTTCTTGTGTGAACGTATCTTGCTCTTCAATTTCACGTGTGAACGATGAAAACGCAGGAAATTCTTCGTAGCCGTAATCAAGGCGAATAAGTAAATCGGTTTGGTCACGTTGGCCGTCTGCATCAAAATTCGAAATACCTGTTGCCGATACTAATTCAGCAAAACCTAGGTCTGCTTTTAACTCTAAGCTTAGTAGTTGGTTTTCTTTTTCACGTGGCTCTTCGTAGCGGTAACCTGACTCGTATTCACCAATTAAATCACTAAGACCGTTATCGGCACTTAATGTATTGTAATGAACAATTGAACGACCTTCGCTGTCTTGATTTTGGTAAAAGTAGTTAAGTGTACCTTCAAATGTTTCGCTTGGTTTAAAGCGAACAGAAATACGCCCTGTAGTGGTTGATTCACCGTTGGAGTCTTCTACATTTTTAAGGTTGTTGTTAACTGCTGCGCTGTCGGTCCAATCTGGGTCAGGTAACGATACGCCCGGCTCACGCACTACGTAACCATAGTCAATAAAACCTGGGTCTTCGTAAATGTTTAAGCTAGCACGAACGGCAAGTGTGTCTTCAATTAATGGTAAGTTAAATATGAATCCACCTTCACCGCCAATAGAGTCGCTTTCTTGTGTTTGCGATACATTGCCGAATACTTCAAGTGATGTGAAATCAAGCTCAGGCTCTTTAAGCATGTAACGAATAGCACCACCTAATGTACCTGCACCGTACAGCGTACCTTGTGGCCCAATAAGAACTTCTACGCGCTCTACGTCGACTAGGCGCATATCAATGGCGACTGGGATCTCGTTAATGTAAGTTGCAACGGTGCCACCGTCTGATGATGGACCTGAAGAGTTTGTATTTAAACCACGTACAATAATAGGTGAACCAGAACGACCACCTTGATCGGTAATTGTTAAACCAGGTACCCAACGTGCTACATCGGCGAGCTCGCTGATGTTTTGGTCTTTCATTATGTCGGCATCAAGCGCTGTAATGTTAAGCGGTGCGTTTTGCACTGAGCCGCTACGTCGTGTTGCTGTTACTTCAATAACTTCAAGTGATTTGTCTTTTGCGGCTTCTTGCTCTTGGGCAAACGCAGTATTTGGAAGTAAAAAAGCGCTAGATAGGGCGCCCGACATAGCCAAGGTTAACAAGCTTGGTTTAAACATAAAAATGATCCCTAGTTCAAAGATTTAACATAAGTAAAGTACAGTGAATATGATATCAGTCACAATCGAATCAGGGAATGTATAAATTGAATTAAAATTCACTTTTTTAGAATAAAAAAGGGTTGGATGAGTGTGGTTTGTTGGGTTTGTTAAATTTATCACCCATTTATTATTAGCTTTACCCGTGCAAGGTACAATTAATGTACGGTTTTAATTTTTGTGAATATTTGAATGACTATTCATCCTTTTTTGTATGCTTGGATTTTGGTGGTGTTAATTTTTTGTAAGTTTATTTGGTTGGGCAGGAGCCATTTATTTTTTAGTAAGTTGTAGCGGTTTAAAAAAAGTTTTACCTCCCCATAACCTACTTTTAAATAAAGGTTTTTATATGACTAAATGGGCGAATGTGTTTATTAGTTCGTACACTCAATTTAATTTTTAATTCGTATGCATCAAGGATCTGTTATGAGCCAGCTTTTTTCGCCGTTATCTTTGGGTAAGCTCAGTTTACCTAACCGCATTATTATTGCACCTATGTGCCAATATTCAGCTATTAATGGTGAGGCAACTGATTGGCATACTATTCATTTAGGTCAACTGAGTTTAAGTGGAGCCGGTTTACTTATTATGGAAGCGACGGCTGTAAGCCCTGAGGGGCGAATAAGCTATGGTGATTTAGGTCTGTGGAATAATGAAACCCAACAAGCATTAGGTAAAACTTTAAACACGGTTAGGCAATATAGTGACATGCCTATAGGTATTCAGCTTGCGCATGCAGGGCGTAAAGCGTCAACCGGTAAACCTTGGGACGACGTAGGTGCTATTTCACCTAGCGATAAAAATGGTTGGCAGACTATTGCGCCATCAGCACAGGCTTATGATGAGCATTCGTTTGAACCTGTTGCAATGAGTAAAGCAGATATAGCGCAATTAATTGCGGACTTTGCAAGCGCTGCTAAACGCGCCGACGAGCTAGGCCTTGATCTGATCGAATTACATGGTGCTCATGGGTATTTGTTGCATCAGTTTTTATCACCTTTGAGTAATAAGCGTGACGATGAATATGGAGGCAGTTTACAAAACCGTATGCGCATTGTAATGGAGGTTTTTAAAGCGGTGCGCGCTGAGTTTAATGTTAATAAACCCGTGGGTATTCGAATCTCAGCGACTGACTGGGTTGAGGGTGGTTGGGATTTAGAGCAATCAATAGCGCTTGCTAAAGCGCTTGATGAGCTTGGTTGTGATTTTATTCATGTAAGTACAGCGGGTTTAAGCCCTTTACAGCAAATACCTGTTGAGCCTTGCTTTCAAGTGCCTTTTGCTACTGCAATAAAACAGGCCGTTAATATGCCGGTTATTGCGGTGGGTTTAATTACCGAAGCGCAACAAGCAGAAAATATTTTAAGCGAGCACAAAGCGGATGCAGTGGCTTTAGCTAGAGGTATTTTATATAACCCACATTGGCCATGGCATGCAGCAGCTGAATTGGGTGCAACAGTTAACGCACCTAAGCAATATTTACGTTCAAGCCCGCACGGAAAGCCTTCGCCCATAAAGTGACCTAATAAAAAAACCTCATTTTTTTGAGGTTTTATCTAATTAATTTTGAGAATGCCATGTCTAATTTAAGCGCAGACCCTGTGCAGATCAGCCGTACTCTTGTAAGCGTTATTGCACTATGTTGCGGCTTAATTGTTGCCAACATTTACTATGCACAACCTATTATAGAATTGTTAGCTCCGGATGTGGGTTTAAGTGCACACAGTGCCAGCTTTATTGTGTCTTTAACTCAAATTGGCTATGCCATTGGGTTATTTTTTTTAGTGCCGTTAGCCGACTTAGTTGAAAATAAACGGTTAATGTTAATTACTCTGTGTATTACATTTTTTAGCCTAATTGGACTGGGGGTTGTTCAAACTCCAAATACAATGCTGTTTTTGTGTTTGCTAGTGGGGGCAAGCTCGGTATCGGTGCAGGTACTTATTCCGTTGGCGGCGCATTTATCGTCAGACGAAAAGCGGGGGCAAGTTTTAGGTAATATTATGGCGGGGCTGTTGTTGGGTATTTTGTTAGCAAGACCTGTAGCCAGCATAATTGCTGATCATTTTGGCTGGCGTGCCGTGTTCTTTTTTGCCGCGGGATGCATGGTATTTATTGCTTTAGTTATTCACTTTGCTATACCCAAAAGGTTGCCAACGCATAACACACGTTACTTTGCTTTATTACGATCGTTAAAGTCGCTGGTAATAAGTCAACCTGTGCTTCGTCAACGTGCTTTTTACCAGGGGCTAATGTTTGCGTCATTTAGCTTGTTTTGGACGACAGTGCCTGTTGTGCTTGCCAGAGAATATGGTTTTTCGCAAACTCAAATAGCATTGTTTGCTTTAGTGGGCGCAGCCGGTGCTGTTGCAGCGCCTATTGTTGGGCGTTTAGCTGACAAAGGCTATACCTACGAAATGTCGTTATTAGCCAAAGTGATTGCATTATTGTGTTTTTTACCCAGCTTATTTGATTTACCAAACGGCATTATCATATTGGCGCTAACCGGTGTTTTAATTGATTTTGCAGTGCAAGCCAATATGGTACTTGGTCAGCGGGTAATTTATTCGCTAGAGCCACAAAGCCGTGCTCGGCTTAACGCCATTTACATGACCAGTATATTTTTGGGCGGTGCTGTCGGGTCATTAATTGCTAGCTCATTATATGAGTTTGGGGGGTGGGAAAGTATAGCTTTAGTTGCGGCTGCAATGCCGCTTATTGCGTTAATAGGGTTTGTTTATTCTGCTAAAAAAGAAAAACAAAAAGCACATACAGCTTAACAAAAAAGCCATCGTGGTTGATGGCTTTTGGTTTAGGCTACTTTTTTGACTCGCCAGAGAAGGAGCTTCCTGCCGAGGCTATAATTACTAATAAAATGGCTAACCACTGCCAGAGTGTGAGTAGCTCGCCTAAAATAACAAAGGCAGCAAGTGATGCAATGGCAGGTTCAAGGCTCATCATTATGCTAAAGCCTTGAGAAGGCATATTACGCAGTGCCACCATCTCTAACGTGTAGGGTAACGCACTTGATAAAACTGCAATACCAATCCCCAGAGGAATAACTTCCCATGTGAATGCGCTCGCTTGCATAATGCCTCCGTAGGGCACAAGCACAATGGCCGCAACGGTCATACCTAGGGCAACCGTTGCACCACCTGAGCTTTGCATTCCGGTTTTTTTACCAAACAATATATAGCCAGCCCAACATGCACCTGCTGCTAAAGCTAAAATAACACCAACAGGATCTAGGCTCTCTTCACCGCTCATATCGGGCAATAAAAGTAATATACCGGCAATGGCGCAGGCAACCCAAAATAAATCGCGTTTACGGCGAGAGCTAAATAAAGCAACGGCAAGGGGGCCAGTAAACTCCAGTGCTACACCAATACCCAAGGGTATGCGCTCAATAGCGTAGTAAAACAGAATGTTCATTCCACCTAAGCTTAAACCATAAACCACAATAGCTAAGCGGCTTCCTCTGGCGGGTATATGTTTCCATGGTTTAAATACTAAACATAATATAAGTGCAGAGAAACCAAGCCTAAGCGCGGTCGTCCCTTCGGGGCCAATAATGGGGAATAGTTGCTTTGCAAACGACGCACCCGATTGAATGGTCATCATGGCAATTAATAAACAAACAGTTGCTAATATGAAGTCTTTGGTACTTGATTGCATTGTTGTCCCTAATTTAAAGCACTGTTAATAGGGTTCATAAATTTCCACTATTTAAGATGCAATGGCTATATTTTGTGGCGGGATAATATCTGCTTTTAGTACGATTGGTAAGTGTTTGCGATTAAAAAATAGGTGTGGCTGTTTAGAGTAAGATCTAATGAAGGGCAACATACTAGCAAACAGGTGTTTGCTAGTATGTTTAAACTTAGTGAGCGCTTTTATTAACGAGACCGTCCAAAGAGTAAAGACCGCGTTTTTCGTCATTTTTACGTTTTATTTCTTCAAGAGCACGCGCTTCTACAGCGTCAAACAATGCATTTATTAATCGGTTGAAGTGTTTATGCATGGCCGCACGGGCTGCACTTGCGTCATGTGCTTTTAATGCCGTGTAAATAGCGGTGTGCTCATCCATCACACATTCGTTGTTATTAGTACAAACACTACTGTAATCGGCAACAATTTGTGGGTTTTTTAATCGTAAATCCCACAAGTTAGAAACAGCAAATTCAAGCGCTTTATTGCGTGTTGCTCTGGCAATTATTTCATGGAATTCTCGGTCTGCTTGCTCTACATAAAGCCCTTTTTCCATTACTATTAGCGTTTGATTTAGCTGCTCAAGTTCTTCTTCTGTAATACTTTGAGCGGCAAGTGCTGCAATCTCGCCTTCGATGAGTGCGCGGGCCTGAGTTAATTCAAATGCGCTGATCTCTTTTGATTTTATAGAGGCATTTTTTTGTTCAACAACATAAACACCCGAACCGGTTTTAACTTCAACCCGTCCACGTACTTCTAATGCAATAATTGCTTCTCGAATTGTTGGGCGACTTACGTCAAACATTTCTGCAAGTTCACGCTCAGGAGGTAAACGACTCCCAGCAGTAAACTCACCTTGATTTATTAAAGACTCTATTTTATCAACAATGCGCCAAAATAAGCGACGATTACCCATATTGTACCTTCATACCCTAAGGAATATTGACCATTTAGGTCTAAAAATTTATATCATTTATTAACCGACAAGGTTACCCCAAACCTCACTAATATGTCAAAATTCTAGCGCTATGATTTGGTTATAAAACAATATTGTTTGTTGGTTTAATTTGTGTAATACCAATTTAGTTTAAAATTAAACAATTGGCCAGCTTGATTGGTTATGTTTTTGTGTGTTAGTTTTGATTTACGCCGTTAAAATGAGCAATGGCTGTTTTCTGATTAAGATTGAGTAATAGCTCTATTGTCAGTCAGTAATTGGTAAATACTTTAGGTCATTATATCAAATTGATTGCCCACGGATGGGGATCGTTGTTGTAATGTGCGTAAGTAAAAGTGTGTAGTTAGTATAGTGATTTGCATTTCCCCATGGGCGTTAACTGTCGTTGGTTAACGCCCATATACAACTTACCCCAGTCAAGGGCTAAATTAATGTGTTTTATCGTTTGGATAAATCACACCTAATTGTTTACGAGCTTCGTCAAGTACATTCATAACATCTAATGACAACGCGAAGGTGTTTACATCAGATTCCCACTGTTTTTTTTCTATGAGTTGCATAAAGTGAGCAACTTCAAACTTCATAAAATGCTTATCAAATTGTTCAGATATAATTTCTGATTCGCCATTGTTAGCAATAAACTCTACTTTTTTGAGTTGCGATACGGCTTCAATACGCATTCTGCCAAGTTCACCTTGTATTTCTGTTATGTTGTCACCTTGCGATATTTTTGAGTAGCTAATCACAGCTTGCTTATTTGAATAATTAAGCAGTACATCGCCTGCGCCATCAACACCGGTATCTAGTAATACGCCACTTGCATTTACACTATGCGGCGCGCCCCAAAGTGCAATTAACAAGTAAAGAGGGTATATACCTAAATCGACCAAAGCACCGTTGGCAAATTCAGGTAAAAAGGTGTTAGGGCGCTCCCCATTTTTGTACTTATCGTAACGAGATGAATATTGACTGTATTGACCAATGTACTTTCGAGGAGTGCCTATTCTGCTAAGTGCTTGCTTTAACAATGTGAAGTTAGGTAAATGGGTGGTCATCATTGCTTCCATGTATAAGCACTGGTTTTGCTTGGCGGTGGCTATGATTTCTTCTAGTTCTTGGCTATTGGCTGCGGACGGCTTTTCACCGAGTACATGTTTACCTGCGTTTAAACACCTAACCGCATACTGTTTGTGCAAGCTGTTGGGCGCGGCTATATAAACTGCGTCAACGCATTCGTCTTGGCAAACTTGTTCAATACTGGTAAACGTTTTTGCATGTGTATTTTGCGGGTGCTTTGCTAAAAATGCTTCGCCGCTTGAAAGCGCGCGAGAGCAAACCCCGTATAAATTAAAATCAGCGAGAGTATTAGCAGCGTCAAGTAATGTGTCGCTGATAAAATTAGTACCTACAATTACAAAGTTCATACTCATTCCTTAGAATTATGTTTATTTAAGTTTATCATTTTTTTAGCTCTGTATGCTCGCGGAGAATAACCAAACCAACGTTTTACACTGGCGCTAAGTGTTGCTTGTTCTTGATAACCTAATAGCTCTGAGATGGTTGAAATACTGTAATGGTTTTGCGCCAAATAGTGCGCAGCTAATGAGCGCCGGGTTGAGTCTTTTAGTTTTACAAAGCTTGTGTTGTGTTTATTTAACTCTCTGTGCAATGTTCTTGGGTGCATACCCAGCGCTGCTGCTATGGTTTCGTTTGTGCATTGATATATTGGCAACATGGGCCTAATTAACGCGCTTACTTGAGTTGGCAGGGATTGATTTTGCTGTTCGCTTTGAGCTAAAAACTGCAGCGCGGCAGGTACTTTATCGTACTGGGGTTGTGCAATTGATAATGCTAAATCTGTTTTTAAAATAACAATACCGGCACTATTTCTATTGTGCGTGACTTTGCAGCCAAAGTAAGTGTTGTATGCGCGGGTATTAGTAAGTTGCTTTTGAGGTAAAAATACCGCTTGTGGTTTACAGGTGTTATTACTTATTTTTTTTATTACTCCCATGGCGAGGCCGATAGTTAGTTCTAAAACCTGGGTTGTTTTAGGTAATGGGTTTAAGTTTATTTGAAATGATAAAAAGAGTGTTTTATCAGCCTCTAACGGATGAATAGTTAAACTTAAAGCGGGAGTGTGTAGGTGCAAATATTTAATAACCCAGTTGAGGGCGTCACCTAAATTAGTGCTACTTTTTGCTGCTATAGCAATAGGGCCAAGTATATCAAAGCTCTGCTTATTGGCTAGTTGCAGCCCAAAGCTTGGGCAGTTGAGCGTGTGTGCACAATGCTCAAGGAGTTCGGCGTAAGTACTATAGGGCAAGTATTGTTGCTCTAAGTTATTAAAGCAAATGTTAAGGCCAAGCTGTGTCATTATTTGTGATATGTCAGCGCCTAAGCTCTTAACAAGCGAGTCTATCCCCTGTAGTGATGTGGCCTTAATAAAATTTTTCATGCATTACTCCAGCAACTTGGTGTCTAAAAATATCAAGTTTTGATGTGTTTTTCTATGCAGTATTAATAAGGTATTAATTTTTCATAAGGGCTCACATGCAGAGCACAACATTTGATTACATTGTTATAGGGGCAGGTAGTGCTGGGTGTGTTATTGCTTCGCGTTTATCTGAAGATAAAAATGTGAGTGTATGTTTAATTGAAGCCGGCGGGGGAGATAAAAGCGCTCTTGTTCAAATGCCAGCTGCAGTTGCTGCCAGCGTGCCTTATGGTATTAACAGTTGGCACTATAATACAGTACCCCAAAAAGCACTTAACAATCGGTGCGGTTTTATGCCAAGGGGTAAAGTGCTGGGTGGTTCAAGCTCAATCAATGCAATGGTTTATATTCGAGGTAATAAACACGATTATGATGAGTGGGAAAAGCAGGGGAACATTGGCTGGGATTATAAAAGCATGTTGCCCTATTTTATAAAAGCTGAAAACAACAGTGAATTTATAAATAACCCATTGCATGGAGTTGGTGGACCGCTTTATGTACAAGAGCTAAATACGCCAAGTCCTGTTAATCAGTATTTTTTAAATGCTTGCGCTGAACAAGGGGTACCGCTAAATGATGATATTAACGGTAAAGAACAAAGTGGTGCACGTTTGTCGCAGGTTACACAGCATAAAGGAGAACGTTGTAGTGCAGCGAAAGCGTATTTAACACCTAATTTAAATAGGGATAACCTAACCGTATTCACACATTGCCACGTTAAAAAAATAAATATAAAAAATAAAACTGCGCTAGGAGTGCAAATAACACGTAACAAACAGCAAATAGAGTTAACGGCTAATAAAGAGGTGATTTTGAGTGCGGGGGCTATTAATTCGCCGCAAATTTTAATGTTGTCGGGGATTGGACCAAAAGAGCAATTAAAATTACATAATATTGATGTGAAGGTTGTGTTAGAAGGCGTTGGTGAAAATTTACAAGACCACCTTACAGTGGTTCCACTTTTTAAAGCCAATAATAGTGCCGGTACGTTTGGTATAAGCCCAAAAGGTGCGCTTCAAGTTACCAAAGGGGTTGCAGATTGGTTTAGTAAACGAAACGGATGTTTAACAAGTAACTTTGCGGAGTCTCATGCGTTTATTAAATTGTTTAAAGATTCGCCGGCACCTGATGTTCAACTCGAATTTGTAATTGGGCTTGTAGACGATCATAGTCGCAAGTTGCATTATGGGCATGGGTACAGTATTCATAGCAGTATTATGCGACCTAAAAGTAGAGGGACTATCAAGCTTGCAAACAATGACCCCTATGCAGCACCACTGATTGATCCTAATTATTTAAGCCATCAAGATGACTTAAACATAATGTTGTTGGGTTTGAAAAAAACACTCGCAATAATGAATAGCCCAGCCTTTGATGAAATACGTGCAGATATGGTTTATCCACTCGATATAAATAATGATCAGCAGTTAATAGAGTTTATTCGTGAAACAGCTGACACTGAATATCATCCCGTTGGGACATGTAAAATGGGTAAGGACGAGATGTCGGTTGTTGACAGCAAGTTAAAAGTGCATGGCGTTAATAATTTACGTGTTGTTGACGCGTCGATAATGCCCACAATTGTCACAGGTAACACTAATGCCCCTGTTATAGCGATTGCAGAAAAAGCGGCTGACTTAATTAAGGCAGCCAATAGTTAGCTGTAAAAGGTGTTTAGCCAGTGTTGCCAATCAGATTCTAGGCGTAACATTTGTAAGTGCTTTTTAGCTTTAAGATGTTTTGCTTGGTCTTCTTCTGCGATGAACGGTCCAACTCGGCAAAGCGCGCAATGGTTTGATGTTAAGTAGCTGGGTTTGGTTAATTGTTTGGCTAGTTGGGGTTCTAAGGTGCTACTTTTTGGGCTAAATACATACGTGATCCCGCTTGTGTCTTTGACGTGTTTGTCACGGTCAACATTACGAATTTTATAGCCCGAAAAACGTGTTATATCAAATGGCATTTGGCCACAATATTTGCTGCTTAAACGTTCGTTTAAACTGCCTTCTATGTTCCATTCACGATAAGGTTTTACATCTTTAGAGGTTATAAAGCAAAGCATTGGGCCATTTGGGTTTAACGCAAACTCAGTGGCATATTTAATAAATTGATGTAATAGGGCTCTGTTTAAAACGTTCATACTTGATTGACGAGTGCTAGCTTCAAATGCCTCTTTACCTACAAATGCAGGAATAAGTGGGAACTGAAAAATGACTACATCAAAGTATTGGTTGTTACTTTTTAATGTTTGCCAACACGCTTTGCTCGTCACATCAAAATTATTAAGAACGTCAACACTGCATTCACGCAATTTTTTTAAAGCGTTATCAGGGTATTTTTGTTCTATGGTTTGTGCGCTATCGTAAGTTGAGGCGACTAATTTATTTGGTTTTACGTGCTCAAAAATCGCATGAGAAAACGATAGGTCGCCATCGCCAACAGTCAGTATTCGCCAATTAGGGTTTAAGTACATACTTTGCTATGTGTTTTGCTTATTAACGTTTTGAAGTTGCTTATTCGCCGTATTTAAACGCTCAAAAGCAAGCCTTGTTTTTAGGCCTTCGATGGCTATTTGCTTAATAATTAAGTTAAAAGTGATTACAATTGCAAATGCAAAATGCAGTGGGCCATCTGTAAACCCACCGTCCGCTTTATATAACGTTACGCCAAATAATATGAGCAAAACAACTAAAAATATCTCAATAAGTTGATTTGAATAAAAGTTGAGGCGGTTTTCATTTTTGTGATCTTTTTTAATGCTAATAGCGCAAAAAAATGGAATGACCTTGATTTTGAAAGCGGCGTTTTTTTCTACATAGTTTTCGCCAAGCTCGTCAAGCTGCTGGCGTAATTGGTCAATCATGGTGAGTCCTCAAATAGCAGTGCGCGGATGGTACATTATTACCGCGCAATATTTAAGGTAATAGCTACTATTTTGGGTAAATACTCATACCAATAATAAATATGTGGCATACAAACACGACCGACGTCAGCACAAAGCGCATTTTTTGATAGTCTTTGTCGTAGGTTTGCCACTGTGATGTTGATTTTTCAAAAAGTAGAACAAGCCAAAAACTCAGCGATAACCACCCTAAAACCCATTCAACAGGTAAAAATGCTAAAAATGGTACCGGAATAACAGGTAGTACCGCTTTTATTGCATCAGCATAGCTTTGCTGGCCGGCATGCCAAAGATTACCTGCCATAAAAGCAAGAATAGCAATGCTATAAAACGTAAAAAACTCTAAGTTAACACTGTTACTACCGAGCATCAGCGGCCACGCTAAACAGGCTAGAAATGGTATTAGGCCAAGATAGCCTAATTGGATGTGATTGATAAACTTGTTCATAACAGTGTGCCCTGAGTATTTTTAATAGTAAGCGAGGCAATTGTATCAGCCTTACGCGCGCAAACCGATAAATTGCAATAAATTAACTACGAATCTAGTTATTATTTAGTTTCATCCTAAAAATCGATTGTTTTAATCTAAACAATCAATTTTATTTAATTTATCGATGGGCTTATTGTATTAATCAAGCCAGCAAGGTTAGCCAACAAATCTCGCTTTGCTTGGTAACTTAAATTAATAAATTAAATATAAATGAGGAATACTATGAGCACTTCATTAATCAACACAAAAATTCAACCTTTTAACGCAACTGCATACCACAATGGTGATTTTGTAGAAGTATCTGAAAAAGATGTACTTGGTAAGTGGTCAATCTTCTTCTTTTACCCAGCAGATTTCACATTTGTATGTCCTACTGAACTTGGCGATGTTGCTGATTACTACGAGCAACTACAAGAAATGGGTGTAGAAGTTTACTCAGTATCAACTGATACTCATTTTACTCATAAAGCATGGCACGATACGTCAGACACAATCGGTAAAATTAAATTCCCGATGATTGGCGACCCAACAGGCCGTATTACTCGCAGCTTTGGCGTTATGATTGAAGATGATGGCCTAGCACTTCGTGGTACGTTTGTAATGAACCCTGAAGGTGAAATTAAAGTAATTGAAACTCACGATTTAGGTATTGGCCGTAGCGCTAAAGAGCTAGTGCGTAAAGTACAAGCTGCACAGTACATTGCAACTCACGACGGTGAAGTTTGTCCAGCATCGTGGCAGCCAGGTGAGGACACACTTGCTCCTTCACTAGACCTAGTTGGTAAAATCTAAGCATAGATTACCTCAACTGTAAGGGCAGGTAACTGTCCTTAAACCAATAAATATTCGTTTATTGGTGCCTCCTATCTCAATATGGTAATTAAGCACATGCATTTATTGGCATGGGAGGCTTGCTGTTTAAATTTTCCTAAAAAGGGTTAAGCCATGTTAGATAACAACATTAAAAATCAATTAAAAAGCCATTTCGAATCGCTTACTCAACCTGTTGAGCTGCTTATTGCCTTGGATGACAGCAAAAAATCAACAGAAGTAGAAAGCTTAGCAAATGATTTAGCATCATTAAGCGATAAGTTTACGGTAGTTAACAACCCAGATACCAGCGCACGCCGCCCGTCTATGGTTGTACATTCACCAGTTAAAAATACCCATATTACGTTTGCAGGCGTACCGATGGGACACGAATTTACAAGTTTAGTGTTGGCGCTTTTACATACTGGCGGGCATGCAAGTAAAGCAAAAAGCGAAGACATTGAACAGATACAATCACTTGATCAAGAACTTAATTTTGAAATTTACATTAGCTTGAGCTGCCAAACGTGCCCTCAAGTAGTGCAGGCGCTAAATACAATGGCCGCGACTAATAGCAAAATTAAAGCAACAATGATTGATGGCGCACTATTCCAAGAGGAAGTAGAAGAGCGCAACATTTTAGCCGTACCGGCTGTTTATTTAAATGGCGAACCATTTAGCCAAGGTGCATTAAGCCTAACTGACATTTTAAACAAGGTAGATAGTAAAGGTGCAGCACGCCAAGCAGCGGCACTGAGTGAAAAAGATGAATTTGACGTACTAGTAGTTGGTGGTGGGCCTGCGGGTGCCTCAGCTGCTATTTACTCTGCACGTAAAGGCTTAAATACAGGTGTTGTAGCTGAACGTTTTGGTGGGCAAGTTGCTGACACATTAGCTATTGAAAACTTTATATCTGTTAAAGCCACTGAAGGGCCAAAACTTGTTGCACAGCTTGAAGAGCATGTGAAAGAGTACGATGTTGATGTAATGCATAACCAACGTGCTGCAGGACTTGAACGCGTTAATAACAAATACGAAATTACGCTTGAGAACGGGGCTACTTTAAAAGCTAAATCACTTGTCTTAGCAACCGGTGCACGCTGGCGTGAAATGAACGTACCCGGTGAGCAAGAGTACCGCGGACATGGTGTAGCATACTGCCCGCATTGTGATGGCCCTTTGTTTAAAGGTAAGCCTGTAGCAGTGATTGGTGGTGGTAACTCAGGTATTGAAGCGGCAATCGATTTAGCAAACATTGTTGAGCACGTAACAGTGCTTGAATTTGCAGATACACTTCGCGCCGATGAAGTACTTATTCGCAAAGCGAAAAGCTTAAATAATATTACTATTATTAAAAACGCCCAAACTACAGAAGTACTTGGCGATGGTAAAAAGGTAACAGGACTCACTTACACAGACCGAGTATCAGGTGATAGCAAGGCACTTACTCTAGCGGGGATTTTTGTACAAATAGGCTTAATTCCTAACACTGAATGGTTAAAAATTAGTGACTTAGCGCTAAGTAAATTTGGTGAAATATTAATTGATGCAAAAGGTGCTACGTCATTACCAGGTGTTTATGGCGCAGGTGATGCAACAAATACCCCATTTAAGCAAATTATTATTGCCATGGGCAGCGGTGCAACAGCAAGTTTAGGTGCTTTTGATTACTTAATTCGCAACAGCGAAGAAAGCGAGCAAGACAAAACAGCTGCTTAACGTGCAAAACCTCTCTTGATATAACAGCAAGGTACACCCATCGCTGTTTGTTAACCCAAGCCGCCCTCTCCAAAGGCGGCTTTTTTATGGCGTAATTAATCATATATAAATAGGTTAATCGCCACCGCCACCACAGCCAGAATCTGAACCGCTGCAATTATTATCAGAGTAACTTGTACTAGTATTATATGTGGTTGCACCTTGTTTTGAGTTTGTAGTGACAAAGGTAAGTAGTAGCAAAAAGCCACTAACAATTAAAATTACCATGATTGACTGCCAATCCTGTGACGAATAACCGACATAAAGTGACAAAGCTAAAATAGTAATCAAAATGGTCCGAGCTATTAATTTCATTGTTATTTCCTTTTACTTACTGTCAGGTATATTTAATGTAATTTTGGCTTAACGGTTTTTATTGCTGATGCGATAGCGAGCTCAAGTGAGTACATTTTAAAAGGTTTTGATATAAACATATCCATGCCAGCTTGTTTACAGGCAAGTTTATCTTGCGACGACGTATTAGCCGTTAACGCAACAATATACGTTTTATCTGCGGGGCAAATTTTTTGCTCTCTTAACTGCTTAGTTGCTTCAAAACCGTCCAAAATAGGCATAATACAGTCCATAAAAATAAGGTCATACGGCTTTTGCTTACATTTTAAAACAGCGTCTTGACCATCAACCGCAAAGTCGGGGTGTATATTAAGCTTATTTAGGGATGCGTTAAGCACTAATCTATTGATGTCGTTGTCATCAACAACAAGCACAGATAACTCGCTTGTGTTTAAATCAATGTTAGCGAGCGGTTTATTTTCAAGTGCTTGCTCTTCACCTCGGGTTATAGGGATATAAACTGAAAATGTAGAGCCTTTATTAATTTCGCTACTGACTTCAATTTTACCGCCCATGTACTGAACAAGTTCTTTTACAATTGCTAAGCCTAGACCTGTACCGCCTTTTGTATTTTTAGCATCGACTTCTTGCGTAAATGGTGAAAATAGCGATTTAAGAAATTCAGGAGTCATCCCTCTGCCTGAGTCAGTCACGGTAATAGTGAGTGACAAAGCGTCGTCAATATTGGTCAAAAACGTGTCCAGCTTTACACTACCTTTTTCTGTAAACTTTAATGCATTACTGAGTAAATTGGAGGTAATTTGGCTTAGGCGTGTGTTGTCGAAAAAGGCCCAGCAATCGTCATTAATTTCATTTTTCACTTCAAGTGCGACACGCTTTTCAGTAAATAAAGGGGTATAAAGTGAAACAAGGTCAGTGAAAACAGTTTTTAATAAAACATTGTTTGGTTCAAGCTTAAGCTCGCCATGATTAATTTTTGAGAAATCAAGAACCTCATTAATAATATTCAATAATATGTCTGAGCTGCGTAGCGCAACTTTAATTTTTTCTGTTCTTTTTTGTTCATCATGCTCATCTATCAAGGTGGTGAGCATGCCTGTAATACCATTGAGTGGCGTTCTAAGTTCATGGCTAATTTTTGCAAAAAGCATGCTTCTGTCAAAAAGTAAGCGTTCAGCCTCTGCTTTTTTGCTTTTAAGTTCTTCACGAAGTGTCATCGACTCTGTTACATCTTGAAACGTGCCAAATAACCTTACGCAGGTGTCGCCTTCAAATTCAGCTTCTCCAAAGGTCGATACCCAAATGTTGTTATTTTTTGCAGTAACAATTTCAAGGTCTAAATTCCACTTTTCGCCTTTGCTAACGGCTAACTCTACTGCTTTGGTAATATTTTCTCGGCTTGCTCCCTCTTTATAGAAGTTAATTGCTGTTTCCATCATAGGTTGATAGTTTTCATCAACTTCATGAATAAGCTTAGTTTGTCTGCTCCAATAAATTTTATTGTGGGCAATATCAACTTCCCAAGTTCCTATATTAGCAACACTTTCAAGTTTAATAAGGCTATTACTATTTTTTATTAGGCGATCTTTTGTTTGGCTTCTGGCAAATTCCGCACCTAACCATTGTGCAAATAATTCTATATAGTCATAGGCTTGGTCTGTAAAAACAGGCGATGAGTCAGCAGAAGAAAAGTTAACGGTTCCAAACACTTCATTACCTATTTTAATAGGAGCACCAATGTAGGATTCCAGTTGGAAATTAGCAAAGCAAGGGTGGTCTGCAATTTCGCTCTGAGATACATTGTGAAAAGCGAGGGCTGAGCCTGCTTTGAGGGTGTGTGTGCAGTAAGTACCTTCTAGGTCAAATTGTGTACCTATAGCAAGATCGTTGTTGGGGGTAACCGCATATAAAACAGTGTAACACTGGTCTTCAACCTTACTGATAATAGCTAAATTAAGATGAAAAACGTTAAGCCCAAACGTTAAAAGCTTTTGCGTTTTGTTGTCAAATGTTAAACTTTGATCAGAGACTATGTCGTGAAATTGCCTAAGAAAATTCAATAGAAAAACCCTATAGTATTAATTTTTTTAAACTTTATTTAGCAAGCTTAGAATAACGTTAAAAAGTGATAAAAAGCTATTACTATCTCGGCAACTAAATACATAAAAACACGATTTGATTAAAATATAGATTTAGCGTATCTGTGTGCACGTTATTTAATCTAGTATGTTGAGTTAGGTGTGTACTCTGGGTTGATATCTCCATCAACTTCTTCTGGATCAACATCGTTTATCAGCAGTGTTTCTCTTACGGCTTCTATATGATCAAGGACCGTTTGATAACGCTCACCATATTCATATTTAGTCACTTCAATAGCTTTTGGCATATATGTAAACGCTATTTTAAGAGCATGAAGTGCATCGTCATTTATTTTTTCACTCATATTTTTCTCCTGACTAAATTAATATCGGCGGTTAAAGTATTTTCTTTAATTGTTTATTTTAGGGTGCTTGCAAGTGAGCACGCGCTTCAGTTATGCCCATTTGGTATCCTTTATTTAAAATATTAAACGATTTAGTGGTTCTGCCCACTTTAAAGTGCTTTGGTGGTGCAATAATATTAACTATACAATCGCTGGGTGGGTTTTCTATAAAATCGATACTTTTATTATAAACGTCAGCTCTATTTAATGCTGCATTTATGAGTGCAGGATAGCCCTTATAAATTTGTTTAGTGAGCCAAGACGTTTTTGTCGCTTTTTTTTTGTACCCTCGTGAACGTGACAAGATAACCGTTATTTCGCGCGCCCCCATTTCATACGCCTTGATAACAGGAATAGAGTCTGCAACTCCACCATCCGTCATAGGTGTGTTATTTATAATCGGGTAATCACGATATGCAATAGGAATTGCGCAGGATGCTTTTAATTGCTCAACCATTTTGTCGTTTGTTGCTTCTAAATAATAGGCTTTACCTGAATCTATAGCGGTAGTAACAATATAAAACGGTTGTGGGTTTTGCTCAAATATTTCGGTTTGTAGACGAATTTCACGAATAGTTTCTTCCCATAACCAATCAAGGTCAAATAAGTGACCACCTTTTAAAAACCGAGCCAGATTAATAAACTCCGGCCTACATGAATAATCTGTTATCACTTTGTAGTTTCGCATGGGTTGCTTACATAAGAATGCAGCTACATTTGTTGCTCCTGCAGAAACGCCAAAGTAACAATCAAAGGGCTGATGATTTTGTGATAAAAATTCATCAAGGACGCCTGCAGCAAATATACCGCGCATTGCGCCACCTTCGACTACAAGTGCATGTTTTATATTTTTAGCCATAATTGTAACTCCTTTTAATCTGACTTTATGTTACCAACTATGGCGAGTGAGGGCGACTTATAAAACACATACTATCAATAAGTTGCATTCCTATTAAAGGTTAATTCAATAATAAGTAAACAATAAATAAGGCATTTAATTTAATAAATATGTCGGTAGTTAATATATTAATTAATTGGCATACTATTTTTAGTAATTTTATGGCTGTAATTCCATCGCACTGAGTTATATTTTTTGTTAATGTTAGGCTTCAAGCTTATGTTAATAATAAACCTTTAAAAGGGTCACTGATTTTGCAACATTAAGATGGATAATATGCGTCAATATTTTTGCATAAATTGACATTGTTATAGTTATTATATCGCGAATGTAAGTCAGTATGATTTAGCCGTTGTTGCTTTCGAGCCCGATAATTTAAGAGCCTTGTACTGCGAATAATTGTACCAAGGTCATAGTTTGCTCCTAAAAGGTAAATAAACTCTATAATGAGCGATTTTAAAATCACCTTATTTAATAATACGCAAAATCAGCTTGGCGAAAGTCCGCTATGGCACCCAATGTTGGAAACACTCTTCTGGGTTGATATCAATAAAAAACTGTTATTTTGTTGCTCACTCGGTAAACCAGCAAATGCTTACTCGGTTGAAATGCCTTTTATAGTGACAGCTATAGCTTGGCAAGATAAAGAGCATTTAATTTTAGGAACTGAATCTGGGATTTATCGTTACAATATAAAGCGTAAAATACCTCAGTTAATTACGGAACTTGAAAGTGGCGACACGAATAGGCGCTCAAACGATGGGCGTGCCGATCCCTGGGGTGGTTTTTGGTTAAGTACAATGGATATGACTGCCGAAAAAGGGCAGGGCAAGATATACCGCTATTACAATAAAAAGCTAGATTGCATTGTGACTGATTTAACCATTCCTAATGGTTTGTGTTTTGATAAAGCTCGCTCTCGTGGTTACTATTGTGACTCTTTTACAAGCTGTATTTACGTTCTTGACCTTGATGTTAATACAGGTGAAGTTGCTGGCACGGCGAAGGTATTCTATCAATTTAATAACACCGATGTAGATCCCGATGGTTGCGTAATCGACAGTATTGGTAACTTGTGGTTAGCGGTATGGGGAATGGGCTGTATTATGTGTTTATCGCCTGATGCAGAAGTAATTCATACAATAAAAGTAAATAACCTCAATCCTACATGTACAGCATTTGGCGGCAAACAAGGTGAGCTGCTATTTGTGACTTCAGCATTATGCGACTCTAATAATGACTTACAAAATATACAAGGGACGACAATTCAAATTAGCGGGATAAAAAACGGGCAACTCGAGCCACCCGTTATTTTATAATTTGTTTACAGGTTACAGGTTACAGGTTACAGGTTACAGGTTACAGGTTACAGGTTACAGGTTACAGGTTACAGGTTACAGGTTACAGGTTACAGGTTACAGGTTACTGGGAGACTGGGAGACTGGTTTGACCCACATAACGCCAACATCTTTTTTCATAACGTATACGCGAGTGCCTGCAGTAATTGTTTGCTCACTTTTTAATTTCCAGCTAATACCTGAATAATTATACGTAGTTAACCCTTGATCGGTAACGTCGTCATCTAGGGTAAAAGTAAGCTCTGCAAAATCGTTTGTTACGGGCTTTGTATCCACACGGTTTTGCATTTTTTTTAGAGGTTTCCACAGGCCAATGGCTAAAATAGCCGTTACCACTGTGTTACTCCATAGTGCAGTTGTTAATGAGTCAGGCAATATTCCTATGCTCATTGAAAAACCAGTTATCAGTAGTGATAAGCCAAAAAATAATAGAATAATAGTAGAGAGACCCAGCACGGCTACTTCTATTATTAAGGCAATTATACCAAGCACCATAAGTGCTTGTGGTAAATTTTGCATAATAAAATCCATACAAACCTCTTTAGGTGTTAACCTTTATTTTGCTTGTTTAAACTATTAATGATTGCCATGCCTTGCGCAACCATTGAGCTTGCATCTGTTGCATTGTCAGGGAGTAGAACAACAGATGATTCACGTGCAATGGCTTCTTTAGCCGAAATGGCTTTGGTTGCTAAATCAAGTTGAATCGCTTTTTGTCCTTGCTCTGTATCAGCGGCTTCACCGACTTTTAATAGTGCATTGGCTTGTGCTTCAGCGACGGTTGTAATTGCGGTAGCTTCACCTTCTGCACGTAAAATTTGCTCAGCTTTATCTGCTTCTGCAGCAAGCACTTGTGCTTGCTTTTTACCTTCAGCGACATTTATATTTGCTTGACGGTCACCTTCAGACTCTAAAATTTGAGCACGTTTTACACGCTCAGCCTTCATTTGTGCTTCCATAGCTTCCATAATCGAGTTCGGTGGCACAATATCTTTAATTTCGTAACGCAGTACTTGAATACCCCATGGCTCAGATGCCTGGTTTATTGCAGCTACTATATTTGTGTTTAGTAGGTCACGCTCTTCAAAAGTTTTATCTAGCTCCATTTTACCAAGCTCTGAGCGCATTGTTGTTTGCGAAAGCTGAACAACCGCAAATGTATAATCGTCAACACCATAGGTAGCTTTGTACGGGTCTAATACTCGAAAGTATAATACGCCATCTACAATTAACGAGATGTTGTCTTTTGTTATAGCTGATTGAGATGGAACATCTTGGGCCTGTTCTTTTAAGCTGCGGTCGGCAGATATTCTATCGATAAACGGAATAATAAAATTAAGGCCGGCTTCTTTGGTTGATTGGTATTTACCAAAACGTTCAATTAGCCAAGCTCTATTTTGAGGGACAAATTTAACACTGCTTTTTAGAAGCACAATAACAAATATGAGTAAAAATGCCTCAACAGTAAATACGACATCGAGAATTTGTGACACTGGATCCATTTAAATATTCCTTATAATAATTAATCATAAAATGGTGTGTTGTTTTAATTTTAAACTAATAAAGACTACCACTTTTCAATGTAATTACCTACAAAAAGTGGGCACTTAAGAAGTACATATTATCGAGGGGGGCTCTCGGAAATTTTATTTCGACCAGTTTCTTTAGCGTTATAAAGAGCAGCGTCTGCTTTTGCAATAATGTCTTCTGCTATTGTTTTTGTGTTAGGAATTAGGCTATAAAAACCAATACTTAAAGTAAGCATATCACTTACTTCTGAATATTTATGCTCTATGCCCAACTTGGCTATTTCTTTTTGAATTAGAGTGGAAAAGCAATATGCATTATCAGTATTGGTACAGGGTAAAATAAGTGCAAATTCTTCACCACCATATCGAGCTGCTAGATCGCCAGGGCGCTTACATAAATTTTGCAGTGTTTCAGCAACTTGTTTTAATGCCTCATCCCCTTTTTGATGACCATAACTATCGTTGTATTTTTTAAAAAAGTCGATGTCGCAAATAAGTAAACTAATGGGTTGTTGGTAACGAACGCATCGTTGTATTTCGTCATCTATAGTTTGATCAAAGCATCGACGATTAGCTATGTTTGTTAAGCCGTCTGTATTGACCAGCTCACTTAATTGTTGATTGGCTGTGATAAGTTGCTGCTGAGTAAGTTCTAATTTTTGTTTATAGTTTATATTTTTGAACGCGTTGGTTAGTATTTCACCCACTAATTTTATTCGGATTAAATCAAGGTTTGTCCATTCACGTTTTACTGCTACACAATCACAGCCAATAAAACCAACAAGCTCTTTTTCGTAGCTTAAGCCAATGCACATTACTGATTTGATTTTTTGTAGTTCAAATTCCTTTTTTTCACCACCTGCAGAGGCTGGTAAATCCGCAACATCATTTACTTTAAAAAGGTAAGTGTCGTTCATTAATTTAAAAAAGTAGGGTAGTTCACTTTTAGGTACATTTTGCAACGAATCCTTAAAAGGCATTATGCCTTTATTTACCCATTCATGTGTATTACTCATTTGTGTGTTTTCGTCGTTAAATTTAAATAAATAGCTGCGATCTGCATGACATACAGTGCCAATTGCTTTTAATGCATAATTAATATGTTTATCTACATCATCGTTTTGAATATCAATGAGATCGGCTGATATATTCGATATAACAACATCAAAATTATATTGTTCATCAATTGTTTGTTTTTCTATTTCAAAGGTGATCATTGAAACGGTCTCGGTAATATTGGCAAATTTAATGTTCAGTAAGAAGGCTGTTTGATCTACTTCAAGCACCACTTTATTTTGAACATTAGGTATAAGATAAACATCAAAAAGGTTCTGTAATAATAAAGTTTTTTTACTTAAAGGGCTTATTAGCTTTATGTGACTAAAGTGATTTTCATTCAAGTCAGAATGCTGCTTTAAATTAAACAGGTTTAACGCGGATTCGTTTGCTTTGTAGTTGCGTGTTTTTGAGTCGTGGACCAAAACAGCAAAAGGGAGACACTTTAATGTACTCCAGATCTCTTTAATCGAGTTCAACGTTTAAGTTACCTCATTTTCTATAAAAGATAGGACATATCCGATTGATTTTTATTCTTATAATATAGTTTTAGTACAGTTTTGTTGATATTACTAACTTTTTTAGTGCGTTTATGTGAGTCACGCATTATAATTGATACTGTATATCATTACTCCTTTCTTCAGTGAGCCTTTAGCGGCTTACTTGCATTCTAAGTATAGGTAACCCAAGTATTTCATGACCGAAATTACAACACACCAAGCTTCTCGTAGGCGCTTACTCATTGCGCTTGCAATAACATGCTCATTTATGATCATACAAGTAATTGGCGCGTATTATGCTAATTCGCTTGCTGTATTAGCTGATGCAGGACATTTGTTTGTGCATAATAGTTCGCTATTTATTGCCTTAATTGCTTCAAGTTTTGCTATTCACTTAGCTAAAACTTTCAATGATGGCTATCAACGGGCTGAGTTAATGGGTGGGCTTATTAATGGCATTTTATATCTCGCAATTAGTTTGGTGATTCTATATGAAGGTGGGGAGCGATTTATTCATCAGCATGAAGGTAACGAACTTGAGATAAATAGTTACTTAATGTCGGTAATTGCGGGGCTGGGCTTTTTGTTCCACGGTGCCGCTGCTTGGGTGTTATACAAGGGACGAAAAGCAAGCATTAATGTTTATGCCGTGTTCTTACATTCGTTTTTTGATTTGATTTCTACTGTGTCCACTTTTGTTGCTGGTGTATTAATATATTTCACAGGCCTTGCGGTCATCGATATTTTATCGAGTATGCTTATAGCGTCGTTTGTATTGTTTACGGGCATTAAAGTAATTATAAGTTGTATTAAAGGTTTGCGTTTAAATAAAGCAAAACTTCCTAAGGTAGCAGATATTGAAAGCGAAATCACAAGCATAGAACACGTACATAACGTACATAATGTAACTGTAACACGTAATTACGATGGCCTAGTGGTGGGGGCTCATGTGGTACTCAAAAAGCACTGTACTATTGAAAAGCATGACGAAGCATGTCGCTTAAAGGTAGAGAATCTGCTTGCTGAAAGGTTTAGAGTAACCAGTAGCGTACTGCAAATTGAAAGCCATGAATGCCATCATATTCACTAAAGTTTATTAACCTTTCAAAGTTAAATTCCAACGGCCTACATGGTGCTTAGGCAAGACAGTGCACATAAGGTGTGTACCTTCACAAATAGTTGATAACGCAGAATTAATGTAAGCAGAAGCGGCCCCAAAGGAATCTCCCGGGGCAGTTTAATTCTTGTTGCTCGGCTTTGGTTTACTGTTACACCGTGTAAAGGCTGAAGAGTAGTGCAGGAGTAGTAGCCAACCTGGTGCTGCGATTAAACCGCTTTAAGTTTTAACAAACACTAACCCACAAAGGTCATTAGAGCTGTGTGTTAGTGGATGGGGGTTCTAATGACTTGCTAGTTGCTTCAAATAAGCTCAATAATTTTTCTAAAACAACTATTTTCATTAAGTGCTTCAGCGCTCATTGGTTTTGCAAGGTAGTATCCTTGAAGCACATGGCAACCAGCGTTAACTAAAAACTCCATTTGGTCACGATTTTCAACGCCTTCAGCAATACAATATAAGTTTAAATTTTCAGCTAAAGAAATAATAGTTTTAATAATTGACTCGTCTCCTTTGTCCTCACCAATACTATTTACAAAACTTTGATCTATCTTTATGACGTTAATTGGGAATTGGCTCAAGTAAGTCAGCGATGAATAGCCTGTACCAAAGTCATCAAGCAATAATTTAAATCCTGCTGCTTTTAATTTTTGTAACTGCTTAGCAGCTTTCAGTTTATCTTCAAGCAATATAGTCTCTGTAATTTCGAGCCTCAGTTGCTTTGGCAGAATACCCGCGTCTGCTAGTATGCATTGTAAACGTTCGGTTATGTTCTCCTTTAAAATATGTTTTGGTGATAGGTTTAAGGAAATATAAAATAATGGATTGTCATTCAGTAGTGGCGCTAATTCAATAAGTGCACGTTTAAGGGCTAACTCAGTTAAGCGCTCGATTAAACCGGTTTCTTCTGAAATTGGAATAAACACTGCGGGTGAAACAAATTGCTCTTTGTTTTTCCAGCGCATTAGTAGCTCTACACCATTTATTGTTCTTGCTTCAATATCAACAATTGGCTGATAATGATTAAAAAATAAGTCGGCTTTTACTGCATCTTTTAAATCATTTTCGAGCATTAGCTTTTGTTTTATTTGTTCGTTCATTTCATCGCTAAAGAAGCTAAAACCATTCCTGCCATTTTGCTTTGCTTGCATCATAGCGACGTCTGCGTTACGAATTAAAATGTCGGTTGTTATTGCATCAAATGGGTACAAAGCAACGCCTATACTGGCAGAAATATTAATCGCAAAGTCTTCAATCATCACTTTATTTGCTAATTCTTTACTAATTAGCATAACTGTTTCTTTTAATGAGTCCTGAGATTCTACATTTTTAATCAGAACTAAAAACTCATCTCCACTTTGACGGCCAAGCTGTGCATTTTCGTTAAGGATATTACCCAACCGTTCAGTAATATTACAAAGAAGCTTGTCACCTACAGCATGACCAAAAGAGTCATTTACTGGCTTAAACTTATCTAAATCTATAAATAAGAGTGCGCAATGTGTATTTGAACTTTCGGCTTGTTTGATGGCTTCCTCAATTTCTTGATACATTAAACTACGATTTGGTAGTTTTGTTAGTGCGTCGTAATTGGCTAAATAACGCAGCTCATTTTCAGCTCTTTTTTGCTCTGTTAGGTCAGAAATAACAATTACATAGTAGCTTACTTCTGTTGTACTTTTTGCTACAGCAGTCACATTAATATGCACTGGGTGCTTACTGCTTTTAGCTGTTTTTATTAACGTATCAATATGCCAGTTTTCAGTTGGTTGCAATTTTTTAAGTATTTTTGCAAACTTTTTACAGTTTTCTTTACCAATAGACTTTATAAATAGTTTCGGGCTAATATTTGTAAATTCCTCTGAATCAGAGAACGTTCTTATAAAACTATTATTTGCTGAAAATGGCATTAAATGATCGTCTAAAATCAGTAACCAATCGTTTATTTGGCTAAATGCTTCACCTAGTATTTTGGCTTGTTCTTCATTGGCACGCTGCTCTGTAATATTGGTATAAATACCAGATACATACAAAGGTTTACCTGTTTGAGTGTCAAAAATTATTTGGCCAGTGTCTTGATACCACAACCACTGCCCATTTTTATGGCGGAGACGATATGTTGATTGCCAATTTTTATTTTTACTTTTTTTGCTTATAAAGCTTTGCCATTTGGTTTCAAATCGACGCTTATCGTCAGGGTGTATAATAGAAAAAAACAGCTCTATCGATACTCGTTCTTCAAGGTTCTCATAACCCAGTTCTATGCCGCGTAAGGTATTTACAGAACCATCTTTAAATCGAAAATCCCATATTCCACTTTTATTATTTTTAAGAGCGAGCTCTGTTTGTTTTTTCGAATTTATAGTGTCTGTATGCGCTTGTTGAATAACATTTTGGCGGCTACGGTATTGCCAGAAAAATAAAGCGAAGAGACTTAACATAACTATAATATAGGTGAATATCGCAAAGGGAGACTTCCAAGGAGCATAGGCTACATTCATGCTCAGCTTAACTGGTGGGGCTTTAATTACACCATCTTTAAAATGTGCGTTTATGGTGAGAGAGTAGCTTCCCGGTTGAAGTTTAGTAAAAAACACCTGATTTGATTTTAAGTTGTTATAGGTAAGTGATGTTGGGCCATCAAGAACCACATCATATAGCGTTTTATTTGTATCTGGATAAGAAAAGTCAGAAAAGTTTACCGTTAACCCCATATCATCATGGCTCAATTTGAGGGGTTGATTACTGTATTTAAGAGGCGAAAAAGGTAATTCTCTCGTCAATAAGCTGACATCTGTAATTGCTAATCTATGTTTTTCAGTTGTTTTATTTTCATTGAAATCAGCAGGATTAAAAAGAAGGGCGCCAGCATTACTACCTAATATTATTTGCCCATTATTCAATTTTCTTTGCGTGTAGTCTGTAAATTTATTGGTGCTTAAACCATCTTTAACAGAAAAACTTGTAACATTAAGTGTGTTGAGGTTTATCTTGTAGAGTCCATTCTCAGAGCTTGCCCACAAATAATTTTTTTCATCAGGCACTAAAGACAAAATTGAATTAGAATTTAAAGAGCTTTTGAGCCCCAGAGAATGTTTACGTTCATAGGTTTGTGGGTCTATGCCAATCAAGCCTTCATGAGTAGTTGCAAGCCATAAAACATTTCTTTTTAAGTCAAGGTAATAATTATCTACAGTGTAATAGATGTCGTCTCTATTGTTTGATGACTGAAATATTTGGTTTAAGCTTTGTGTTGACTCGTTATACCTATATAGGCTGTTGGTCATACTAATTAAAAGTTCATTTGGGTGTGTTTCTATTGGCGGAAGGAACACATAGGCATATATAGGGTCTAGAAAGTTTTTAAGTCCTTCAATAACCCTTATATCACCTGTTTTTTCGTTAAATAGGTAAAAGTTTTTGTCGTTTGCAAATGCATATTGATGAGAGCCAATTTTGGCAAAACCGAAAACAGTAGGTTGAGTAAGTAAATCGTTATTAGTACTTAAATTTGATACTAATTGCTTACTATTTTTATCAAACAATTCAAACCCACTGTAAGAATATAGCCATAAATATTGGTTGTTTCCAAGAGAGGAAGCAAAAATATCATAAACTGCTGACGAACCAAACACTGCTTTAGCGTCGGTTGAGTTTAAAAAAGTACGTGTAGTTTTTGTTTTAGGGTTGTATTGAGCTAGGCCATCGTTTGTACCAAACCATATAGTATTATCTTCGTCTTCGTGAATTTTGTTTATCGTATTATTGACGGGCAACTTAATATTTTTAAATCGTCTTGTATTAATGGGCCACGTGAATACCCCTTGGCTTCTTGATGATAACCAAAGTACTCCTGTTTGGCTTATTGTTAAATCGTCAATTGAGTTATCGTTGATATTAAATTTACTTTTTTCATAATTTAATATGAACTCTATTTCGCCGTTTATTCGGCTAAAACTAAATAATCCTTTTTCTGTTGCTACAAACTCACCCTGCTCAGAATTAATGTAATCCCAGATATTAAGATCGGGAATAAGCGTCGTTATTTTAGAGCTGAGTACAAGGTTATCTTCTGAAAATGCGAATTTATACAGCCCTTCTACCGTGCCAACTAGAAGGCCAAGCTCTTTATCTACCTGTAAAAACTTTACATTGATGTTGTCTATTGTTGTTTTTTCGACAGGGTGAAGCGGTATTTCTGTAAGCTGATTACTAACAAGGTTGAACGTGAATAGCCCATTATTGGCTCCAATGAAAAGTGTATTATTGTGTAGTGTTAGAGCACGTATATACGACGTTTTTTCAGCTAAAGCGGCTGTTTGTGTAAAAGCTCCAGTGATTTTATTGTAAGTGAGTATTTGGTTATCAATTGCTAAGTAATAAAGTTCGTTTTTTTCGGCCATTGCTGAAACAGGTGAATAAATTTGTTTTTCTTTATCGAGCTGTCCTGAGTAGATTTTTTCTGTTTTTAAAGTTTGCGGGTCTATTAGGTATGCACCAGCTATATCAGTAGAAACAAGTAACTTACCGTCTTGTGTTTTTAGTACTGTAAAAATGTAATGTTTGTCTAGGTCAAAACCACCGTCGAATGTTTCAACATTATAGCCATCAAACCTATTTAGTCCTTGTTGCGTAGCAATCCAAATGTAGCCAATCTCATCTTCTTGTATTTTTACAACGTAATTTTGTGAGAGGCCTTCATCGGTAGAAAGGCGTTGTAACTGTTGGGCATAATTTTGCGATGCAAATGCATTGCTCATACACAACATTATAAATAAAACAAAAAGGGATAATTTACTTATTGGCACTGATGACCGATCTCCAAAACAGGTGCAGCTACATACAGCTAAGTGTTAAATATAGCACAGTTTTTATTATGTTTTTACAAAAAATAAACATATTTTGTCAGTGCAAATTTAATGCAATGAACTAATATTTAACATTATTTAAGGGTTTTAGGGAGGTCTTAAAATGGCTTTAACAAACATACAAGCCAAAGATAGTCTTTTACTGATCATAGATATTCAAGAGCGACTTTCCCCCATGATTAGTGATTTTCAAAGTCTTTTAAAAAACACACTAAAATTAGCGCAGGCATCTTGTGTGCACGACATACCAACACTTATCTCAGAGCAGTATGTAAAAGGATTAGGAGAAACCGACAACAAAATTAAATCTGTTTTACCGCGTGCTACGTATTTCAGTAAGGTGTATTTTAGTGCTTGTGAAGAAGCTGGCTTCTTAGATAAGTTAATTAGTTTTAACAAAAAAACGATTGTTGTAGTGGGCACTGAGGCGCACGTGTGTGTTTTACAAACGTGTATTGATTTATTAAAAAATGGATTTGAAGTGGTTTTAGTAATAGATGCAATAGGCTCTCGTAATGCTGAGCATAAAAGTATCGCAATAGAACAGCTAAAGCATGGCGGAGCGGTAATTTCATGTGCAGAAATTATTATATTTCAATGGACAAAAACTGCAGCTACGCCTACGTTTAAGAAAATATTACCTATAATTAAATAGGTTAGTTGTATATAGTGTAAATTAAATGTTTATTAATATTAAATTTCAAATTATTCATTGATAATATTGGTACTATTTGGCTGCATTTGCACTAAGCTAAATGTATTAGTAAAATTAAAAGTTAGGGTCTTTATGTCTAGTGTTAGTCGTTTATTAACAATTATTTTTGTCATCTTATTCGTCGAATCTATAGGATTAGGCCTTTATTTTGGTACGTTAACTCAAGCATTTATAGTCGGTTTGCCGTTGTGTTTATTACCAATATGGCTACTTAAAACTCAAGAAAATAACCCTATTACACCCCACATAGTCGCTGCTGCAATTATGATGTTTTCTTTTTTGCATATACAGCAAGCTTTTGGCTTAATTGAAGTGCATTTTGAAATTTTTATATTAATGCCTATTTTAATTATTTTTGTTCAATGGCGCGTTTTCATAACAGCCATTGTATTTGTTGCCGTCCATCACCTTTCTTTCTACTACTTACAAACCCAAAATACGGGCTTTTATGTATTCGACCCTGATAGACTTTCTTTTAGTACTGTGATTATTCATGCAGCTTATGCAATAGTTGAAGTGCTTGTTGTAGGTTACATAGCAATTACATTAGAGAGAGAGCGCCGGGCTGGAACATCACTTAGCTCAGCAACTGAGCAAATTATGGAAAACTCTGAGCACATTAAATTATCTCTTAGAGCCGATTACACGCAAAGTGAAGCTGTTGTTGGTTTTAACACCTTACTCGATTACTTGTCGGACGTTATTAAACAAGTCAAAACTCAGTCGTATTCTCTTAAAACCAATTCCGGTGAATTAATTCAAGTTCATGATCAACTAGCGAATGGTGCACAGCAGCGAACTCAGCAAACAGATGATATAGCTAATTCGGGTGCTCAAGTTGCGCATGGTTTCAAATTAGTAGAGCAAGAAAGCGAAGTGTTGAAAACACAAGTAGATAGCATCACACAATCTGCTAAAGGGGCTTTAGACGACGTATTACAGACCGACAGTAAAAGTAGAGAGCTACTGAATTTGTTAAATCATACAGAAGAGCAAATTAATCAACTCGTTGCTGCCGGCGATGTCATTTCAAGCTTATTAAACGAAATATCTGGGATTGCTGAGCAAACAAATTTACTTGCGCTCAATGCAGCCATTGAAGCTGCCAGGGCTGGCGAGCACGGAAGGGGCTTTGCAGTTGTAGCGGATGAAGTACGATCATTGGCAAACCATAGTAAAGCAACTACTGACAAAATAGGCCTGACTCTTAAAGACCTTGTTACAAATAGTAAAACATCTACCCAATCAATGACTCAGTGCGTAAGCTTTGTTGTTGATTTAACTGAAATAAGCACTGCAATGAAAGAAAATATTTCAGCAATGAGTGAACAGATAAAAGCGGTGTCGAGTAGTACTAGCTCGGTTGCACAAGTTGTTTCAGAACAGGCTGGTAATACAGAACAAATTGCTAACAGCACAGACCAAATGCGCCAAAATCAGTACGAGGATTCCAATATTGTTAAGCAACTCACCGACAAAGTTCAGTTAATCGACGTGAGTATTGACGTACTTGAGCAATCAATTGCTAAATTTAAGTAGCCCACATTTTTTAAAGTTTATAATACTAGCCTGGTTAGGATTCGTTATATCAGGCTTAGTTTATTTTCAGGTTAGCCAGCTAAAATCGTTTGATAGTGACAGAATATTATTACAGGATGGTTGGTTTTTAAGTTTTAAAAAGCAGCTAGGGTTGAATACGCAAACACACGAGGCATCTTTAGTTCTTGTCATAGAGCAAAACTGTGGTTGCGCAAAGCAGGCTAAAGCACACATTACCGCACTTAAACGATTTGCTGACGAAAAAGGCTTTAATATTATCGAGCATCCTTACTTAGCTGAGTTACATCATGTTATTCCAGCTACGCCAGCCGCTGTAATTATTGATAAGAATGGCGAGTTTGTTTATGCGGGGCCATTATCAGAAGGATTAGCTTGCTCACAGGGCAGTGGTTTTGTAGAAACGGCAATGACTAACTTAGTTGCTGGGTTTAACTCAAAATTACTTGTAGCAGATACTAAAGGCTGTTATTGCAAAAATAGGGTTTAGCTTCAGGGGGCCGCTTCCTTAAAGTAAATTTGTTGAGTGTTAAATCACACTCTTTTTTCTTTATCAAAAAGAGCCTAACTGAGTAGTCAGTAGTTTTATTCAAGTGCTTTATATTTGTGTTAGTGCACACTTTTGAGTGAAAGTTTTATTAGTCAACTCTCAAATGAACTAATCTATATTCACTAATTATTAGATTTTAATGATCAATCTATTAATTTGAATCAATGGCGATACTAAATAAAATTGACAAAAGATTAGGGGAACAATGAGTTACCAATTTTTGTATGAAAGGTTACCCTAAAGTTATAATTGGGTTTAAAATAAAATTCAAATAACTCTCTAAAAATTATTGATAACTATTACTATTTAGATTAATATAACTATATCGAAAGTAATTAGAGTGGTTTGTAATCATGTACATTTGTCTATGTCACGGTGTGACAGATAAAAAAATTGAACAAACAATTGATGATGGTGCAACAACTATGCGTGAGTTGGCAAAAGAGCTTAATGTCGGCAGCCAATGCGGAAAATGCTGTGGTTGTACTAAGAAGATTTTGAATCGCAAGCTGATTCAAATTGCAGACATAACAGATCAAGTCGCTTAATTATTTTAAAAAATATTACATAAAAAAAGCAGCCATATGGCTGCTTTTTTTATGCTTATAACGTGTTGTTAAAGTTGAGATTGAAGATAGTTTTCTATACCTACATTCTCAATAAGCTGTTGCTGTGTTTCCAGCCAGTCCATTTGCTCTTCTTGCTCGTTTAAAATATGGTCGAGTGCTTCTCGGCTAATGTAGTCTTTTTTACTTTCAGCTAATTTAACCGCAGCGCGAAGTTCGTCTATAGTATCAAGCTCAAAGCTCATGTTAGCAGCAATCATTTCTTCGCTGTTTTCACCAATACGTAAACGGCCTAAGTCTTGTAGGTTTGGTAAACCCTCTAAAAATAAAATACGCTCAATTAAACGATCGGCGTTTTTCATTTTTTGAATTGACACTTTGTAGTCTGCTTTATCAAGCTGGCTAAAACCAAAGTCTTTAAACATACGTGCATGTAAAAAGTATTGATTAATTCCGACAAGTTCATTAGCAAGTACGCTATTTAACGCTTTAATGACCTCTAAGTCGCCTTTCATAACTTTAGCTCCTGCTAACCCATTTGAGATTGATGGTAATTTTCTGAGCCAATTTTTTCAATTAGGCCAAGTTGTTGTTCTAACCAGTAAACATGATCTTCTTCTGTATCGAACAATAGTTTTTGGAGTATTGCACGAGATTGATAGTCTTGCTGTTCTTCACAGATGGCAATTACATCTTTTACGCAGGCAACAACTTCTAGTTCGAGTGTTAAATCATTTTGCATCATGCTTTTAACATCGTTTCCAATAAGCAAATCACGACGCTTGGTAAGGTTTGGGACACCTTCTAAAAATAAAATACGTTTGATTAACCAGTCAGCATGGTCTTTTTCTTCTTCCATTTCATGATTAAGGCG
This sequence comes from Pseudoalteromonas sp. APM04, assembly GCF_022809815.1. Lineage (NCBI taxonomy): Bacteria > Pseudomonadati > Pseudomonadota > Gammaproteobacteria > Alteromonadales > Pseudoalteromonadaceae > Pseudoalteromonas > Pseudoalteromonas sp. APM04. The sequence goes on from NZ_CP094442.1 coordinate 501,203, forward strand.
CTCATAAAGTTTATTTAAACCCCAATCATCATACATGCGAGAGTGTATAAAATACTGATCGATTGCAGCTAACTCGTTGGCGAGTAGCGCATTAAATGCGTCGATTACTTTTTGATTACCTTTCATGATATGCCACCATAGCTTTGTTAATTATGGCTAGTGTAGTGTAAAACCAAGTAATTGCAAGTTTTCTCTATAAAAATCATTGCGTTACTATTGGTTTTGATTCTTATTTAAGTTTGCATTGTTGCTTGCTTTATAGGCTCTCTGCGTTTTGGGCGCACAATCAATTTTTGCCTGAATAAGAGAAGCTTGAATATATTTAAAGCAGCTTAGGTAATACGGGTGTCGTAATTAACTTTATAGCGCTGAACTCAGGTGCAAAAAATAGCAAACCTCATTAATAGTTTTTAATTCAATTATATTTTTTGTTTATTAATCAATTAAGCTAATTGATGTATGGCATACTCAAATACACATTAATTTCATGGTGTGTAATACATTATCAGCACCATAAATAGTTACTGAACACATATTTTAATTTAACAATAGCGCAGCACACTTAGGGTCACTACTATGAGCAAGTCAATTATAATTCGCGATGCGAAGCCAAGCGATGCCAAAATTATCTTACATTTTATTACAGAGCTTGCGATATATGAAAAAGAGCCAGATGCGGTCAAAACAAATGAGCAAGCTATTTTAGAGACATTATTTAGCGAAGGCGCCACAGCGCACAGTATTATATGTTTAGATGGCGATGAACCTATAGGCTTTGCAGTTTATTTTTACAATTATTCTACTTGGCTAGGTAAAAACGGTTTGTATCTTGAAGATTTATACGTAAGTCCAGATAGCCGTGGTAAAGGTGCTGGTAAAGCCATAATGAAGCATTTAGCTAATAAGGCGTTGAGCAATAATTGTGGTCGTTTTGAGTGGGTTGTTTTGGATTGGAATAAGCCTGCAATAGATTTTTATGACAGTATAGGTGCAAAGCCCCAAACTGAATGGATTATTTATCGTTTAACGGGTCAAGAGTTAATAGATTTTGCTAAATAGTAAAGTTCCGATTGTGGCTAGCAATGGGTAAAAATTTATTTAAACTTTGTGCTGGTCACTCATTAAAAGAGCTATTTATGATTTCATCTTACTGGCAAAAAGCACGTCAAAGTCGCGATCACCGATTTGATGGTCTTTTTTATGTTGCGGTAAAAAGTACGGGTATTTACTGCAGGCCTATTTGTCCAGCGCCTACTGCGCTTGAAAAAAATGTTATTTATTATGAGTTTGCTCATAATGCAGCGCAAGACGGTTTTAGGCCTTGCATTCGTTGTAGGCCTGACAGTGCACCGGGAAGTGCGGCTTGGCAAGGGGTCAAAACAACCGCTTTGAGGGCAAAGCAGCTCATTGACCAATACGATGAACATGATTGCGAAAAGTTAGCTGAAAGGTTAGGAGTGAGTAGTCGATACTTAAGACGTTTGTTTAAACAACATTTTGGTTTGTCGCTTACGCAATATCGTTTATTTAAGCAATGTCATTTTGCAAAAAAGCTGATACAAGAAACGCATTTATCGCTAACCGACATTGCATACGCGGCAGGTTTTAAAAGTACAAGGCGATTTAATGATGCTTTTTTCAAACAATTAAATATGACACCATCAGCACTGCGTCAAAATACCAAAATTCAAAGTACGTCACTTACCTTAACCCTTCCTTTTAGGCCTCCTTATAATTGGCTTGCTTTACGCTCGTTTATAGAAAAACGTTTAATTAAACCTGTTGAATGGATTTCGGAAAATAGCTACGGGCGTACGTTTTCAAATACGCTTTATAAAGGGTGCTTCACTGCCGAATTTATCGAAAGTAAACATCACTTTAAAGTAAAGGTAGAGATAGACGACACGCAATATTTGCAAACAGTTATAAATAACATACGGCGGGTTCTAGACTTAGATGCTGATATTAATTTAATAGAAACTCATTTAAATACAAACATAAACAATGCATTCACACTGTGTAACGGACTTAGGTTGCCAGGTATTTGGTCAGAGTTTGAGGCTGGTATTAGGGCTGTGCTAGGACAACAAGTAAGCGTAGCCGCAGCGCATAGCTTAGTCACTAAACTAGTTGATGAGCTCGGAGAAAAAGACGTAAACCATGTGTATTTTCCGAGTGCCGAACAGGTAGCACAAAGCAGCTTTGATTTTTTTAAAATGCCACAAGCGCGCAAAAATGCGCTACATAATTTAGCTTTGTTTTGCGCCAATAACCCTGGCAATAGTGACTTAGATTTATGGCTTGACTTAAAAGGAATAGGCCCATGGACTGTGAACTATGCAAAATTAAGAGGGCAAAGCCAACCCGATATATTACTTGATGGTGATTTAGGAATTAAAAAAGCACAAGCTGCGGCAAGTTCGTTTAACAGTGAAAAGTGCACCCCATTTCGTTCCTATTTAACGTTTCAACTTTGGCAGCAACTATCATGATTATTCAAACATACATAACAAGTCCCATAGACAATATAATAATTCAAGCAACTGAAAAAGGGGTGAGTTACGTTGGCTTTTATCCGCTTGAAACCTACCCACATATGCCTCTTGCTAAAGTAACTAATGAGCCGATATTAAGCTGTGCGCTGCAATTAAAAGAGTATTTTAATAAAAAGCGTAAAACATTTAGTGTTCCCTTAGATACTAAAGGGACTGAATTTCAAAAAAATGTATGGAACGCACTTTTGGATGTTCCTTACGGTAAAACCAATACGTATGGGGATATTGCTCACGCATTAAATAACCCAAAAGCGGTAAGAGCGGTGGGGGCAGCTAACGGTAAAAACCCAATTAGCATTATCGTGCCTTGCCATAGAATTATTGGCGCAAATGCAACGCTAACTGGGTACGCTGGTGGACTCGAAAGAAAACGTTGGCTTTTACAACATGAAGGGGTTTTGTAAATTAGTAGCCTTAAGTTTTGTATCATATATTATAAAGGTTACACTATAAAAAATACTCTAATAAAAAATAGCTATGCAATTTAATACACTATTTTATATATTTATCTTTTTATGCATCGTACCGATTAATGGCGCAAACGCCGCTGCTAAAAAGTTGCTTTTTTGCTATGAAGACAAGGAAATTGCGCCAATGTTTTTAGGTACAGGGCAAGAGATTCCGATTCAAAGGCCCGGAGCTTCGGCAGACGTACTCCGGCTATTGGACGACGCAGTTGATGGTGTTGATATTGAATTTGTAAGAAAACCTTGGCGAAGGTGCTTGAAGGATCTTGAATCAAATAAAGTAAATGCAGTTATTGCTAGCTTCAGAGAAGGCAGAGAGCGAATAGCCGTTTACCCAATGAATGAAGATGCAAAACCTAATGCTCAGTTTGCTATTAGCAGGTTTGGCAGCTGCTTGTTAGGTCGTGATAAATTTCGATCGCAATGGCAATCACGCGATAAGTTTAATACCAAAACATTTACAATTGCTGTGCCAAGCGGTTATGGCTTAAGCGCTGTTTTAAAAAAAGAACCTCTTTTTGTTCACGAGACGGTGTCTAAAGAAAATGCATTTGAGCTACTTAACAAAGGGGTTGTGGACTCAAGCATAGATATTTGCCAAGTTAATAAAATTAAAACGTCTAGTTACCCTTATAGTGACACCGATGTAAAAGCACTATTTCCCCCATACGAATTTACGCTTGGTTATTTAGTTTTTTCGCATCAACTTTATGAAAATCATCCGACGCTTAGTCATAAAATGTGGCAGTGGGTTAGTGAATTTGATTCGGCTCCTATCTACATTGATTATTTAAATTCTGCCAAACAACCTCAAAACTAATACTTTAAATCATAAGCTTATTTGGCGTTTGAAATTGGTATTCAGTGCATATTAGGGTAGCATAAGCGCACTTTTTGTAACTTGGCACCATCATGGCTCAATTATACTTTTACTATTCTGCAATGAATGCGGGAAAATCTACCACCTTATTACAATCGGCTTTTAATTATAAAGAGCGAGGTATGGAGCCAGTTATCCTTACTGCAGCTATTGACGATAGAGAAGGTGTTGGCAAGGTTTCGTCTCGAATAGGTTTGCAAGCCGATGCACATGTATTTGATGCAAGTAAAGATGTGTATGAGTTGATTCAATCGCTTAACAATGAAAAAAAGCGCCATTGTATATTAGTCGATGAATGTCAGTTTTTATCCAAAGAGCAAGTCATGCAGTTAACGGATGTAGTAGATGAGTTAGGCATTCCTGTGCTTTGCTACGGTTTACGAAACGACTTTAGAGGTGAGTTGTTTGTTGGCTCTCAATACCTACTAGCTTGGGCTGATAAATTAATTGAGCTTAAAACGGTGTGCCATTGTGGACGCAAAGCCAATCACGTATTACGTACCGATGAAAATGGTGATGCCATTGCCGACGGTAACCAAGTTGAAATTGGCGGCAACGATCGTTATGTATCGGTATGCCGCAAACATTACAAAGCCGCTTTAAATATGGGCCGATAACGCGCTAATAAAGGTGTCTATATCTTTTCGAGTTATCCCTAAATGCGTGACTAGCCTGAGTTGTTTACTTGGGCTTATTAGAACACCTTGCTGTTTTAGCTTCGCAGCTATATCTACAATATTAAAACCTTCATCACAAGATGCATACACCATATTGGTCGTATTACTCATATCTACGTTAAAGCCTTCAAGTGAGCTTAAACATTTAGCTAGGTAGCGCGCATTAGCATGATCGTCTTTTAAGCGACTTATGTTATTTTCAAGCGCATATTGCCCCGCAGCAGCGAGCATTCCGGCTTGTCGCATACCACCACCAAGTACTTTACGCCATCGCCTAGCTTTATTTACCAAAGAAGATGACCCCAATAATAAAGATCCAACCGGTGCACCTAACCCTTTAGATAAGCAAATAGACACAGAGTCAAAATGTTTCGTTATTTGTTTAATATCAACTTCTAACTCAACTGATGCATTAAACGCACGTGCGCCATCTAAATGTAGAGCTAAATTATGCTCATTAACAAAGTCCCGTGCTTGGGCGAGGTACTCGAGGCTAAGTACTTTACCGCCAATGGTATTTTCTAGGCTTAGTAATCGCGTTTTTGCAAAGTGGCTATCGTCTGGTTTAATTGCAGCGGCTATTTTATTGAAATTAATGGAACCGTTTTGTTCGTTTTCTATCGGTTGTGGCTGTATAGAGCCTAGAACTGCTGCACCACCACCTTCAAATTTATAATTATGCGCATTTTGGCCACAAATATATTCGTCCCCACGTTCACAATGTGCCATTAAACCAAGTAAATTTGCTTGTGTTCCAGAGCTGCAAAAAAGTGCGGCTTCAAAATTAAAACGAGTAGAAGCGAAGTTCTCTAGGTTATTTACACTTTCATCGTCGCCATAAACATCATCACCAACTGGTGCACTGTACATGATATCGCGCATTTCTTTTGTTGGTTTGGTGACCGTATCTGAACGAAAATCTATCATATTTTTCCTTTTTCTTATTTAATCAAGTTCATTACAAATGTGTTCACGCGTCTCTTTATCAAAGTAACTCCAAGCAAGAAATCGGCTAACTTTTTGCCCTTGAGCCATATCAATAATTTTATATTCCGCAATTGGGTATGTTTTTAGTTTTGCTTCAAGTGCACTAAGTGAGTCTTTTTTTGAGACTAAAGATGTAAACCACAACACTTGTTGTGCAAATTCTTCACTTTCTGCAATCATTGTTGTGATGAATTGTACTTCACCACCTTCGCACCAAAGCTCGTTGTTGTTACCACCAAAGTTAAGCGTTTTACTGGGCGCTTTTCCTAAGTTTTTCCATTTTCGTTCACTTCCTTTTTTTGCCTCTTGTTCGCTTGCATGAAATGGCGGGTTACAAAGCGTTAAGTGATATAAATCTTTTTGGTTTATAACACCTTTAAATATATTAGCCGGTTTTTTTTGCAGCTTAACCGTTATTTTTAAGGCATTAAATTGTGCAATTTGCTTGGCTATTTTAACCGAGACAGGGTCTATATCTGAGCCAGTGAAGTGCCAGTTATATTCACTCGTCCCTGTTAATGGATAAACTAAATTTGCACCAGTACCTATATCAAGTACTTTAACCTGCTTACCTTGAGGGATTGTTTGTTTATTATCTTCGCTTAATAGATCGGCCAAGTGATGGATATAGTCTACTCGCCCTGGTATTGGTGGGCATAAGTTGTGCTCGGGAATATCCCAAAATTCAATATTATAGTGCGCTTTGAGTAGCGCTTGGTTGAGTGTTTTTACTGCTTTATTATTTGCAAAGTCAATACTTTTAGTACCTGCAGGCGTGTTAACTATATAAGGGCTTAAAGCCGGCAGCGCAGCTGTTAGTAAGTTAAAATCGTAACCGTTATTATGCTGATTGCGTGGGTGTAGTTTTGCACGTGGTGTATTTTTAGTCATGAATTTATTTTAGCAATCTATATCAATAGTTAATTGTAACAAATCCTCGTAATTAAAGTGCAGACAATTACTTTGGCATATTTAAAAATACTGGTACGATGAGTTGAGGGTAACAATAAGGATTAAGCGTGGCCATTTCTCAACAATCAATAACTATAAATTTAGCAGATAAACAAACACTGCATTTACGCAAAATATTCGATGAACAACAAAATGGTCCCATCGTATTCTTTATGCATGGTGCAGTCGAAAATGGCAAAATTTTTTATACACATAGTAATAAAGGTCTTGCTCCATTTTTAGCTGAGCACGGATATCGTTGCTATGTCGCTGATCTGCGTGGGCGCGGAGAAAGTAAGCCTGTTATATCTAAATCTGCTGCCTATGGGCAAACCGAAGCTATATTAGAAGATATTCCCGCGTTTATTAATAAAATTGAGCAGCTCGAAGGTTCTAAACCAGATTACTGGGTGGCCCATTCGTGGGGTGGCGTTTTAATGAATAGCGTATTTGCACGCTTTCCACATTATATTGATGATGTAAAAGCATGTGTTTACTTTGGTTCAAAACGCTCACTGTTTAACAATCATCCAAAAAAGTTACTTCAAGCTAATTTTATTTGGTATTTTATGGCGCCATTACTAGCTAAAAAGCACGGGTATTTACCTGCAAAGCGCTTAAAGTGGGGAAGTGACGACGAAACCCAAAAGTCGCATTATCAAAGCATGCAGTGGGCTAAAAAAAAGCCTTGGGTTGATTCCGATGATAATTTTGATTATGCAAAAGCATTGCGTTCACTTCATTTGCCACCTACGCTACATATTGCAGCGGTTAAAGATAAAGCATTAGCGCAGCCAGTTGATATTCAAAGGTTTATTGATGAATCTGGCCCTGGTATCCAACAAATGCGTATTTATGGTCGTCGCCATGGACACCGTATAGATTACGACCACATAAATATGTTAACTCATCCAATAGCCCGTAAAGAGCAATTTAACGATTTACTTCAATGGTTTAAGAGTCACCCTTGTTCATTAGCTTGAGCAAGGGGACTTGGTATCGTTCCCATTTACTAACGGCATTTGTATTTACTGGCTGGCGAACAGCTTGTTTGCTCAGTGTTGTGACGGCTCTTTTTTGATTGTAAAACGATAAGCAGTTTTGCTCATATTTACACCCTAAAAACTCAAAAAGAGTATTTAATTGGTCTTCAGGATTATTTACTAAGTCTTCATAGGCTAAATTAAACACAGGTAATCTTAAAGTATTCCAATGTGTCATTAGTTTTTCATATAAGCCATGGTAGTGCTTAAATTCAGTTAAAGAGCAAAAGTACGGCTCGTTCTCAGCAAAATAATTACTAAATACAGAAAATGCTGTGGCATTAACGTTACGTGATAAATTAATAAACTTAGCGTTTGGAAATAAAATATAAATCAGCCCGAGCGATTGATAATTGCTTGGTAGCTTATTAATAATAATCGGCCTTAACGGTGTCGCTGTTTTTAGTGTATCAATATAAATATTACGAGCTTGATTAATTAGGCTAGGCGTTAAATTGGCTAAGCACTGAGGATACGGAGTTTTGGTTTTTTGCTCTAAAAAGGCAACAACATTATTACTAATACTCGTGTTTTCGCCTAGGCTTGAACATTCGCTATGACTTATAAGCATTTGCTCTAGTAGAGTTGACCCGCTTCTTGGCATGCCAATTATAAATACAGGCGTGATTGTTGCGGAAAAGTCTTCTTCACGTGAAGCTAATAAATCTAGAGTACTGTATTTAATGATCTGATCATAAAAAGGGTCAAGCTCTTTGGTTGTAAACGTACTTAATTTATATTGTAGCGTATTTGCTAGCTCAAAATAGTTAAAAGCTTGATCTGTATCGTTTAGTTTATCGTAACTTTTGCCTAATGCGTAGTAACACACCATTTTAAGACGTAGGTTGTTAGTTTGAGTTACTAAGTGATGCAAATTACTAATGTAATTGTGTTCTTTATTAAAACGGCCAAGTTGTACTAATTCAAACAAAATATAGGCTGTGACAGGGTATAAGCCCATACTTAATGCGTGTGCAAATGTTGTGTGCGCTTTATCCAAATCACCATGTGTTAAATAATGCTGGGCTAAGTAATAATGTGGTTCAGGGTTATGGCTTGCTAGGCTTTTTGCATATTCTAATACGGTAAGTGCGTCCTGTGGTGAATTAACACCATTAAAAGCGTCTGCCAATGCGTGAAGCGGTTCTAACATGTGCGGTAAACGTTCGCAGGCTTTTTGTAGTAAATAAACTGCGGCATCAAACTTTTCTAGTCTTAGTGCTATTTTACCTAAACCAAATAAGGCTTCGCCATTTTCGGGCTCAGTAGCAAGTATCGTTTTGTAATGAAATTCAGCTTCTTTAAGCTTATTTTGTGCGAGTAGTTTGTTGGCTTTATCTAGTAGCATAGTGGGGCATTTTATTTTTTATTTACTATAAAATAAAAAAGGCGAAATGTCTTAACATTTCGCCTTAATGCTTTCATTCTAAAAATTAGAAAGTATATGTGGCCTTAGCGTAGTAGAAACCACCGTTAATACCGTAAGGAGATGTTTCGTAGTATTTACCACCCCAGTTATTATTTGGGATACCCGTTGCATCTTGGAAATCAAGTTTTTCAGCATCTTGGTCAAGTAAGTTTTGTGCACCTACAGAGAAGCTGATTGAATCGTTCACAAAGTACGTAATTTCTGCATCAAGCGTTACAGATGCGTCTGCTGTTTTAGCTGTTGCATCGTAATCAACGTGAACACCTTGATATTCGCCATAGTAGTTAAGACGAGTAAACGCAGAGATTGACTCCCACTGTTGTGCCCACGTAAGTGTTGCACGGTGGTTAGGTAAGTCTTCTTCTAGGCGTTTAACTTTAAACTCACCCGTAATATCACTGAACTTAGTTACTTCAGTTTCATTCCAGTTGTAAGCAAGGCTAAATGTAGAGCTGCCACCTAAAATATCTGCCGTGTAATTAGCTACAACATCAACACCTTGAGTTGTTGTATCAAAGTCATTAGTGAAGAAACTAACTTGCGCAAGACCTTCAACATTAGGTACACCCGCAGCTGAAAGTGTATCTTTATCAGCTTGGCTAAGCGTAATTTTTTCAGATTGACTGATACGGTCTTCAACTTGAATGTTGTAGTAATCAACAGTTAGGAACAAATCGCCAATTGTATAAACTGCACCAAATGTATAACTTTGCGATTCTTCAGGTTGCAGCTCCGTACCACCAAGTTGAACAGCAACAGGGTTTGTTGGTGGTAATAATGCAGAATCTCTTAACACACCATCACTTAAGTTTGTTTGAACGTTACTTACGTTTGCTTGACCAACAGTTGGTGCACGGAAACCTGTGCTAATTGAACCACGAATATTTAGGTCTTCAGTTACATGGTACTGAGCCATTAATTTGTAGTTTGTTGTGCTACCAAACGAGTCGTAGTCTTCAAATCGAAGCGCTAAGCCCATTAAGAAGTCTTCTGTAAATGGTGCTTCAACGTCTACAAATGCAGCGTAGTTACGACGTGAAAATTCACCTGCTTGCGACGGTTTGAAACCAGGGAAGCCGTTTGAGCCAATGCCAAAGCCTTGCGCTGTTAATGGACCCGCTGTGTAAGATGCTTCATCACCTGAGATGATTGTAAATGTTTCTTCATGCCATTCTAAACCACCGGCTACGTTCACATCATATGCTAGGCCAAAGTCGTAGCCTTTAGATAGGTCTAAGTTAAAGTTTTTCTCTAACTGCTCATATTTACCAGGGCTAAAGTCGCGCGGTGTGTCTGGGCCTAAAGATGCATTCACCGTGTTGTAAATAAAGTAACGTGATTCATTTAAACCCACAGTACCGCTTAAATCATACAATACGTCTTTCATGAAGCCGTCTGTAAATTCACCTTTTGTACCAATGGTTAAAGAGGTATCAGTGATGTTGCCACCAAAGTTTGGTGTAAAACCACCCGGGATCATTTCGTTAAATGCAAAACAATCTGGGTTGTTAGCTACGCCGTTTACGTAAGCCGGGTCGTCTAATACATTACCATCTGTAATTGAAATGGTAGGACAGTTACCGCTCATGTCGTCAGTTAGGTCTGCAACAAGGAGTGTTGCGCCATCATCGTTTGAATATACACCTGAACGAGTATGCGGGTTACGATAGTAAAAGCCACCACGTACATCGCGCTCAGAGTAGTTACCAAACATGTAAAATTGTGAGTTGTTTGTTAAGTCTAGGCCTACATTACCAAAAAGTGAGATATCGTCATCAACTTCTGGTGCACCCCAAACTTGAGCAAGAGACGAAACATCAGGTACGCCTGCTGCTGCAAAACCTGCTGCATCTGGGCGTTGAACTGAACGACTCGTTGCATCTGCTGTTTTGTATTGGAAGCTTAAGTTTGCAAAACCACTGTCTGTAAACGGTAAACCTACGTTACCAGAAATTTGAGTAGTATCGCCGTCGCCTTCAAAATATTGACCTTTACGAACTTCAAACTTACCGCCTTCTGAAGCGTCTTTTAATTGGAAGTTCATTACACCTGCAATAGCATCAGAACCGTACTGAGCGGCTGCACCGTCACGAAGTACTTCTACTTGTTTAATTGCAATGCTAGGAATAACTGAAATATCGGCGCCTTGTGCACCATCGTTAATACCACCGCCTAGAAATGCGATTACAGATGCACGGTGACGACGTTTGCCGTTTAAAAGTACTAACGTGCTGTCTGATGGTAAACCACGAAGGTTAGCAGGGCGGACTAGTGATGCTGCATCACTAATAGGGTTTTGATGAACGTTGAAAGAAGGAACTGAGCCTTTAAGAAGTTCTAGCATGTCAGTGTTACCTGACTTTTCTAGCTCTTCGCCACCTATGATATCAATAGGAACGGGTGAATCACCAATTGAACGTGGAGCTGAACGCGTACCTACTACAGCAATTTTCTCTACATTCTTATTAACTTTAACTTCGCTTTGTTCATCTGCTGCTATTGCAGAGCCCGAGATGAATAATCCGGCGGTGGTTGTGGCTAATGCAAATTTAATCGCTTGGTTTAGCGTATTATTTTTTAATTTCATTCTAAATTTCCCCAGTTAGAATAATTTTGTTTTAGGCGTACTTTAAAGCACGCCTTAATCATAATTGTGGAACGAACAGAGTGGTTTTACGCGATTGAAGTATCGAATCAAAAGAGCGTAAATACTCACCTTCTGTTAACTCCTGAATACAGACTATACATAAAAAACAACAAGAGCAATTATTAATTAACTATTAAATAACAAAACTTTAATTAGGTAAAAAATCCAAAGGTGGTGCATTTTAGTGCTACTTATAACCATTTGTGTGCAGGTTAAGATGTAATTGGGAATATTAATGCAGGTGGGGAAGGGGTTTTCGAGGTTGGCTTTTTAAATGTCATCCTGTTTTTTTGTTTTAGTTTGCAAATTTGTTAATTTCCATGTTGCTAATTTTTCTCTATATTCATCCCACACACATGAATAACAATTGCCACTGCCGCAACATTCATCAGATTTTGGTTTTTCAGGTTTTTGTGGAATTTGAGTTGTTAAATCAGTCATAGTTAATACTTTTTGGCACTAGTTTGGTGCAAAGGATAAAGTATAGTCATAATCAAGTAAATTATTCTTTGTTAACCCAACAGCATGTGTGAAAATATAGAAATGCGATTATATAAAGTTATTCACCGTGCTCCTTGGCGTGTAGTAAAAATTAGTAAAAAGCGTCAACAGCTTCGTTTTCGTCGTGCTATGGTGGCGCTTAAAATTGCACTTGCACAAGAAAAACAAGAAACTAAAGAGATGTTGGCCATATACAAGCGTTACACACAAGGGCAAACAAATAGTGCAGAGCTTAAACGAGCGAATGAGCAGTTTGTCGATATTTTAAAAGGCCTTGGATTGGGCGTATTTGCTGTGCTTCCTTTTTCACCCGTTACTATTCCACTTGTTGTTAAGTTAGGGCGGTTAGTGGGGGTGGATGTATTGCCCAGCTCGTTTAGCATTAATAAATCAATAAAAGAACTTGATAACGAAATAGAACAATCGCATCAAGAATCAGTTAAAAAAAATATACACAATAAATAACACTAAAAACCCGACAATTAGCGATACCTTTTAATAGTGCTTATTGATATGCTCGTAAGAACAATTTTTACAAATTATGAGCTATTTAATGAGTGCATTACTTCGCAATACATCTTCTGGTATTCCTTTATCATTTATTCTTAAAAGCGAACTCTCTGATTGGCAAGCAAAGCAGCCTACATTTATTCAAAATTGGCTAAACAATACAGGCTTTGAAAAGCAAGGTTTAGCATTAATTCCCGATAGCAATTCCGGGGAGTTGTCCCAAGTAATTTGTTTAATGCAAAGCCCAAACGACTTTTGGGCTGCTGGCAATTTGGCCAATACGCTACCAGTGGGTAGTTATCAAATTCAAGGTGACGATACGTTTATAGAGTTTGTGGCATTAGGATTTGTTCTTGGTGGCTACGAATTTAGTGAATACAAAGAAAAACCGACTGTTAAAGCCGAGTTGTGTATTGGCGATGAACAGCTTTACACGCGTATCAAGCAGCAAGCGGAAGCTATTTTTTTAGCGCGTGATTTAGTAAACACGCCTGCCGTCGATATGATGCCGCAACATTTATCGCAAGTGATGGAAGATTTGGCTTCAACTCATGGCGGTGATTTTTCACAATGGATAGGCGATGAATTGTTAGAGCAAAACTACCCAACTATTCATATGGTAGGTCGTGCAAGCGAGAATAAACCGCGTTTGCTTGATTTAAAGTGGGGAGCAGATGATGCGCCACTAATAACGCTTGTTGGTAAAGGTGTGTGTTTTGACTCTGGCGGGCTCGACTTAAAGCCAAGCAATGGTATGCGTAATATGAAAAAAGACATGGGCGGTGCTGCGCATGTTATTGCATTAGCTCAGCTGATTATGGCTGCTAAATTGCCTGTCCGTTTGAGAGTATTAGTACCGGCAGTTGAAAATGCGGTGTCGCGAAATGCATTTCGCCCGGGCGATGTTGTAAAAACGCGCAAAGGTATTATGGTTGAAATAGATAACACGGATGCTGAAGGGCGTTTAGTTTTGTGTGACGCGTTAAGTGAAGCACAAAACGATAATCCGGAGCTTATTATTGATTTTGCAACATTAACAGGTGCATGTCGTGTAGCGTTAGGTACTGAGTTACCTGGTTTCTTTTCTACAGAGCGTGATGTAGCAAATGGAATAATTGATGCAGGAATCAGTGTGAATGACCCTGTTTGGCAGTTGCCTTTATTTGAGCAGTATCGTGGATTTTTGAAAAGTGATGTCGCAGATATGGCTAATAGTGCAAGTACACCATTTGGTGGCGCAATTACCGCCGCACTTTACTTAAAAGAATTTGTAGAGCCAACCACGCCTTGGGTGCATTTTGATGTGATGGCATGGAATTTACGTGCGCTGCCAGGTCGCCCTGCTGGCGGTGAAGCACTTGGCATTAGAGCCGTGTTTAACTATTTGCAAAACCGCTTTAATCATTAATTACCCGTAAAACATTAGCGCTATATGAAGCTTAAACTTCATATAGCTCTAGCGGTAAATCATCTGGGTCGGCAAAAAAAGTAAATTTTTTACCTGTAATTTCATCAATTCTAATCTCTTCAACTGCCACACTTTTACTTTCTAAATATTCTTTTGCTTTAGTTACATTGTCGACTTTAAACGCTAAATGGCGTAAGCCTTGTGCTTCCGGGTAACTAGGCCTTGAGGGCGCACCCTCAAACGAAAACAACTCAACTTGACTACCATCAGGCATTGCTAAGTCTAACTTATACGAATTACGCTTTTCCCTATAATGTTCGTTAATAATGTTGAGTTTTAAAATTTCACTATAAAAATGTTTAGAGCGAGGATAATTACTGCAAATAATTGCAGCATGATGAATACCTAAAAGCTCCATAAATTTATCTTCCTTAAATAAAAAACGCACTAAAAAGTGCGTTTAATTATACGTTTTTAAAGCAAGCTCATTCAGCGTCTTTACATGCTTTTACAGCTGGCGCCACAAGCTCTAAACCTGTTTGGGTGCAAGGTGCTAATTGTGCGTCGCTAACGCTAATTGGAGTTACACGTTCGCCCCATTTTATGTAGCTTGCAGCCCATGTCAAACCCGCGCCAAAAGCCGCAGACATAATATTTGAATGAGGCTTTATTAACCCTTGTTCAACTGCTTCACATAGCGCAATAGCAATGGTTGCAGCTGATGTGTTGCCATAATCTGCAATGTTAACCATTACTTTTTCATCAGGTACTTTTAAACGGTGCTGAATTGCCTGAATTATGCGTAAATTAGCCTGATGTGGTACTAGTACGTTTATGTCGTCTAGGCTTAAATTAGCTTGCTCGAGAACGTCGTCACAGGCTTCACTCATACCTTTTACGGCACGCTTGAATATCTCTCGGCCTTCAAATAGCAGATCAGACGGGCCAATGGGTTCATATTTGTTCAAATCACTACCAAAGTTAGTAATATGAAGAATGTCGCGGTCTTCACTATCGCACCCTGTTTTAGTGCCAAGTAAACCTGCCGGTGTTTCTGCAGCTTCTAGTACAACAGCACCAGCGCCATCACCAAATAGTACTGCACTGTCGCGGCGCGCCCAGTTTACATACCAAGTCATTCGTTCAGCAGCAATAACGACCGCTTTTTTGATCATGCCTGCTTGAATTTGCGCAGTAGCAGCTTGTAATGCGTATAAAAAGCCAGAACAGGCAGCATTCGTATCCATGGCGGCTGCGCCTGTTGCGCCAATATTTTTTTGCACTTGGGATGCCGTATTTGCAACAACTGTTGAAGGCGTACAGGTTGCAAGTATGACAAGATCAATGTCTTTTGCGTCAATACCTGCGCAAGCAAGTGCGTGTTTTGCTGCAACAGTTGCCAGCTCTGCCGTGCTTACATGGCTCACACGGCGAGATTTGATGCCAGTACGCGTGGTGATCCACTCGTCGGTGGTATCAACTATTTCGCTAATTTCATCGTTGCTAATACTTGCTGGTGGTATGCATTTGCCCCAACCAGTGATATGTGCGTATGGCATAGTGTGTTCTCTTAAGGTGGTATAACTTCAATTTATTACCGGCAAGTTATACCAAAATTCGACTTATAAGACTAGTTTATAGCATGCTTTGTATCGTAAATATTCGCTATTAAAGGTTTTTTAGAGTAAAGCTAGTATAAAAAAGGAGCATGTATGAAAACAGCACTCACAACATTATCGTCAATTGTATTGGCAATGTTCGTTAATAATGTAAACGCAGCACAATCTAAAATCATTTACGCAGGTAGTTTACTTGTAGCACCTGAGCAGGCATTAAAAAAAGAACAAACCTTAGTTGTTACCAATGACAAAATAACGGCTATTAAAGACGGTTATGTATCAAAGTCAGTACTTAATTTACCCGATGCTGAAATAGTTAATTTAAAAAACCAGTTTGTTATGCCAGGTTTGATTGATATGCATGTGCATGTAACTTTTGAACGTGACGCTAAAGCAAACCCACACCGTTGGGCTACAGAATATGAAGCCGATTATGCGCTTCGTTCTATTAAATATTTACAGCGTACGCTTGATGCCGGCTTTACGTCGGTGCGTGATTTAGGCAGCGACTATCAAGTTATTTTTCCGTTAAAACGCGCAATTGAACGACAAGACATTGCAGGACCTCGTATTTTTGCAGCGGGTAATACAATATCGCCAAGTGGCGGTCATGCTGATATGCATGGCTACAGAAAAGACATAACCGATGTTTTTAAAACGACATTAGGCATTTGTAATGGCGCTGACGATTGCCGCCGTGCTGTGAGAGAAGTTATTAAAAGTGGTGCTGATGTAATTAAAATTACTGCAACGGGTGGTGTGTTGAGTAATACCGCAGCGGGAGTGAATCAACAACTCACTGATGATGAGCTTGCTGCTATTGTAGATACAGCGCATCATTTAGGGCGAAAGGTAACAGCGCATGCCCACGGAACAGAAGGAATTAAAGCAGCGCTTAGAGCTGGGGTTGACTCAATAGAGCACGGGTCTTATTTAGATAAAAAAACAGTCGATTTATTCAATAAAACGCAGGCCTATTTAGTTCCCACACTGCTTGCTGGTGCCACGGTAAGTGAAGAGGTACTTACTAATCCTAATATGCCAGCGGCAATTGCGAATAAAGTGCGAGAAGTAACGCCTAAAATGCAGGCATCGTTTAAGTTAGCGCTCAAAAACAAGGTAAACATTGCCTTTGGTACCGACTCGGGTGTATCGCGTCATGGTCTTAATGCAAACGAGTTTGGTTTAATGGTTAATAATGGAATGAGTGAGGCGCATGCAATAAAGTCAGCCACAGTGTATGCTGCTAAATTGTTAGGGCAAAGCCATCAGTTAGGCGACTTGAGTGTTGGTAAGCAAGCAGATATTATCAGCGTAAATGGTTCGCCACTTGAAGACATAAACGTACTTAAAAACGTGCAATTTGTTATGAAAGCAGGGCAAATTTACAAGCAATAGGGAAGCACATGAGCAGCAAAATTAAAGCGTCGTTGTTTAATCATTTAATTGAGGCTGAGCGTCAATTACTTGAGCCTGAAGTTCGCCAATCAGAGCGTGCACTCGACGCTTTACTAGACGATGAGTTTATCGAAATTGCTGCTAATGGCACGTCGTTTAATAAATACCAAGTACTCACACGCCTACCTACTGAAGTGGTGCCGCAGTTTTATAATCAGCATTTTAAAGGCCGAATGTTGAGTATAGATGTGGCGCAAATAAGTTATCAAGCAGCGTATAGGCGCTCAGCCCGTGCCGAATTTAATTATTCACTTCGCATGTCGTTATGGCGTAAAAATAGCGCACAGCAATGGCAAATGGTGTTTCATCAAGGCACACCGTGCGCTGCTTTTACAATTTCAATGGACGACGAGTAACGTTTTACCTCAACTCATTTTTATATATTAAATTGGAAAATCATTGTTTTGTTAATGCAAACTGATCCCACTATCAGCCGTTTACTTATGCTACGAAGCGGCGCCATTGCAGTACAATTAATTGCAGTATTAAGTGTTTATTTTTTACTTGATTACCAATTGGCATTACTGCCCTTACTTGGTGTTATTGCTTTAGAAGCTGCGTTTCAATTAGTCAGTCTATTTGCTTACCGACACGTTAGCCACGCTAAACCCTCGGTTATGCTGATGCAACTCACTGCTGACGTTTTGTTTTTAACTGTTTTGCTTTCTTTAAGTGGCGGCGCAACTAATGCATTTGTGTCGTTATTATTACTGCCTATTATGATAGCAGCGGTAACGCTACGTGAAAAAGGCTTAGCCTACATAGCTTTGCTTGCCATTGCTGCATACAGCTTTTTGTTAATAAACATGCCCGATCACAGTATGCATCAAATGAACATGAGCGGTCACTTTGTTGGCATGTGGGTTAACTTTGTTTTAAGTACCAGTGTAATAGCGCTTGTGATAGGGGCCATGAGCCGTGCACTAAAAGATCGCGAACGCGTCATTGCCAAAGCCCGAGAAAAACAACTACGAAATGAGCAGTTAGTATCACTTGATGGCGCAGCAGCACAAATAACTCATCAGTTAGCAACACCGATAGCTAACTTACAACTGTTGTTTGAAGAATTATTAGAGGAGCAACCAAACAATATTATAGTTAAACAGATGCAAACCCCACTTGAGCAATGTCGAGAGCAACTTAATAGTTTTAGAGCGCTATCGGAGCAAATACGGGTTAACAATGCTAAAGATCAAATAACCATAACGCAATTACAAACAGCCATTAACGATACCTTTTTATTACAATACCCCGGTCAACATATTAAATGGTCTACACCTTCCATTAATGCGATTCTTTTAAGTGACGCAATGTTGTTACCAGCTATATTAAATTTGTTGCAAAATGCGGCTATAGCAAATCAAAAACAAGGTAAAACAGAGCTTGAGTTAAGCTGGGAGCTTGACCAGCAAGATCAATGTATAGATTTATTAATCCGTGATTTTGGCGATGGGTTTACGCCCTCACAACTAGCTGAACTAGGGGGGCAGGTAATGCCTAGCGAACAAGGCATGGGTTTGGCCGTGTTGTTATCTAACGTCACGTTTGAGCGACTAAATGGCTCACTAACCTTATTTAACCATAAAGAAGGCGGTGCCGTAGCAAGGGTTAAGTTAGCCATTATTAATAACGAGCAAACAGCATAATGAAGTTACTAATAATTGAAGATGATATAAATTTAGCCAGTACGCTTGCTAGGCGTTTAACTAAGCAAGGCTTCACCTGTGATGTTGCGCATAACCAAAGTGATGCGTTACTTTGTGCGCGCCAATTAGTACCCGACTCAATTTTATTGGACATGAAACTTGGGGACGACAATGGCTTAATGCTTATAAAGCCACTGCGCAACTTATTAGAAAATACACATATAGTCTTATTAACTGGGTTTGCTAGCATTGCCACTGCGGTTGAAGCAATGCGCTTAGGGGCAAACGATTATTTAACTAAACCTATTGATATGGCAACATTATTAAAAGCACTTAATAACGAAACAAGTGAGCTTCAAACGAGTATTGATGATTCTGTTATGTCGCCTGAACGCTTAGAATGGGAGCATATTCAGCAAGTGCTACACAGTAATAATGGCAATATATCGGTCACAGCTAGGCAATTAAATATGCATAGACGCACATTGCAACGTAAGTTACAAAAAAAGCCGGTCCAGCACTAATCGCTTAAGGAAAATAAATGAGTGAAAATGCAGTCACACTAATGCGTAATCGAAAAATTATATTATTCGATGCGCAGTGTAAGTTATGTAGTGCGTGGTGTAATTTTATAATTAGTAACGATACCAATGCTATTTTTAAATTATGTAGCGTGCAATCCCCAAAAGGTGCATTGCTATTAACTCACTTTGGTTTTTCAACTACACAATACGCCTCTATGGTTTACTTACAAAACGGCAAAGTGTTCACACAAAGCCATGCTTTTTTTGAAGTAGTAAAGCAGCTTGGTTATCCTTACAAACTAGCAACTATTTTTAGTGTTTTCCCAAACACCTTTAATAATTGGCTGTACGATAAAATTGCTTTAAACCGCTATACCTTATTTGGAAAATATCAGTATTGCCGTGTTCCCTCTAAAAGTGATGAACTTCACTATTTATAAAATCAATTAGATGCTCTCAAACAGGGGCTATGCTAAAATCGCCGCGTTTTAAATTATCAGGGCTTTGAAATGGCAAGTACAGCGCACGCACTCCACATATTGGTTAAGCACAAAGAAATAGCAGAAGACATTATTAAGCAATTAGGTAAAGGTGCAAAATTTCAAACCTTAGCTAAAAAATATTCGTCGTGCCCATCGGGTAAAAAAGGCGGTGACTTAGGTGAGTTTAGACGCGGGCAAATGGTTCCGCAGTTTGACAAAATAGCCTTTAATGGCGCTATTTTAGAACCACACCTAGTTAAAACTAAATTTGGCTGGCATGTTATTAAAGTGCTTTATCGTACTTAGTTCACTTTAATTAAAGATGTATCTTTGGGTATATAAATAAGGCTGCAATGTGCAGCCTTTTTTGTTTTAGTTAGTTATTATTTTTCTAAATTGAAATCTATAGTCATTTCTAAGTCTTCATCAACTACTGCAATACCATTAACTACTTTAGGTGCGTAACGCCATTTAGAAAGAGAGCGAATTGCAGCTTTATCAAAAGTTTTAACAGGCTCAGCTTTGATCACCTTAATATTAATTGGCTTACCAGATGTATCTACATCAAAAGACATTGTCACGCTACCTTCTATCTTTTCACGGGCGTTTTTAATTGGATATTCCGGAGGACTCGGCATTATAAGCGTAGAGTGAGGGCTATCAGCTAAAGGTGTTGTCGAACATGCAGTTAAAAGAAACAGTGAAGTTAGTGTTGTAATTATATATTTCATTATAAATCCCTTTATAGGTACTATTATTGATTTGTTAAATTTAGTTTCTATAATGACACCATAAGAGAACGAAGGTAAATAACAAGTTTGTATTATTTTTGAACTCATAAATATATAAGAAAGGCTGCAATGTGCAGCCTTTTTTTGTTTTAAAATTTATTTGTATATCAAGCGTCTTGCTTGGCTTCTTCTTCGCTAATTTGTTTTAGTGCTTGAATAAATGAGTCGCTTGGTTGTCCGCCAGTGAGTGCGTATTTATCGTTTATGATAAACGTAGGGACTGAGGTAATACCCATTTGTTTAAAGTTATTTTGCTCTTGGCGTACAGCTTGAACGTATTTATCTGAGTGCAAAATATTTCGGGCTTCTTCTTTATCAAGGCCAACACTTTCGACAACATCAAGCAGAGCGTCTTCTTGGTTTAAGTATTTTAAATCGGTGAAGTGCGCTTCAAAAAAGGCGAGTTTTAACTCGGTTTGCTTACCTTCTTCGCGTGCCCACATTAATAAACGATGCAAATTAAAGCTGTTGATCATGATACGTTTGCCATCAAAGTTAAACGTAAATCCAGCACGCTTTCCTGCTTCGAACATGTTTTTACGATTTTCATCGCCTTGTTCTTCAGTTAGGTTGTACTTTTGCATTAAATGCTCGTTTAAGTCTTGCCCCTCAACTGGCATATCAGGATTTAGCTCAAAAGGATGCCATGTAATATCTGCACTCATTTCGTCTTTAAGTTGGCCAAGTGCTGTCTCAAGATTTTTATAACCTACTACACACCATGGGCACATTACGTCTGACACGATATCAATTTTAAAATTTTTCATATTCATCCTTTTGCGGATTGCTTTTGTATAAAAGGGATATTGGGATGAACTGGACTTTATCAACGAATAAAATAAAAAGAGCAGCTAAACAGCTGCTCTTGAAGGAATTAAGCGTTAAGCCCAAATGGGTCGTCGATACTGTGGCTAGGCTCTGTAAACCAATGCGGACCGTTGTCGGTCATATAAAAATGATCCTCTAAACGCACCCCAAATTCATCGGGTATCACTAGCATTGGCTCGTTACTAAAGCACATGCCTGGGGCAAGTGGGGTTTTATCACCGCCAACTAAGTATGGCCATTCGTGAATATCTAAACCAATACCATGGCCAGTTCGATGCGGGCAACCCGGTGTTTGGTACTGCGGGCCCAGCCCTTGAGCCGCTAAATAGTTACGAGCACCTGCGTCAACATCTTCGCATGTAGTACCAATGTTTGCGGTGTTAAATGCGGCCAGTTGCGCTGCTTTTTCGTGATCCCAAAACATGCGCTGGCGCGGTGTTGGTTCACCAAATACATAGGTGCGGGTTATATCTGAAAGGTAATCGTGTACTTTACAACCGGTATCTATTAATACCATATCGCCTTTTTTAAGCACTTGCGCATCTTTAACACCATGTGGAAACGACGTTGCTACGCCAAACAGTACAATACAAAAATAGTTGCCCGGAGCACCTACTTTTTGATGCGCTTTTTTTATAAAGGCTTCTACTTCTGTGGTGGTAATACCTTCGTAAAGCATACTCGCAGTGGCTTGGTGAACGGCTAAGGTCATGTCCATTGCGCACTGCATAAGTGCTAATTCGTTAACTGATTTGTGCATGCGGCAATGTGCAGTAACGCCTTGCGCATTGATTATATTTAATCCTTTTTGTGCTTTGTTAATACCATCGAATATAAAGAACTGTGCGCTTTCATCGATGCCGATGGTGGCGTCGTCACTAATGTTTAGTTGCTTTAATACGCTAACAAATAGCGCATAAGGGTTTTCGTGCTCTTGCCAGCCGTGTATGGGCCCTTCGACAACTTTAAAGCCATCTAGAGTACCAATTTCAAAATAAGGTGCTATGTACTGTACTTCACCAATCGCAGGTAAAATTGCGCCAACCATACGTTCACTCGCATACCACTTCATACCCGTAAAGTAGGTGAGGTTGGTCCCTGCATTTAGGTAAATTGCATCAATGTTATTAGCTGTCATATAAGCTTGTGCTTTTGCTATACGTTCAATGTGTTCGTCAGTCTGAATAGGTGTTAACGATTGGGTCATATTACTTAAGCTGGCCAATGCTTGCTCTGGGGTTTGCGTGCCAATACCGATTGTGCTCATGGGATTCTCCTTGGAATTTTCGCTATTGTGCGCAATGCATTTTTAAAATTCAATGTTCTGCGATTAGCAACATCGATTGGGATTGTGAGTGCGTTGGGGTTGAGTTGGCTTATGTGTTTGCCGTGATAAAGGGGTGAAATACACCCCTAAAAGTTATTTTTTTGCGTAGGGAAGGCGCGTTAATTTATTTGCTGTGTGGTAGCTGTCAAGGCCTGTAACCGCGACAGTATCAATGGCTTGTAAATCTAGAAATCCATCGCTTTGCAGAGCGGTTTCATCTAAATACACATCGACAATTTCACCAATCACTAGTTCAGTTCCGTTAATTTCAAGATGTTTACTTTCAACAAATTTTACTGAGTATTTTAAGCGACTCTCTTTGACAAAAGGAGCCGAAAACTCATTTAAGTACTCAGGTGTTAACCCTGTTTCCTCAAATTCGGATTCGTCTTTGTCGTAGCGTGCTGAGGTTTGATGCGCTTGTTTATAAATAGACTTATTTACCTGATTGATAGTGTAAACACCTGTTTGTAATATATTTTCAAACGTATGGCGCGGTACACTGTGTGGGCGCATTATCATACCTACGAGGGGAGGGTGAGCACCCAAATGAATAACCGAACTAACAATCGATAAATTAGTGTTGCCTAGTAGGTCTTGTGTGCCTATTAGGTTTGCACTTTTAAACCCAGATAACGAGTTTATTAAATGTGTACGAGTACGTTTTTCAAGTGCGTCGATACGCGCTTTAGTAAAATGCATTTTAAATCCTTACCACGGTATAGTTGAGCCTTGCCAATCTAAATAAGCTGGCTCGCCATTTAATTCTAAATCAGGGTTGTTATTTGTTAAGTCAAAAAGTTGGTGTGCTACAAATTCAGGTGTAAACAATTTGCCTTCGGGTACATTTTTTTGAAAAGGCTTAGACAGGTCAGTGTCGGTTGTACCAGGATGAAATAGCACAAGCTTGGTGTTCTTTGCGCGACGAGCAAGCTCTACTGCGGCAGTTTTAAATAACATATTAAGGGCTGATTTAGATGCCCGATAGGTGTACCAGCCTCCCATTTTGTTATCGTTAATACTACCTACTCGTGCACTTAGCGCGGTTATAGTGCAGTGCGTTTTATGATTGATTAAAGGCAAAACACTTTGTAGGCAAAGCAATGGGGTGAGCGTATTTGCGTTTAGTAACAAATTAAAATAATCAGCGTTGATGTCCTCAAGCTTTTTTTCTGGCATGTGCTCGGAGTTATGTAACTTACCGTTAAAAATTATTACTTGATGTATGTCGGCTTGCTCATCTTTTAAAAGTTGAGTGAGGCCAAATAAGCTGTCAGTAGAGTAATCAGTATTGTAAAAAGTAATGTTGTTACTGTCTTGTGGAGCTTGGTTACTTGAACTGACGCATACAATGTTAAATTCAATTGTTTGGTTTTGAAGGTGCTTCACGTAGGCTTTAGCAATCGCGCTACTAGCGCCAAAAAGAATAATTGTCTTCATTTTTTTCCTTTTGATTTTATGGCGCACTGGCCGTTGTTACACTGGGTATTTGGCATTAAAAACCTGCTTATAGAGTGCCTATGTTTTGCAAAAAAAATATAGCCCCAATCTGCAAAAATACGAATAACAGGCAAGCGAAAAATTTTCAACCAGCGGTGTTTTCCAACTGTTTTCCACGCTTGATACGTTACGTCTAGCCCATAAATTAACTCGCCATTTTTTAGTTGCGCTTGTAGGTATGTAAGTGCTTGGTTTTTGTTTATATGCCTGTAGCGCTCGCTAAAATCAGGAGCATTTAAATCCTCGAGGGTAATTAAGCTGTGTTTATCTGCCCGTTTTAACTGTTGCATTTCAGTGCTGCAAAGTGGGCAGTTACCGTCGTAAAAAATGATCATACCAGTGCTTTGTGATTATTTTATCTATACTTTTTTACGACATGACATTGCAAATGGATCTATTAAATATGCGCTCATAATGATATTAATAGTCCTCCATGAAACAAAGGAGACTGAGAAATGAGTGAACAATATGCCGCCCTGCGAGGTAATGTGGGTCTACTTGGGCAATTATTAGGTCAAACTATAAAAGATGCCCAAGGCCAAGCAATTTTAGATAAAGTAGAAGAAATTCGCGCTTTATCAAAATCCTCTCGCAGTGGTAATGAAGACGATCGCAAGGCGTTAATTGAAGTATTACATGCGCTTAGTGATGAAGAGCTTTTACCGGTTGCCCGTTCATTTAATCATTTTTTAAATTTAGCCAATGTGGCAGAGCAGTTTCATACTGTATCGCGTTTTAATGACGCTGGTCTTGGCCAGCAAAACCCTCTCACTCAAACATTAAAAACGTTAGCCGCTAAAGCACAAGAAGGTCAGCTAGACTCTAACCACCTGGCTGACACACTCTCAAAACTCCACATTAATTTAGTATTAACGGCCCACCCCACAGAGGTTACACGCCGTACCATTATCAACAAGCACGTAGAGTTGAGCGAGTGTTTAGCATCGCTTGAGCGAAAAGATAACTTGGAGCATGAGCGCGAAGCTATTTTAAATAGAATTGCTCAGTTAATAAGCCAAGCGTGGCATACAGACGATATTCGTCGTTCGCGCCCAACGCCTGTTGATGAGGCCAAATGGGGGTATGCAGTTATTGAAAATAGTCTTTGGCATGCTGTTCCGCGTTTTTTACGTGAATTTTCGGAGCATGCTAAAGAGCAATTAAGTCTAGAGTTGCCCATTGACTACAGCCCAATTGAATTCACTTCTTGGATGGGTGGAGACCGAGACGGTAACCCATTTGTTACTGCACAGGTTACTTCGCAAGTTCTTGACCATGGTCGCTGGATGGCACTTGATTTATATAGCCGAGATATTGATACGTTATGCGCTGAGCTATCTATGTCTGACGCTAGCGACGAACTCATTGAGTTGGCAGGCCAAGACTTTGAACCCTATCGAACTGTGCTTAAGAAGCTAAAAGGCGAAGTGTCTGAAACAGTGGCACATTTAGGTGCAAAAATTAAACACAAACGCATTGATGCACAAGATCTTGTTACTGATATTAACCAGCTCAAGCACCCAATTGAGGTATGTTATCGTTCATTATTAAAATGCAACATGAAAGTCGTTGCCGATGGCTTACTGCTTGATTTAATGCATCGTTTAAACAGCTTTGGCCTGCGTTTGGCAAAACTGGATGTACGTCAAGATTCATCGCGCCACAGCGATGTTTTTTCTGAACTTACGCGTTATTTAGGGTTGGGGGACTACAACCAGTGGCAAGAGCAAGACAAGCAAGCATTTTTACTAGCGGAGCTTAATTCGCGTCGTCCGCTTATTCCTAAGCATTGGCAACCAAGCCCTGATGTACAAGAAGTGCTCGACACCTTCGATGTAATTGCAAAGCAAGATGAAAAAACATTTGGTTTGTATATTATTTCAATGGCACGCACTGCATCCGATATTTTAGCTGTACAGTTACTTCTTAAAGAAAGCGGCTGTAGTTTTGAATTGCCAGTTGCCCCATTATTTGAAACATTAGACGATTTGAATAATGGTAGCGACGTGATCACGACGCTACTCGATAACGTGTGGTACCGCGGCCATATTCAAAATACGCAAAATGTAATGATTGGTTATTCAGACTCGGCTAAAGATGCCGGTATGATGGCAGCAGGTTGGGCCCAATACGAAGCAATGGATAAACTCGTGCAGCTTGCAGACGAGCGCGGCATTGAGCTTGTGTTATTCCACGGCCGAGGAGGGACTGTTGGTCGAGGTGGTGCACCGGCTGCACAAGCACTGCATTCGCAACCGCCAGGCTCACTTAAAGGCGGTTTACGGGTAACAGAGCAAGGCGAAATGATACGCTTTAAATTTGGTTTGCCAGATGTAGCACTACAAAGCCTAAATATATATGCAGGGGCAGTACTGCAGAGTAACTTATTACCACCGCCAGAGCCTAAGCCACAATGGCGCGAAGTTATGAAGCTTATTAGTGAGCAGTCGTGTGAGCATTACCGCAATGTTGTTCGCCACGACGAAAACTTTGTTCCTTACTTTAGAATGGCAACGCCAGAATTAGAGCTTTCTAAACTTCCGCTTGGCTCTCGCCCTGCAAAACGCAACCCTAATGGGGGCGTTGAAAGTTTACGTGCTATTCCATGGATTTTTGCATGGAGTCAAAACAGGTTAATGTTGCCTGCTTGGTTAGGTGCGTTAACAGGCTTAAAAAAGGCACTAGACCAATATGGCTTAGAAACACTAAACGAAATGAGCCTCAATTGGCCATTTTTTAGAGCTCGTTTAGAAATGCTTGAAATGGTATTTAGTAAAGCCGATAGCTGGTTAAGTGAGCACTATGATAATGCGCTGGTGGAAGATATGTACAAGCCATTAGGTGTAACGTTGCGAAAAGAGCTTGAAGAAGCCATTGAGCTTGTGCAGTCGTTAAGCCCGCAAAAAAGCTTACTTGCTGCTCAGCCTTGGATAAAAGAGTCGATTAGTTTACGAAACCCGTACACCGATCCGCTCAATGTATTGCAGGTTGAATTGCTTCGCCGTGCTCGCTCTAACGAGGAGCACAATGAAGGTGATATCGATAATGCATTAATGATCACCATGACAGGTATTGCTGCGGGTATGCGTAATACTGGTTAATCGTTAACGTTTGTTATTTAGAAAGGGAACACGGCGTGTTCCCTTTTTTTGTGTTTAATAACCTAAGGTCTATTTACCTTTCGCGGTTAAATTTTCAGCAGTGTAATTGGTGCTTAGGCAATACAGCGCCTATGTAGTGTGTTTATTTCCGATAAATAGGCGATAACGCAATATGAATACCAAACACGCGTTGCCCGAAGGTTCGCCCTAGGTGCGTTAACTCTTTGTTGCCTACATGGGTGAAGGTAAGGGGCATGAGCAGGACGAGGAAGTTTTGCTCGGTTTTACTTAGCTCACTAGGTTACAAACCTCGCGCCACGATTAAATCGTCTCTAGTTTGAACAAGTTTTAAGCCTGAAAGGTCAACAGGCCCTAGCAATTTGGGTCTTAAACTTTTAAACTACTTAGCCATTGAATAATTAAAATACATTATGGCTTCAGCAACTTTTACTGTACAAGAAGATACAGCCCTTACAAATTCTCATATCACGTTAAACGTAGCGCAAACAGCGTCCTTACGTAGCCAATTAAAGTCGCAGCGCGGCATATTAAACACAAACAACATTGAACAGCTTTGCAAAGAGTTTAATGTTTCTGTCGATTCATTGTTACAAGGTTTAGTGCCCTTAGCGTCTGAGTTTTCAGTGGCTCCAGTGTCACATTTTCATGTGGGTGCAATTGTAAAAGCTATAGATGAGCAGCAACAAGTTAATTTTTATTTTGGCGCTAATGTAGAGTTTGATCATCAAGCACTGAGTCTCGTTGTTCATGCAGAACAGTCTGCCATTAATAATGCTTGGTTAAATGGTGCTAAAAAAATTCTTAAAATTGCTATAAGCGATGCTCCGTGTGGCTACTGTCGCCAATTTATGAATGAATTAGCCGATGCGAAAGAATTTGATATTTTACTTCCAAGTCAACATTTTAAATTGGCAGAGCTATTACCTCACTCGTTTGGACCAACCGATTTGGGTAACGAATTTAGTTTGTTTAACCCAAAGCCTCAGCTTGCGGTTTTTGATGACGAACAGATCGAAGAGACTTTTGCGGGCTTTGCTTTAAATGCGTATGTACCGTACAGTCAAAATTTTAGTGCGGTCAAGGTAAGCACATTCAATAATGGGGATTTTTACGGCAGTTATGCAGAAAACGCAGCTTATAGCCCAAGTTTATCGCCTTTGCAAAGCGCGTTGAGTCAGTTCTTTTTAGCTGGCCTTAGTTTTGATAAAGAGACGGTGAAAGGCATCACACTTTTAGAAACTAAAGGGCACGAAAATCAAGCGGGTGTTTCGAAAGCGGTACTATCGGGATTTACTGATTTGCCAGAGCTAAAAGTAATTAGTGCAGCGCTTAAATAGTGTCAAAAAAGCACAGCTTATTAGCTGTGCTTTTTCATAATAATTTTACTTGTAAAGTAAAATTAACCTAGTAACACTTTAGCGGCTTCTAATACAACAGCCACTGATTTTCTTTCTATTTCACCGTGGTCAACGTTAGGAATTTCTTGACGAGTACGGTTAACTAAAACACCGGCAACACAGGCAGCTTGCAAGCCAAGGGCTGCACACATAGTGAATAATGTGGCCGACTCCATTTCGTAGTTCATTACGCCCAGCTTTTGCCATTCTTCACAGCTACCTTGGAATGCTTTTGGCACATAACCAGAATGAGTATCGTAGCGCTCTTGGCCTGGGTAAAATGTATCGCTAGACGCTGTAATACCAATATGAAAGTCAATGTCTAAGTTTTTACATGCTTCAACCATGGCTTGTGTTGCATAAAAATCAGACACAGCAGGGTAGCTAAGTGGTGCAAAATGTTGGCTTGCACCGTCTAAACGCACAGACGCTTGGCTAATTAAAATTTCACCTTCATTAATATGCGGTTGAATAGCACCCGTAGTACCAATGCGTAAAAATTGACGCACGCCCAATTGAGCAAGTTCCTCTACTGCAATCGATGTAGATGGACCGCCAATACCGGTTGAGCATATAACCACAGAGTGGCCATTTAGTTGACCTAGATAAACATGAAACTCACGTGTTTGAGCAAGGCAGGTTGGGTTGTCTAGGAATTGAGAAATACGTGCAGCGCGATCTGGGTCACCGGGCACAATCGCAAGTTTTGCACCTTGTAGATCGTCAATACATAGTCCTAAGTGAAATACCTTTTCCATATCTAAGCCTTTTTAAAATAATTTTTATCAATCTAGCATAATTGCTAGAAACCTTTCTTAAGTACAGGACGTATGTCCGTATTAATATAATTGAGTGCTTGTTTAAGCCAGTAAAATAGGGCTTTAGCGTATTTTATTCATCAACTATGAATATTCAAGCACACCCATGGATTGCTGGTTTACTTGTGCGGTTGACTTGTGTGCGCAAGCATTATAAGTATCACTCAACTAAGTGGTTAGTCATAAATGATGATTGCCTGTATTAATTAAAATTTGTTAAATATCAGTTGCTTATTATTTTATTTTAAGTTGGTTTTGAAAGGGTTTTTAATGATACAGACAAAGAAAATTTTTAATTTTTTAATTATTTAAAGTTTAGGCCTGTTTAATCGTTTTGCATAAATAATCACTAAAATACGCACTGAACAATTCATAAGGATTTATTATGAGTCAAGAAATTCAAGCATTTAATAGTAAAGTAGAGCACTGCTTATGTGCTCCTGGCGACGGTGTTTTTACCGTTAATACTGCAAAAGAGCGAAAAGCGGCACTTCGAAATAAACTGTATGGTCAAACCGAAAATGTAGATACGCTATGGCGCGAATCGTTAAATGACTTGCCTCACTCTCCCCATAAAGCGGTCATGCTTGGAATTAGTTCTGATTGTGGTGGCGGTATTTTACGTGGTGCCAATTGGGGGCCTTTGTTTGTTCGCTCAGCATTAATTGATCAGCACCCTGAATGTCATTCGTTCGACTTAGGCGATGTGCGTGTTATTCCGCATTTGTTACATGACAAATACCTAAACGACGCAACTATCTCTAATTGCCAAAAAGCGCTATACGGAAACGAAAATAACGACTACTACGTAAGTCCGTTATCAATTACTGAAGATGTGTGCGACAGCTTTTACGCGACGTTTAAAGATAAAGGTATTTTTGGTATTGGTGGCGACCATTCTATTAGTTATCCACTAACCAAAGCATATTTAAAAGCTAAACGCGAGCAAGGTAAGCGCACGGCTATTATTCATTTTGATGCGCACACCGATTTGCTTGTGGAGCGCTTGGGTATAGATTTATGTTTTGGCTCTTGGTGTACACATATCTTAGAGTTTTTACCTGCACCCCATCACTTAATTCAATTTGGTATACGTTCAAGTGGAAAACCAAAATCACACTGGGAAAACACATTTGGGGTTAAGCAACATTGGGCGCATGAAATTATTGAACGCGGTGCAGCCGCTGTTGCTGCAGAGACTATCGCGCAACTAAAAGCGGATAATGTTGATGAAGTGTATGTAAGTTTTGATATTGACGCACTCGATGCCGAATTTGCTTCTGCAACCGGTACACCGGAAGATAACGGTTTAACACCAAAGCACGCGCTAGACATTTTATCAGCCATTGCCGATGAGTTTCCTATTACGGGCGCTGATATGATGGAAATAGCACCATTTACCGATAGTTCTCTAGTGGGCCAAGCAAGTTCTGAAACAACATTAAAAGAAGGCGCAAAAATTTCAGCGTTTTTAATTAATGCGATGAATAAATAAGTGCTTAAAAACCAATACTATTGACTTAATCTTATTTTATTAAATACTCAAAACTAGCAGTCTATAAAGCCTCAACTATATTTATTGAATAATTGCACTAATTTAGTTGAGGTTTTTACCCAATGAAGGGATTCGTTTTTTTACTTTGTTTTTTATACCCTATTGCGCATGCTAACGAAATTAATATAGTTACGGAAGTGTTTCCTGACTTTCAATATCTCGATGCAAACAACCAATTGGCAGGTCGCTCTGTAGAAAAGGTAAAAAACGCCCTTGATGCTGCTGGTATTAGTTACACTATGTCGGCTAACAATTGGAGTGTGTCTTATAACGCAGCCCTTCGAGATAAAAACACCTGTATTTTCTCAATTGTTCGTTTGCCACCAAGAGAAAATAACTTTGTGTGGATAGCTGAACTTGAAGAGTTTGAGTCAGCGATTTATGGGCTGAAATCTCGAGGCATAAAGTTAAAGACTTTACATGATGCCAAACGCTATAAAATAGCAGTATTAAGAGATAACTTTAGCCATCATTATTTACTTGAACGCGGTTTTAACGAAAGCCGGCATTTGTTGTTGATTGATAATTTAGATAAAATAGATAAGTTAATTAGTGCACGCCGTGACATTCTTGATTTTGTCATTCTAAGTAAAAAACAATTTAATTACCGTCTCAAAACATCACCAAAGTTAAATTTACTCGAGCCAGTGCTTGATTTAAATACGGCTCAATCTCCATTATATTTTGCGTGTAACATAAATATGGATGAGTCGTTAATCACACAGTTACAGTTTGCATTTAGACAAACCTTCTCTCTTAATTAGTGGCTAAAAATCATTTAACTAGCTGAATAATAAAAACTTAAACATAAAGTGAAAATATCAATTGCTGCGATTAAAAAAGCGACTATAATCAGCTGCTTTTTATATAAAAAGCGCTAACTTTTTGGAGCGTTAAATGGGTGATTTAATCGGGATTAGTCTTTTGATCTTGATCAGTGCGTTGTTTGCTATGTCGGAAATAGCAATTGCAGCGTCACGAAAAATAAAACTTCGCGTAATGGCAGACGAAGGCAGTTTAAATGCAGCTGCAGTATTAAAATTGCAAGAAAATCCGGGCGCGTTCTTCGCCATGATACAAATAGCACTTAATGCTATCGCTATATTAGGCGGCATTGTAGGTGAACAAGCGTTATCGCCATACGTTGAAAAAGTATTGGTTTTATTTTATCAGGGTGCGTATGTAGAGAAAATTAGCTTTCTATTCTCATTTTTTACTATTACCTCGTTATTTATTTTATTCGCCGATTTAATGCCTAAGCGACTAGCGATGATCATGCCAGAAGCTGTCGCCGTTAAGGTCGTTAACATAATGCGTTGGGTTACATTTGCATTAACGCCTTTAGTGATGTTTTTTAATGGCGTGACTAACTTTGTACTGCGACTGTTTAAAGTTCCCGCAGAGCGTGAAGATAATGTAACCACAGAAGACATTGTTGCCATGATGGAAGCTGGCGCTGAGTATGGTAGTTTGCAAAAGCAAGAGTATGACTTAATAGGTAATGTGTTTGATTTAGAAGCTCGTTTTTTATCAAGCGTAATGACCCCGCGTGACCAAATTGTGTATTTCGATTTAAACGAAAGCAGTAATGACATTGCGACCAAAATTATTGATCACCCGCACAATCATTTTTTAGTTGTGTCGGGTAACTTAGACAAATTACATGGCTCTGTTGAATCAAAAGATATTTTACGCCAAGTACTTAAAGGTGAAGCCGCTAATATCAATGACGAATTAGTTGATACTGACGTATTTTACTTACCAGAAACATTAAGTTTGTCAGAGGCATTAAATGCATTTAAAAGCGCCGCTAAACCGTTTGCTATTGTAGTAAACGAATACGCGCTGCTTGTTGGTATTGTTACTGTAAAAGATTTAATGAAAGGCTTTATGGGAGATTTAATAACTCACCAAGGGGATGAACTAATAATCGAGCGAGATAAAAGCTCGTGGTTAGTTGACGGACTGACGCCAATTACCGATTTAGCTAAAGTGCTTGATATAGAGGAGTTCCCAGAGCAAATACATTTTGAGACGGTGGCAGGCTTTTTAATTTACACCATGAAACGTATACCTAAACGTGCTGAGCATATAAGTTATGCGGGCTTTAAATTTGAAGTGGTTGATGTTGAAGGTATTCGTGTAGAGCAATTGCTTGTATCTAGATTAGTTTAAAGCTTGCCATCCTAATCACTTTATAAACGCTTAACCACGTCATGAATAAAAAAGCCAAGTTCGCCTTGGCTTTTTTGTTAATGAAAGTTTATAAATTTGTTCGTTACTACAATTGTATTTGGCTATAGCCTAATGGGTATCTGGCTAAATGACCATACCTCTAATTAACTGAAATATAATATTTAAATCTTTTCACTATCTACTTTTAGGCTTTAATTTAAACAAAGAAGGTTTTTGCGTAAGTACTTTTCTATTTTTAAAAAATACAGTGCGCTGAGCACTATAGTTAGCTTGTAGGTGCAAATATTTATTATAAAAGCCTTATTAACATTACTTCGTGATTAAGTATGAGGTCGCATAGTTGAGTGTAATTTTGTGTAAAGATCAGCTTATTAAGATGTATTCTCACTAACATTTAATTTAGAATGATCGTTCACTCTAAATTAAAGGTATTTAACATGCAGCGTTCTAGCACCGCTTTATTTGTATTTTCAATTCTCATAGGTTCAGTTGCGTTAACTGGTTGTGACCAAGTGACAGAGCAGTCGCAGGCAGCTGCTCCTAAAGCTGTGCCGGTAGGGGTTATTACGCTTAAAAAACAATCGCTAACTTTAAGGCAAGAGTTGCCTGGACGTATAAGTGCATTTCAAATTGCGGAAATACGCCCGCAAGTAAGCGGTATTGTGCAATCACGTTTATTTACCGAAGGGTCTCAAGTAGAAAAAGGCCAAGCGCTTTATCAAATTAACCCTGCTACATTTGAGGCTAACTTAGCGGCAAGTGAAGCTGCTGTTGCCCGCGCTGAAGCAAGCATTGCAAGCAGTAAAGCTAAAGCGTCTCGCTATAGTGAATTATTAAAAATTAAAGCGGTTAGCCAGCAAGATTACGACGAGGCTGATGCAGCCTATAAGCAAGCAAAAGCCGAACTCCTTACTGCTCAAGCGCAGCTGCAAACCTCAAAAATTAATTTAGAATACAGTCATGTCTCTTCGCCTATTAGTGGGCAAATTAGTAAATCGAATGTCACCGTAGGTGCGTTAGTAAGTGCCAACCAAGCCACTTCTTTGGCAACAGTTACACAACTTGATCCTATCTATATTGATTTAACGCAGTCGAGTAGCGAATTAACTAAGCTTAAAAAAGCGATTGGTTCGGGCGATCTAAGTGTGGATTCAACCAGTCAAACCGATGTTGAACTTACTATGGAAGATGGCTCTTTATACTCTCATAAAGGCACTTTACAGTTTTCTGAGGTGACAGTTGACCCAAGTACAGGCTCGGTTACATTACGCGCTAAATTTCCTAACCCTGAAAAGTTACTACTTCCAGGGATGTATGCTCGTGCCTCAATTGTTGAAGGTGTTAAAAACGATGCTATTTTAGTTCCACAGCGCGGTGTTAGTCGAAACTCGAAAGGTGAAGCTACCGCAATGGTTGTTAGCAAAAACAATACTGTAGAGAGCCGCGTTTTGAAAACAGACCGCACCATTGGATCTAATTGGCTTGTAACCGATGGCGTAATGGAAGGCGATAAACTGATTGTAGAAGGGCTACAAAAAATTCGCCCAGGCGCACCAGTTAGCCCATCTGAAGTTCAAACTGCTAAAGCGCAATAACGGAGAGTTTACATGTCACGATTTTTTATCGATAGACCTATATTTGCTTGGGTACTTGCCATAGTAGTGATGCTAGCAGGTATATTAGCAATTAAAAGTTTACCTATTGCGCAGTATCCGTCTATAGCGCCGCCAGCAATAAGTATTACGGCTAACTACCCAGGTGCATCGGCGCGTACGCTTGAAGATACTGTTACACAAGTTATAGAGCAAAAAATGAAAGGCTTAGATGGCTTGTTATAC
Source organism: Pseudoalteromonas sp. APM04 (assembly GCF_022809815.1). NCBI lineage: Bacteria > Pseudomonadati > Pseudomonadota > Gammaproteobacteria > Alteromonadales > Pseudoalteromonadaceae > Pseudoalteromonas > Pseudoalteromonas sp. APM04. Next base: position 536,359 of record NZ_CP094442.1, read on the forward strand.
ATGTCGTCAACGTCAGAGTCTAGCGGTTCAGCAACGCTCACACTGTCGTTTAGCGCTGAAACCGACCCTGATATTGCTCAGGTTCAAGTACAAAACAAGTTAGCTACTGCAACGCCACTATTACCTGAAGCCGTGCAAAGGCAAGGTGTTGTGGTTGCAAAGTCAGCCCGTAACTTTTTGATGGTTTATGCGTTTATGTCTAAAGACGGCAGCATGACCAACATTGATATTGGCGACTATGTGTCATCAAACGTGCAAGATATTGTTTCGCGTGTTGAAGGTGTGGGTGAAGTACAGTTATTTGGCTCGCAGTATGCAATGCGTATTTGGTTAGATCCGGCTAAGCTTCAAAACTATAAATTAACGCCTGCAGATATAAGTGCATCTATCAGTGCTCAAAATGCACAAGTGTCGGCTGGGCAATTAGGTGCTATGCCTGCAGTTGCGGGACAGCAACTCAACGCGACTGTGACCGCGCAAAGCCGCTTACAAACTCCTGAGCAATTTAGAGATATTTTAGTTAAAACCAATGCAGATGGCTCTTTTGTAAAGTTGAGTGATGTTGCCCGTGTTGAGCTAGGTGGAGAAAGCTACCGGGTTGTCGCGCGTTATGACGGAAAACCAGCTTCTGGCTTAGGGATTAAATTGGCCAGTGGCGCCAACGCGCTTGATACTGCGCAGGGTGTAAAAGATGCCATTGCTGAATTAGAGCCATTTTTTCCTGAGGGACTTGAAGCGGTTGTGCCTTACGACACTACACCATTTGTGGCGCTTTCAATTGAAAAAGTAATTCATACGCTTATAGAAGCGGTTGTGTTGGTGTTTGTTGTTATGTACTTGTTTTTACAAAACTTTAGAGCAACGCTTATTCCAACAATTGCAGTGCCAGTGGTATTGCTGGGTACGTTTGGTATTTTATACACTTTTGGTTACTCAATTAATACATTGACCATGTTTGCCATGGTGCTTGCCATCGGTTTACTAGTTGATGATGCCATTGTTGTTGTAGAAAACGTAGAGCGATTGATGACCGAAGAAAAACTCTCAGCGCTTGATGCAACCCGCAAATCAATGGACGAAATTAAAGGCGCGCTTGTTGGTATTGCAATGGTGCTTTCTGCTGTATTTATTCCGATGGCCTTTTTTAGCGGCTCGACGGGCATAATCTATCGTCAGTTCTCAATTACCCTTGTTTCTGCTATGGGTTTATCGGTACTTGTGGCGCTTATACTTACGCCGGCACTGTGTGCAACGCTTTTGAAGCCTAGCCATGTTCATAATGATAAGTCGTTATTTGGTAAATTTTTTACAGGGTTTAACCGCGGGTTCGACAAAACAAACTCGGGTGCGCAAAGCTTTGTGAGCCGTATGATCAAACATGCTAAACGCTACCTTGTTATATACTTTTTAATTGTAGGTGGAATGGCTTATGTTTTTTCAAATTTACCAACAGCATTTTTACCAGATGAAGACCAAGGCATATTATTTAACCAAGTTTCGTTACCTGCGGGTTCTACAACCGAGCAAACACTTGAAGTGGTTAAAAAAGTAGAAAACCACTACTTGAACGAACAATCTGAAGCAGTAAACGGTATTTTTACTGTTACCGGGTTTAGCTTTGCAGGTTCTGGCCAAAACTCAGCAATAGGGTTTGTTAATCTTAAGCATTGGGATGAACGCCAACGTGATGATTTATCTGTGCAAGGTGTAGCAGGTAAAGCTATGGGGTACTTTTCAAGTATTAAAGAAGCGTTTGTGTTTGCTTTTCCACCACCAGCAATTGTAGAACTGGGAACAGCAAATGGTTTTAATATATTTTTACAAGACCGTGTAGGTTTGGGCCACGATGCGCTTTTAGCAGCACGTAATCAGTTATTAGGTTTAGCAAGCCAAAGCCCGATATTGGCTGGTGTACGCCCTAATGGTCAAGAAGATATGCCAGAAATACAACTCGATACCGATTTAGCTAAAGCACAAGCATTGGGGGTGTCGCAAACCGATATTAATAACACCCTTGCTACGGCTTGGGGTAGTAGTTATGTAAATGACTTCATTGACCGTGGGCGTGTTAAAAAAGTATATATGCAAGGCGATGCTGAATCTCGAATGGTGCCTGAAGATTTAAATAAGTGGTATGTACGTAATAATGAGGGTGATATGGTTCCGTTTTCTGCCTTTGCAACGGCCTATTGGACTTATGGTTCGCCGCGTTTAGAGCGTTACAATGGCTTTTCAGCAATGGAAATACAAGGAACCGCTGCACCTGGTTACAGCACAGGACAAGCAATGGATGAAATGGAGCGCTTGGTAAAACAACTGCCAAATGGTATTTCGTCTGAATGGACCGGTATTTCATTTCAAGAACGCTCTAGCAGCGGCCAAGCACCTTTATTGTATGGTTTGTCGTTGTTATTTGTATTTTTATGTTTAGCGGCTCTATATGAAAGTTGGTCGGTACCGTTTGCGGTTATGATGATTGTTCCGTTAGGTATATTTGGTGCTGCTATGGCTGCATTGGGTAGCGGATTATCAAACGATATTTACCTGCAAGTGGGCTTATTAACTACGATAGGGTTAGCGTCTAAAAATGCCATATTAATTGTGGAATTTGCTATCCATAAAATGGACGAAGGGCTTGATTTAGTTGAAGCGGCTGTGGCTGCAGTAAGGCTGCGTTTACGCCCAATTTTAATGACTTCAATGGCCTTTATTTGTGGTGTTATTCCACTCGCTATTGCATCAAGTGCAGGCTCTGGTGCGCAAAACGCATTAGGCATTTCAATTATTGGTGGAACACTCGCATCTTCTATTTTGGTTGTTGTTTTTGTGCCGCTGTTTTTTGTATTAGTACGCCTTGTATTCCCTGCAAAAGAAAAAAGTACTAACGAGGAGACAGCATAATGCATATAAAAACCTTTTCGTTGAGTGTGCTTACGTTGGCTGCTTTAAGTGGATGCCAGTTGGCACCTGAACAGCAAAATTTGGCGTTGCCAGTACCCGAAACGTATTCAGTTCAAACAGAGCAAGCCACAGTTAACACATTAAAGTGGCAGCAGTTTTTTAGCGATAAAAAATTACAGGTGCTTATAGGTCAAAGCCTTGAGCATAACAAAGATCTGCAAATTGCGATGCTCAATGTGCAGCGGGTACGTGGGTTGTATCAAATAGAAAACTCAGTATTGTATCCGTCCTTAAATGTTAATGGTTCGGGCACTCGCCAGCGTCTGCCTGCCAGTTTAACAAGTACTAATGAGGCCACTATAAGCTCGCAATACAGTGCTACTGTAGGTATTACCTCTTACGAATTAGATATATGGGGTAAGGTTCGTAACCAAACTCAACAAGCGCTGCAAAATTTATACTCTACTGAGCTTACTCAATACAGCACGCAAGTGTCGCTGGTAGCAGAGCTGGCTAATGCGTGGCTTAATTATGCAACCGATCAACAGTTACTTGGGCTTGCTGAGGAAACGTTAAAATCGCAACAAGCGTCGCTTGGGCTTACTCAAAAAAGTTTTGATTTAGGCGCAGCATCTAAAATTACGTTAGAGCAACTGAAAAGTACCGTTGCCAGCGCAAAGGTTGATATTGCAACGTATAAACGTTTATTAAAGCGCGATAAAAACGCACTTGATTTATTAGTAGGAAAACCAGTAAGCCCTGAACTTCTGCCAAATAAGGTGCTGGACTCGTTATTGGCGTTGCCTAAAATACCGGTTGGTTTACCTTCTGATTTATTAACTCAACGCCCAGATATTAAAGCAGCAGAACATCAGTTATTGGCTGCTAATGCCAACATTGGTGTAGCGCGTGCTGCTTTTTACCCCAGTATTAGCTTAACGGCTAATGCGGGTACTGCCTCTAACGATTTAAGTGATTTATTTGATGCAGGTTCGGGTACGTGGAGTTTTATTCCATCAGTTACTTTACCTATTTTTAATATGGGCAGAAACCAAGCTCAGCTAGATGTTGCTAAGGCCGACCAACAAATTGCTGTAGTTACTTATCAGCAAAAAATTCAGCAAGCATTTCGCGAAGTCGCCGATGCGTTAGCAGACAACGAAGGCTATCAAGCGCAATTAAGTGCACTTGATATGTTACTACAAAGCCGAGAGTCTACGTTTTCGCTATCAAAGGCGCGTTACGATAAAGGTGTTGATAGCTATTTACAAGTCCTTGATGCACAACGCAGCTGGTACAGTGCACAGCAACAGCAAATTTTGGGTCAACAGGCTTTGTTAGCTAGCCAAATTAGCCTGTATAAAGTAGTGGGCGGTGGCTGGGGGAAAAGCGATCAAACCAACTAAGTAAGGGTTTTAGCTGTAAACACCTTTTTGCAGCTAATTAACTAGATTTATATAGGGCTAAATACTTATTTATGAGTGAAAGGCGTATTTCAAAATGATTAAGTATTTGCCTTATTGTCGAGTCTAATCACTTGGCAGTGGAGCTTTGTATGAAAACTAAAAGACAGACAGATCCAGCGATAGCCAAAGCGCGTCGTGATCAGGTTTTAACTGCGGCGGCTGAATGCTTTCGTCGTAAAGGCTTTCATGCTGCAGGTATGGCTGAAATATCCAGAACAGCGGGAATGAGTGCCGGGCATATTTATAACTACTTTGAAAGTAAAGAAGCCATTATAGAAAGTATTATTGAAAAAGATATGGAAGAAATGTTTTCTATATTTGAGCATTTTGAAGGGCAACCAGAAGATACGCTCACAGTATTATTGAACGGTTTAAATATCGGCGTTCAAAGGCATATGGATACCGGTGAATGTGCGGTTGATTTAGAAATGCTCGCTGAAGCTGGTAGAAACGTAAAGGTAGCTAAACTATTACGTGATGCCGACACGCAAGCGCGAAATAGAATGCGCCAGTTGCTAATAAGTGAACGCAGTGTCATAAAAGACATAGATGAGGTAGAGCTAGAAAGCCGTATTAATGTTATTTTTTCAGTAATGGCAGGCTTACTTTTGCGAAAAGTGCTTTACCCCGAACTTACCGAAGAGACAGTTTTAATTGCGCTTCGCCCGGCAATGAAAACGTTGTTAATGCCGTTTAAAGATTAAAATAGTGCCATTAAAATGCATAAACTATATGCCCGCTATATTAGCGGGTTTATAGTATTAACAAGCTTTTAAAGTAATACCAAGCCGCAATAATACTTAATCATTTTGTGGGGCTAAACGCCTCGCTATTTACGTTAAAAAACTCTCATTTACGACTGCATGAATGCAGAGCTATTGCCGATAACAACTAAATAGCGAATTTTTTTCCTAGCTATCAAGACGTTTTTCCATTTTCAAAATAGATTACTTAATTAGGCGAATGGGTATAATTATGTTCAAAAGCGTTCAATAGACCAGTTTAGAGCCACAACGGCAATACCTATAGACCCTGCAGGCATTAACCATTTTATATACCAAGCGGTTTTTCTAAATGCAATTAATAAAGGCAACGCTACTAATAAAATACTAAGTTGGCCTATCTCTACCCCTAAATTAAATGCCAATATGCTCATTAATTGATAGTTACTCGACAAACCTAATTCACCAAGTACACTCGCAAATCCCATTCCGTGAAGTAACCCAAAAGCAAATGTCAGCCAGCCTAAACGCAAAACAACGGGCCAAACATTATTAAGGGCTGCAAACAATACAGAAATTGCAATAATTAGTTCAACCCAGCGAGTATTGAGAGATATTAAATCAAGCGCTGTTGTTGTAAGCGTTATAGAATGAGCAAGCGTAAATGCTGTAACAATCCATGCAGTGTGTTTGATAATGTGTTTTTTAGAGCTAATGGGCTGCCAGGTGTTTTTATCACGGGTTAAAACACAAGTTAGTAATAGCGCAATTAAAAATAAAATATGATCGATGCCTATCCAAATGTGTAATACGCCCTGATACACATATTCTGTAAAGGTATCTAAATAGCTCGACTGCTTAGTATTAAAGGTTTGGCTAGGCTCATTTATACTAAACACACGTGCTATGTTATTCACATTAACAATGACCTTGTGATTTGCGTCATCTTGAAAAAAGGCTGAATACTTAAGCGTAATCTCGTTATTTGTTAAACACGAAAATGACACAGGTAATACCAAGTAAGGCTGATTAAAGTGCTCACTTAGCTGGTAATTGTTATTTACAGTGAGTGCGCAAGTTTGTTCGTTTTGTTCTGCGATAAGATTGTTTTTTATAAATGCATTAATTGAGTCGCGTTTTGCTTTTATTTCAGACCAGGTAATGTTGGCATTTTGGTCTAAGTCGAGTGCTATAACGTGCTCTAAATCTGCAACATTGATTTCCCAATTGCCGCTGTATTGAGCTGTATTGTTGCTATTGAGCGTAATGTAGCCGGTGCTTAACTGGTGCGCAAAAGCTGCTGTTGAAAATAATAAGCTTAACAACATAATAGAAAATACGCGTTTTAATATTCTCATAACATTCACATCCTTTTTGCTTGAACAATCAGCGCTTGGTCGATATTCATTTTAGCTTGTTGCCAGTTAATATTGGCCCAATACAAGGCTTTAGATTTGTTTGGCTGCACGTGAATATAATAGTTGGCGAGGTCACTTGCGTGAAAGCTGTCGTGGCGAATTTCTCTGAGCTTTACTCGTTGCTTCATGGCGTTTTGCCATTTGTATTGTGTTGTGTTTAGTTTTTTTTCTGCGATGGCTAAGCGCAGCAAAAGCGCATCTTCTAGATCGTGCGATTCTTTTAATAAATTACTTAATTTGGTTATCACTTGCTGTGGCTTGTTTAAGCCCAGTTGTATGTCTGCCCATAAAGCAATTAGGCTTACTGGAGAGTTTACTAAATTTATATTTTCAAGGTGCTTTAATGCGTTTGTGTAGTTTTGTAATCTAAAGCTCATTTCAGCTAGGACATGTTTTGTATTGAGTCCAATAGGCTTATTGTTCGTTAGCTTTACTAAAGATTGATAACTTCTTAATAAATTACCGTGCTGACTTTGCACGTCTAGTACACAAGTACTGGCCGTTAATGTGCTTACCCTTGTTATTAGTGCTAAGCAATGCTGTTTAGCAAGTTCAAACTGGCCTTGTGTCATGTACAAATTAGCCAGCAATAGATGAGTGTTGCTGTGATCAGGCGTTATTTTTAAAACACTATTAGCAATGTTTATCGCATCATTAAACAAATGCTCTTTTTGTAAAACGCGTGCATATAAATAGCCTACCTGTGGCGTTGGCTCATTTAAGTATATTTCTGCGAGCCTGTTTTTGAGTACTCCTTGCATATGCTCCGTTTGTCCAACGAATTGACTTTTATTGACTAGATTTTCTATTTCATTTATCGATAGTGAGGCAGTTAAATCCGATTTAGTGACTGCTATTACGTCGTTGTCATTAGGTGTATAAGCCGCTGCAAAAAGCTCAAATGAGCACACTAAGCTTAATGTAATCATCAGGTTTACTAGAGGTGATTTCATATTTGTATCCTTAAAATAGCCATCCATGGCCAGTCAGCTTATTTACTGATTACTAATTAAATTATTAATATCTGTGTCTTTATTTGTAAACTCTCTTCCATTTACAGAGAGTGGCTCTGCATTCGGTGCTTGGTTAAATGCATCGCTAGTAAACTGAGCAAAGTCGACTTGCAAAGCTTCAATAGTGATATTAACCATTGCACTTACTTGGCTGTTAACGCCATCAGATACGCCAAAAGTAAAGCTATCTGTGCCCGTAACCTCTTTATTTGGTGTGTAAGTAAAGTTGCCATCAGCGTCAATATTTACCATGCCTAATGAAGGCTCACTGACCAATGAATAAGTAAGTGAATCACCTTCTTTATCTGTGGCTGTAAGTGAGTCGGTAATATTTACCTCCGTTTGCGTTGTTAACATGATGTCGCTAACTGAAGGCGCTGTATTAACCACAGGCAACGGCTTTTTATTGTCGTCATCATTACTACACGCTCCCAGTATTAATGCGCTAAGCAGAATACCTATATGCGTTATTTTTAAGTGTTGCATAAGTTTACTCCTTATTTAGAGCCCGCAAGTGGGGTAGCTAAGTACGGAAAGGTTGAGTCGATCATTGTTGCATCAACAGGTGCGCCATCGGTAAATGGTACTGTACCAACGCTTGCATCTTCGGGAGTACATAAGCCTAGGTCAGTATCTTCGCCTGCAACAGGAATAGGATGACATAAACGACCCATGACTACGCGCAGAGCAATATCAACAACATCATCGCCAGGGCGTCGGCCGTTTGGAAAGCCAGCTAAATCGTTTCCTGCAACACCAAATGCAGACTGCTCACTTTGCGCTGTTGCCGCGATGTTTGTGTTTAAACGAAGCATTTCAGAGGGAGTGACGGTTGCTTGTTGATTAACACCAGCAAAACCAGTTAAAAATGCAGTAATTAAATCGGTACGAGGAAAGTTTGTTGGGGCTAATGTTTCGAGGTTAGCGCCAAGTGTCGTATTAACAGCATCCTTGAATAAAATATTTAAAAGTTCAGGAAGGGCTGGATGAGATACATAATCTAAAAACTGTCCATCGTCTTTGGGATGTGCTGTAGAGAAAGTATCCTTATCCTTTATGCCGATAACAAGCTCATTAACAAGTGGATTACCCAAACGCGATACTTGAGTAAGTGCACCACCATTAACTGCATTATTAGCAAATTTAGCATTCGGGTTTAGTATGCGAGCTTGTGGTAAACTTGCAGTGGTCCACGAACCAATAACGCCATTACCTTCGCCTACAATACAGCTTTTTGGTACTTCAATAGCAATTGATGTCACGTTTTTATCTGCAAGATCGTCATTGTCAGCCGATTGGGTAATGCCTCCAGGGAAGCCACCTGCGTCACCAGCACCCGGAGCGCTGTCGCCCTCTACCGGTACGTAGTTTACTAAATCGAACGTTTTACCAAGGTTAACGACAAACGCATCTTTTCTTTGGCCAACAAATACTTGTGCCATGCTTTCACAACCCGGGATTGACACATTATATACAAATTGATCTGCGTAAGTTTGATAGTCAGCTTTAGAGGTAAATGTTTTATTACCAATATAATCAAGTGGCTTACTGAATGTAGATGTGCCCGTAGTGGTATTATTTAATGAGGTTGCAACACCTGTGCGCTGCGGCCCATTAATCATACTCAGAGTATATGATTCACTGAAGTTAGTTGCGCTATTATCACCGGCTGATACACCACCCACATTTTTGAGTGGTACAGAAACAGTACGCTGGTTGCCTTCTGGGCCTACAGCTAATTGCACACCTTGATTATCGTTTGGTAGCATGCTTTGAAAATCAAATGCAAAAGTAATGTCTTCAACGGCATCGCCATCGTTATCTATGTGTATGCTGTAAGTTGCATCTGGGTCCATTGCAAAATAATTAGGGCCGCCGTAGGCATCCTGTAATGGAATATAGTTTGCGATTAGTGTGACGTACTCTTCTTTTCCTTGTTCATAGCTATTAAATACATAAAAATCGGTAGAATCTAAGGTCGGAAAGCGACTAATATTTGGCGCTTCTCGGTGACTTGATGCGTTACTTGGTGCGCTAATAAAAGTGCTGCATATTACTACTGCGAGTATTGATGGTGTTAAAGCTTTCATGACTTTTTCCTTTAGTTTTAAATAGAAGTCATAGCTAATAACGGGGGGGAATTTAGATTGGATGCAAAAAAGTTAAATTTTATTTAAATAAAAAATGGCTGCTTATATAAGCAGCCATACAAGGGATTAAAGAAGCACGAGTTCGGTTGTATAAAGTACCTCGGTAGGTAAGCCGTTTGGCGAACCACCTAAAGGCTCTAAACTGACTGCTAGTAGTGAGATATCGTCAGCGTTAAAGCGTTTATCTTTTAGCAAAAATTTACCGCCTTGTTTAGGTAATATACCCAACGAAACAGGTAAATCTTGCCCTTTTAAGATCATCCATAGTTGATAATCTTTATCTCTTTGGGCAACTAATTGACTACTGGCTTTAATAGTTAATGCATCTTCGTTTACTTCAATAAACCATAAAGACTGTTTATCTTGGTTTTGCACGAGTGCAATTTGCTGATATTGCGTCACTTCTTTGGCCGGTTGAATGACTAAAAATGCCAACACAATACACGCGGCGGTGGCTATAAACGACCATGTCTGCCAAATCGACGGCTTAGTTTGCACCACTGTTTGACTAGGCACTGTTTTTGACTCAATACCTTGCAAAATGTTTTCCCAAACAGAATCGCTAGGTGCTTGTGGTGTAATTGCACTTGCTAGATTATTAAGGTTTTGCTCCCACATAAAAATTGCCTCACGTGCTTTGCTTGAGCTAAGTAACAAGCGCTGAAAACGTTTTCGTGCCAGCCCCTTGAGTGTGCCAAGTACATATTGTCCTGCTAGCGCGTCTAACAGCTCGGGTTTTGTATAATTCATAATGTTAAACACCTCTGAAGTTGTGTAAGCCCGCGTCTGATCCAGCTTTTAACTGTGCCTAATGGCGACTCTATATGGTCTACTAGCTCGCTGTGACTAAGCCCCTTATAGTAAGCTAAATGAATGGCCTGCTTTTGCTGGGGTTCAAGCTGCTCTATACAGTTTACTAATTTAGTATTTTCGTCATAGTTGACATCGACGCTCTGAATATCAAAGTCATCATCTCCCATTGTTTGCTCTTTTCTTACTTTGTTGTAACGCAACGCATCCAGACTTCTATACCTTACTATACTTATCATCCAGCTTATGACAGTGCCTTTAGAAGCATTGTATTCTGAGGCGTTATGCCATATTTTAATGAATGCGTCTTGCAACACTTCTTCGGCGTGTGCTCTGTTAGAAAGCATATTTAAGCTAATGGCAAAAAGCTTTCCACTTGTTTGTTGATACAAGGTTGAAAATGCATGCTTATCACCCTGTGATGTATCGTATAACAGAGACAGTAAATTATCGTTTTCCATAAATATCCTATTTATTTTTATTCTCTTTTTAAAAACGGTTGAGGCTAGAACTTGGATGCAAAAAAGTTAAGTAGCTTGCAACAGTATACTTTTCGCTCTTTTTTGCAATGACTATCTGTGTTTATTATTAGGTATAATTCTGTGAGTTCAAAAACTATATTAGAGAAAAGCATCTGTAATGGTTGAGCCGATTTTTGTTTATAGCAGAGTCGCCACGCTAAGTTACACTTAAAATAAATTAGCTTGGTGAGTCAGATTTACTAATATGGAGCTAAGACTTAGTGAGTTTCTACTGTGATACGTATGAAAAATTAACACACTAATTGTGTAAAAAGAGCAAAGTCCATACAAACCAATAAATACGGTATTTAAATAGATATTAAATATCAATAACATAAGTGGAAAAGTGGTGCCGTACGCTTTACCATTTTGTGGCTTGTAAATTGCAAATACAGTTATAAAAGCTGTTTGTTAATTAATAAATAGCAATAAATATAAATGGAGATTTTATGTGGGCTGCAATTAGTTATTTGGTATTAGCATGTGTACTTATTTTTATAGGCTGGGAAATACATTCAATTTATTTTTCGTTATTTTTTTACTGGACCGCGTTATCACTGTCATTGGTCAGTGGGGCATACATTTTTAATATAGGTAAAATTTTCAGAAAGCGAGAAAACGGCGTTATTCCATTTTACATACGCTGGGCGTTTATTCCTTTTTTATTGGGGGCGCAAGTGTACAACGCGTGGTCGCGTAAGCATGATAAAGTACCACCAATTCAGCAAATTAACGATAACCTTTTTTTAGCATGCCGCTTATTTCCCTCGGATATAGACACGTTAAAAAGCAATAATATTACCGCTATATTAGATGTTACTTGTGAGTTTGACGGTTTAGAGTGGAGCTCGACACAAGAGCGTATTAACTACTTAAATATTCCAGTACTTGATCATAGCGTGCCAACACACTCTCAGCTTAACCAAGCAATAAATTGGATTCATCATCAAATCCAAAAAAACAATAAAGTGGTTGTGCATTGTGCGTTGGGCCGCGGACGTTCAGTGTTTGTAATGGCTGCTTACTTACTTAGTCAAAATAAACATGCCGATGTGCATGATGTGCTTGCCCAAATTAAAGAAACACGTGAAACCGCTAATCTAAATAAACGCCAACTGCGCCACCTAGCAAAGCGACATAAAAGTGGCGAATTAGTAATTAAAAATCGTGCATTTTTAATTGCAAATCCCGTGTCGGGTACAAAAATATGGCAAGAAAAAGAGCAATTTATCATTGCACGCTTGTCAACTTATTACGATTTAACCGTAATGACCACAAGCCCAGACATTAATGGTTTAGAGCTTGCCAAACAAGCGCTTGGTGAAAATCCTGATATTGTTATTGCTTGCGGTGGCGATGGAACAGTAGCGGAAGTTGCGAACGTATTAGTTAATACACCCTGTAAGTTAGGTATTATTCCGCTCGGGACTGCTAATGCGCTAGCTCACGTTTTAATGGGAATAAGTTCAAAATTTATACCTGTAGAGCAAGCGTGTGATTTAATTATTGATGGTCAATCTACGTTAATAGATACGGCATATTGTAATGACGATTTAATGCTACTTTTAGCCGGGATAGGTTTTGAACATGCAATGATTGAAAAAGCTGACCGCGAATTTAAAAATAAATTTGGGCAACTCGCTTACTTAACAGGATTTTTTCAGGCGTTTTCTGAACAAAAATCGCAACAGCTCAACGTTAAATTGGACGATAACGACCCAATGGTGATCACAACAAGCAGCTTTGTTGTTGCTAATGCAGCACCGTTTACAACGCTACTTGCTCAAGGGGGAGGGCAGCCTAATCATAGCGATGGGCTACTTGATATAAATTGGCTTATACCCAATAAAGAAAATTCCACAACGGTACTGAGTATTGCCGAGCTTATGTTTAGCAGTATAACGCAAAGTCATTTAGCCATTAACTCTCAACACACAAATGCTAAAAAAGTCGAAATATCTTCAGGTAATGGGATTAAGTATGTCATTGATGGCGAGGTGAAAACGGCTAATAGGCTTGTGATTGAAATACTGCCAGCATCGCTTAACGTGATCAGTAAAGAAATTTAGCGAAACTAAAATATAAAGGCGCAATAAACTGCGCCTTTCTTTATATTTTTACTTTTTTATTGATGGCCAAATAAAGTCAGTTGTATCTGGAGCCTTGTTTGTTGTTTTACGAGGCGCACTTTTAGGTTTACGAAGTGGTTTGTTATTTATTGTATGAATATATAACGCTTCAACTTTGTCTCTGGCCCAAGGGGTTTTACGTAAAAATTTTAAGCTAGATTTTATGCTTGGTGCATCCGTAAAGCACTTAATTTTTACTTGTTCGCCCAGCGTTTTCCAGCCAAGTCTCTGCTCTAACTCGACCAATATTTGTTCTAGTGTGATCCCATGTAGTGGGTTTTTAGGTTGATTATCCATAGCCATACTGCTTATTTAAACTATGCTTATTGTAGCTTAAATACAATAAGCAGGCTATTTCACTGTAATCTTTTTAGGTCGATTTGGGTAAATAACTTTCCCTTGCTCATTGAGCTTAAGCCACATTAATGCGCTATTGGTTTGGTTGGGGTTTTTGGCACCGCACAGTAAATTGAACGTATCAACGCTAATTAATGCGCCTTCACTATAGCGTTTGTCGTCGTACCAACACATTGTTTGGTGCTGAGTTAACTGACTTGCGTTCACAAAAGTGCGGCTGTTATGCGGCTCGGCATTACAAAATAACGAGAGTGATAAGCTTAAAAAACAGGCGGATAGAATTATTAATGCGCGCATAACATTCTCCTAAAATTGACTTTAAAAATAGTACGTAATGCTAAAAAACATGCTAGTGTAATATTACACACTAAAAAATAAACAGAACAATAAAAGGTACACACACATGAAATTTAACCAGCTGATGATAGATGAATTCACATTACTTGCAAAGTTTCCGCTTGATAGCAAAATGCAGGGTATCAAATTACATTCTGACGCAGAAGCAAGCTTGATAGAAGCAGCACAACGATTATTTGATAAAGGCGTTATAGATAGCCCTGATGGCGGTTACTTAACGGATTTGGGTTTAGATTTAATTGAGCACGTTACGATTATTCATAGCGCGCTCAAAAGTTAAGCTCAGCAGTATTTAGGTCGCATCGGGTTGATTTTGCGGTGCGGCATCATTAAACGCAGCTAATTTATTACATCGTTCATAAATGGCTGCAATTTTTGGATAACGACTCATATCCACATTAAAACGAATAGCATTAAATACCTGAGGAACCAAGCAAACATCAGCAAGGCTTGGCTTGTTTCCAACACAGTAATCGTCGTCTCCAAGTAGTATTTCTATTTTATCAAAACCTACTTCAACCCAATGTTTGTACCAGGTGTTTTTAGCATCATCGTCTACTTTTAATTCATTCGACAAATACTTAAGTACTCGCAAATTATTCACTGGGTGAATATCACACGCTATTGCAAAACTTAAGTTTCTTATTTGGGCTTTTTGCCAAGCAGAGCCGCTAATTAATGGTGACTGTGGGTATGTTTCATCAAGCCATTCTAAAATAGCTAATGATTGACCAAGTACACCTTCATCTGTTTCAAGGGCTGGTAAAAGCCCTTGTGGGTTTAGTGTTAGGTAACCTTCCTCAAGCTGCTCTGATTTTAAAAGATTTACAATTGCCAACTCATGGTCAATTTTTTTTAGGTTTAACGCAATACGCACTCGGTATGCAGCTGATGATCGAAAATAACTGTAAAGCTTCATAATTAATCCTTGTTGCCTGAATAGTGTTTTTTAATTGTTCGCCAACAATCTGTGTAATTTGGTTGACGTTCTTTACCTTCTAATGCGTATTTAGTCGGTGAAATGACATAACGGGATTCAAACATAAACGCTAAGGTATTTTCGTATTTTTGTGGAACCAGTTCCGCATTAGATGCTTTTTCAAATACATCCGCTTCAGGTCCATGCGGAGACATACAATTATGTAAACTTGCGCCACCTGGCACAAAGCCATGCTCTTTTGCATCATATACACCTTCAATTAACCCCATAAATTCACTCATGATATTACGATGATAGTAGGGCGGACGAAACGTGTTTTCAGCAACCATCCAACGCGGTGGAAAAATGACAAAATCAACATTAGCCATCCCTTCAGTAGCTGATGGCGAGGTTAAAACGGTAAATATAGAAGGATCCGGATGGTCAAAGCTTACTGTATTCATTACATTAAATCGCGATAAATCGTATTTATAAGGGGCGCTATTACCTGTCCATGCAACAACATCGAAAGGGGAATGCTTAATCTCACAGCTGAATAAGTTACCATTAAATTTTGACACCAGTTCAAAATCACCTTCTTTATCTTCAAAAGCTGCAACTGGGTATTGAAAGTCACGGTCGTTGGCATAGCCGTTTGCACCAACCGGGCCTCGCTCTGCAAGCTCCAAAGCATGACCATAGTTTTCGCATATATAACCACGGGCCGTTGATTGTATTAAATCAACAGAAAACTTCATTCCTCGGGGTATGACTGCAACTTCACCTGGTTTTACACAGAGCTTACCGCATTCTGTATGCAGGAGTAGCTCGCCTTGTTGGGGTACAAATAGCATTTCACCGTCAGCGTTGTAAAAGTAGCGATCGACCATAGACTTGTTAGCAACATAAACATGAATACCGATGCCAGATTGCCCATTAGCACTGCCGTTAGCAGCCATTGTTATGAGTCCATCTAGAAAATCAGTTGGCTTTGTAGGAATTTCAACGGGGTTCCAGCGAAGCATAGTCGGAGGTGTTACGGCTTCAGTTATAGGTGCAGTTCGAATCAAGCCGTTATCAACAGCGGTGTAATCACCTTGCACTACCGAAGGGCGTAACCGATACAGCCATGTTCTGCGGTTAGCTGCTCTAGGCGCGGTAAATGCTGTAGAGCTAAATTGTTCAGTGTAAAGATCGTACTTAACTTTTTGAGGAGTAAATTGCCCTATAGGCAAGGCACCGGGTAGCGCTTCGGTTTCAAATTCATTACCAAAACCGGTCATGTACTTTAACTGTTCTGCCATTACTGACTCCTGTGAGAGAAGGCTAGTTTTATGTTTTATTTATTTAAGTTAAGATACTCTCAAGTGAGAGTAATTTCAAATTGCTCAATGAATGTGTATGTAAATATAAATGAACAGCTAGTAAACCTATTTAACGGGATAACAATGAAACTGGATTTAGACACTTTTTTAGCATATCAACTAATTAATGTAGCAAGTTTGGTAAGTAATGACCTTGCTAAGGTATACCAGAGCAAATTTGACTTAACGATACCTCAATGGCGAATTTTGGCGAATTTAGCGCAATTTGGTCAAAGTAATGCCAAAAATTTATGTACGCAGGCAAATATGGATAAATCGACCGTGTCGCGTGCAATAAAAATATTAGTAGAAAAAAAGTTGCTAATGACTCAAATTAATTCAGAGGATAAGCGCGCAGCCATACTTTCATTAAGTGAAGCTGGAAAAGATATGTATAAAAAAATAGTACCCGAGGCGTTAAAGTGGGAAAAAGAACTATTGGCTTCGTTAAACACACATGAACAAGGTTTATTAATAAGTGTACTTAATAAGCTAAAAAATAAATTACAGGCATAAAAAAGCCCATCAAATGATGGGCTTTTATAATTTTAACTAATCTGACAATTTAGATTAGAAAGTGTAACGTACACCTACACGCATTTCCCATACTGAAGCACCAGTTTGTACTGAAGTATTAGCGTTATTGCCGTTAAAGCCTGAGTAAACGTAACGACCTTGGTCATCTAAAGATGTTGAGATCATGCTTGCACCTACGAAAGGACCTTTCTTAAGAACGCCCCAGTCATCATTTAGCATGTTTGTAAGGTTGTCGATTACAAAGAATGCTTCACCTTTATGACCTTCCATAAAGCCTGGTAATTCTTGTGTAACTTTAAAGTTAAACTTAACAAACCAGTCAGCATTTTGTTGGTTACGACCTGCGATTTCACCACGTTTAAGCCCTTCAGAAGCAATGAAGTCGTTGAACTCATTGATTTCAGCTGCAGACATGTCGTATACAACGTTAGGATCGTTTTCAAGTGGAACGTATAATAACTGACGGTTACCATTCCAGTTGTTATCGCCCCATACATTACGGTCACTTCCGTCAAACGTGAAGCTGTAAGGTAGGCCTTTGTATGCTTCACCGTAAAGGTTAAAGCGTGTTTCAAAGCCATCTACAAACTCATGTTTGTAACCAAGCGTCATAGTAAAACGATGCGGAATTTCATAATCTGAAGACGCAACACCTGGGTTACCTGGATTAGTAAGCGCGATGTTACCATAGTTAGAACCGGCTACAGAGCTAGTCATTGGGTTTACATCGTCTGCATCTGTGTATGCATAACCAAAACTGAAGTTAACGCCGTTATCAAACATTTTGCTAACTGCTGCAGAGATAACTGAAGAATCGCCGCTATCGCCACTAACATTAGTTAATAAATATTCGTTACCACGGCCTTCGATAGACTCGTAAATTGGGCGACCATCAAACGTAGTTTCACCGCTATCTTGAAGTGCGATATCACGCATTAATGCAGCGTCTTTTTTCTTCGAGTATAAGTAATCTACAGAGATTACGTATTCGTCTTCAGTTGTGTATGTAGCACCAAGTGAATATTTCCACTCTGAAGGAATTTCAAAATCAGGGTCTACAGCATTAACAGTTGCATCGCCTACACCAATTTCAGTGTTTGCAACAATATCGAACATTTCTTGAGGTACGTCAAAACCAGGAGTACCGCCGTTTACGTTAGCTGTGTTAAATAAATCTACACCACGGAACTGCGTACTAATGTTTGTAATACCGTCGTTAGAATACGAATTAGATAGCCATACGTTCGGGTTACCACCAGAGAACAAGCCTAAGCCAGCACGAACTTCAAGTTCGTCAGTTGCATACCATTGGAAGCCAACACGTGGTTGCAGTAAGTCAATACCGTCGAATGTAGACTGGTTGCTGAAACCGTAACGGTTAGTGAAGTTTTGGTTAAAGTTAGGAACGTCATCACTTGTGTACTTGTCGTAACGTAAACCAAACTGAATGGTTGCATCTAAGTCAGTGAATGCGTATTCATCTTGGACATAGAATGTATGCTGCGCATATTTAAAGCTTGCAGCCGCATCATTCGGGTTATTAGTACCTGCAGCATTGTTGTAGTAGATACGCGCTGCTTGACCTGCTTCAAAGTCGTCAATTGAGTCAAAGCGCCACTCACCTTCTGTATGCTGTACGAACAAGTTAAAAACAGATAGCTCTTCAAACTCGTAACCAGCAGTAATTGTGTGTTGATCTAAGTAATAAGTACCAGCAACTTTAAATGTAGTTGTGTCGTAATCTAGATCGTTTGATTGACGAGAATCATCTGGACCAATGTAAACCGTACCGCCATTATCAGTGCGGATTTGCATTTCACCAAAGCTGCTTGCAGCATCTAATGACTGAACCGTTGCATCTAGCTCTGATTTACCTAAACGAATTTCAGTAGAAAAATCGTCTGACCAATCAGAATATACAGAACCAATGATTGATGTAAACTCAGCACTTTGATTGTAGAAGTGGTTTGATAAAGAAACGCGGCTAGAACCAGTATCAGACTGAGAAATTGTGTTACCGTCGTTGTAGTTATAAATTAAGTTTGCACGGTGATCTTCGTTGATGTTCCAATCTAGTTTTACTAAGATTTTTTCATCTTCAACAGGCATGCTTGATGGCATACCGCCTGCATCGTAGCCGTAAACTGATTGAGAAATACTCTGAATGCGAGATACGTCATCAGCTGTAACACTACCACTGCTAAGGCCGTCGTAATTAAACTGGCGAACACCTTCAAGTTTTTCGTATGAAGTGAACAAGAATAATGTATCTTCAACAAGCGGAAGGCCTACGTTGAAACCGTAACGTTTTTCAGTGTAGTTACCGTTATCAACTTCATTACCTTCAATTTCGTCGCCTTTCATTGAATCGTTTGTGTAATCGAAGAAAACACCACCGTGAACGTCGTTGCCACCAGATTTAGTTACAGCGTTAATGTTACACGATGTAAAGCCACCGTATTGAACGTCAAAAGGTGCTAGTTCAGCTGAAACTTGTTCAATAGAGTCGAAAGAGAAAGGGGCACGGATAGTAGGGTAACCGTTTGAGCTTAAGCCGAAGTTATCGTTCATGCGAACGCCGTCAAGCGTTAAGCTGTTGTAACGTGGGTTACCACCACCACAGTTGATTGAACCACGGCTATCATCAATTGTGATACGTGGGTCAATACGGATGATGTCTTTTAAATCACGGTTGATAGCTGGTTGGTTTTCAAGATCCGTTAGCGTAAAAGTAGACGCAGGACCTGTACCACCAGACATTGCACTGATAGGAGCACCCGTAACTACAATTTGCTCGATGTTAGAGATATTCTCTAAAGAAGCATTTACCGGGTAATCGTTACCAATGTTAAGAATAATGTTATTGAACTCTTGGTCTGCATAAGTGTCAGAATCTACAACTACTCTGTATGGACCACCAACACGCAGGCCTTTAGCTGTAAAGTAACCAGCATCATTAGTTTCAGTTGTTTTAACTGAGCCTGAAGGAACGTGTAAAATTGTAATTTTAGTGCCAGCAGCAGGGTTGCCGTTAGGACCAGTGATTTGACCTTTAATTGCAGATGTTGTTTCATTTGCAATTGCAGCGCCACTAACACCAACACATGCTGCGATAGCAAGTGACAGGGCCGTTTTGCGTATTTGAGTTTTCATTTAATTTTCCCGTGTAGTTAATAATTAAATTTTTATATTTTTATTTTTTGGTTTTCAAAAAATAAACTAAATGCAGGTTTATATTTTAAAAACCATCGCTATTATACCCCAATTGTTTGTTACAAATAAAATACAACTGCAATGTTTTTTTAATAAATAGTACAAATTTTGACTATTTTTTACCTTTTTTTGAGTAATCACTCTATTAGCGAGCTCATACTACCGATGTTTTATGACAAACTTGTGAAATGTAAAACAAGCTTTTACAAAAAATCCCCGTGTGTAGGTTTTATGTGTCACAAATTACATAGATACTTTTTTTAACGCTGTTTCTAGCTCTTTAGCAGAAGGGTCAAACATAGCGTTTAACAAACCAGCCAATCGAACACCTGCTTGTAGCAGACGTGTTTTTACGATAGGTGTATTTTTATAAACATAGCTGTAGCCAACTTCTTCATTTGTAGATTTATAAAGTGCATTTGCTAAATTATGAGATTCTTCAATCCAAGTAGTTGGTGTACTTTCTAAATATTCTGCAATTAGTTCACTGTTATTAGTATTTATAAACTGCGCGTACTCAGTAAATGATAAGTTTTCGTTTTCAACTAATTTAGTATCCCACAAGCTGTGTAAGTTTGTATCTTGACCAAAAAACGACACTCTAATACGGTTTCCGCCTCTATCTTCGCTTCTTCCTGCATGGAAAGGTTGATGGCTATCACCAACCAAGTGAACTAAAAAACGTAAACTAAATTGCTTTGCATCTAGGCTGCTGTTTTTATCTTTGAGTATTTTTATAGAATAGTGGATGCCTTCTAGAATATTGCTAACCGACTCTTTGTTGTTTGTATGGTCGTGATTGATTGTGAAGGACTTGTTAGGTGCGGCATTAATGTAGTGCCAACGAGAAGATTGCTTTTGCCAAAATTTCCCCGGGTTTGAGCGCATCTCGTCAGGCCAAGTTGAAACCTGTGCAAGTGATTCACCCGCTAAGAATGGTTTAATAGCTGACTTTGTGGTGTCTGTTATATGAGATTCAGCAATTTTACCTACAACCCGGTGACCGTTTTGGCCCCAAGCAAGTGAATCGCTACTTGTAAAAATGGCACCTATTAAAAGCGCTGACGTTATCGAATATTTTACATTGATACGCATTAAGGTTCCCTAATTAATTTGGAGTGGTGTTGCTGCGTTGTAATAAGGTCAATTGTCCTTACTTTTGTTGAAATTAGGAAGGACTCAATAAAATTCATAATTTCTTATTCATATTTATTATAAATCAGTGCCTTAGCATCTATAGGTAAAATTACTTGTTGTAATAAGTAATTAAAATTGTTCAAATGAATAAGTAATGTATTTTAGGATGTCTTTAGCTTGAATATTAAAAATACGGTATTGCAAAAAACTTCAATTGTTACATTTTTGTTTATGGTAATAGTTTTTGCTTGGGTGTGTGGTCAATTAATTGTAAATGACGATGAACTCGCTTTTCCTGTACTTATTGAAACATCAACAACATGTCGTACAACAGCGACCGCAAACGATAGTGAGCTTATTGTATTCACACCCTCTAAAAATATTGCAGTGCAACTTACACAGAAGTTGTGTGGTGATAATGTCGTTGCTAAACAGTACGGAGTGGTTGTTGGGTATTGGGGGTATAATACATCAAACAGTTTAGAGTTTGTAGGTAAAGGAATTGCAGACCTGATACTCGCAAAAAACAACATTATGGCGGCTTTTAAAGCTGAATCTACCTATAATTATATGCCCGTTGTTGGTTTTTCTGATTACACTGCATTTTTTATATCTTCAAAAGAAAAGCCAATTATTTCAAAATCTTATTTTTTAGACAAAAAAATAGGACTGCTTGATTACCCAACAAGTCGCTCTGGGCATATTCTTCCAAAACAGGTCTTTAAAGATCTCGATATAAATATTGCAAATTTAAATATTTTGTACGCAAGTTCTCATAATGAACTACGAGATTTATTAGCCAACGGTAAAGTAGATATTATTGCGTCGTTTTGGAAAGAAAACGATAAAGACCGTTTCTCGAAAAACTATATCACCCCATTAAGCAATAACATAACAGGCACACGTTGGTACTTGAAAATGCAACAAAACAACACAGATTTGTTGTGTGCTGTTCAAGAACATCTAATGGCTATGTCTAAAGACCAAGAACTTCATTATTATCAAAATGTTTTGCCCTTTTGGCAATGTGAGAATAATACAGCTGTTTTTAAGATAGGTGAAAATAATGAGTAGGCTTAAATTTTCTGCAGTGTCTTCGTGTATTTTTTTAATGCTTTCTTTAGTGTTTTATATATCTATGATTAATAAAACAGAGCGTGTTAGCGAGCAGCAAAAGTTTCAAATTGAAAAACAAATTGCACTAGATTTACCATTACTCGATTTGCCAAATGAACTGTATAAGCATGCAGGTAATAAAGATGCTTTAGTTGGCTATATTGACTCACTAAATAGTTATCTAAGAATGAGTAACTTGCGTGTCATCGATATCAGTACAGGCGAGATTGCTCACAGCGATTTAAAGGCAAAGCAATTTATCAGTAGCTTAGCGACGAGTGAAGGCCCTGTGAATATTATTTTTAGTGTAGATGAGCATTACTTGACACCTAGTAATAAAATCTTTTTTTTGTTTTTTTTACTTATCAGTCTCTTTGTTGCTGTGTGGTTAAAAGTGGTAGACAGTAAGAAAAACAATGTAAGCTTAAACAAGAGTATTAACTCCGTTGCATCAATGCCAATGCCTTTGGCGGTCATAATTGATTTACGCAATAAAACACTTTCACATAGTTATAATAAAGAGCACAGCGTTCAATTAGCTAATAAACCATTGTGTTTTTACCTAGCCCTTGTTGAATATTGTTCAGCTAATAGTGATGTCATTTTAAATCATAATAAAAATGTACCCGATGAGCTTATTGAACTTGCCAACAAGTATTTTTACCGTTTAACAGAACTAGGGCACACGATAAGGAAACGGCCGAACTTCAATAATAGCCTTGAAAAAACGTTGAGTGAAATAAGGGCTTCGCTTGACGACGTTTTGAATGAATATCCTGAGGAAAAAGAGATTTATTACCCTCCAAAAGCATATGGAGAAGGCTCTCGCTCTCGTCTGCACAGCTACGGGCTCATAAATATTGCAAAGGGAAATGTTGAAATAATAGGGAAGTAATATTACTTCCCTATTATTAACCGTGTTTATTTAGGAGCAAACTCAGCCGCTTTTATTGGACTATGTTGCGATATAAATGTTTTAAGTGCTTGGGCGTCAGTTTCGTCAGTGCTAACAAAACCTTTTAGCGTATTTATAGTTGGGTAACCATCACCGCCCGATGCGTTATAGCTATTTAAACTCATGCGGTATGTTTTACTTTTATCGAACGGTTTACCGTTAATAAATACGTTTGTAAGCTTACCATTTTTGCGGTCAAACGAAAGCTTGTGATATTGCAAGTAAGCACCAGCGTCTGCCGGGAAGCTTGTTACTGTATTTAAGTAGTCCCATAGTTCAGCACCTTGCCAATCCATATACGTTATACGGTTTTTAAAAGGGTGAACTTTTAATATGTCTTTATAGCTTATTTCACCAGCATCAATTGAGCTGCGAATACCACCGCCACTGATCAACCCAAAATCTGCACCTACTACATTCATTTGTGCTTGGATGATAACGCGAGCAAGGTTTGTTTGTTGATAGCGTACTTTGTTTCTATCACCTTCTAATCTTGCATCAACAGAGCCAATAGTCCCCTCAATTTGTTTAGCACCAATCGCTTGGTATTTAGCTAAAAACGCTTTTAATGACGGGTCTGGCTTAATATATTCGTTCGCAAGTACCTCTTTTAATGTGCCGTCAGCTTGTGTTTTTTCTACATATAAATTAACTGGCATTAATTTATAATCAAGTAGGCTCAATTCACCATTTTCTAATTTGAACTCAGCCTTACCAACGTACTTTCCCCACTCGTGGGCTTGCATTATCCACGTGCCATTTTGCTGATCAGGATTACAAGCTAAGCCAGGTTTAAAACTATCATCGTTTACATTTTCTGATGCCATACACACAGGCTCTTGTGAGTGGCCACCTATGATCATATCAAGCGTATTAGCAGGCAATGAGCGAGCAAGTGTTACATCCCCCGGTGCGTTTATGCCATGTTTAGCATCAATAAAATGGCCCATGTGAGTAACAGCAATAGTAATGTCTGGGTTGTATTTTGCTTTTATCTCTTTAGCTAGGTTGGCTGTTACTGGAACAGGGTCTTTAAATTCTAAGTGACCAATGTACTGAGGGTTTCCTATTTTTGCTGTATCGGTTGTAGTTAAACCTATCACGGCAATAGTTAAGCCATTTTTTTCAAATATCTTATAGGCGTCAAAAGCGTTGTTACCTGTCGACTTTTCCACTATATTAGCCGATAAAAGAGGGAAATTAGCCCAGTTTTGTTGCTTGGCTAAAACACTTAGTGGATTATCAAATTCATGATTACCTAATGCCATTGCATCGTAGCCGAGTAAAGACATCCCTTTAAAGTCAGGCTCTGCATGCTGTAAATCAGATTCTGGTATACCTGTATTTATGTCGCCACCTGATAGCAGTAAAACTGCATGACCTTTTATTTTCGCTTCACTACGTAATTGATCCAGTAGTGTTTTGCGAGCAGCCATACCGTATTCGCCTTTTTCGTTATGCCAAAAGCGACCATGGTTATCGTTAGTATGAAGAACGGTTAAGTATTGTGTAGAAGATGTTTTTTCATTAGTTGTGGCAGATGTGCATCCCAGTACACCAAAAATGATCGAAAAAATAAAAATTATGCGCATAAAATACCTGTGTATTAAGTTGTACTTAATGTTGTAGGTGGCTAGTTTAAACTAGTTTGAAATATAAAAAAGGCAGATATTTATATTTTTGGCTAATTACGACTCGTAGCCGCATTTTCCCTGCGTTTGAGTTCTTGGCTAGCGTAATGTGACTTTTCGTGTTTTGTAGTAACCATCCAATTTAAAAAGCTTGCTGGGAGTTTGGTGTATGCTTCGCCTTTGTGTAGGCCAAAGTCGCAAATTGTGTGTGGTGTGTGTGTCATGTGTATCCGTTATCTCTGTTATTTAATAATTAACAATGAGCAAAGTTAAACATTTACTCGGTTTACATATTCATAGAAAATATAAATCAATATTGTGTAATTGAAATGTTACCAGAACGGTCTAATTTGTATCAACTATCTTAATGCTATCGATTTTCTTAGTGTGTAGCATTAACCTAAACAAAACTTATTTTTAAATAACTATAATAATAGGATCTAACATGAAAAAACGTTTACTGTGTTCATTGCTCGCTTCATTAAGCTTTGCTAGCCATGCAACCATAGTCGAAATGCAAACTAGCCAAGGCACAATTGAGATTAATTTATTTGACCAGCAAACACCAAAAACCGTAGAAAACTTTTTAAGTTATGTGCAAGATGACTCATACAATGAAACAGTTATTCATCGTTCAATAGACAATTTTGTAATTCAAGGCGGTGGTTTTACATTTTCAGACACACTTGACCCAATAACAACTAAACCTGCTGTTATCAATGAACCTGTATTTTCTAATGTTAAAGGTACTATTGCCATGGCTAAGTTAGGCGGCAACCCTAATAGTGCTACTAGCCAGTGGTTTTTTAATATGGCTAATAACAGTGGGGGAAGTGCGGCACTTGATACGCAAAATGGTGGGTTTACAGTGTTTGGACAAATCACAGCAGAAAGTCAGGAAACGCTTGATAAAATTGCGGCCCTTGTTCATTGCGGTGAAACACCAGTAGTCGATATAACAACAGAGCAATGTGCGAGCAGTGATGTGTCTATTAGTAGTGCTAATTTAGTGACAATCCAGAGCGTTACTATATTAGACGACGATCCTAATTCGGCAGCCGGATTGACCGTTGTTGAAAATACACTGATTGACGCGGATAACTCTGGTAGCTCAGATGGAAGTTCGGGGGGAGCGCTAATATGGTTACTGAGTGCTTTTTTACTAGCTGTTCCACGCCTTAAAAAGAAGAAGTAACCTCATTCAGAGCAATATAAACAGCGCAGCTATTATATAGCTGCGCCCTATATTAAATAAATAGCCGCCAAATCATCGCAAGCCACATCGCAAATACAGACACGCAGCCAATTAAAAACACGTTAAATCGAGCTCTTACGTTATTTGATCCTAAATGAATAATGCTATGTAATATGCGTGTTATTACAAATACGCAGGCCAAAATTGCAACCACAACGCTTGCACTGTTTAATTGCAAAGCTAACAAGCAACCGGCGT
Source organism: Pseudoalteromonas sp. APM04 (assembly GCF_022809815.1). NCBI lineage: Bacteria > Pseudomonadati > Pseudomonadota > Gammaproteobacteria > Alteromonadales > Pseudoalteromonadaceae > Pseudoalteromonas > Pseudoalteromonas sp. APM04. Next base: position 562,528 of record NZ_CP094442.1, read on the forward strand.
AAAATAAAACGGGTATTTCAAACTGGTTAGTAAAGTTTCTATCCGCAACCCTTACATGGTCACCTGCGTTATCTAATCGCATCGTTGCAAAGTCGTTTAAGTTTAACTGTTTATTTTTAGCTGCTGCAAAGCGTCTTCTCCCCATAATAATCATTACAGCCAAAGACAGGGTGACTTGCACAAACATGGCAAGTATTATTATTTTTTCCATTGTAGTTCCTTGTTATTGTTTTAGTCAGTATGCAGACATTTTTCACAATGTGTTACACAAAAAAGCGTTAACTGCTAGAAAGTATTCAGTACAAAGTGTTAGTTTATATTATCAAACCTGCTTTTGAATTAGCATAACCTTTTTTGCATCATGCTTTTAATGGAAATAAAATGAAAAAAATTATTTGTCTCAGTGCCATCGCACTCGCTGTTCTCAGCGGTTGCTCGAATACATCTTCATCAGTAGCAACCTCGCCACAAGCCTCGTTACTATCATACACTTTAGTGGTTAGCCCAAATGATAATAGAGAATATAAAACACTAAAGCTTGCTAACGAAATTGAGGTTATCTTAGTGTCTGATCCAAGCGCAGAAAAATCTGCTGCTTCACTAAGTGTAGGTGTGGGGTTATTGCATGATCCTATGTCTCAGCAGGGTATGGCGCATTACTTAGAGCATATGCTGTTTTTAGGCACAGAACGTTACCCTGATACAAAAGGGTATTCAGATTTCATGACCAAAAATGGCGGAGCGCACAACGCCTACACGTGGCTCGAAATTACAAACTACATGTTCAAAATAAACAACGATGCGTTTGATGAAGGGCTCGACCGCTTTTCTGACTTTTTTAAAGCCCCTAAGTTATACCCAGAATACACAGAAAAAGAAAAAAACGCAGTGAATGCTGAGTGGTCTATGCGCCGCGAACTGGACTTCTTTGGCCAATTTAAATTAGCGCGTAAAATGATGGGCGAGCATCCAGCTAATCGCTTTTTAATTGGTAACCTAGAAACACTAGGCGATAAAGAAGGTAGTTCGCTTCATCAAGAAACCGTTGATTTTTACAATAAATATTATTCGTCAAATATTATGAAAGTCGCACTTATTTCTAATTTGCCAATCGCCGATATGGAACAAAAAGCGCAAAAATACTTCGCTGACATTAAAAATAAAAACATCGAAAAGCCAAGTGTTACTGCTAATTTAGATTTTGATAAAGCGGGCGGTAAACGCGTATTTTACTCGCCAAATGAAGATGTAAAACAGTTAAAACTTGATTTTACAATTACCAACAACAGTGATGAGTTTGCTGTTAAACCTAACCGTTTTGTTTCATATTTATTAAGCAATGAAATGCCGGGTAGCCCAGCACAAATACTAAGAGATAAGGGCTGGGTTTCGCAGCTAGGGGCATCAGCCTCTCCAACACAATATGCAAACTATGGTGCCTTAACGGTCGATATTGAGCTTACTGATTTAGGTATGCAAAACCGCGAAGCAATTGTTGCAGTGGTTATGCAATACATTGATTTAATAAAAAAAGAAGGGGTTAATAGCAAGTACTTTAACGAAATACGTACCTCGCTTAATAACCAATTTAAATTTTTAGAAAAGGGCGACGAGTTTAACTATGTAAGTGCTCTAACAGGCAGCATGCAAGTTTACCCGCTTAATCACACGATTAACGCGCCTTACCACTATGCAAAGTTTGATGCTGACGCCGTTAATGATGTGCTAAACCAGCTCAACGCAGATTCACTGCGTATTTGGTACATTTCACAACAAGAAGAAACAGACTCTCAATTATACTTTTACGACGGCAAATACCGCATAAATGACATTAGTGATGATGAAATAGCAAGCTGGAATAAGCCAAGTGAGTTTAAATTAGCGCTTCCTAGTGTGAACAACTTATTACCTGAAAGTTTTGCAATTAAAACGGCTGAATTTAAAGAGCAAAAACACCCAGAGCTTGTTTTCGATAAGCAGGGCGTAAAAGTATGGCGTCAAGCAAGTCAAAAATTTGCTGAGCAACCTAAAGGGCTCGTTGAGGTTTATATAAATACACAACAGGGTCTGAACGACATAAATGCTGAAGTGCTTTACTCTGTTTGGGCAGATTTATACAACATTCAGCAAAGCCAATTAAGCACTGAAGCTGCTGTAGCGGGTATGGGCGTTAGACTAGCACCAAGTAATGGGCTTGTATTATCACTTAATGGGTTCACTGATAAGCAAGATGTATTGCTTAAACAGGCTTTGAGTGGATTAAACGTTAAGGCTACTTCGCAAGCGTTCGAGCAAGCTATTGACCGTTACACGCGTGACTTATTGAATCAACAAAAGCAATTTCCTTATGCTCAAGCCTTTGGTGCTTATTCTAAGCTAACTCGTACGGGTAGCTTTGATACCGATGAATTAATCAAAACTGCAAAATCATTACGTGTTGCTGACTTAACAAAGTTACAACAAGCTACATTTTCTAATAATGATTTGCGTGTATTTAGCTACGGTAATTATAACCAGCAAGATATAGAATCAATAGCAGGCGAGCTCATAGCTGTTTTACCTAAAAATCATACGGTGAGCGAGTTTGCACGTAGTAAAGCGTGGTTGCCACAACCCGGTGAAACGTTAGTATTACAAAAAGATATAGATGTAGCAGATGTTGCTGTGGTTGATATGACCGTTCACCCAATACCGGGTTACAAACAAAAGGCTCAAGCTGCTGTATTACGCGATCACTTTAGAACGATCGCATTTGACAAAATGCGAACAGAAGAACAACTCGCTTATGCAGTAGGTGCTATTGCAAGCTCAATCGAAGATTATTCTGCTGTTGGTTTGTTCATACAAACCCCTGTAAAAGGGCCTAAAGAAGTACAAGCTCGCTTCGACCAGTTCAAAAAAGAGTACGCGGTTGAGCTTGATAACATGACAGAAGACACATTTTTACAGCTTAAAAATGCGACTTTGGTGTCACTTAAAGAGCAACCTAAAAACTTAAATGATGAAATGGGTCCTTTAATTAACGATTGGTACCGAGAAAACTTTAGTTTTGACTCAAAACAAAAGTTGATCAATGAAGTAGAAAAAGTAACGCTTGCAGATATAAAACAGTACTACAAGCAAACTATGCTAAACCCACAAGCAGCGCGTTTAAATGTCCAGCTGCGTGGTACTAAGTTTATTGAAAGTGACTTTGCTGATTTACCTAATCAAACCAAAATCACTACGCTTGATACTTATTACAATGGCATTAAGTTACAAAAATAAGATTGATAAATAAGTCAAAAAATAAACCCCAATGTACTGATACATTGGGGTTTTTATTTATTTCAATATCTACAAAGTACTTATCTCGTGCTTTAAAACTCATAACAGCCAGCGATGCTGCTATTAATGTGTAAGGTAATTGCATAACTCCAAAGTTCATTAAGTTACAACGAGAACGAAGTGCTGTAAGCATGGTGAAGTCTGAATAAAAAACGCGTCGCTGCAAATGGTGATACAGATAATAACAATGTTTATTAGTGTCTATTATTAAAGTTAGATTTTAACAGGGTAGGCAAGGCGGTTATTAGTGATGATAAAACCGCCATTGATATATATGGTTATTAAAGTCGTGCTTGTTCTATTGCTTTGGCTACATCTAAGTTTATGTTTAGCCACGTTTGTTCAAGCGTGGCTACTAAACCGTCGTAGCCGTCGTCTTTTATGGGCACTAGGTGTGAGAAGTTATGCACACTAATCAAACGGCGGCCGGTTTCTGGGTGAGTATAATATAAGCGCCATAGTCCAGAGATATCAGCATTGCCTTGCATATCACCATTAAAATGGTGAATTTCGTACTCAAGCTCATAAAATGTTTGCTGATCGGGCTCGGTTATTACAGGTAGCCCTTTAATAACCATCCAAGAGGGCATATTTTTAAATAAAGTTTGTTGGGCAGTGGCAGTAAGCATAACGTCAGGAGACTCGCCCCATAAGTGATAATTTGCAGCATGAATTTGATTATTATCAATTTTCATCGCTATGCCTAAGTTGTTTAATGCGCCTCTTAAAATAACTGTTTGTACTCTCAACTGTGCGTTGGTTTCACTAACATTTCGTGATGATGAATCAATAGGCTGTTCAAATTGATAATACTGAGTCGCATTTTGTATTGCTGAGCTACAGCCCGACAATACTAAAAGCAAACTTGTTATGATTAATAGGGTTTTCATTATTGCTTCCTTGGTATTGGATCTGCGGGCAGTGATTTGTCAAAAATTAGCATGTTTGGTTGCTCATTTAAGCCGCGTGTCAAAGGTTGTATTTCTTCGCTTAAGCGCTTAAATTCACGCAGTGTTTGTTGTAATTGATGATGAAATTCAGATCCAGCCTGATAACTCGCCATTGTTTTATCAAATTGTCGCATGGTCACTTCAAATTGCTCCATGCTTTTGGTCATTTTTGCAAAGTTACGATTTATATCACCGGGTAAATTTTGAGTATCTTTTTCATTTAATAGTGTGCGCATTTCATTTGCAAGAGACTGGTAGTCAGCAAAGGCAACTTGTATTTGGGCTAAGCTTTCTTCAACTTTTAAATTATTAACTTTGTTTAATACATCAGAAACCTGATCGGCAAGTACGGTAATTCCGCTCGATATACTAGGAAAAACGGTATACTGGCCCAGTTTTTCAAACTCCGCTTCTGGGGCATCGGGGTACATATCAAAATCAACATAAACTGCACCAGTTAAAAGATTTCCGGGCTTTAAAGAGGCGCGCATGCCAATTTCTATCCAGCCTTTTAAGCTTTCTTTCCAAAAGTCTTTAGCTGTTGCGCTGTGGTGATAAATACGCCCGTACTCTATTTTTATAAGAACAGGTACTGACGTGTTTGCACTTTTAAAGTGAGCAGGTTTGCCATTAACAATTATGTTTGCAGGCGCTTCAACTACTGACCCAATGCGAATACCACGATATTCAACAGGGGCACCGGGTCTGAGCCCTCTAATTGATTGTTCAAAATCTATTATGTAATAGTCAAAGTCGTAAAAGCGTTCTTCTAGTGCTTCTTTATAGCTTTGGCTAAGTGAGAAATTGTGGCCATCGTTAGCTATTTCCCCCGGTGTTTGGTTATCGGGTAAGCCAACTGAAATTCCGCCTTTTAAAAGCTTACTTAAAGAGCCTGTATTAATATTTATGCCATCAGCAGATAAATCAATTTCTATACCGGCGTTGACCCAAAAAATTGAGTTGTTGGTAATTAAGTTTTGGTAAGGCGCTTTTATAAATATACCGTACTTCATTGCTTGGTTTTCCCAATCAAATGTGGCGGTTTCTATTTGGCCAATTTTATAATTCTTAAAAAATATTCCGGTACTAACATCAAGTACTTCTGCGTTATAACTAAGTAGTTTAAAGCGACCACCTTGCACGTCTTTGCCTATTAATGCAGGTTCTTCTTGCAGGGTGAAATTTTCTTTAAGTGTATTACTTTCGCCCGGTGCAAATTCTAAATATACCCCAGAGAGTAAAGTACTCATTCCACTTATGCCGGTTTCATCTATACGTGGTTTTACCACCCATATTTTTGCGTCGTCGGTAAGTAAGTCTTCATAGCTTTTATCTATTTGAGCCCGTGCAATCACACTGTCTTGGGAGTCGGATAAACGAACGCTGTCTATTTGCCCTATTTTTACACTGCGCACTTTTATTTCTGTTTTGCCTGCAATAATGCCCTCGGCTTGCGGCATCTCAATATATATAGTGGGGCCTTTATTTACTTGATATTGATAAAGCATCCACACGCCGACAAAAAGCGCTATGGCTGGAATAATCCAGATAGCAGAGATTCTTGGTTCATCTGTTACTTGGGCAGTTTCGGTCATGTTTTAGTCTCTGATGATTTATTTTTAGGTGAATCCCATAAAAGGCGTGGATCAAATGAATGAGCAGCCATCATTTGGCATATTACCATAACGGTAAAAAATGCAATGCCTAAGCCTGGTGTAACTGACATTAAATTACCTAGCTGTACTAAAGCCACTAAAATGGCGACAACAAAAACGTCAATCATTGACCATTTACCAATAAACTCAGTGAGTTGGTAAATCCTAGTGTAACTTTTTGTATGCCTGTTTGCAGGTTTTGTTACCATAATACACAAAAAGCTTAGTACAAATGCTTTGGCTAAAGGAACAACAACACTCGCAAAAAAAATGATACCTGCAATGGGATAAGAACCACTTTTCCAAAGTAAAATAACCCCACCAATAAGTGTGGACGGGGTTTCATCACCCAAGCTTGTTGTATTCATGATAGGCAATACGTTGGCTGGTATATAGCAAACAATAGATGTGATGAGCCAAGCAGTTGCTTTTTGAACGCTATGAGGATTACGTACATGTGTTTTGGTGTGGCATCGCTGGCAGATCTTACCTGTACAAAGCTGATGACACACATGACAGGCTTTAATATTTTCATCAATAGCACGTTTAGCGTGCTCGGCACCTTCTAACACTTTGATTGGTTTTATTTGAGCCCATAACCTTGGACGATTTAAGTGTACTAAAGCGGCAATGTATAAAATAACAAAGCCAGCATAAGCCCAAAAACTTGCCCCAAAGCTTATATCAGCCAAAGACATAATTTTAACCATGCTGACTAAAACACCAATTAAAAATATCTCAGACATAATCCATGGCTCAAGTGCCAAAGTAAACTTAAGCAACCTACGCGCAATGCCTTGTGGCAATGTTTTTAAAACACCTAAATGAAGGGGTATTAAAATAATTAATAAACTCATTGGTAAGGCAATAATGCTTAAATCAATAAAAAGGCCTAACAATTCACTATCGTAATTGAATAATATTCGGGCTGCGTCGGGGAGGGTGATAGTTTGGGTTATACCATTACTACTAAAAGATAAAAAAGGATAAAACATACTACTTAATAGCATTAGCAAAGCACTAAAGCTCAACGCCACTATGCGATTATCGTGGTTAACGTTGGCTTCGCATAATTTATGATGGCAATGCGGGCATATCGCCATTTGCTTAGCGATAATTCTTGGTATATCTATGATCAGGTCACAGCAGGGGCAAACAGTTTGCAATTTAGTACCAAACAATAATGCATTTATTTGATTTTGCAATATTTGAAGCTGTAATACAACGCGAACTGTTAATTTTGAATACAGGCCAAGCCAGAAAGTATCTGATTGGCATGCATTTTATATATTAAGGTCTGTTGACCTTTCAAGGATAATTTGAAGGAGTCTGTTTAGTATTAAGGAAGAGCCTATTTAGTATGGTTATTCCCCATAAATTGGCGAGAACGTAGCATTAATGCCAAACAGGCGCTTCCCAAGGGGGGGCTTCCTAGGGGCTATTTACTCTTTGTTACTCAGTTTTTACTTATTCTTACATGGATGTAAGCCAGTAGAGTAATGCAGGAGCAGTTATCGAGCCCACTAGGTTAAAAATCTCGCGCCGCTATTATATAGCCCCCTAGTTTGAACAAATTTTAATCCGCAAAGTTCAACCGACCCTAATCAAACACGGCAACAGTTTGGCGGGTAAGAGCAATAAGCTCACCTGACTGTGACCAAATACACCCGTCCTCTAAACCATATCCATCTTTAGAGTGATGCGTAATTGCTTCAAAGCCAAGCCACTCGCCAGGCGTTAAATTGGGAGACTGAACAAACTCTAAATACCACGACATACTACTTGCTGGTCCGGGTTGTTTAAACATTTGTAACAATGTGGGCGGCCATGCATCGGTTAGTGCAATTACATGCGCTTCTGTAATGGTTTCAGGTGTATGTTTAAGTCGCATCCACCCACCTAAATGAGATGTGTCTGCCCCTGTAAAAGGCATTGCGCCTTGCTGTGGGCACAAATCCACATGCTGAAAAAATTCAGGCATTTGGCCTTTTATGAAGGGTAACGTATAACGCTCGTTAACAGGGCTTAAACCTAACGACTTTGAAACAGGAACATTAATAGCTGACTCTCTATTTTTAGCAAAACAAGCCTGCACGATTACGGCTACTTGCTCATTTTGAATTGCTTTAGCGAGTACTTGTGTACTGTTTTTACCCTCACGTAATACTTCAACATAAAGTGAAAAAGGGGTGTCGGCGAGTAAAGGCCCAACAAAATTAGTACTTAATGAAAGAAGTCGGCGGTCATTATTCACTTTGCCTCTAATAGCCTGATATAACAATGCAGCTGATAAACCACCAAAAGCGGTTCTTCCTTGGCACCAATTTTCAGGAAATTGCATGGTAAGTGCGGATTGTTCGATTTTATCTGATTGACCTATTTTAGCGGCTTGCTCAAGTAGTTGGTCAAAATGCATGGGAAATATCCTTTAAAAGTGCAATTTAATAAATTTATAACACAACCAAACTGGTCAGGCCAGTATTTAAAGGTGTGTCAAACGCTCTAAAAATCATCATTCCTTACAATTATTGGGGTTATTTTGTAAATAAATCATAAAAAATGAATTTTTTTTCATTTTTACAGTTGAATTAGTTTTAGGGCATCCCTATTTACTAGTCATCGAACGAATTAACGTATAACGAATTTTGAAGTTGGAGAAGTTTCATGGGTAAAATTATCGGAATCGATTTAGGTACTACAAACTCTTGTGTTGCAGTACTTGATGGTGACAAAGCACGTGTTATAGAAAACGCGGAAGGCGATCGCACAACCCCGTCTATCATTGCTTACACGCAAGACGGTGAAACATTAGTAGGTCAATCTGCTAAGCGTCAAGCGGTTACTAACCCTACTAACACATTATTTGCAATTAAGCGTTTAATTGGTCGTCGTTTTGAAGACGAAGAAGTACAACGCGATATCGGCATTATGCCATTTAAAATCATCAAAGCTGATAACGGCGATGCATGGGTAGAAGCGGGCGGCGAAAAACGCGCTGCACCACAAATTTCTGCTGAAGTACTGAAAAAAATGAAAAAAACTGCAGAAGACTTCTTAGGTGAAGAAGTAACTGAAGCGGTAATTACAGTACCTGCATACTTTAACGATTCACAACGTCAAGCAACTAAAGATGCCGGTCGTATTGCTGGTCTTGAAGTTAAACGTATCATCAATGAGCCAACTGCTGCTGCCCTTGCTTACGGCATGGACAAAAACAAAGGTGAAAACATTGTTGCTGTATACGATTTAGGTGGTGGTACGTTCGATTTATCAATCATTGAAATTGATGAAGTTGAAGGCGAGCACACATTTGAAGTACTAGCTACCAATGGTGATACTCACTTAGGTGGTGAAGATTTCGATAACCGTGTTATCAACTACTTAGTAGCAGAGTTCAAGAAAGACCAAGGCTTAGATCTAAAAACAGATCCACTTGCAATGCAACGTGTTAAAGAAGCTGCAGAAAAAGCAAAAATTGAACTTTCTTCAGCACAATCTACAGAAGTTAACCTTCCGTACGTAACTGCTGATGCAACAGGTCCTAAGCACATGAACGTGAAACTAACACGCGCTAAGCTTGAGTCACTTGTTGAAGATTTAGTAACTAAATCTCTAGAGCCGCTTAAACGTGCACTTGCTGATTCTGATTTATCAGTAGGCGACATCAACGACATCATTCTTGTTGGTGGACAAACACGTATGCCTTTAGTACAAAAAACAGTTGCTGATTTCTTCGGTAAAGAGCCACGTAAAGACGTTAACCCTGATGAAGCTGTAGCTGTAGGCGCGGCAATCCAAGGTGGCGTACTAGCAGGTGATGTTAAAGACGTACTATTACTAGACGTTTCTCCATTGTCTCTAGGTATTGAAACAATGGGTTCTGTAATGACAGCGCTTATTGAGAAGAACACGACGATTCCTACTAAGAAATCACAAACGTTCTCAACAGCAGAAGATAACCAGTCTGCGGTAACAATTCATGTGTTACAAGGTGAGCGTAAACGTTCAAGCGACAACAAATCTTTAGGTCAATTTAACCTTGAAGGTATTCGTCCTGCTCAACGTGGTACACCACAAATCGAAGTAACATTTGATGTTGATGCTGACGGTATCTTACATGTATCTGCTAAAGATAAAGACACAGGTAAAGAGCAAAAAATTACTATTCAAGCGTCTTCAGGTTTAAGCGATGAAGAAGTTGAAAAAATGGTACGTGATGCAGAAGCGCACGCTGAAGAAGACAAAAAGTTTGAAGAGCTTGTAGCTGTTCGTAACCAAGCAGATGCAATGGTTCACGGTACACGTAAGCAAGTTGAAGAAGCGGGCGATGCTTTACCAAGTGAAGATAAAGAAGCGATTGAAGCGGCAGTTGTAGACTTAGAAGCTGCAATTAAGAGCGACAACAAAGACGAAATTGAAGCTAAAACGCAAGCACTTGCTGAAAAGTCTCAAAAGTTAATGGAAATTGCTCAAGCTAAAGCACAGCAAGGTCAAGCAGACGCAGGTGAGCAACAACAATCAGCTAAGCAAGATGATGATGTTGTTGATGCAGAGTTTGAAGAAGTAAAAGACGACAAGTAATTGTTGCCGACGCTTCTAACTGACCAAAAACACTTAACTCGGTTAGGTGTTTAGGTTAGGATGAACAAAGGAGGCGCGCGAGCAATAGCTTGTCGCGCCTTTTGCATGTATTTAAGGTTCATAATTCAATGATAAATCGATGAGATTTATCGGTTTATCCCGCAGCTTACGCTGCAAAATAGAAAGAGTAGTGTGATAGATATGTCAAAACGCGATTATTACGAAGTCCTCGGCGTAAGCAAAGATGCGAGTGAGCGAGACATAAAAAAAGCGTATAAACGCTTAGCGATGAAATATCATCCAGATCGTACCGCAGGCGATAAAGAGCTTGAGACCAAGTTCAAAGAAGTAAAAGAAGCATACGAAATTCTAACTGACGATCAAAAACGCCAGATGTACGACCAATACGGTCATGCGGCCTTTGAACAAGGCGGTGGCGGTGGTCATGGCGGCTTTGGTGGCGGCCATGGCGATTTTGGTGACGTATTTGGCGATGTGTTTGGTGACATTTTTGGTGGCGGCGGTGGCCGACGTCAATCTCGCCAGCAACGCGGTTCTGATTTACGTTACAACATGGATCTAACGCTTGAAGAAGCGGTTCGTGGTAAAGAAGTTGAAATTAAAGTACCAACATGGGTAAGTTGTGACCCTTGTGATGGAAGCGGAGCAAAAGCGGGTTCTAAACCTAAAACATGTACTACCTGTCATGGTGCAGGCCAGGTGCAAATGCGCCAAGGTTTTTTTGCTGTTCAGCAAACATGTCCTACGTGTCAGGGACAAGGTCAAATTATTTCAGACCCTTGTAACAGCTGTCATGGTCAAGGCCGTGTAGAAAAAACTAAAACGTTGTCGGTGAAAATACCAGCGGGTGTTGATACAGGCGATCGTATTCGTTTATCGGGTGAGGGTGAAGCAGGAGTTCATGGCGCACCAGCGGGTGACTTATACGTACAAGTGTCTGTAAGAGAACATGACATATTTGTACGTGAAGGTAACAATTTATATTGTGAAGTTCCTATTAGCTTTACTACATCTGGTTTAGGCGGTGAAATTCAAGTACCTACACTGGATGGTCGTGCAAAACTTAAAATACCGTCAGAGACGCAAACCGGCAAAATGTTCCGTATGCGTGGCAAAGGTGTTAAATCTGTACGAAGTGGCGCACAAGGTGATTTAATTTGTAAGGTAGTTATTGAAACACCTGTCAATCTTAACGAGCGCCAACGTGAACTACTTAAAGAGTTAGAAGAAAGCATGGGCACAGATAGCTCAAAAAACCGTCCTAAAGAGCAAGGCTTTTTTGATGGTGTTAAAAAGTTTTTTGATGACTTAACAAAGTAAAAATTATGTTGTTTAAAAAAACGGTGCTTTACAGCGCCGTTTTTTTTGCTTTAAATTTGCTAACACCTCTAAAAAAGTGAGAACCCAATGACACCCGCTATCGCACTGCTCGAAAAACAAAAAATAAAGTTCGAAATACTGAGCTATCAGCACGATGCAAACTATGGTCACTATGGTTTAGAGGCAGTTGAAAAACTCAATTTAAATAGTGAGCAAGTATTTAAAACACTTGTACTAGAAACGCATGAAGGTGAATTAATCGTTGCCATCACCCCCGTATCTCAACAAGTTAATCTTAAACAGCTTGCTAAAGTGGCAAAAACAAAAAAAGTGGCCTTGGCCACGCCTCAAAAAGTAAATGTAAGTACCGGTTATATACTTGGAGGTGTGAGCCCAATAGGACAAAAAAAACGTCTTAAAACATATATTCACAGCAGTGCTAGTGAGTTTGAAATTATATATGTCAGTGCCGGTAAGCGTGGTTTGGAGTTAAAGTTAGCCATAGACGATGTAGCTGAGTTAACAAAAGCAACGTTTGCATTGTTCTAATAGTTTGTAGTTATTTATGTGTCGGTTACACTTTAGTATTTGCTGCTTTAGTTAATATTAACTACATTAAAAAGACGTTACGATTCAGGAAATTTCAGTGTTGTATGAATTTTTCGGATATTAATTTTATTTCGATACTGGTTGCTGCGCTTTCGTCGTTTACGTTAAGTAGTGTTTGGTATTCAAACTTATTATTTAGACAAGCTTGGCTTGAAAGTTGCGGCTTGACCGAGCTTGACTTGCAAAGTGCTAATAAAAAACGCGTATGTGTTGGCACGTTTTTACTTTCATTTTTGGCTGCATTTGTACTGTCGATATTTTTAGGTAACGAGTCGAGCTTGGGTTTGAGTGTAGGGACTGGTTTTGCTATTGGTTTATTTTGGGTGAGCAGCTCTTTGGGTTTAAGTTATCTTTATGAGCAGCGTCCAGTAAAACTTTTTTTGATAAACAGTGGTTACTATGTAAGCCAATTTTCGTTGATGGGATTAATTTTAGGCGGGTGGCCATAATTGATTTATAAACAAAAAATTGCCTATTTCTTTATTTATTCAGGTAACTAAATAATATGAAAATACTTGTTGTTGATGACATACCACTGATGCGACATGTATTAATTAACATGCTTAGAAATCTAAACTATCTTGATATTGTTGAAGCGACCGATGGTATTCAGGCGTTCACACTGTTAAAAAAGCAGTCTTTTGATTTGGTCATCACTGATTTATATATGCCCAAAATGGACGGTAAAGATTTACTAAATAGAATAAGAAATGACGAACAGCTTACCTCAACCCCTGTCTTGATGGTGACATGCGAAGATAATTCTAAAACTATAAAAAATGTAATCGCAGCTAAAGTTTCAGGCATTATTGTTAAGCCCTTTAGCCTTAAATGCCTCGCTGATCACTTAAATCATGTTTTAGCTACTGCCAATAAGTCATGAACTAGGGCGGTTAAAATACTTTCTAGTCACTACGGCTGTTTTAATTTACGGGCTACCTCATTAAACTTATCTTATTTAACGTTAAATATAATTATTAATTACGGAGGTGTTTTGGCACAACCAAACAAAAAAGGCCCTATAAAAACCGTTGATATTTTTTGCTCGTCCTGCAAAACGCAACTTTTTAAATATCGCAAAGGGGGGAAGGGGGCGCTTGTTAAGTGTTTTAAAGAGCGTATATCTCAAGACTTCACAAAAATTCCGTGTATTTGCCCAAGTTGTGAGCGGGCTTTTGCAAGACCTGCTTTAATCCGCGGCGCACCTGCCTACAAAATGATAGGTGGAAAAGTTACATTTAAATAAGCTAAAAACATATGCGGACATATGGCCTTGTTTGAAACTGCTTTGTTGCTATGATCGCCCGGTTTTGCTGTTTCAATGAATGAAAAATACCCTCCCCATGGAATGGGCCAGTTTTTTGGGTTATTTGAAAATGGATAAAGGATAGTTTCGTGATAGCACTCTTATTTGACATCATCGGTATGACAGGCACATTTTTAGTTGTTGGCTCGTTTTTTCTACTTCAATTAGGTAAAACAACACCAACCAGCTTGACGTACAACATGATGAACCTAACAGGGGCGATTTTATTATTAATAAGCCTTTGTTATAATTTTAATTTAGCGAGCTTTGTGATAGAAATATTTTGGATAGCTGCTTCATTAATTGGTTTATATAAGTATATAAAAAATAGATCAGCATTAGCGACTAGTTAATTTTGATATGTTCGCCGTAGACCTCTTGTTTACGGCGTTTCTATAAATTGCCCTTCTTAATTTTTTGATGCTTTACACTTATCACTCTTACTAAATGCTCTAAGCCTTTAACTCTGTGCAAATTTGGTTATGGCTGATATCCATTTGACAAGTCCTTACTATCTTCTTTACTGTGACGTCTGTTAAATAGCTTTTGGCGCGGTGATGGTAAGCAACCTAAACAATTCTAATCAAACATATCCTATTATACGAAGCGTGTGGCTTTGGCTTGGGCCCATTGTAATGTTGTTAACCTGTTTATTAGATCCACCAAATGGCCTATCTGATACAGCCTTTAAAACCGCAGGTTTAACATTTTGGATGGCCTCTTGGTGGGTGACTGAGGTAATTCCTATTCCTGCAACTTCATTGTTACCGCTCGTCATAACGCCACTTGTAAATATTGCGCCTATTAAAATTACTGCAGCGCCTTATGCACACCCACTTATATTTTTATTTTTGGGTGGTTTTTTAATCTCAATAGCTATGGAACGTTGGGGGTTACATAAACGAATTGCGTTAACCACTATGTTATATGCGGGTAAAAAACCGAGCTTACAAATTTTAGCAATGATGTTAGTAACAGCATTTTTATCTATGTGGATGTCAAACACGGCTACAACGGTGATGATGTTACCTATCGCGTTATCAATTATTCATTTAGTGAGTCACTCTGATTCTGGTGAAGATGGATTTGCAAAAGCATTACTTCTATCAATTGCCTATGGTGCCAGCATTGGTGGTATTGCTACGTTAATAGGAACACCGCCTAACGCGCTTATGGCAGCATACTTATCTGAAAGTTACCAAATTGAAATAGGCTTTGGGCAATGGATGATGGTAGGTGTGCCTTTAGCAATTGTGATGTTACTGGTGTGTTGGATATGGCTTACTAAATTCAGCTATAAAGTTGATAAAAATGCAGAAAACATTAAAGACAGTAAAGCTATGTTTGGTAATGAACTTGTTGCACTCGGTGCGTTGCAACGGGCTGAAAAAGGTGTGTTTTCAGTATTTGTACTAGCCGCGTTATGTTGGGTTTTTAGACCGCTATTAGCTGATTTATCGGGTCTTAGCATTTCAGACACTGCTATTGCTATTACAGCAGCCTTGTTGTTATTTGTTTTGCCAGCTAAGAAGGGCAGTGATGAGCGAATTTTAGATTGGCAAAGTGCATCTAAAGTGCCATGGGGCGTATTGTTATTATTTGGCGGTGGTTTATCGTTAGCATCACAGATTAAATCTTCTGGTTTAGCGCAATACATTGCACAAATGATAGAAGGGGCGAGTGCTATTCCATTAGTTATGGGCATAGTGGTTGTTGTCGCGCTTATCACCTTTTTAACCGAAATCACGAGTAATACAGCTACTGCGGCGGGCTTTTTGCCGTTATTAGGCCCAGTTGCTGAAAGTATTTTTGGCTCGCCTTTAGTGTGGGTTATTCCTGCTGCTATAGCATGCAGTTGTGCGTTTATGATGCCAGTTGCTACACCACCAAATGCCATTGTATTTGGCTCGGGAAAAATTAAAATTCGCGATATGATCAGAGCAGGTTTTGCACTTAACCTAGTCGCTATCGTATTAATTACACTTGTAACAATAACGCTCGCAAAAACAGTATTTAATTTTTAAAAATTGAGTCGGTTTGTATCTTAAACAAAGCGACTCTTAATCACTATGTGTGTGGTTGTAATAGGTAAATTAGTGTTATTGCTCGAAAAACAGATCAAGGTTATAGTCGACAATAACATTAAAAGTCGAGTAATCTATTTTGACAACAGACACAGCACAAATAGCCTCTTTATCAGCGCAATTTACTAGTTTACAAAATGCGTTTTTAGATAATCCTTATCCTTCTATTCATTCTCGAATTGCCATTTTAAAAAAATTACGTTCGCGCATTGTAGAGCTAGAAGAAGAACTTATCAGTGCAGTATCTAAAGACTTTGGCTACCGGACTGCGTTTGATACCTTACTTGGTGATATTTTGCCTACCGTGCAAGGGCTTTCGCACATTATTAAAAAATTACCTAAATGGTCAAAGCCTAGTAAACGTTCTGTGGGGCTTAGCTTATGGCCGTCAAAAGTGAGTGTTACCTATCAGCCTAAAGGCGTGGTAGGTGTTATCGCACCGTGGAATTACCCAATACAACTAGCGGTTGTGCCAGTGATCACCGCTATCGCAGCCGGTAATAAAGTAATGTTAAAACTCAGCGAATTTACACCACATACTAATGCCGTATTAGAAAAGCTTTTTGATGACAAAATGAGTCAGCATGTATGTGTGGTCCAAGGCGGCAGCGACGTTGCCAGCGAATTTTCGTCTCTTCCTTTTGCGCACTTATTATTTACCGGCTCTACTGGGGTTGGCAAATTAGTAATGAAAGCAGCCAGTAAAAACTTAACTCCCGTTACTTTAGAGCTTGGCGGCAAGTCACCAGTGATTATTACCGAGCAAGCTGATGTTAAAAAAGCAGCACACGCGCTGTTATTTGGGAAAATGGCAAATGCCGGGCAAATTTGTGTCGCGCCAGACTATGTATTTGTGCCTAAAACCCTAGAAAGCCAGCTTATTAAACAGTTATGTGAGCTTTATAAAAAGCATTTTAAGCAGGGTGTTGAAGGTAAAAACTTAACCTCTATTATTAGTGACTCACATTATGCGCGTTTAGCCGAATACTTAGTACAAGCACAAGAGCTTGGGGCAAATGTCATTAAGCCACTTGAACAAAATCAACAAGATGCAGATAAACATCGTATGGGTCTGCATTTAGTAACGAACGTGACCGACGACATGCAACTTATGCAAGATGAACTATTTGGGCCTATATTGCCAATTAAGAGTTATGGGAAGTTAGATGACGTTCTTGATTATATTAAACAGCATCCTAACCCACTTGCTCTTTATATTTTAGGTCAAGATAAAGAGGCGCAAGAGTACATTATTAAACAAACGCTTAGTGGGACCGTTGCGGTTAACGACACCTTAGTACAAGTAACTGCTGACGACGCGCCATTTGGTGGGGTGGGTCATTCAGGTATGGGGCACTATCACGGTAAGGAAGGGTTTTTAACGTTTAGTCACGCTAAAAATACACTCGTTTCTGGTTCTTTTAACCCGCGTATAGGGTTGTTACTTAAGCAAAGTAAACTTTTAACCAAGCTAC
The DNA here is from genome assembly GCF_022809815.1 of Pseudoalteromonas sp. APM04. Classification (NCBI taxonomy): domain Bacteria; kingdom Pseudomonadati; phylum Pseudomonadota; class Gammaproteobacteria; order Alteromonadales; family Pseudoalteromonadaceae; genus Pseudoalteromonas; species Pseudoalteromonas sp. APM04. Next base: position 579,856 of record NZ_CP094442.1, read on the forward strand.
TGAAGTGGTTATATATTAAGTAAAACAAACCCAAAAAAAGCTGAACTAACTATGCACAATGACACTAAGTTCAGCTTTAATTTTTTGCTTAACCTAAAATAGACGTCCTTCACCTGCGTAGGTACCTGCAAGGATTTTAGTGTAAATTGCATCAGCTTTTTCTTTTGCTTCTTCAATTTCTTTAGGTAACATTGAACGCTCATCTAACTTTCGACTATGGCTTGCTTGCATATTGCCATTGTATTCCGCAATTGTATTCCATATGTATGACTTTTCGAGGTTTTTAGGCATTCCTAGTCCTTCAAAGTACATAAGCGCTAAATTAAATTGCGCTAAAGAATAGTTATTCCCAGCGGCTTTTTCGTACCATGTTTTAGCAAGTTTGTAGTCGTGACTAACACCATCACCATTTGAATACATCACGCCTAAGTTAAACTGTGCGGCAGGCATGTTTTTTTTGGCTGCTTTTTCGAATAGAGATAAAGCCATTTGTTTGTCTAACTTAACGCCTTTGCCTTCGTCGTATAATACCGCTAATGCAAACATTGAGTCTGCGTGATTCTTTTTTACGCCTTTTTTGTATAGATCGGCTGCTTTGTAATAATCGCGTGTAACGCCGTGGCCTTCTTCGTATAATTTAGCGAGCTCGTAAATGCCAGGTGCAAACCCTTTGTCGGCAAGGTATTCAAATTCTTTTAAAGCGAATTCAAAGCGACCTTCGTTCGCCGCAATAATACCTTCTTCAAGGGTAGCATTCGCAAAAGGGCTCGCAATTAAAGCACCCGTAAGTAATAACGTTTTTAAATTAAACTGTGACATAGCGATGTCTCCAAAAAGTAATCGTTTCACTGTGAGTTAAATAAAACCATTTTATTTACAACACTATTGCACTTGCAGCTAATTAAGGGCGTATAACGTTGCTATATTTTAGGTTTATTTTATTACTACAAACAAACTAGCGTGCATTTAAGTTTAGATAAACTCTGTTTGTGATTATAGCTCAAATCGGGGGCGTTTTTTCTAACACGTTCGATTTTATAAGCGTAAGATACAGATATAACAGAAAATTTAAAAGAAATAACTATGTCAAAGCATGGCGAAAAGTTGCTAATTATAAACTTTTGACTGTTATGCTATTTAAGATAGCGAGTTCACGTTACGTAGGTTCATTACGTAAGTGCTTAGCTAAGTGAAGTGTTTATATTTGCAGAGGTGAAAATGTTAAAAACAATAAAAAATAAGTTGTCACATATAACTATTGCGTTAAGCGTACTGCTATTAACGAGTTGTTCTGCGTCGTTTACATATAATAATTTAACTTGGTTATCGTCATTTTGGGTTGATGATTACGTTGATTTAAACAAACAACAGAACAAGCAATTAAAAGAGATTATTAACACCACACAGCAATGGCATCGCGATACACAGTTGCCAGCATACAAGCAAGATATTGAAAATTTAAAGTCGCTGTTTAATCAAAATCTGAATCATGCTCAATTAAAAGAGCAGGTAGTATTTGCTAGGGCCCACTGGAAAAATCTTCTTGAGCATGCGCATTTTTCGCTTGCGCAATTAGGGTATACGCTCTCTACAGATCAACGCGATGAGTTTATACAAAATATTCAAGATCAAATTAACGAAGATCGTGAGCAATACAACGAACAATCTAGTAAAGAGCGCAAAACTAAACGCCTAGAAAACCAGTTAGACTACTACTCAGATTGGCTGGGTAAGCTCACTGACAAGCAAAAGCAACTTATTACAGACGCAAATAACAAGCATACGGAGTCAGGCGGGCTGTGGCTTGATTACAAACAAACTCGATTAGATGCAGCAAAATCAATAATGGTTGATGAAACACTCTCTGAAGATGAGTTTGTAACTAAATTAAGCTATGTAATAAAAGAGCGTGAAGCCTTTATGAGCGAAGAGCAATTAGCCATAAATGCCAGCAACCTTGATTTATATGTTAATTTATTAATAGAACTAGCCCCGACATTGAATAAAAAACAGCGCGAAAGTGTTAATGATGAATTTGACAGCCTAATTGAAACCTTAAACGATTTAATGGAACCTTAAAATTTAAACCTTTACATTGAGTACGAAAATTTCATTTATATAATATAAATATGATCTTACTAAGTAGGCTCAACGTAAGTTAAACGTTTTTAAAATTAGTCAGTTATTTACAGCTAAATTTTATAGGCTACGAAAATACATAAATAAAGGATTCTAATGGCACTTATATGGTAACTGATTTAAAAAGCATGCTTGCAACGTGGCACCCTTTACGAGACGAACAGCAATGGGTTTTGGCTACATTGTATAAAATTGAAGGCTCAAGCTACCGTAAGCTAGGCGCCATGATGCTTATTTCTAGCTTAGGGCAGCGATTGGGTATGCTCTCCGGTGGGTGCTTAGAGGCAGATATTCAGCGCCACGCCAAACAAGTAATGACCTCCCTTACGTCAAAAACGATTACCTATGATGCCACCGATGAAGATGACTTAACTTTTCAGTTAGGTATTGGCTGTGGTGGTGTTGTCCATATTGTTTTACAGCCAGTTAATAGCGCCAATAAATACCTAAATCTCGATTTTGTTTTTAATGCTCTTAAAGAAAAAGTGTCAGGTTATTATTTACAACCAGTGCAACCTCTTTGTGCGTTGGGGCAGGGCGTTTTTTCAAAACGTAATGTTTCTGATGGTCTTTCTGTTAATCGTAAAGCACAGATCATTGAAAAAAATAATCAGCATTGGCTACAAGTGGCCGTATACCCAGCCCCACATATTTTAATTGTGGGTGGCGGTGCCGACGCTGTTGCCGTTTATTCTATGGCTAAGCAGCTGGGTTGGGTTGTGACTGTGTGGGATCCCCGCGCGGCTAATGCTAAAAGGCAATATTTTCAGCAGGCAGATGCAATTTTACGTTGTCCGCCTCAAGAGCTAACCCAATATTGCGAAAAGCAAAAGGTGGATGCGAGCATATTAATGGCCCACAGTGTTGAGCTTGATGCAAATGCACTTTATGCGTTGAACAAGTCTAATTTAAAATATATGGGGCTACTGGGTCCTAAACACCGACGAGCACAAGTTTTTGAGCAAGCTAATATAGCTATACAAGAGGTTAAAGCGCCTGTTTTTGGGCCTGTAGGGCTTAACTTAGGTGGCGACTCGCCAGAAAGTATTGCATTGTCACTTATTAGTGAAATACACGCCGTGCTTTCTAATAAAGATGCTACATCCCTAAGCAATTGGGGTCAATGAAGTATGCGCATAGCAAAAGTGTTGTTAGCCGCAGGACAGTCGTCTCGTTTTGATGGATGCAAATTAATAGCAAATGTGGGCAATAATAAAACTATGATTGCTCGTGCAGTTGACGTTTTACAACAGTTAGACGCGGGTGCCGTCTATGTTGTTTCAGGCGCCTGGCATAACGAAATTACTCAAGCGCTAAAGCACTACAATAATGTCGAAATTATCTGTAATTTAGATTGGCAGCAAGGGTTAGGTAAATCAATCGCGCTTGCAGCTAATCAGTTAAGGCATAGTGACGGTTGGGATGGCATTTTATTTATGCTAGCAGATCAGATTGAATTGGAGGCGTGCGATATTCAGCAGTTAGTCACTCGTTTTCAGAATAACCCCACTCGATGGTGTGCTAACTATGGAGAACGATTAGGTGTGCCGGCAATTTTTCCTCATGATGATTTTGATTTACTCACCACTTTGTCGAATGACAAAGGCGCTCAACATCTACTTCGTGAATCCGGCGGTATTGTAAACTGCGTTTTACTAAATAAGGCAAGCGCAGACATAGATACCGTTGAGCAGTTAAATTGTTATACCGCTAAACAGGCGCTAAATTAAATAATTAAACTTTAAGCAATCGATATATCGCAAGCAGGGGTCCAGCTTAAATAAAAAAACAAACTAAACTTTAGTTGAACATGTTTATATAAATACATTCTGCGCAGCGCATAAAGTTGCGCACACTACTTAAGAGCAATGTCGAGGATCAAGTTGCTTTAATTTTAATGGTATTACCAACTGCTCAGCACAAATCGCAGTGCAGTTGATTGAAAGCTAATTCAAGGGGCGGGTTATGGTAACGTTTACAATTAACGGCAAAGTGATTGAATCACAAGCAAGTGAAGATACACCACTGCTATGGGTTATTCGCGATGAAGTAGGACTAAAGGGCACTAAGTTTGGTTGTGGCATAGCAATGTGTGGTGCGTGTACAGTGCATTTAGATGGACAGGCTACACGTTCATGTGTATTACCCGTAGGAGCTGTAGCTGGTAAAAACATTACCACTATTGAAGGTCTCAATAACGAACACCCGCTTCAAAAAGCATGGGTTGAAGAGCAAGTACCGCAATGTGGTTATTGTCAGTCTGGGCAGATTATGCAAGCGGCAACATTACTTGCAGACAATCCGTCGCCAACAGACGAAGAAATTGTCAATCATATGAATGGTAACTACTGCCGCTGCATGGCGTACAAACGTATAAAGTCGGCAATACAACGTGCGGCCGATGAGTCACAAAGCGCAGTACAGATGTTTAACCCAAATGAGCAAGACGTTTAATCGGAGCGGATAATGAAAAAATTATTTCAAAAAAACAGCGAAACCGTCAACTTAAATCGTCGTTCATTTATGATTGGCAGTGCTAGTGCGGGCTTGGTAATGGCATTTGCGCCTGCGTTACTTTCAGGTTCTTTAAGCGCCAAAGAATCAATTTCACAACAGGCGTTTTCACCCACTATTTGGTGGACAATGGATACCAATGGTGGGGTAGAGGTTAGCATTGCAAAGGCTGAAATGGGCCAACACATTGGTACTGCTTTAGCACGAATAGTGGCCGACGAGTTAGAGTGTGATTGGGATAAAGTATCAATTACTTACGTAGACACCCATGAGAAATGGGGATATATGGTTACAGGTGGTTCGTGGTCAGTATTTCAAAGTTTTAAACCGCTATCGCAAGCGGGTGCCGCAGGTCGCTTAGCCCTTATTGATGCAGGGGCAAAAATGCTAGGGGTTAAACCAGAGCAATGTATTGCACAAAAAGGGCAAATTGTTGCTGGTGGTCAATCGGTAAGTTACGCTGATATTGTACAAAAAGGTGAATTTAATCTTACCTTTACAAGTGAAGAAGTTGCAAAGCTTCCTTTAAAACCAGCCAACAAACGTCATTTAACCGGCTTAAACCAAGATTTTAAAGCATTAGATATACCCGCTAAAACAAACGGATCAGCAGTGTATGGCATTGATGTTGAAATAGAAGATATGGTGTATGCGCGTCCGGTTATTCCTCCAACACGTTACGGTAGTAAAGTAACAAGCGTTGATGACAGTGGCGCAAAAGCAATTAAAGGTTATCGCGGTTTTGAAATATTAAACGATCCTAGTAATACCGTTGAGGGGTGGGTTGTTGTACTGGCTGACAATTATCACAGTGCTATTAAAGCGGTTGATGCGTTAAATGTAAGCTACCAGGTAGGCAAAACGGCTAACGTCTCCGAGGCAGATATTCAGGCGCAGGGTAAAAAATTATGTGACGATAGCGCATCCGGTACTTTATTTGTAGATGAAGGCAATACGCCTCAGGTTTTGGCCGATGCAAAAAACACATTTGATGCAACTTACACCACGGCGACAGCGAGTCACTACCAATTAGAGCCACTTAACGCCATAGCTGAATTTAAAAACGGTAACTGGATTGTACATACGGGTAACCAATGGCAATCACTCACGTTACCTGCTTTAGCCAAAGCCCTTGATATAGAGCAAAATAAAGTCATTATTCGTCCTTACTATTTGGGTGGTGGCTTTGGGCGTCGTTTATTTGGTGATTGGACAGTCCCTGCTGCATTAACGGCAAAAGCAATAGGTAAACCGGTTAAGCTTGTATTTACCCGTGAAGATGACAGTTTATTTGATCAGTCTCGCTCAGCGTCTACGGCTAAATTAACCGCTTCGTTCGGTGAAAAGGGAGAGCTTAGTGCATTAGAGCATGCGTTTGCTGCAGGCTGGCCAACTAAAGCAATGGCGCCAGGATTTTTGGCTCCTGGTGTTGATGGTAATGGTAAATTTGATTCGTTTTCGGCCTCAGGTGCTGATCACTGGTATAGCATGAGTAACCATCGTGCTCGTGCTATCAATAACGAGTTAGCACAAAGCACTTTTACGCCGGGTTGGTTACGTTCAGTTGGACTGGGTTGGATTGTATGGAGCCTTGAGTCTTTTATAGACGAAATAGCGCACAAGCAAGGTATTGATCCGGTTAAGTTTCGTTTATCAATGCTTGACGGTAAAGGAAAACAAGCGGGCAAAGCACCTGAAAGTGTGGGTGGCGCCCGCCGTTTACATGACGTACTAAAAAAAGTGTCACACAAAGTTAGCTCAATAAAGCTTAACGAAAACGAGGGCATTGGTTTTTCGGTTAGTTCAGGGCAAGAGCGCCATATGCCGGCATGGATTGGCACCGCAGCCCATGTTCACGTTAACAAAAGCGATGGTAAAATCACCCTTAAAAAATTATACGCTGTTGTTGACGCCGGTTTAATTGTACATCCTGATGGTGCGATGGCTCAATTAGAAGGGTCATTATTATGGGGAGCGAGTATGGCCTTACATGAGTCCAACTCTTATAAAAATGGCCAAGTAGCTGCTACAAACTTTAATACTTACCTTCCACTGAGAATGCAAGATGTACCCGAAATGGACATTGAGTTTGTGCAAAGTGATGAGTTTCCTGTAGGGTTAGGGGAGCCAGGTGTTATTGGCGTTGCGCCAGCAATTGGCAATGCCGTATACAATGCAGTAGGTGTACGTTTACGTGACTTACCAATGAAACCAAGTGCAGTTATAAAAGGTTTAAAAGCCTGAATAAACACCAAAAGCGTGTAAACCTTAAATTTACACGCTTTTGCAGTGCGAGTTATTAGACTCATATTAGATTAAATACATAAGGCCTTTATTTTATATTAATAAAGCCAAATTCCGTGTGTTAACCTACAACCATAATAAAAGCATAACCTGTAATACTCACAGGCCCAGTTAAACAAAGTAAAGTGAAGGTTTTTTATGCTCATCGACCCAGCAGGGCGAAAATTTAGTTACTTACGCTTATCGATTACCGATGTGTGTAACTTTAAATGTGTTTATTGTTTACCCGATGGCTACCAATGTGACCATGACAGAGAATTCCTTTCACTGAATGAAATCAGTAATACTATTAGTGCTTTTGCGCATCATGGTATTACCAAGCTACGTATTACTGGCGGTGAACCCACCCTTAGAAAAGATTTCATAGATGTTATTCGTGTGGCAAAAGATACACCGGGCATTACAAAAATAGCTGCTACAACAAACGGTTTTTCAATGCATAAGCACATTAACAATTGGGTAGATGCAGGGCTTAATGCGATTAATGTGAGTATTGATACACTTGATCCAAGAATGTTTAATACTATTACCGGTCACGATAAATTTAATACCGTGATGAAAGGCATAGACGAAGCGTTAGAAAGTGGTATTGAATCGGTAAAAATAAACAGCGTGTTAATGAAGCAATATAATGGTCAAGAGCTCGACACATTTTTAGCGTATTTAAAGCATCGTCCAGTCACTATGCGCTTTATTGAACTAATGCAAACTAACGACAATAAGGCATTTTTTGATAAAAATCACGTGTCGGGTCAATCAATTAAAGCACGATTACGTGCAGCGGGGTGGCAACCTGTCATTAGAAGCATTACAGACGGTCCTGCTCAGGAGTTTTACCACCCTGATTACCAAGGGCGTATTGGCTTAATAATGCCTTACAGTAACGACTTTTGTAACACATGTAACAGGCTGAGAGTGTCTTCTTTGGGTAAATTACACCTTTGTTTGTTTTCAGAGCAAGGTATTTCATTACGAGAGTACATGAACGAAAACTCAAACCAAGCACTTATAGATCAGTTATCTCGTTATATTAAAACTAAAAAGCCAACTCATTTGCTACATCAGGGCGAAACAGGTGTAACAACTAACCTTTCAATGCTGGGTGGTTAGCGGTTAAAAATGCCACAATGTGGTGCAATAACACTCGATTACACTTGTTATATATTTATTACAGGGTAGAATAATCCCTTAGTTCGACGTTATTGAGTTAATTGAATGGATATCACCGCTCTAAATAGTACTAAAGCATTAAGAAAGCACGTTCTTATATGGATGTGTTTGTTTTTTGGTTCTGTCTCATTATTTTTTAGCGCATTAAACGTATTCAGTGGTGTCTATTTGCTCGGCTTTTTAGAGCTCTGTTTTTCAATTTATTGCTTGTATACCATTCATCATTTAAGTAAGCATGCATTGCGGTTTTGGCAGTCTGTTGTAATGTGTGTATTGGTTTGTATTATAGTTTTGTACGCCAATTATATATCAGAACCTAAATATGGCTTATTTGTATGGTCATTCGCTTTGCCTGTATTGTGTTACTTATTAATGGGAAAGCGATACGGAATTTTCTTCTCAGGTACTGTCCTCTTTATTCAATCACTGATTTTATTAAGTAAATCTTCGCCTGATCCTATAGTAAATTTAAATATGGCGATTAACTTACTATTGGCCTATGTCAGTATTTGGACTGTTTCGCATATTTTTGAGGGAAGCCGCGCGCTTTCATCTAAACGTTTAAAAAACCTAGCACTACTTGATCCATTAACTGGCGCAGGTAACCGGTTATCAATGAACCACTATTTTGAAGTAGAGCTGGTTGATAAAACAAATACCTATTTATTTTTACTCGACTTAGATTACTTCAAACAAATAAATGACAAATTTGGCCATGATGTAGGCGATAAAGTACTTACTGAAATTGCAACGCTTTTAAGAATAACCTTAGCAAAGGGGTACGTGTTTAGGGTTGGCGGTGAGGAGTTTGCCGTTATTCATTCTTTTAATAGCAAAGACGAAGCCTTATTTGCAGCTGAAAAGTTAAGAGAAACTGTTGAAAAAACACCGTTTAATATTGAGGGGCATGCAATTAAACTTACTATCAGTATTGGTGTAGCTGACTATCAAGCTAACCCCTCGCTTGAATCTATTTTCATTGCAGCTGATAAACAGCTTTACAAAGCAAAACGCTTAGGTCGAAATAAAGTATATGCAAGTTCAAAAGAGCAATTAAAGCAAATAGAAGTACCTGCTTAATACATTTTTTCAAAGTTTGGGATGCCGCGTTCCCAAATTGGTTTATCTTTTCCTAAATATTCGCGCACTGCATCAAAAAATAACCGTGTACGTACAGGTAAATCTCTGTGCGGATAAACAGCATACATAGCACTGTAATCCATTAACTTTACATCCGTTAATATAGGAATTAATTTACCCTCAGTAATTTCGTCACCGATTATAAATGCCGGTGCTACAAAATAAGCGGTGCCAGATATGGCCTTCATTAGCAGTGCTTCAGCATCGTTGGCGCGATACACACTTTTTATCTTTTGCTCACATGGCTCACCCGAGCTGTTGTAATAGTCAACTGTTTCAACTCTCATCGAGTTGCTCGCATAACTTGCCGCAGGCAAATCTGCTAGTTCTTCCATGGAGGATGGCATACCATACGTGCTGATAAACTCGGGGGCGGCAACAATTAATAAGCGATTACGTGCAATTTTTCTTGCGATGAGTGATGAATCTTTTGGCTCACCAATACGAAATGCTAAATCGAACCCTTCAGATACAATATCTACTAATCTGTCATCAAGCCTTAATTCAACTTCAACCTGAGGAAAGCGCTTTTGAAAGTCATTAAGTACTGGTTGTAAGTAGCGCCTACCAATGAGTGTTGATGAAGTAATTTTGAGGACGCCACGAGGCTCTAAGTGGTAGTTTTCTGCCATGCGCACGGTTTCACCAAGCAGCTCTCTGAGCTCACCGGCTTTTTTTATCATTTCTGCACCAGCGGCAGTGAGTGAAAATGAGCGAGTAGTGCGGTTTAGCAATCTAACCCCTAGCTCATCTTCTAAACGACTAATTTGTTTAGAGATCACAGAGCGATCGATATTACGTAATTCGGCAGCTTTAGCAAAAGAGCCTTGCTCAACCACTTCAAGCAACATTAAAAGCCGACTTGTCGTATCCATATAACCACCAAAACAATACTATTGATGCCATTTTGGCATTAATGAATTTAAAAATCTATGGTTTTTGTCCGCAGGTATAACCCGTAGTATGCGTTCTTAATCAATTAAAGGAGCGTCTTCATGAAAAAACACCTTATCGCTGCTGCATTTGCAGGCGCATTTTTAACACTTGCTGGTTGTGCTGATGAAAGTACACCGCCTTCGGCTCAAGCACAATTGATTCAACCCATAGATGTTGCTAACGTACTTGTTAAACCAGTACAAAGCTGGCACACCTACACAACTCGCTTAGAGTCTCCGCAAGAAGTTGCACTTATGCCACGAGTATCTGGTGTTATAGAACAAATTACGTTTAATGAAGGCGACCTTGTTAAAAAAGGCGATGTATTATTTAAGCTTGATGACCGTCCGTTTGCGGCGGTTGTTGCTAGTTTAAAAGCCCAAGTTAACAGTGCACAAGCTGCGCTCGAGCAAGCAAAAAGCGAAGCTAAACGCGCTGAACGTTTAACTGAACGTAAAGCAATTTCAACTGAGCAAGCAGAATCACGTACTTCTGTATTACGCCAACGCGAAGCACAACTTGCTGCATTACAAGCACAGCTAACATCAGCTGAACTTGATTTAGAATTTACAGCCATTGTGTCACCTATCGACGGTGTGATCTCGCGTGCCAATATCACGAAAGGTAACAACATCATTGCAGGGCAAAGCGTTCTTACAAGCATTGTTTCTAATGAAAAAATGTACGCCTATTTTGATGTGGACGAACGCACTTGGAATAGCGATTTTAGTAACGTGACCTCAAAAAGTCGCCAAGCCGTTGTAATGCAAAAAGTAGGCGAACGCGATTTTGCTTACAAAGGGTACATAAACTTTATTGATAATCAAATTAACTCATCAACAGGTACGCTGCGTGTGCGTGCTGTATTTGATCAGGATAACAGCCAATTACGTGCAGGGTCGTTTGCGCGTATTAAGCTTGCTGCTAATTCAGTGACAGAGCAAATAATTGTGCCAGACAGAGCAATAGGAACTGATTTAAAAAACCGCTTTGTTTTGACTGTGGGTGAAAACAATGTGCTGCAGTACAAATTAGTTACAGTGGGTGAGCGTTATGGCTCTCTTCGTGCCATCACCTCAGGTCTTTCAGAGGGCGATGTAATAGCCGTAAATGGCCCTGCTCGTGTTGGACCAGGTATGCCTGTGGCACCGAACAAAGTAACCATTGATAGCAGTGATGTTGCGTTCACCATGAACAATGACGATTCAAGCTTAGTCGCAAAGCAATAAGGTTTTTTAGATGAAATTTTCACACTTTTTTATACAGCGACCCATTTTTGCGGCCATGCTGTCTTTGGTTATATTAATTGCCGGTGGTATTTCGTTATTCCAACTGCCAGTAAGTGAATACCCAGAAGTCGTGCCTCCTACCGTGGTTGTAACAGCAAGCTACCCAGGAGCTAACCCAACGGTAATAGCGCAAACGGTAGCAACGCCGTTAGAGCAAGAAATTAATGGTACAGAAAACATGCTGTATATGTTTTCTCAAGCAACCAGTGATGGTCGTATGACGCTGACGGTTACATTTGCACTAGGTACTGATTTAGACCGCGCCCAAGTACAAGTACAAAACCGTGTAAACAGCGCCTTGCCACGTTTACCTGAAGAGGTGCAACGTTTAGGTGTGGTGGCTGAAAAATCATCACCCGATTTAACCATGGTGGTGCACTTGTACTCACCAGAAAAATCGCACGATACCGCTTATTTGTCTAACTATGCCGACCTATATATTAAAGACGAAATAGCACGTTTACCGGGTGTGGGTGACTTGCGTTTATTTGGCGCAGGTAAATATGCCATGCGTGTATGGTTAAACCCAGATGCGCTAGCAGCACGCGAGCTAACCGCAACAGATGTAATAACAGCACTTCGTTCACAAAACCAACAAGTAGCAGCAGGTAGCTTGGGTGCACAGCCGGTTTCTAACGACAGTCAATTTCAAGTTCTGTTAAATGTAAAAGGGCGTTTAAACAGTATTGAAGAGTTTGAACAAGTAATTATTAAAGTGGGTGATGAAGGCCAAATAACACGCCTTACTGATATTGCCCGCGTAGAGCTTGGCCAAGACAGCTATTCTTTGCGTGCTGAGCTTGACTCACAACCTGCACTTGCAATGCCTATATTTCAACGCCCAGGGTCTAATGCAATTGAGCTTTCGGACCAAGTACGCGAAACCATGGCGCGTTTATCAAAAGACTTCCCTGAAGGTGTAGAATACGACATAGTTTATGACCCGACTGTATTTGTTCGTGGCTCTATTGATGCTGTAATTGCCACGTTGCTTGAAGCTATTGTACTAGTAGTGATTGTTGTCATTGTGTTTTTACAAACATGGCGTGCATCTATTATTCCACTTATTGCGGTGCCTATTTCACTCATTGGTACATTTGCGGTAATGCAGTGGTTAGGCGTATCTATTAACACCTTGTCGCTGTTTGGTTTAGTACTTGCCATTGGTATTGTGGTGGATGACGCCATAGTTGTAGTTGAAAATGTTGAGCGTAACATTGAACAAGGGTTATCGCCGCTTGAGGCAACACGTGTTGCTATGAGCGAAGTAACAGGGCCAATTATTGCCATTGCACTCGTATTGTGTGCTGTGTTTATTCCTACGGCATTTATTACCGGACTGTCAGGGCAATTTTATAAGCAATTTGCCTTAACAATTACTATTTCAACGGTGATTTCAGCAATTAACTCGTTAACGCTGTCGCCAGCCTTAGCGGCACTGTTGTTAAAGTCTCACGATACTAAGCCAGATGCATTCACACGTTTGTTAAATAAATTATTTGGCCGCTGGTTATTTAAACCTTTTAACCGTGTATTTGACCGAGGCGCCAAAGGCTACGAAAAATTAGTTAAAAAACTAATTCGTATGAGCTTTATTGTAATGATCGGTTATGTTGCCCTAGTTGGTGGAACCATTAAGCTGTTTGATGCAGTACCTGGTGGGTTTATTCCACAACAAGACAAACAGTACTTAGTTGCCATTGCACAACTACCTGATGCAGCAAGCCTTGACCGTACTGAAGATGTTCTTAGACAAATGCAGCAAATTGCACTTGAAGTACCAGGTGTTGCTAATACGGTTGCGTTTCCAGGTTTATCAGTAAATGGCTTTACTAACAGCCCTAACAGCGGGATTGTGTTTACTCCGTTAGATGCATTTGAAGATAGAACCGATCCGAGTAAATCGGCCATGGCTATAGCCGCGCAGTTAAATCAACGGTTTGCAGCAATTGACGAAGCGTTTGTGGCAGTATTTCCGCCGCCGCCAATTCAAGGTTTAGGTACTACAGGTGGCTTTAAACTTCAAATTGAAGACAGAGCAAACAAAGGTTTTGAAGCGTTATTTAATAGCCTACAAACAGTGATTGGTAAAGCGCAACAAGATCCAGCATTAATGGGGCTTTACTCAAGCTTTAGAATTCAAGTTCCACAAATGGATATTGATATTGACCGTGAACAAGCGTTAATTCAAGGCATTCCGCTTGACGAAGTGTTTAATGCTTTACAAATATACTTGGGTTCTGTGTATGTAAACGACTTTAATATGTTTGGCAGAACGTACCAAGTAAATGCGCAAGCTGATGCTGATTATCGCCTAGACCCTGATCAAATTCTTAACCTCAAAGTAAGAAACCGTGAAGGTAACATGGTGCCATTAGGCTCAATCCTAACGGTTACGCCAACAATTGGTCCAGATCGTGTAATGCACTATAACGGTTACCCAAGCGCAGAGCTTAACGGCAGCCCTGCACCTGGTTTTAGTTCTGACCAAGCTCAACTAGCAATTGAGGCTATTTTGGCCGACAACTTACCCAGTGGTATTGAGTACGAATGGACTGAAGTAACGTACCAACAAGTATTAGCAGGCAACACTATGGTGTATGTGTTCCCATTAGTTGTGTTACTGGTGTTTATGGTATTGGCTGCACAATATGAAAGCTTACGCTTACCACTGGCAATTATTTTAATTGTTCCAATGACGATATTTTCAGCATTACTTGGTGTTTGGTTTGTGGGTTCAGACAACAATATATTTACGCAAATAGCGCTTATTGTGCTGGTGGCCTTGGCCTCTAAAAATGCGATATTAATGGTTGAATTTGCAAAAGATAAAAACGATACAGGCTTATCGCATATTGATGCAATATTAGCGGCATGTCGTATGCGTTTACGCCCAATACTTATGACATCAATCGCCTTTACAGCGGGTGTTATACCACTTGTACTTGCAACGGGTGCAGGGGCTGAAATGCGCCATGCAATGGGTAATGCCGTGTTCTCTGGGATGATTGGTGTAACCGTGTTTGGTTTATTGTTTACCCCGGTGTTTTACATGCTTGTTGTAAAGAAAAAAGGTAACACACAGGAGTTATCAAATGACTAATAAAATAGCAAAGCGGTTTAAAACACAGTTAACCGTAGCTTCTGTATTAATGGTCACGCTCATATCTGGTTGTGCAAGTAAGGTTGACGTGCTTGACGAGCAAAAAACAATTAACGAATTTGTTGCCAGTGCTGCAGTTGCAGACCAACTAAGTGGTGCAGATGAAACTAGCTGGTGGCACGCGCTTAAGTCTGAGCAGCTAAACCAATTAGTATCAGATGCACTCGCTAAAAACTACGACCTAAAAACAAGTCAGCTTGTACTAAAAAGTGCATTAGCTAGGCTGGGCGAGCAAAAAGCACAATATTTACCGCAAGGTGGTGTTGAGGTAGGCGCTCAAAGAAGCGGCTTAGGAGATACAAACTCACGCCAATCAAGTGCTAATTTTGCACTTAATTGGCAGCTTGATTTATTTGGCCGAGTGACTGCTTTAGTTGATGCCGCAAATGCATCGGCTATGAGCCAAGCAGAGCAAGTTCGTTTACTCCAAATTGAAGTTGTTTCAGCGGTTGTTAAAGGGTTTGTTAGCTATCAAGGCAATGCTGAAAAACAGCGCATTATTAGCTTACAAATACAAGCGCTTGAGCAAAGTATTGATGTGTTACAAGCGCGAGTTGATGAAGGTGTTGCAAGTGAGCTTGATTTAAACCGCACCCTAGCGCAATTACGCCAGCAACAAGCGTTAATTCCTGCCATTGAGTTTGCAAAGTACAGTGATTTATCAACGCTTGCTGTTCTTACAGGGCGTTTAACTCAAAATATTGAATTAACAAATGAACTGAGTGTGTTACGCAATAAATTTGACGTAACACTTAGTAAGCCAAATGCTGCTATTGCACTGAGGCCAGATATTAGCCGTGCAATTTATGACTTTAGCCAAGCCAATAGTTTAAGTGTGGCAGCCAGTAAAGCTTTACTACCTGATGTAAGCCTAAGTGGCTTTGCAGGTGTGTTAAGTCTAGGTAGTAATGGCTTTAGCGATACACAGCAGCAATGGCAAATTGCGCCTAAGTTGCAATGGTCAATCTTAAGCTATCCTGCTCTTTTAGCACAACGAGACGCACAACAGTTTTTAAGTGAAGCCGCTTACAGCGATTATCAAAACGTGGTGCTTAAAGCACTTAGTGAAAGTGAGCTTTCGTTGCAGGGGTTAGTTAATCAGGCACAGCAAAAACGTTTTGCAGATGAACGCTATGACTTTGCTAATAAAGCCTTTTTACAAGCAGAAGCCATGTATGAAGAAGGCCAAATCCCTTATCTAGAGTTGTTAGATGCGCGGCAGGATGTTTTAATAGCACAAGAAAATGCAGTTGAAACAACCATTTTATCGTTACTTGCTAAGGTCAATGCGTACCAATCATTTAATGGGCAATGGAGCTATGCACTAAGTAACACAAATAAGTAGAGTTTAACGATGTCTGATACTGATATTTTAACGCAAAATACTATACCGCATACAATGCGTGCCATTGTATTGGAAAAACCGAATGATCAAATAAATTTAGCTGACATTGAGTTACCTGTTCCTGAGTGTTCAGATAACGAGCTACTGATAAAAGTAGAATATGTTGGTTTAAACCCCGTTGATGGGCATTTTGCAAAATCAGGTTTTTGTCAGTGGCAGTACCCTCATATTTTGGGGCTTGATGCGGTAGGTGTTGTAGTAAAAGCAAGTAAAGGGATTTTTCCTAATGTTGGCGAGCGAGTCATGTGGCACGCCAACGTAGGTGGGCAAGGGGTACTGAGTGAATACACAAAAGTGCCTAATTTTGCAGTGTCTATTGTACCGCAAGAGTTAAACCCAGCGGTTGCTGCTGTGCTGCCTTGCGCCGGAATGGCAGCACTAATTAGCTTAGATAAAATTAGTATCACCGAAGGTCAAACTGTTTTTATTGAAGGTGGAGCAGGTGCTGTGGGGCAGTTTGCTATTCAGTACGCTAAACAGCGTGGCGCTGATGTATTTGCAACAGCCTCTAAGAAAAACCATAAACTCGTTAAACAGCTTGGTGCGGATGTTGTGTTTGACTACAACGATAAAAAGTTGTGTGAAAAAATTCGTAGAGAGCTAGGGCCGCAAGGGTTCGATGCAGTAATCGATACCGTGGGTGGTGAGTCGACAGCGCGTAATATCGAACTCATGCGTTTTTGCGGAAAAATAGCGTGTTTAAATCCATTACCTTGTTTTGAACAAGATCTAATGTACCGGCGCGCGCCAAATATAAGTGTTGTGTCGCTTGGTGGTGCATGGCTCGCTAATAGTTTATGTGCGCAGCAACGCTTGAGCTTTATGGGTAATTTATTACTCGAAGGCGCCACCAATGGTGATATTAAAGCACCGACCTTAACGCCTGTTGAGTTTAACGCAAACGCGGTATCTAATGCCTTAAACACGCAGCTAGCGGGTGGTTTTACAGGCAAGCATGTCGTAAAAATAGGCTGTTAAAAAACTCTGATTAATACAAAACGCAGCCTGTTTAAGCTGCGCTTTTTTATGCCTTTTTTAGGTGTCATTCACTTATTATTTTTTATACATTTACACTAATAAGCAAAAGCATTTTAAACAACTTGAGTGGCCATAAATCACGTATTTAACGTGTCAACTTACCCTGTTCAATACAATAAATCAGGCTTAAATTTAAAAATTAAAACAGTCTGTATTTAAAAAAACACCCTAATTCATTACCCGCTTTGCAGATTATTTGCTTTTTGGTGCCTTTGCACGGCGTTTTATCAATCAATCTTAAAAAATTTATCATTTTCAGCGTACAGGTGTAAGCCTTTGTGTTTCAACAGTTTACGTTCGAGTAAAGAAAATAAATTGAAAAAACTGTTAATTAATTGAATAGAGTAATTGATCTAAAGCGATTTTTATGACGTAATGTAGGTATTATTTATCTGGTCGGATGAGTTCAATCATGAGTTTACGTAAAAAGTTAAAAAAAGTTTTACCAAGTATTTCTATCACTGAGCAAGAAGCGCTAGACGCGGGTGATGTTTGGCTTGAAGGTTCTATCTATCAAGGTAAGCCTGATTTCAGTGCATTACGCGATGTACCAGCAGCTACACTAACAGCTGACGAACAAGCATTCCTTGACGGCCCTGTACAAGAGCTACTAGGCATGATTGACGATTCAGTAATTCAAAATGGCATTCACTTACCGAATGACATTTTAGAGTTTTTGAAAAAAGAACGTTTCTTCTCGCTTATCATTCCTAAGTCATTTGGTGGATTAGAGTTTAGCCCTTACGCAAACTCAACAATTGTTGGCACAATTGCGACTAAAAGTTCTGCAGTAGCAGTAACGGTAATGGTACCTAACTCATTAGGTCCGGGTGAATTACTTCTTCACTTCGGTACGCAAGAGCAACAAGCGCATTACTTACCACGCTTAGCAAACGGCACAGACATCCCATGTTTTGCCCTAACGAGCCCTGAAGCGGGTTCTGATGCCGGCGGCATTCCAGACGTTGGTAAAGTAACCAAAGGCATGCACAACGGCGAAGAAGTTCTTGGCCTAGAAATTACATGGGACAAGCGTTATATCACACTTGCACCAATCGCAACGGTTCTTGGTTTAGCATTTAAAGTAGTTGACCCAGACGGTTTATTAGGCGGTAAAGAAAACCTAGGTATCACGTGTGCCTTAATTCCAAAAGAGCACCCAGGTGTAGAACTTGGTAATCGCCACGATCCAATGGGTATCCGTTTTTACAACGGTACTACACGTGGTAACAAAGTATTTGTACCAATGGATTTTGTTATTGGTGGTCAGAAAAACATCGGCCGTGGTTGGCAAATGCTGGTTAGCTGTTTAGGTGCTGGCCGTGGTATTTCACTACCCGCGCTAGGTGTAAGTACAGCGCAAGTTGCACTTAAATCTGCATCTGAATACGCAGCAGTACGAGAGCAGTTTGGCCTATCAATCGGTCAGTTTGAAGGTATTCAAGAAAAGCTTGCTGACATTGCGGGTAAAACATACCTTCAAGAAGCAATGCGTGTACTTACAACTGAAGGTTTAGGCATGGGCTTAAAACCATCGGTAGTAACGGCAATTGCTAAATACCACATGACTGAACTTGGTCGCGACGTATTAGACTCGGCGATGGATATTCAAGCCGGTAAAGCGATTCAAAACGGTCCACAAAATACACTAGCAAGTGGCTACGTTGCACAACCTATTGCAATTACTGTAGAAGGCGCAAACATCCTTACTCGTAACCTGATGATATTTGGTCAAGGTGTTATGCGTTGTCACCCATACTTACAATCTATGGTTGAATCAATCCACAGCGACGACAAAGGCGCTGATGCAGAATTTAACGGTATTTTACGTAAAACAATTGGTTACAGTACAGCAAACAGCTTACGTGCATTCCGTTTAGGTGTATTACCATTTACAGCTGGCGCAAGCTCAGCATTACCAGAAGTACGTGACTACGAAAAAGCAGTTCACAAATTATCTGCAAAACTTGCAGTATACGCTGACTTCTCGTTGTTAGTACTTGGCGGTAAATTAAAGCAAGCAGAAATGCTATCAGCACGTTTAGGCGATGTAATGAGCTTCTTATATGCAGCTATGGCATCAATTAAATACTACGAGCAAAAAGTGGCGAGCAGCGAGCGCGAGCAAGCAGCACCTTACTTCCATTATGCAACTCGTTTTGCACTACAAAGCGCAGAAGAAGCATTGCACAAGTTCTTAGATAACTTCCCTGCAAGTGGTACTAGTAAGTTTATTCGTTTCGTTACAATGAACTACTCAACTAAAATGCCAAAAATCAGCGATGATTTAATCCGCGAATTAGCTGAACAAGCACAGCTTGATACAGCCTTTAAAGCGCAAATAACGCATTTAGTTAAGCCTATTGAAGGCGACGGTCATCATATTAACGAGCAAGCTTATAAAGCTAAAATTGCATCACTAGCTGAACTTGCGAAAGTTAAAAAAGCATTACGTGCAAGAACCATCAAGCCAGGTGCTCGTTTTAGCATTACGCTTGAAAACGCACTTGCTGCAAACGTAATTACAGATGCTGAGTTTGCTCAGTTAATTGATTACAACAAGAAACGTGAAAAAGCGATTCGTGTTGATGAGTTCGATTTTGATATGAACATATTAGATGACAACGCACAACCAGTTAACCCACTTAAAAGTGTGGTTAACCAGTAAGCTACAAAGCTAATTCAATGATGCAAAGCGCCAGCAAAATCGGCGCTTTTATTCTTGAGTCAATAATTAGTGTGGAGCCCCGTTTGATTAAAACCAAACGGGGCTTTTTTATGTGTTTTTAAAGTAGCAATAGATAGCGATATTGGTCTTAAAGCGAATATGTAACGCTAGAGGATTAGAAAGAGACGCTCATAATCTTGAAAAAGGCTAACAACTCCATTAGCAGCTTGTGTTTTAGCTGACATGTTACGTTTTAATAGAATATGGTCTAAAAACGCTTCGACTTCTGAATTTCCCATTGAGCTTGGGTGGCGTTTGTTGTGAAAGTGAATAAAGTTTGGACCCAACTCAAATAAGCATCAATAGTTATTAATGAATACTGTCGAGTGAGCATATAGTCCGCAATGTAATTTAAATACGCAGAGCAAGTTTTTATTTTCAATTCGTCAAATTAGCGCTGTATATATGCACAGCCATGGCTTCGTCGCTCGCATAGTCAAGAAAACGACCCATTCGCTCGTTTTATACTAAGAAGAAAACGCGCGCGGGTGAATTTTAATAACACTGGCAATTAGTTGGCAAGTTTGTTAATAATAAACCAATAAGAAAACGAGCTACGCTGTGGTAGAAATACGCGCGATTAGCTCGCTATAAACATGTTGAACTAAGCCGCTACGCGGAGATCCTATTCTGACCATTTGAGCCACACTTACCTTGGGGTTATCCCATAACTTGGAGGTAAGTCATGAATACACTCATTGAACAAGTCAAAACTGAAATAGCCTATCGTGGTTATTCGCAAAGTACCTGTAAAAGCTACTGTGAACATTTACTAAAACTCAGTCATTATTTTAATAAACCACTCGATTCGATTACTGATGACGAGATTAACGCCTTTTTTAACGATCCTGCGATTCGTGAACTTTCCAGATCGAGTCAAAAAATACAGATAAACAGTATTTGGTTCTTGTTTAAGAATATTTTACACCGGCCATTGAACTTAGATATTACACTGCCAAAAGTAAAACTGCGTGCACCCACGTATTTATCGCGCGATGACATGCGACGGCTTATAGAGAGTTGCACCGATATGCGCTTAAAAACATTGATTATGGTGTGCTATGGGTGTGGCTTACGTATTGGCGAATTGTTACGTATCAAAGTGCAAGACATCGATGGCCAGCGTAAAACCATTTTAATTGAACAAGGTAAAGGAGATAAATCGCGTTATGTTGTAGTTTCAGATAGCGTACTAAACCAATTACGCAGTTACTGGAAAATGTACCACCCAACAGGCTGGATGTTTTATTCACGATGGTTAATGGATAAACCCATGTCACCCTCAAGTTTCAGAAAGCCATTGAGAAAACATGCACAAGCGTGTGGCTTAAAGCACTGTAATCCACATGCTTTACGCCATGCTTATGCAACACACCAACTTGAATCAGGTATGCCACTTCATCAACTGCAACATCAGCTTGGTCACAGTGATATTAAAACCACACAAAGTTACTTACATTGGTTACCAGAGTTAGGTCATGGCGGCATTGATTTGCTTGCGAGCTGGGGTAAACAATGAGCGCTTTACACCTCGCTGATATTTTAAACTCGAATCTTGAGAATTATCGCCAGCATCATACGATGAGCTATCAACAACTGCGTGTCTGTCAGCATCTTCAATCATGCAGAACAGGTCAGCTCGGTTACCAAGCATGGCAATGTGATAACTGTGGTGAGTCACAAAAGATTGGATGTAGCTGTCGAGACCGTCATTGTCCACGTTGCCAAGGCATGGCTACGGCTAAGTGGGTGCAAAGGCAGCAAGAGGATTTATTACCGTGTCGGTATTTCCACCTTGTTTTTACGCTCCCCCATGAGTTGAATATCATTGCGCACTATAACCCAAACGCGTTGTACCAGTGTTTATTTAAAGCCGCATGGCAAACGCTGTGTAAATTTGCGAAACGAAAGAGGCATGGTCAGTTAGGCATGACAAGCGTACTGCATACATGGGGGCAAAACTTAAGTCAGCATATCCACTTGCATTGTTTGATACCCGCAGGTGCACTTGAAAAAACGCACTGGCATGAAATAGAAAAAGGCTATTTATACCCCGTAAAAGCGTTATCAACAGTCTTTAGAGGTAAAATGCTGGCGGCGCTCAATGAAGGCGATGGTTCATTCGCGAAGATAAACACGCCAACCAAATGGTGCGTGTATAGCAAAGCCTGTTTAACGTACAGTGAAAAGCTAGTTAGTTACCTTGCTCGTTATACACGAAAAGGCGTGATGTCAGAATCGCGATTAGTGTCAGCGAATGAGCAGTCAGTGAGCTTTAAATACCGCGATTATGCAGATAACAACCGCGATAAAGTAATGACACTGAGCTGTGATGAATTTTTACGGCGTTACTTACAACATGTATTGCCCAAAGGGTTTATGCGCATTCGTCACTATGGTTTTTTAGCTAATGCATGTCGCAAGCGAAAGTTAGCATTAATAAGGTCACAAGAATCACACATAGGTAAAGTGGAGAAGCTAAAGACAGAAAACGTAACACTGATACCGCATTGGCCTTGCCAGCATTGTAAGGTAGGTATCATGCGATTAATTGGCGTATTCAAGTTATATGAAACAACGACCAAAGTAGAGCGAACGAGTTAGCAGCTAGGTAGCTGCTTAAAATCAATTAGTTAACCTGCTTAACTGCTCAGGCTAGCGGCCTCTGTACGTGTAAAAAATATAATTGCTTATTAAGGCAAATTTAGGTGTAATGAATACATAATAAGCGCTGAGCAATGCAGGGAAAGCTTACATAACACTTTCCTAGCTGATTAAATCAGCTAGGAAAGTGAGAGCCTCCAAAAAGCAAATTCCCATAGCATAAACAACACCAACTCTGACACACCGAGCAGGTAGCGGCTCAGTCCAACAAGCGATTATGCAACACAAACAGCGTGTCGCATAAATACTAAAATGTTAGGTAACAAGGAACGTATAGCGTTTAATTTATATTATGGATTTCAATCAATTAGAAAAACCTCTTTTAGAACTAGATCCTATCTTCGAAAAATTTGCTAATAAACACAGTTTAATAATTACAAAAAATCAGAAAGATTGTCCTGAGCGCTCAATTGTTTGGGGCACTAACGTTAGATGCTTAATTCAGCTTTACCTTTCATCTGAAACTGGTGGATATTTTAATTTATGGTTGTGTGCATCTGAAGATAAAGCTAATGAACGTTTCTGGAAGCACGAAACTCCCATAAAGGCTTTGAAAATTGATGACTTCAAAACGGATTTATATGAGTTACTTGAAGAGTCTTTTGTAAAACTTAATACGTGGGCAAATGATAGAAGTACTTTAGAATTTGCCACAAAGCTAGGTAAGGTGTAATTTGTTACCTAACAAGCTAATAAACAAGGACAATGCTCCTCACCCGTTTTAGTGGACACCTCCTCATCACTTTGAGGAGGCTAACATGCCTAGATATACCCAACCTAGAAAGACTTGGTTTTACCCCGTTAATTTCAAAATCAAAGCAGTCGAACTAAGCTTACGAGACGATGTCATGTCAAAGGACGTTGCCGAGGCGCTGGATATTCATCCGTTAATGCTTAGTCGTTGGCGAAAAGAGTATCGAGAAGGTAAGTTTAAAAACACGCCGCGCCATCAAAGCAACAACAAAACAATGAGTAAACTCCCAACAAAAAAAGAGCTGGATAACATTCAAAAGCTTAAGAAAGAAAATGAGCGTCTCAAGCAGGAGAATGACCTGCTAAAAAAGTGGCAACGGTATCTGGCGGAAGTACATCAGAACGATTTGGATTCATCCAAAAGTTCGGACAAGCCTTAGGCGTCAAATACTTGTGTTCTTGGCTTAATGTGTCGCGTAGTGGGTTCTATGCTTGGCGTGAGCGTACAGTGTCAGCTAGAGCGCTGTCAGATGCTAATTTGTTGCTGAAGATAAAACACGTCTTCAATGTCAATCATCAAACCTATGGTAGCCCACGCGTATTTCATGCGCTAAAAAAAGAAGGTGTAAACACAAGCCAAAAACGTGTTGCCCGCTTAATGCGAGAAAACGGTTTAAGAGCTAGGGCGCTTAAGACTTACAGTAAACCGGCGAAGGTTAAGTTCTTTTATAAAGAGATAGAAAATAAACGCAAAGATAGTGAAAAGGCCACAGCAATCAACCAACAGTGGTCTGGCGATATTACGTATTTAAAAGTCGGGGCTCGTTGGCATTACCTTGCAGTGGTTATCGACTTATATTCACGTCGAGTAATCGGCTGGGCGTTTGGTAAAAACAAAACAACGGAGCTTACGTTAAAGGCGCTAAGGCTTGCGATAAAAAAACGACAGCCAACAGAAAGTGTATTATTTCACACTGACCGAGGTGCAGAATACCGTGCTCACGTTGTACAAAAGTATTTGGCTAGCAAAAACATCAAAGCCAGTATGAATAGGCCTGGGTGTTGTACTGACAACGCAGAAGTCGAGTCGTTCTTTCATTCGCTTAAAGCAGACTTAATTCGAGGAAATAAATTTGAGAGTAGCGGTAAACTATTATCAAAATTAAAGGTTTACCTAAATTACTTTTACAATAGACAGCGATTGCATTCGAGTTTAGGATATAAATCACCTGCCGAGTTTGAATCGGCAGTTAATTGAAACGTGGACGGTGTCCACTTTATCGGGTGAAGATCACAAAAAACAGTTTGCTGTTTTCGTTCCTCAACATTTTAGCAAACAATTTTTGCCTGTTATTAGGGCGTTAGGCATCAAGGAGGTATCGTGTCTGAAATCGATAAACACAACAAGCATCTACTAGTTTTAGGTTCATCTACAGTAATTGTTTCTTTTCTAGTAACTTCAGGCTATTGGGATATATTTGACCTGTTAATTTCCGCAATAATGTTAGGTATTCTGATTTGTTATGTTAAGGATAATCAAGACTTAATAGATAGTAACTATGTGTTTCTTGCATGGGGTGCTATTTCAATAATATCTACGGCATTACTTATTTCACTTGTTTCAGTTTATGCCGGTATTTCTGGAGATATTAACGCAGCTAAAGTAGCTGTTGAGAATGTAAAGGCCCAGAATATCGAAATAGATCCAAGTGTTAATTATTTTCAAGTTCAATCAATCTTTCAAACCACCTTGTTTCTATTATCTGGAGCTTTTTGGGGGGCATACTTAAGGAAATTAAGAACAAAAAATGAGGCTGTAGAAGTTGAAGCCTAACAACACGCCCTGAGGTGGACGACTAGTAAAATTTAGCTATTAATTGCAAATTTTAAAAGTGGTGAGCCTCTGCGTTTCAATGCTGCTAAATACGTCGATTCATCGTAGGGTGTATTCGTTTTCCAACACCTAAATACAATCCTTATCCATTTAAATGCCAGTGATCTAATAATGCTGTTATGCGGCTTACCCTTGGCTTTTTGTTGCTCATAATACGCTTTAGCCCAAAATGAATAACGAATAGAAAAGCCTGCCCATTCTACAAATGTTTGCCTTAAAAAAGTGGGGCAACTATAACGCCAATGCGTCCACATTTTTTGACCACTGCGCTCAATAACAGGCGCTATACCAGCGTACTTTTGAAGTTCTGCAGCATCATTGTAACGCGCACGATTACTCCCAAAAGCAACAAGTAAACGTGGGGCGAGTTGTGGACCTGCGCCGGGTAAGCTATCAAATATCTTTTTATCCTGCTGGGCTTTATAAGCCGATTTTATTGCTTTATCGAGCTTTTCAATGCCCTTTAATAACACTTTAAATTGCGTGATAAGCACTTCAACGAGCATTTGATTAGGTACAATTACTCCTTCGTCCAGAGTTAATGGCATCGCATTTTTAATACTGTCTAGTCGTGCATTATTAACCGTGCAATAGTGTGAATTATGACTCTCAAAAAAGTCGAGTAAGGTCTGTTTTCTTGCTTTTTTAACCGCAGTGAGTGATGGCCATTTCTGAATGAAGTCGCAGAATATATACGTGTCCTTTTCTTTAAACCATTCAAGTGCCTGCGGGTAATAATTCTTTAATGTCGCCGTTATTTTATTGGATAAATCGACACTGTCTTGCACTAAACTTCGGCGATATTCAACAAGCTGAGACAGCGTTCGCATAGCTGCTGACTCGGGCTCAATGACAGAGAGCTTATCCATGTGTAACTTAAGAATTTCAACTTGCAGAAAGGCATCTGATGGGTCATCTTTTGCGCCACTGGGCGTAAAAGCCTGGCGATATTTAGCAACAGCACAAGGATTAACGGTGAATAAAGTAAGGTGGTCGTATTTAGCTAATGCATAAATAAGCGGGCCTTTTTTAAGTTCGCAAACAATCGCTATTTTCTGGTCTGGATAACGCTGTTTAATATCCATAGCCCATTCATGCAACGCTTCAGGTCTGTGTTTAACAACGGTGTAATGATATTTATTAGTGCTTGTTGGATGCTCACAAATATCATGTTTTTTATCGGCCCAATCAATGCCAATGAGTGCAGCAAAATTATCAACGTTATATGCTTTCATTTTATAGCGCCTACGGTTAAAGTTAAGGACGGAATGTGCTTAAATCTCGTTTCTCGCAGGTCTTATAGATAGTCTTGGTCGGCAATCCCTGAGTATGCGTTTTGAAATCGAGGTGCTCTGTTGGCTCGAACGTCTTGTTAAAAACATTGGATGTTCGTCATTCAATATTCGTAACCAACAGAAGCATATTCCACTTAATATAATAGTCAGTTACTTTTAAATTAAGTGGCTTGGTCGAACTATAAGTCATTTCAGCAGGACAAAAAAAAAGTTGGCTTTTGCTCGTGCCTCGCTTATTTTAACCAACTACTTTATTGCCTCTGAATGAGGCGTTGGTATGACTCCCATTGTCAAGTTAAACGCACTGATCCTTGCCTAACTTTTTAAGCCATAATTATTTTAGCTCGAATTAGAGCGAGTTAATACATAGGATGAAGCAAGTAATGTCGTCGGTTATCTTGCTGATATTCGTTGGTTATTACTATTTCTAGTAACAGAGCAGACCTTACTTATTTCGTCGTGGCACCTGTCTTCAGTCTATGTTCGTGGTTCAATGCAGCGTTAGCTGCATTGCCATCCTAACGCCGTCGGTGGTTGTGCCACACCCGATGCTTGATCCCATGCATTAACTCTAATTCTTTTATCATGCGGGTACTCTTGCCAATCTAAGTTTTTTATTCACTGGCGTAAGCACCACTTCTCTTGCAATAGCCCATATGTACGCAATCATTTCTCGGGCAATGGCGGTAACAACCAGATTGTAGTGTTTCCCTTTGGCTATCATTTTTTTATAGCGTTTGCAGAGCCTAATCTGTGCTTTCCACGCAATATCAATAATGTCCTTTGGTAAACCTTCTTGTCGTTTTTGCATATCTGTGGATATATTTGCTGCATAGCGATAAGTATGTGCACCTTCCACAAGAAGGCGCCTTGCTCGGCCGTTCCCGCATTTTGTGATGGCGCCAATATGGCGTTTGCCACCACTCGAGTGTTCACTGGGTACAAGACCGAGATAACTCATTAATTTGCGGGGATGGTCGAAACGCGATAAATCGCCAAGCTCAGCAACAACGCCAGTGGCGACCAACAAACGGACACCACGCATAGCTTGTATTGCTTTTACTACAGGATAATAACGCCACTGGTGAACGTGGTGTGTTAGTTCATTATCTAGCCGCTCAAGTCGGCTTATTCGTTCGGTAATTGTGTGTAAAAATTCTTGTAAGACGATGTGCTGAGCGGGGTGTGGCAACACAAGCTCAGTGAGCCAACGTAAATGTTTTTGTGACCAATTCGCAGTGCCTTTGTAATTAATATTATTGCGAAGCAGCAGCGCCTTTAATTGATATTTGGCATCTTTTAAATCCTTCATGGCTACTTCGCGTGCACGAGATAAATCACGTACAGCTTCATCTTCAGGCTCAGGAACATAGATAGGTGTTAAATCTTCAGACTTAAGTAATTTAGCAAGCTTAAGGGCATCACGTTTATCGGTTTTAATTTTCTCACCAGGTTTTTTAGGAATAAGAGAAGGTGCAACCACATAACAGCAATGGCCAAGGCTGGTAATTAATCGGTAAATCCAATAACCACATGGGCCAGCTTCATAAACAAAATGAAGTGTTGCGCCAGGGTATTTCGATTCGAACTGGCGAACAAGCTTTTGAACGGCCATTTTGGAAGACGAAACTCGGCCAAGATGAACAGGTTGCGCACCTCTATGTTCTTCAATATAGGCAACTTCATTGAATTCTTTATGTGTATCAAGACCGATAAAAAGTATGCTATGTTTATTCATGTTAGCCTCTGCTGTTTAGTTAATTGACAAACTAATTATGGCTCTGGCTTTGAATTAAGCTAACCCACGAAAGCGGAGGCTAACACCGTGTGGGAGTCATTATGTCTATGTGCCTAAGGACGGTCATGCTCAAACTGTTAAACCCAAATATTGAATCTGAGTTAAAAGCATACTGTCAAAAATGGCTTTGTCACCTGTCTCAGAATGATTTTGATCAAGCTCTTAATTTGGTAACCGTCCCTAACAATTACGGTACTCGCTGGGGTAAAAAGGAAATAAGAGATGCTGTTTTTGACTATTATGGTAGCGAATCAAAATTTAAAATCGAGAATACCGATATAGCTTTTTGCACCCCGGAGTTCGAGTTTTTTCGAGTCAATAACAATGAGTTTAGTGCCACCATAAATGACATTCACGTTTTGTAGTAAATGGCACATAACAAAAAAATTAAGTCACTCACTTCGTTCGTTGGGACGCACACACGTGGGCTGCTCACTTCGTTCGGATTGTCTGCGCCCCTTATTTAAAAGTTAAATGCCCTAAGGTGTTTTATTTAAACTATGAAGTTAAAAAAGTTACTGAATCACTCTTTCATAATTGAATTTGAGAAACTGTTAAAGACCGATTTCGAAAGGGAGTTGTTCTTATGTAGTTTGAGAAATTACTGCTCTCATGGAAACCCATTGCGTTTTCATAATTTTGCTTTTTCTATGAGAGAATTAGTTCTTCAAGTATTAAACAGGCGTGCACCAGATAAAGAGGTCGAAAAGGCTTGTTGGTACGAAAAAGAAAGTGACAAATTTAATGTTACAAGACGACAGAAACTCAAGTTTTGCGCGCAAGGTTTTTTGTCTGATGCTTATCTGGACGATCCTACGATTGAAGATCTTAATCAGAGCATTAAAGACTATTTGAAAGAGTTTAACTTTTTTAATAAATATACCCATATCACTGCTAAACACTTCAGAGCTTGTCCTCAAAAGTTTTACACTGATATGAAGTTTATCATTCAACGCTCTCAGGAAGTCATTGAAGAGCTAGATTCATTGGAAAGCATGGTTACACAAAGCTTAGAGTATGGCATTCAAGATAAAGTATTTGATGCTGTAATTAACTCGTGTCCCGATGAGTTATCTATTCTGGCCCACAGAGTGATAGTAGAACAGGTTTCTCCAGAGAAAATGGAAATCGAATACTTGGAAGAGAACGGAATCACGATAGGGGTTGAGGGAACAATTTATATTACCCAAGAGTACGGAAAAGGTGATGACTTCTGCGAAATCTCAAATGACTTCCCATTTTATATCCCCGTTGACGCCTGTATAACGAATCCCGATGACATCTCTGTAAATGAGAATGCTTTAGAGGTCGATACTCGTTCTTGGTATGAATAAGAACGGGCACTTAACAAGAATTTCAAGAGGGACAAAATAAAGCTGGCTGTTTTGTTCACTCCGTTCACCTATTTTAGCCAACTCTATTTTGCCCCTTAAATGGGCGTTATACACTACGGAGAATTAAGCGGTTGTTTCGATATATTGTAGCTCTGATTTTTTCAATTTCATTTTCTGCTCTTGGACAAACCAAACAAATTCAGGTGGACGATCTTTCAATTGAATATTTGGACTTTGGGAAGGGAAAGTACACTTTTGTTTTTGAGTCGGGTGTTGGCATGGGCGTCAACTATTGGGACTCTTTTTTACCATTTGCTGATAGACTAAATTCTAGAGTAATCATTTACTCACGCGCTGGAAATGGCTCATCTAGTGCTTCATCTAAAGTCAGTTTAGAACGCTCTTTAGTGCGCTTAGAAAAACTTCTGTTTCAGCTAAATGCACAAGATAATTTAATATTTGTTGGTCACTCATTTGGTGGTTTTCATGCAAGAAACTTTGCTCACAATTTTGTGGATAGAGTTTCCGGTTTGGTCTTACTAGATCCTAGTCATGAGCTTTTTCAAAAAGAGCTCGAAGCAATTGACCCAGAAAAGGCCAAAAATGACAATGCCAGACTTAATTCGATATTAAAAAATCAATCTGAATGGCAAATTCTACAGGATATCTACACTAATAACGTACTTTTCCCTTCACAACCTACTCATAACGTTCCAACCGTAATAGTCACCTCGTCTCAAATAGGGGAATCGGATTGGTGGATTGGACACAGTGAGAAAGGAAAAATTGCTTGGAGAGCACTACACCAAGAACTTATTTCAAATAACTCAATATCAACTCATATTGTCACAGACAAAGTAGGTCATAATTTGCCAATTCAAGATCCCGAATTCACTTTTAAAGCAATTAAGTCTGTCTTGAAATTGGTGGAAGGTGTATAACAAACGCTTAAAACGAACAAAAATAAAGAGCATTTTCGCCGCTTAAGCCAAGTGTTAGTAATATTAGTCTTTTATGGGGTTTGTATCATGGATAGAAAGCAAAATAATAAAATTAAAGATCCAAGTTTACCTGAGCAAGTATTACCTTCTGAAATGGGGTTAATGCAATCTCTAGGTGAATCTAAAACGTTAATAATTATGTTGGTGGTTTTTCTAACATTATTTGGTGGGTTAGGTTTGTTTTTATTAAAAATATCAGCTTAGAGGCTGGTAGCATAAACTGCTAACAAGTGACTATGGGAAAGATTAACAAGACACTTATTATAAATTTTGCACTTTAAGCGGGTTAAAACAAAAACAACAACGATACCCATACAAATACTCTACAGCAATAAACGCTAAAAAGTAAAATAAGCAAAACCGCAAAGCCAAATAGAACGTATTTTACTTATAAACTCTATTTTTAGGCTATGTTATGAAATATCTCAAATACCTTCTATTACTCGTATTCAGCGTGTTTTCGAATGCTAGTGAAAGTATTCCATTGAATGACTTATCCAGTTTACGATGGGAAAATCGCCTGATTATATTAAATAAACCTACAGATACTGAGCACGTATTAAGCCTAATGAAACACAGTTCAGAAGGGATTAATGACCGACACATAGTTTGGTTTATTTTGAAAGAAAGTGAGGCTTTAACTAACTATTCTGGTCGGTTATCCGAGTCGTTCATGTTAAATGTTAGGCAGCAATATCAACTCAAAAACAATACCGTTACTTTAATAGGAAAAGATGGGGGCATTAAATCTCAAGGAAGCACCATTGATGTTAAGGCACTTTTTTCGATTATAGATGCCATGTATATGCGACAGCGAGAAGTACAACTAAAAAATTAAAAATGGGTGCCATTTAAAAATAAAAGCTGTGGGCTTGTTAAAGCATTGGGTTTAATTAAGTACTTTCACTAATAATACCGTCTAATGCTAAACTACAAAAAATTAATTACTTATTACAGCTATGGCATTTTACCTTCCTTTATTACAGCCTCACTTTAAACATATTGAAATAGGTGCAACACTTACTTCGCTTTGGAGCGGGTGTGGCAGTATTATTGAGTGCAGGCTTGATAATGTGTCTTGTGTTATTAAGGCGATTAGAATACCCAGCCACATAAACCATCCAAAAATCAAGCAAAGCAAATTTGCATTAAAAAGAAAGCAGCAGTCTTATAATGTTGAATATAATTTTTATAAGCATTACAGCCAGCATTTACCTAAGACAGCAAACAGTATTGAATGTGTGAGTGCTATTAATTGTGGCGATGAGTATGCGCTGGTGTTTAAAAATTTTACTCAGTTTGGGTTTACGCAAGCCAGCTCGTTGCATATAAAGCCAATATTAAAGTGGCTTGCTCACTTTCATGCGTTTAATTTAAATAAGCAACATGATGATTTGTGGGAGCAAGGGTGTTATTGGCATTTAAATACCCGGCCAGATGAATTTAACGCGCTTGTATCAAACCCTGATAACCAGTTAGATATAAAAGTGGCAGCTAAAAAAATAGCTTATCAGCTAGAACACCCTAAGTATAAAACGTTACTACATGGCGATGCTAAAGTGGCCAATTTTGCCGTTAATTCAAATAATGAGATACGTGGTTACGACTTTCAGTACACAGGCGCTGGCGTTGGTATAGTCGATGTTATGTATTTTATGACGAGCTGCTATAGCTGTGAAGAATTACATGCTCATGCAACAAGCGAACTTACCTATTATTTTTATGAGTTAGAACATGCGCTAACTCAGTATCAGCCTAATATACCTGCTCAAGCGGTAACAAAGGAATGGAAAGCGTTGTGGCCTGCTGCTTGGGCTGATTTTTATCGCTTTTTAGCCGGCTGGAGCCCAGAGCATTACAAAATAAATAGTTATATGCATGACCAAGTTGTTAGTTGGTTTGAAACCAACAGCTGAACTTTTACAATTGTGTTGTGCATAAATATCAAACAAACACATATATTTGCGCACAATGTATGAGAATTGGTTTAAAACTACAGGTCAAATGATCATTTTTAATATAAAATATCGCTAATTATTGTCTAAGTAGGTTTTCATCATGGCTATTCACGTTATTACTCATCCACTTGTTCAACATAAATTAGGTTTAATGCGCGCTTTCGGCATTAGCACTAAAAGCTTTCGTGAGCTGTGCTCAGAAGTTGGCACATTATTAACGTACGAAGCAACGAAAAATATTCCCCTTGAAGACAATGAAATAACTAGTTGGGACGGTAACAAACTTAACGTACAGCATATTAAAGGCAAAAAAATTACAGTGGTGCCTATCTTACGTGCAGGTTTAGGTATGATGGATGGTGTTATGCAGTTGTTGCCTGCGGCTAAAGTGAGTGTAGTTGGCCTTCAACGCAACGAAGAAACGCTTGAGCCAATTCCTTATTTTGAGAAGTTGGTTGGTAACATTGAACAACGTCTTAGCTTGGTTATTGACCCGATGCTTGCAACAGGTGGCTCGATGATTGCCACAATAGACATGTTAAAAAAAGCGGGCTGTAAAGAAATCAAAGTTATAGTGTTAGTTGCAGCCCCTGAAGGGGTAGAAAAAACGTTAGCAGCTCACCCTGATGTAGAAATATTTACCGCAGCGGTAGATAGCCACTTAAACGAGAAAGGATATATAGTGCCTGGTTTAGGTGATGCGGGTGATAAAATATTTGGTACGGTGTAGTCGTCATTAATTAGCGTTAATTGTGTTTCGCGTTATGGGCAACGCAATCATTAAAGAGGCTTTCTGAGGAAGGCCTTTTTCGTGTTTGTTTATTACTTTATAACTGCAAAAAGCAATGTTTAAATTTAGGAGTGTGTAGTGAAAAGTAACGCAACGTTTTCAATTAAAACAATTTTAACCGGCGCACAAATGCTATTTGTTGCATTTGGTGCATTGGTACTGGTGCCGTTATTAACGGGACTCGATCCTAGTGTGGCGCTATTTACTGCAGGTGTTGGCACATTACTATTTCAATTAGTGACTAAAGGGCAGGTACCAATATTTTTAGCCTCTTCGTTTGCGTTTATAGCTCCCATTATTGCAGGTGCACAAATGTGGGGCGTACCCGCTACGATGGGCGGATTAATGGCCGCTGGTGTTGCTTATATGTTGTTAGGTTTGTTAGTTAAATTTAAAGGTGTGGCGACTCTTCATAAAATTTTACCACCGGTTGTTGTTGGCCCCGTTATTATGGTGATAGGTTTAGCGCTTGCGCCTGTTGCAGTTAATATGGCAATGGGTAAAACAGGTGATGGCAGCGTTCAGCTTATTGATTACAACAGTGCTATTTTAATTTCCATGTTTTCACTTGTGGTAACGCTTATTTTTGCCGTGTGGGGTAAAGGAGTATTTAAGTTAATTCCTATATTGGCAGGCGTAATATCGGGCTATGGTTTATCGCTTGCGTTGGGGGTAGTACAGTTTGATGCGGTAAGTAATGCACATTGGTTTGCTATTCCAAACTTTACACTGCCAGAGTTTAAATGGCAGGCTATTTTGTTTATGGTGCCTGTGGCCATTGCGCCAGCTATTGAGCATATAGGCGATATGATGGCTATAAGCCAAGTGACTAAAAAAGACTTTTTAAAAAAGCCAGGTCTGCACCGTACTTTGTTTGGTGATGGATTAGCAACGTCTGCAGCATCGTTATTTGGAGGCCCGCCAAACACCACGTACTCAGAGGTGACTGGCGCGGTAATGCTAACTAAAAACTTTAATCCAAAAGTAATGATGTGGACCGCTATTATTGCTATTGCTCTGGCATTTATTGCAAAAATGGGGGCTGGGTTACAAACCATACCGGTGCCTGTGATGGGCGGTATTATGATTTTATTATTTGGTTCGATTGCGGTCGTTGGACTCAATACGTTGGTTAAGTCGGGTGATGATTTAACAGCGCCCCGTAACTTAAGTATTGTTGCCCTTATTTTAGTGTGTGGCATTGGCGGAATGCACATAGGCAGCAGTCAATTTAGTTTAGAGGGCGTTAGCTTGTGTGCCGTTTTAGGTATAGTGCTTAATTTAGTACTCCCCAAAGTAGAGCAAACCGCTGCTTAACTTTGAACATTAGTTAAAATATTTGCACCAATTTGGCGCGTTTTAAACGCGCCTTTTTTATAACCTATTAAAAAGGTTATAAAAATAATGTTGGTCTAGTCCCTGCATTTAGTACTCTGAACACTATGTATTTAAGGAGTTACTATGTCAGAGGCCAATATTGTGGATATAACCCCGTTTTTAGCAAAGCATCAACTGCCTTTAAAGTATCAATATTTAAGTGAGCAGTACTTTGTACCTCTTGCGCATGACATTCTCGAATCAAAAAAATCATCAACTCCTATTTTTGTTGGCATTAATGGTTGCCAAGGCTCCGGCAAAACAACCCTTGCAGACTTTTTAGTCACGTGGTTTAGCAACAATACGTCGTTAAATACGGTCGCTTTATCAATCGACGATTTTTATCTAGGTAAAGAAAGCCGTAAGCAACTAGCTCAAGACGTACATCTTTTATTTGTAACACGTGGCGTACCCGGTACACACGATACCGACCTGATGAATAAAACAATTACTCAGTTATTAGCCGGTGAGGTGGGCATAGCATTACCACGTTTTAACAAACACCAAGACGACTGCGTTGCAGAGCAAGATTGGGTTAAAAATGTAGCCCCTGTTGATATTGTTTTTTTAGAAGGGTGGTGTGTAGGAAGCGAGCCACAGCCGCTATTTTCACTAAGCGAGCCACTGAATGAATTAGAACAATTAAATGATAAAGAAGGTGTGTGGCGTCGTTGTATAAATAGCTGCTTAGCAAACGAATATAAATCTATTTTTAATAAAATAGATTATAAAATTATGCTCAAAGCGCCTAGCTTTTCAGATGTTTTTACGTGGCGAAAAGAGCAAGAACAAAAGCTAATAGCGAAAAGTGGTGTTGGTACAGGCACGATGACAGACGAGCAGTTAGTTTATTTTATTTCTCACTTTGAGCGTATAACGCGTGAAAACTTAAATACATTGAGTCGCAAAGCAAACGCACTCATTGAGCTTGATAGCAATCGAGACATAGTAAGCATGCACTTAACAAGTGATGATACCTTACAGCCTATTATTTTTACTGACTTAGACGGTACTTTACTCGACCATACAGATTACAACACAAACAATGTAAGTGAGCTACTTCAGCAGTTACAAAGCGCACACATTCCTGTGGTATTTAATACCAGCAAAACATTTTGCGAAGTGGTTGAAATAAAAAACGAGTTAAACATTCAGCAACCTTTTATTGTTGAAAATGGCGCAGCAGTATTTATACCGCAAAACTATTTTGAGCTTAAGCCAATAGGCTGTAAAGAAGTGGCAGGTTATTGGTGTTACGCCTTAGCGTCTCCGCTATCAAGCTTGTTAAGTGATTTAGACTCATTAGATGCACAATATAAAGCACACTATAAATTATTTAGTGAGTTAAGCAGCGAGCAAATAAGCGAGCTTACCGGATTAAACAATGCGCAAGCTAGGCGCGCTCAAACACGCGATTACTCCGATCCTTTGTACTGGTATGGCAGTGATGAATTACTCGATACCTTTGTAAATGACGTAACAGCACTTGGCTACGAAATAAAGATAGGTGGCCGATTTATTCATATTGCTAAAAATACAGATAAAAGCGCTGCGCAGCAGTGGTTAGTTAAACAATTTACTCAACATTTTAGAAAGCCTCTCACAGTAATAGCCCTAGGTGATAGCGACAACGATAAGCAGATGTTAGAACACGCTGATATCGCCATCATCATCAATAACCCAAGCAGTAAAAAGCCGGTTAAATTATCGCATAACAAGGCACGTTATTCTCAATCGCCCGCGCCGCAGGGCTGGGTTGAAGAAATAACAACATTGCCAAGCATTAGCAGCATTTTAAATACTATTGAGGAGCAAAAATCACATGGCTGATTTTTATCAAAATGGCATTATCACGACTTTACACAATATTGCAGATAGACCGATTGAAGCACTAGAAGAAGAGCTAATAAGCTTTAGTAAACAACGCCCTATGGGACTAATTCTTCCTTCTTTATTTAGTGAGCTAGAAGGTCCTGCACTACAAAATATAATAAAAGAGTTAAGAGAAGTACCGTATTTGTCGCAAATAACAATTGGCTTAGATAGGGCCGATGAGCAGCAATACCGCCATGCACTTGGTTTTTTTAAAGAGTTAAACCAAAATCACAAAGTGTTGTGGAACGACGGCCCACGCTTGCAAGCACTTGATAAAGAGCTTCAAGAATTAGGCGTTGCACCAAGAGAGCTGGGAAAAGGGCGTAACGTTTGGTATTGCATGGGCTACAAGCTCGCGACCGCCGAGGTTGAGTCTATAGCGCTTCATGACTGCGATATTTTAACCTATGATAGAAGCTTACTTGCACGTCTTATTTATCCGGTTGCACACCCTCGTTTTAACTACGAGTTTTGTAAAGGATTTTACCCGCGTACAGCCAACGGCAAAATTAATGGGCGCGTATCGCGTTTATTAGTCACACCTTTGTTACGCTCATTTAAAACCATTTTAGGTAATACAGACTACCTTGAATATATGGATTCGTTTAGGTACCCATTAGCGGGTGAGTTTTCGTTTAGGCGCGACGTATTAAACGATATTCGTATTCCAAGTGACTGGGGGCTTGAAATAGGCGTATTAAGTGAAATGTATCGAAACTATTCGCATAACCGTTTATGCCAAGTAGATATTGCCGATAACTACGATCACAAACATCAAGCGTTGTCGCTTGACGATCAAAGTGCCGGTTTGTCTAAAATGTCGATTGATATTACCAAGGCATTATTTAGAAAACTCGCTACGCAAGGGGTGACATTTACTAGCGAAACAATTCGTTCATTAAAAGCAACGTACTACCGAATTGGCTTAGATTTTATTGAAACCTACCACAATGATGCGCTTATGAACGGACTAACACTGGATGTTCACCAAGAAGAAAAAGCCGTAGAAATGTTTGCACAAAACATTATGGAAGCAGGCCAACACTTTTTAGATAACCCAATGGAAGCGCCATTTGTGCCAAGTTGGAACCGAGTGGTATCGGCTATGCCTGATGTATTTGAACGTTTAAAAGAGGCGGTAGAGCTCGATAACGAAGAATACAGTTAAGTTAAAAAAATAAATATAAAAACGGTTAAAGGAGTCGCGTGTGAGTACAGTGAATGAATTATTTTTACAGCGAGTAGAGCAGCACCTACACATTATTTACCAAGATGTTGAGCTGCCTATATCGATAGCAGAGTTTGCACAGCAACTCATTAAAATTATTTTAGGTGACAGTCCACTTCGCGACCCAACTCCACACACTAACCGATGGGATGAGCAAGACATTGTACTGATTGCTTATGGTGATTCGATTATAAAGCACGACGACACTGAGTTTGCGGTAGCAAACCCAATCGAAGCACCACTAAAAACCTTGCATCGATTTATAAAAGAGCAGTGCGATATGCAAATTAACGCCCTGCATATTTTACCTTTTTACCCGTATAGCTCTGACGAGGGGTTTGCGGTGATGAACTACGTGCAAGTCAACGAGTCGTTAGGTGATTGGGAAGACATAAAACGCATTGCTAAAGATGTAAAGCTAATGGCTGACTTAGTTATTAACCATTGCTCTAGCCGAAGTGTTTGGTTTGAAAATTTTTTAAATGATTTACACCCCGGCAAAGATTACTTTAAAACTGCAAGCTTAAGCGATGATTTAAGCCAAGTTGTGCGTCCGCGCACATCGTCTTTACTCAATACAGTAACAACTCCCAGTGGTGAAAAGCATGTATGGTGTACGTTTAGCCATGATCAAGTTGACTTTGATTTTGCAAACCCGGAAGTTTTGAAAGAGTTTGTAGGCATTATTCGTCATTATTTAGATAACGGTGTGAGGCTTTTTAGGCTCGATGCAGTGGCGTTTTTGTGGAAACAACTTAATACAAGTTGTATTAATCTGGCACAAACCCACGAAGCCGTTAGGCTAATGCGCACACTTATTGAGCATGTTGAGCCAAGTGTGGTGATCATCACTGAGACAAATATACCAAACCAAGAAAACCTGTCGTATTTTGGTAATGCCAATGAAGCGCATGCTATTTATAACTTTGCTTTACCTCCGTTACTACTGCATACCTTATTAAGTGGTGATAGTTCGGCACTCAAGCATTGGATGATGAGCATGCCACCTGCGCAAAACGGTACCGCATACTTTAATTTTATTGCGTCTCATGATGGTATAGGGCTTCGTCCAATTGAGGGATTATTGCAGCCAACTGAAGTGGCGTCGCTGGTCAGTACAACCATGCAATTTGGTGGTCGCGTTTCAATGCGAACCAGTAACGATGGCACCCATACACCATATGAGTTAAATATTGCGTTATTTGATGCAATGCAAGGAACACATAATGGGCCTGACAAATTTGGCTTTGAGCGTTTTATGTGCGCGCATGCCATTATGTTCGCGCTTGAGGGGATACCTGGCT
Source organism: Pseudoalteromonas sp. APM04 (assembly GCF_022809815.1). Lineage (NCBI taxonomy): Bacteria > Pseudomonadati > Pseudomonadota > Gammaproteobacteria > Alteromonadales > Pseudoalteromonadaceae > Pseudoalteromonas > Pseudoalteromonas sp. APM04. The sequence continues at coordinate 618,893 of NZ_CP094442.1, forward strand.
TATATATTCATAGTTTACTTGCCACAACCAACGATTATGAACGTTTTGAAAACTCGCAACACAACAGGGCAATTAATCGCCATCGTTGGCAAGAATCAAAACTGTTAGCCGCAATTGGCGAAAAATACAGCCATCATCACAAAGTGTTCACTTCAATTAAAAACTTATTAGGTGTGCGCAAAAAACAACGTGCATTCCATCCTAATGCCACTCAGTTTACGTTACATCTTTCTGGTGGATTATTTGGCTTTTGGCGCCAGAGTATAGACCGCAGACAAAGTATTTTTTGTGTATTTAATATTAGCGATAAACCGCAAACACTTTTATTAGCTGACTTAAATTTAATTAATACTCAGCAGTGGTTTGACTTAGTGTCAGGAAAAACAATAGAGGAAGGGCAGTTAACGATTGAACTTGAACCGTATCAATGTGTTTGGCTAAGTAATATAAAATAACAAATAGGCCGGGCAAGCGTTGCCTGGCCTATTATTCACTTTAAATTAAAGCTTGTAAGAAAAGCTTACATAACCAAAGCGGCCAATGTTATCGTAGCTTGCGCTACCGGCGCCTGTACCGCGTGTACCGTATGGTAGTTCACGGTTAAATAGGTTATCTACACCTACTTTAACGCCAACACCGCTATCGAAGTTGTAACCTACAGTCATATCGGTAATAAAGTATTTACCGTAGCTCATGTTGCTATTAGGGTTTGAGTTTTGAGCAAGTTCAACATTTGTATAAAGGTCTACTTCGTCAATAAAGCGTGTTTCAACAGTGCTGAAAAAGCGGTCAATTGAGTAGCTTACAGATAGATTTGCTTGCCATTTAGCTTCGCCAGAAGTACCTGCTGCTTCAATAAAGTTGCTTGGATCATCTTGGAAAGGGTAGTCTTTTCGTTCAATTAAGTAAGTACCAATTAAACGTGTTTTAAAGCTACCTTCTAGGGCTTCAAAATCGTAGCCTAGTTCGAAATCAACACCTGATGCTTTTTGACCCGCCACGTTTAATACAGAGTTTTGGATTAACGAAATTTCGCTGTTTGCATCGCGCGTAATTAAATTACAGTACTGGTTGTTGATGCCAGTAGTGCTGTCTACACAGCGGTCAAGAATATCTTGCGCGCTGATTGTATCAATGGCATCTTCAAGTTCAATTTCCCAGTAATCGATAGTTAATACTGCGTTGTCAATAAACTCTGGTTGGTAAACAATACCTACCGTTGTACTTGTTGACTCTTCACCTTTTACGTCACGGTTACCGCTTGTTAAGCCATTTAAAGACGCTGAATCGTAGTCTGAGTTAAAATCATTTGCTACACCTAATGCGGCACAGTTAGCGCGGCGGGTCGTGCTGTTTGACAAGTCATTTAGGTTTTCAGCACGACATGGATCGTCAACACTGTAGAAAGTTTGGCTAGGTGCGCCAAAAACTTCACCAATATTAGGCGCTCTAAGGGCAGCAGATTGCGTTACACGCACGCGTAGCTCGTCGTTTACTGTCCAATCAAGGCCTAGTTTCCAGCTAGTTGCTTCGCCAATAGTACTGTAATCGGCATGGCGTACCGCGGTATCAAACACTAAGTCTTGAATAAGCGGTAAATCAGTTAAGATAGGCATTGAAGCTTCAAAAAACACTTCACGCACGTTAAACGAGCCTTTATCTTCGCCTAGTGCGTTAAAAAATGTACCTTCTGCGTTATCTGGCTCGTTCGTTTCGCTTTCTTCTTTACGATACTCTGCGCCAAAAGCAATACCTACATAACCGGCTGGTAGCTCAAAAATAGCGCCGTTTGCAAGCGAAGCTGATACAACAGTTTGCTCAATGGTGGAGTCGCCAATAGACACTGTGTTTATGTAATCAATGGCTTGTTGGCTTGGTGCGCCAAAGCCCATAATATTAACAGGTACACAGCCATCAGCTTGCGCCTCTGCGCTACGACACACAATATTACCATTTGCATCTTCAACGGCATCAAGCGCATTAAAGTAGTTTGCTAAAATCATGTTAGCGCCATTTTCGCGCTCTAATTCTGTTTTACCGTATACGATTGATGTATCTAGTTCCCAATCTTCAAATACAGTGCCTTGTAAGCCTGTAACAAAACGGGTTGTTTCACGGGTGTTGTTTTCAACGCGGCGGCCTAAGTCAGTCATCATGCGGTTAACCATGATTGACTCAACACCTTCTTCTTCCATACGCGCTTTAATGCTTGGGTCTAGGTATGGGTTATCTAGCTTAATGCTGTTGTCGCTGTCAAAAAAGAAAAACGCAGGTTGGCCTATGCTTTCGCCTTGGCTATTTACATATTTAGCGTCGAAGTAAGCATTTAAATCATCAGTCACATCGTAGTTAACTTTAAAGTTTACGTTGTAACGTTCAAACTCAGGTTGAATTTCTTCAAACTGACCTAGGTTAAAAAAGTCACAGTTAGCACATGAAAGGCCGTCAACATTGTCACCAATGTATAAGTCGCGAGCGGTACTATCTGGGTTGAAGCTATTTGTGTAACCATTTTCTAATGCATAAACACCTGCGTTGTTGATCGCGTAGTAACCAGCGTTAGGTGTTAGTATTTTGTCTGGAAAGTCTGCGCTGTCTTTGTTTTCATCGGTTTGCGCCTGATTACGTAGGCTTCTGAACGATGTGCTAGTCCAAGGGTGGTCTAAAGCATTTAACGACTCTTGTGACGAATACTCTACTGCAAAAGCTGCATTACCACGATCATCATTAAAGTTTGAACCGTATGAAAAAGTCGCTTTTTTGTTGTTATAGCTATTTAGGTCGGCAAAGCCACGGGTTAGGCTTACATCTAAACCTTCAATATTATCTTTTAAAATAAAGTTAACTACACCCGTTACGGCGTCAGCACCATATACAGCAGAGGCGCCACCAGTAATAATTTCAACACGTTCAATCCATACGCTTGGAATTGTATTAGTGTCAACTGATTGAGAGCCCGCAGAGCTTGATACGTGACGTTTACCGTTTACAAGTACAAGTGTGCGGTCTGTTCCCATATTACGTAAATCAAGGATGTTTAAACCTGCAGTACCTATAAAACGACCAGAGTTAGCCATTGAATAAGTGCTACCCAGTGCAGGAAGGTTATTTAATGCTTCACCAATATTAACAGCGCCACTATTTACAAGTTGATCGCCACTGATTACGGTTACGGGTGCCGGTGCAATTGCGCCTTCACGTAATATGCGTGAGCCTGTTACTTCAACGCGTTCTATTTTTTTTGCTACTTGCTCATCTTGAGCTAATACTGTGCTACTCGCTGTTGCAGCAGCGGTTAGTAGTGCACATTTAATGCTGTTGGAAATTAAAGAATAATGTTTCATGAGTTCCCTAATGGGTGTTTGTTATGAAAAAATGCTTAACAAAATTGGCATAGTTAAATAGCAACATTGTCATCACATTTGGCTAAAGAACTAACGATTATTACACGCTCGTAAATAAGATTAAACCCTCTGAAAGCCTCTATATTGTTGTATTAAGGTTTGAAATTAATTTTATTTATAGTGTTTTAAGTTGTTACTTTTGTTTAAATTATGATGACAATAAGATGGGGTTTTTCTTGGTTGTTTACCTTTTTTGGCCACGTTGTTTACATTGAGTTATTAATATTAAAATTGGCGCGGTATTTTTGATCTATTTGCTGTTTATTTGACTCGTCAAAATGATAGTTAAATTGCAGATGTAATTAACAGGTGTGTTTGTTAATTGTGCTATTAAGTTACTTAAATGTATATTTTTGCTGATTTAGCGAGCGGGGCGTTCAATGGTGTTATTAAAATAAATGTTTAAATTGAGTAAATTTCATCATCTTTATTAAATGTGTCGTTATTCATTTGTTGATCTAGATATATTCAATGTTAGTAAGATAGGTAGTTATTTGATTTTAACTTAATGCTGACAATTACCAATAATAATTTGTAAACCCCCTTTACAGCATATAAAGAGTGATTGCTGATTCGTTACTTTATTCTGTTTACTTGATACAATTTGTATTATCAGTTTTTTTAGGGTTATTCATGAAATACACTTACCTCATTATTGTCATTTTATTTAGCTCGCTCAGTTATGCTAGCGAGACTATTGATCTAGAATTAAACATGAAAAACACAGGGCTTGCTTATAAAAAAGCGGTACAAGCTAGCCAGTTAACAGAGTTTAATACCGCAATTGATGAATTTATTAAGCTGGTTGAAGTAAGCAAAACGGCAAAGTTTTACAAGAAGCCCGAACAGTCGGTTAAGGGGCTTGATAAAGTGCTTACACAAGCAAGGCTTGCTAAACAAGCGGCTAATCAGCAAGGGCTTACTGCTGCTAAAGTACCGCTTAAACGCATTGATGATTTACGAAAAAAATATCATAAACTACATGAGCCACCAGGCTTTTTTGAATTATTGTTTGGAAAGTAAGGAATAGTTATGGAAATTTCGGTTTCATTATTAGAAGGCCAAAAGCAAAGTGCTAAATTTGGTGATTTGGAAGTCATTAGCGATCAGAGTATTTCGGCTGGTGGTGGTGCAGAGCACCCAGAACCATTTGACTACTTTTTAGTGAGTATGGTTTTGTGTGCAGGGTTTTATGCGCGAAAATTTTGTGAGCAACGTGACATTTCTACAGAAGGTATGACACTTACACAAAACAACGAAAATGTAGATGAAAATGGTAAAAAGTTATTTTCAATCGAAATTAATTTGCCTGATGGTTTTCCTCAAAAGTATAAAAAAGCATTAATTGCGGCAGTAAATACATGTACTGTTAAAAAAGTAATTCAAGCTGTGCCTGAGTTTTCTGTTGTTGTAAAATAAATTCACCAATATGTAGGTAACTTTAACGAGTTACCTCTTTCATTTTAATACCCTTGCCTTGCCGCTCACCCTAAAATACGACGTTTTTAGATAGCTATAAACACAACAATTACGAGTTGTAATTTGGTGTATTTTTTATTGGCTTTTCAATATGTGATGCTTTTATAAACACTCCTGATGGCTATTTAAACAAATAAATCAAAAAGTAATCACTTAGTTCAAAAATACTGGCTATTCATGTTTAGGCTGTTATAACTATAAACACAACAATAAAAATAGTTAAACCATATTTACAGTAGGTACTGAGGTATTTTATGAGCGACGCAATACAACAAGAACAAATAGATCAAGGGGTAATGGAGACCTTAAGAGAGCGCGACCATAGTGCCTTAGCACAGCAAGTTAACCATCTTGCATGCAACCACAACGATATTATTGAGCTGCTGGCTCACTATATGGCGTTGAGCGAGCAAGAAAATGACGAATTATTTGATGATTGGTACGATAATTTGTCAAAAGAACAACTCACAGTCCTAAAAGTTTTTGAGGTATACAGAGGCCAATACGAACACCAAAATTAATTCTGTACTATTGTAAGTATGTTTAAAAGTATTTTATATGGCTGCTAATTTAGTTAAAAGTGAATACAAATTAACTTTTAATAGCTTAGCGACAACATTGATTAGTTACTTGTGATAAAGGCGTATTTTAACGTGCTAAATTCAGAAACAATAAAATCTAGAAATAACGTAAAAATAATTGGTAGCGGCCCTAAAACATTATTATTCGGACATGGTTTTGGTTGTGACCAAAACATGTGGCGTTTTTTAACCCCTTATTTAGATACGCAATTTAGGGTTGTGCTTTTCGATTATGTGGGGTCAGGTAATTCGGATATATCTCAATACGACAAACAGCGATACAAGAAACTAGAAGGTTATGCATTAGATGTTATAGAAGTATGTACTGCTTTGGAATTATTTGATGTTGTATTTGTTGGTCATTCTGTCAGTAGTATGATTGGTGCCTTGGCTGCTTTTGAAAGGCCTGATTTAATTAGTAAGTTAATTATGGTATGCCCCTCGCCTTGCTTTTTAAATTTCCCGCCAGATTACCAAGGTGGCTTTGATAAAGAAGACTTGCAAGAATTATTAAGCTTAATGGATAAAAATTATATCGGTTGGGCTGATTACCTTGCACCTTTAGTTGTAGGTAATGCTAACTCGGCTGAGTTGATTGGCGAGCTTTCAGGTAGTTTTTGTTCTACCGATCCTGTTATAGCCAAAAATTTCGCAGAGGCGACGTTTTTTTCTGACTATCGTTTTCTATTAAAGAAAATAAAACAACCTACATTAATTTTGCAAAGCCAAGATGATGCTTTGGCGGATGTATCTGTTGGTGAGTTCGTAAAACAAGAGATAGAAACCAGCTCGCTCATTGTTATAGCCGCCCAAGGTCATTGTTTACAAATGACTCATCCCGAGATTGTAAGTGAATCTATTATTAATTACATGCAGTAATTGGTGTGAGTAAATTCAACCCAAATAATGTAACACCAACAACTTATTCAGTTGACTGCTTTCTATGCGGTGCTTTAATAACTGACTCTAAAAATACAATTGTTTATGTAAACAACTATTTTGAAAGCCACTTACTTTGGAAGCCGGACGAGTTAGTGGGTCAAAATATAAATAAAATTTTGACAAAATCGTCAAGAATTTTTTTTCAAAGCTACCTTATTCCCACCGTACTTCATGAGAAAAAGTCTGAAGAAATGCAGTTGATCATTTTTAATGGGCAAGGGCGAAAAACCCCGATGACTATTAACGCGCATATAAATGAAGAGGGATTGGTGTTTTGGAGCCTATTCAATTCATCAAAGCAGGATCAACTTTATGATGAGCTAATAAAAACACGAGAAAAACTAGAAGAGCAGGCTGAAGAGTTAAAGTCATTAGCTTCTACTGACGAGCTAACTAATTTGTTAAACAGAAGAGAAATGAATTACCGCAGTACTTTACTGTTAGAACAATCGTTAAGATCAAAGCAGTCTGTAGCCTTGCTTGTTATAGATATAGATAATTTTAAATTAATTAATGATACTTTTGGCCACTTAGAAGGCGATCGTGTTTTAAAAGAGCTTGGGCAAGCACTAAAAAGTTTTGGACGACAAACCGATTTAATTTCCCGCTATGGTGGTGAAGAATTTTTAATCATGCTATCAGACACAGATAAAAAAGGGGCCTTACTATTTTGTAATAGATTGCATGCCATTATTGCGGACATATTAGTCGATAATAAGCCTGTGACTGTGAGTATAGGTATGACCATAAGTAATACAATAAACACATTTATAGATTTATTTACACAAGCAGACAACGCTGTTTACCAAGCAAAATCGCTTGGTAAAAATAGAACTCAGCTGTTTGGGGACGATAACACTATTTAATGATTAGTATCGTTGTTGCATGTATTGTTGAGGAGTGAATTGCTGGGTTGCCAAATTCTATCCCATATTTTATCCATATCATTGAAGCTTGGACGTTGACTTATTTTGTCAAAATTACTGGCTGTGAGTCCCTCTGAATTTATTTCACCTACTTGAAAATTAAACACATACTGACATTCCATTCCCATGCGCAAGTCTGACAAAATCACTTTGTTTTGCTGCTCTCTTACTGAATAGAACCCTTTTGTAAACCATTGCAAGCGTTTTACACCCCATTCATTTTTAATGTTATTTAATAGCGAGGGATTTGTAGGATATGCACTAAGTGTTACCTCGTCGGGTTCATCAAATACAGAGGCATAGCCTTCATAGTAATGATCGTCAGACATAACAACGACTCGCCAAAGCAAGGTAGTAAGTGGCGCTGGTGTGCTTATATACTTCTCATACGTAATGTTTTTGTTGTTTAGCGCCGTTTTTACTTTGTCATCAATCATGACTTTCAATGCAAAAGACGTACATAAATAAAGTGAGCTTAATCCAAGCGCAATACTATTAATTTTGTAGGCGGTGTTTGATGATACTTTAGGAAGTAACGTACACACCAATCCTAGCAATAATGGAAGTGTATAAAGGGGATCAATTATAAACATATTTGATAACGCAAAAGGGTGCTCAGTAAACGGCCACATTAATTGGGTGCCATATACGGTAAAACTATCTAGCAATGCGTGGGTTGATAAGCACAAAAACACTAACCAAAACCATCTCACTTTGTAAGTTTGCATGCCAGAGTGTAATTTTAATATAAGCCATACGATAAGTGGGCTTATTAATAAATGGATAAAGAAGGAATGGCTAAAACCGCGATGATAAGTAAATGACTCTACAGGGCCGCCATAAGGTAAAAAAACATCTAAGTCGGGCAAGGTGCCAAGCGCTGCACCCCAAAATACCGCTTTACGACCAATTTTATTGCCTAGCACGGCGAAGCCTACAGCACTACCCAAAGCAACCTGTGTTAACGAGTCCATATCAATCCTTTATTAATTATAAGTCTGTTTATACTGATTAAAAGCGTAAAAAGGCCACTTATAATGCAAGCTTTGGTTTTATAAAATCTAAAAATGCAACAATGCGAGACGACACCGCACTGTTTTTGTAATAAACGGCTTGTATATCTTCTCGGTGGTTTGGTGTTTTAATACTATTTGGTAAAACATTGACTAACCTACCAGCTTTTAAATCGTTTCCAATCATAAAATGCGAGAGTAAAGCAATGCCTTGGTTTGCTATACATAGTTGTCTAATTGTTTCGCCGCTGCTTGCTGTGATTTCAAACGAAAGCTTTGAGGGTATGTTAAGAGGCCAGTTATTGAGCGCGGGTGAGTCGGTAAAGCCGATAAGTTTATGTTGGCCCAAATCGCTTGCTTGAGTAAGTTCAGGTGCGTTTTTCAAATACTCAGGGCTTGCGACCAAATGCAATTTACTGGCCCCCAACTTTTTTGCATACAGGTTTGAATCTTTTAAATCACCAATACGTATGGCTAGGTCAGTTTTATGCTCTAGTAAATCAATAATGCTGTCGTGAGAGGTAATATCAAGCGTAATGTGGGGGTACTGCATATTAAACTCAGCAATCAAAGGTACCAATTGATGCAGTACAAAAGGGCTTGCTGCATCAATACGTAACTTTCCACTGGGCGACTGTTTTAACAGTTTGATTGCCTCTTCGCCGGTTTGTAAGGTGTTTAAGCCATCACGAGCATATTTAATAAAGGTATGGCCCTCTTCGGTTAGCTCTAATCGGCGAGTGGTCCTGTTTAGTAACGTACATTGTAGCGTATTTTCAAGACGAGACACGGCACGCGACACTTTTGCTACTTGCTGATTAAGCAAATTCGCGGCTGCTGAAAAACTCCCGCTATCTACTACCGTTAAAAACATTTCTAAGTCTTCGGTTTTTGCATGCTGAGCCATATTTTAGCACCTTACTTTTGCATTTATTACAAAAGTATTTTGTCACTAATGCTATTTTTTGCAAACACATTTTTAGTCAAACTGTAAGTCTTAACAAATAATGAGGATTTAATTATGCCATTGGCTTTGTGGGCGCTCACCTTAAGCGCATTTGCAATAGGAACAACCGAGTTTGTAATAGTGGGATTAGTGCCTACTATTGCAAACGATTTAGGCGTAAGCCTACCTTCAGCGGGTTTGCTAGTGAGTTTATATGCGGTAGGTGTGGCTATTGGTGCACCGGTACTTACTGCACTCACCGGGAAATGGAATCGTAAAATTGTACTTATAAGCTTAATGGGCTTATTTGTGCTGGGGAACTTATTAGCATGGCAAGCGCCAAGTTATGAAACATTAATACTTGCGCGTATTTTAACAGGCTTAGCCCATGGGGTGTTTTTCTCAATTGGTTCTATGATTGCCACAAGCTTAGTAAGTAAAGATAAAGAGGCCAGCGCTATTGCAATTATGTTTACGGGACTCACGGTTGCACTTGTAACAGGAGTGCCATTAGGAACGTGGATAGGCCAGCATTTTGGCTGGCGTGCAACATTTTTAGTGGTATCAGTGTTGGGCTTAATTGCTTTGGTAGGAAGTGCTATTTTGGTACCCAAAAACTTGAAGCAGTCTATCCCTGCAACCTTTAAAGAACAGCTTCAGGTTATTGTTAAACCGCGCTTATTACTCGTATATTTAATGACTATTTTAGGCTATGGCGGCACGTTTACAGCATTTACTTATTTAGCGCCGATTTTAGAGCAGGAAACTGGCTTTGCACCCTCAGCTATTGGTTTAATTATGCTGGTTTATGGTGCATCTGTAGCGGTAGGCAATATTTGGGGTGGAAAACTTGCGGATAAACGCGGACCAATAAGTGCACTCAGTATTATATTTAGTGCTCTTAGCATTATTTTATTGGCACTTACATTTACCATGGATAATAAAGTAGCTGCCGTACTTACCATTTTAGTTTGGGGCGCCTTTGCGTTTGGTAACGTGCCAGGCTTACAGCTTTACGTTGTAAAACAAGCACAAAAACATACACCTAATGCTGTGGATGTTGCATCTGGATTAAATATAGCCGCTTTTAATATTGGTATAGCACTTGGCTCAATCATTGGTGGAAGCGTAGTGGAAAGTATGACTCTGCGAGACACAGCATGGATAGGCGCCGTCATTTCTGTATTGGCACTTATAGTGACTCGTTACAGTGGCTTGCTCGATAAGCGTGAAATTCAGCGAGCATAAAGTGTAAACTTTGTATCATTAAACCCTTGAAACGCATTTTTATAACCTCATAGCTACTGTGAGGTTATTTTTTGAGAAAGTAAAAGGTGTATTTTTTAACGCTATTCAATAGCTGTATTTTAAACCAACGTATAAGGATAGATTCATGACACAACGTGTAATTGAAATGCCGAATTTAGGTGTTGGAACATTTCGTTTAGAAGGCGATACTGCATACAACTCGGTAAAAATGGCATTAGATGTCGGGTTTCGCCATATAGACACAGCGCAAATTTATGGTAACGAAGAGCAAGTAGGCCAAGCTATAAAAGATAGTAACATTCCGCGCAGCGAAATATTTTTAACGACTAAAGTGTGGAATAACAAACTCAATAAAACTGATTTTATTGCAAGCGTAGAAAAGTCTTTAGAAAAGCTGCAAGTAGACTCTGTTGATTTATTGCTTATTCATTGGCCTGCGCCATCAAACGATGAGCCAATGAGTGAGTACCTAACTGAGCTTTTAAAAGCTAAACAGCTTGGTTTAACAAAACATATTGGCGTGTCTAATTTCACTATTGCAAACTTAAACGAAGCAATGCAAACGCTAGACTCGCGTGAAATATTTACTAACCAAGTTGAGGTACATCCGTACTTAACCAATACAAAATTACGTGCGTTTTGCGCTCAGCACGGTATACACGTAACGGCTTATATGCCGTTTGTGGTCGGTAAAGTACTAAAAGATGAAACGATTCTTGATATAGCGAATAAGCATAACGCTTCACCTGCGCAAATTGTAATTGCTTGGGAAAACGCAAATGATATGACTACTATTCCATCGTCAACCAAGCGTAAAAACTTGGAAGATAACTTTAACGACCATGTTAAGTTAGACGATGAAGACATTGCCCGTATTGATGCACTTGATTGTGGCGACCGCCAAGCAACGCCTGATTTTGCGCCGCAGTGGGATCAGTAATAAAATACGCAAAACAACATTAGGTGTAGCAAAACTGCACCTTTGTTTTTAAAAAGGACTGATCATGTTAACGGTAATTGCCACAATCGCGAGCAAAAATATTGATGCAGATGTTGTATTAACTGCACTCGAAAACCTGCAAAAGTACTCGCGCCAAGAAGTTGGCTGTCTACGTTATGAGCTATCGGTAAAAAGTGACGCGCAGCAAACGACTTATTTAGTGACTGAACAGTGGGCATCAGATGAGCATTTTGAATCGCACAAAAACGAGCCACATTTTAAAGCTTTTGGAACACAAGTTACCGGGCTTCTAACAAGCAGTAATATTGACGTTTACAACACCATTGGATAGTAAAAAGCACTCTTATTAGTTAGTTAGTAAAATACAGTGGCGACGTAAACATATATCGCCATTTGCGTTACTCTGTATTTTAAACCCCAAGCTTGTATAAATCTCAGCCGTATTTATATTTATTTAATCGATAAATCGTACTTTAAAATAAGTGCATCTATGTAACGGGCACGCAATGTGTGTTGTTTTTCGTGATCAGCCCCGTGCCCTAATGCTTTATTAAGCAGCTTCATAGCGGGGTGAAGCTGCGTACGCTCTTGTTGGTTTAAACTTCCTTTAGTACGCAATTCAGTAATATCGTCTACCAGCAAGCGGCCTATATCCACACATACTATTTCGTCAATTAACCCGTTTTGTGTCAGTACACCGTATTTGCTGCATAAAAACTGTTGCCACACTTGCTGTAAATGCTCGTCTATTTCGCAGCCAAATAATTCTTCATTAAAATTAAAGCCTTGCTGAGCAAGTTTACTCAGGCTTGCTGTGTACTGCTGCGCAAAGTAATTAAAGGCATTGCTTGAGGATTCAATTTTTTGTTTTATTAGCCCTTGCCCCCAATTTACACAACCTCGCGGGTAATAATCATCGTACTCTTCACATTCATACAAACCAGAATACGAGCTGCAACTTAACTGGCTTTTTATACAATAACTTGGTTTAGGAAAAATACTTTGCTGCTGCCACGTATCTAGTTGCTCGGCGTCAATATTTAAAGCATGGCAAAGCTCATCGGTGGTATAAAAATGAGTGGCTAAGTAGTCAGATAAACGCATAAAGGCTCGCTTAAAGTTAAAAATACAAACACTGTTTAAATGTACAGTGTTTGTATTTTGTATTATCAAACTAAATAACACAAGCCATTTTACGTTTATTATTAGCTTAGGCCTGCAAAAATGCGTGTAAGTATGTTACAAATAGCGCAAGTTTTATAAATAATGAATTTTTATGCGCACCCTAGAACAAATTAAACAAGCAAGCTTAATTACTGCTATTAAAACCCCGTATTTAGCTAATGGTGAAATAGATTTAGTCAAGTATGATGAACTCGTCGAAATACAAATTGCAGCGGGTGTAGATGGCATTGTGGTTGGTGGTACAACCGGCGAAGGTCAGTTAATGAACTGGGAAGAGCATTTAATGCTTATTGCGCACAGTGCAAACAAGTATGGCAATCAGTTACTAATTGTTGGTAATACAGGCAGTAATAATACACGCGAGGCAATAAAAGCTACTAAATATGGCTTTGCAAGTGGAATGCATGCAGCGCTGCAAATTAATCCATATTATGGCCGTACGTCTATTGCGGGTGTAAAAGAGCACTTTAAACGCGTGCTCGATATAGGCCCTGCGTTTATTTACAACGTAGCAGGGCGCACAGGGCAAGATTTAACACCTGATATTATTGAGCCATTAGCAAAACACCCTAACTTAATTGGTGTAAAAGAATGCGGTGGTAACGAGCGAATTGCACATTACGAGCAGCAAGGTATTGCGTGCTGGTCTGGTAACGATGACGAAGCGCACGACGCACGCCATGTACACAAAGCCCACGGTGTTATATCGGTTACCTCTAATCTTATTCCTGGGTTGTTTCGCCAGCTAATGGATACTAAAAATGATGCGTTAAATAGCTCATTACAACCTTTAATGAACTGGTTGTTTTGCGAGCCAAACCCGATTGCAATAAACACGGCATTGATGATGACGGGCGCGGTAACCCCCGTATTTAGATTGCCGTATTTGCCACTGAATGATGAGCAGCAACAAATAGGGTTGCCACTCATTAATCAGTTAAATGAAGCTGATGTAGTAGGTGGCAAGGCGCGTTTACTTAACAGCGATGAAGTATTAACTCTTTCTTAATTAAGATTTAAGCCAAAAGTGAAACGTGCTCAGACGAATTCAATTTTGGCCTATTTTATTGCCAGTAATAATTTAATTTAAATTTCCAGCTTGTTAAGTTTGCATGCTTATAACTGAAACGAATGTCAAAATTTTGATTAATTGGAATTGATATTTCAGCTTGAGTTGATGACTTCTCATCATTTCCTAAAATAAATTGTTCGTGAGAAGCTCTTAATTTTATATCTGAGTATAGTGTTGTTATTACACCTAGTTCTAACGATGAATCATAAATCTTGTCTGTAGCAGCGAGATCTCCAATATACCCGTTAGCAAGCGTGAATATTAAGGTTTTATTATTGTTAGTGAGATAAGATTTACCTATTCCCCCCATTAAAAACGTGTTTGTGCAGCTTCGGCAAAGTGTATTCTGTCTTTCAAAACCAGCATTAATTTTCCATGATAAGTTATTTTCTTGTGGCCATTCAACGTAGGCTGGTGAAAAGGACTCAAGGTCCAGTAAGTGTAGTTTATCTAGGTACACCTTAGAGTTTAAAATTGAGACTTCGGTATCAACCATTTCTAAATTAGAAAACGCAATGCGTGCAACATCTGACGCTAAGGAATCAAAATAACTTAGCCTAAATCCTAACCCTAGGTTGTGCTGTTCATTTACTCGTGTTGAAGAAACAGAAATGTTTGACGGCTTTTGCCCTTTGTGAGGCGCTTGTTGGGTATATGATGAGACTAGCACTTCATTACCAATTGGGAGTGTTAAACGCGTTTTAATAAGCGCCTTTTTTAAGCTTTTAATATGGTCAATATTGTGTTTTTTTATTTGCTGTAATTGGACTAGTTCAAATAATGTTTCAATAATTCGCTTTTTACTTTTTATATTGAGTGAGGTGAAATCATTTTGCTCAAGAAAATCAGGTGTTTTGTATATTTTCTCTGCAATGTTTGATTCGTTGGCCGTCAGCTTTTTCATGTACTCAATAAAAACAGTACTCCTAGATGGCGTAAAGAGTACGTCTTGAACCAGCTTTTTATTGTTATAAGTTGCCTGATTTAATTTTGAAAAAACAGTTGTAGGGATCATCCAAGGCGAACTGTTATTTGTTAACTGCTCTCCTATAACAAGCTCTATTAGCTGCGCAATATGAAAAGCACAGTTTTCATCAGCAAAATAGTAATCGAATTGCGCACCGAGTATTTCCCATAAATGATTAGCAATAAACCTTGTATCGTTATTTTTTAAGGCTAACTTATATTCCCAAAGGTCTCTTAGTTCTATCTCGCCATAATTATGTTGGTGGCGGTAAAATAATTGATCTGAAAATCCCGCTTTATAACCGCCAAACAAGCCTTTTGTTATATAAACTAGTCCATTTTCGTTATCCGGTACATGAGCACCATAGTTTATGCTGTAATCGAGTAGTTTATTATTTTTGGCTGATGACCGATTTAGTTTTAACAACAAATGCCCATAAAGTGATGCGGGGTTACTCATATAACCCGATGCAAATATTAGGCTTATAGAATGTATAGGCTGCTCATCTCGCCATTGTTCTAGTTCAATACAGGAGGATTTAGGCTGTGTAAATGTGAGCCCTTGTTTTTGTAGCCACGTGTATCTTGCTGGGTATTTGCATTGTGTTAATGGATTTGAATTAAAGCTTTGCACAGTCGCTTTTAGTTCTTCAAAAGGGCTTGTTGCTCCCAGTGGAGATATAAAAAATGACGTGTTTGTAATATAGCTCTCATTAAACGCTGGTTTTTTGTAATGGCCTAAACTTAGCCATGTGGGATGTTGTGATAATTGTTTTAATGTTGTTGATGCTTGAATATTAAACGAAGCAATAAAAAAAATAAAAATTATTGAAGAATGAATTTTCATAAATACCCAACGGGCTTGGGGTAGAAGAGCTAAAAGGGCTAAATTAGCCCTTTTATATATTATATTGCAGAACAGTTAGCTGAGAACTGGCTAGCAATGTTGCTTTCAACAAGTGTGTAAAGAGCCTGAGCATCGTTTACAGATGTTTGAGCAAAATCATTACGTATTGTTGAGATCATTTGCGTGTGAGCTGCGCTGTCACAACCACGTACATTAAGCATTGCTGAGATGTACTCGCCTTCACCTTGTGCAATTTCTTGCTCTAAGATTGGGAATGTTTGTTGAATAAATTGTGCAGTTTTAACGTTTGCACCTTTACAGCTTTCTACAGATGAAACATTTGAAGAAACAGCTGTTGTTCCTAAATCCCAAATAATGTTTGAGATAGCAGCGGCTGTACCATTATCAGGAAAAACCATTGCACCGATACCACATTGTTGCCATGGGTTAACATTTGCTTGCGCTGGGGTTACTACGAAAGCACTTGCTAATACTGCTGCAGTTAAACATCTTTTTATCATTATTAAATCCTTATTTAAATGTCCCTTAAATGGGGCTTGAATTCTATACATAAGAAAGCTGTAGAGCAATAACACGTTTAAAAAAATTAATAATAAGTATATTTTGTAAATTTTTATGAGGTAAATATTTTTGCGAGAAGTGAGATTGCGGCTACTTTGTGAAAGAAACTCTTGGGTTACAGGTAAGGTACTTTAATAAAACAAAATATTTAAATAGTAATATTGTTTAAAACTAACTGTTGGCTCATTTTTACTGTATAATTTGCGACCCTTGATAATGTGGCCGTAGGTTATACAGCATGAATTTTAAATCTTTTAGTTTCGCACCTGAAATCATCCAGGCATTAGACGAACTCAACTATCACACTCTTACGCCCATTCAACGCGCAGCAATTCCAGCTGTTCGTAAAGGTAAAGACGTTTTAGCCAGTGCACAAACTGGTACCGGTAAAACTGCCGCGTTTGCTTTACCTGTTATCCAAAAATTAATTGAATCAGACTTAAGTACAACCAATGCACCTACTGCTTTGGTTTTAGCACCAACACGAGAATTAGCAGAGCAAATAGCCAATAACTGTAAAGAATATGCAAAGCATACCTCACTAAAAGTAGTGAGTTTATTTGGTGGAGTAAATACCGCAGGCCAAGAAAACGCATTAAAAGCAGGCGTTGATATTGTAGTCGCAACTCCGGGTCGTTTATTAGATCACATTCGCCTAGGTAACTTAAGCTTGGCCAATGTAAAGCACCTAGTACTTGATGAAGCCGACCGTATGCTTGATATGGGCTTTATCACAGATATGCAAACTGTGATTAAAAGCTGTGCTGATGACCGTCAAATTTTATTATTTTCGGCTACATTCCCTGCAGCTATTAAACAATTTGCTTCTAAGGTACTTAAGCAACCTGAAATTGTGCGTGTTGACCAAACTAACAGTACCGCATCTACTGTACAGCACGTTGTATACCCAGTGGAAGAGCGCCGCAAACAAGAACTTCTTTCTGAGCTGATTGGTAAAAAGAACTGGCAGCAAGTACTTGTGTTTGTAAATATGAAAGACACAGCGGATGAGCTAGTTAAAGAATTAAATCTCGATGGCATTCCTGCAACCGTTTGCCATGGCGATAAGTCACAAGGTAACCGACGCCGTGCTTTACGTGAGTTTAAAGAAGGTAAGGTACGTGTGTTAGTGGCCACTGAAGTTGCTGCGCGTGGTATTGATATTGATGGATTACCGCGTGTAATTAATATTGACTTACCATGGCTTGCTGAAGATTACGTTCACCGTATTGGCCGTACAGGCCGTGCTGGTAATCAAGGCCAAGCAATATCGTTTGTAAGCCGTGAAGAAGAAAATACATTATTTGAAATCGAAGCATTAATTGGTCAAAAAATTAAGCGTGTTTACCTTGAAGGCTATGAAGTGAGTAACCGCGAAGTGCTTATTGATAAAATAGGTAAAAAGCCGGCTCACTTACGCCGTACTCGTTCTAATAAGTTATCAGGGCAAGCAACGGGCGAAGCTCGCGCGGTAAACCGTTCGCGTATATCTAATGTGCGTAAAAGCTTAAAAGGTGCAAAGTTGTCACTTAAAAAATAACAACTCATATAAGAATTAATAAAACCTGAGTTTTTACTCAGGTTTTTTTATGGGTGAAATAAATACTGCGTCGATTATTTGAGCATGCTGATAGGCCGCCTGTGGCTGGTTTTTATTTGCAATAATAGATAACCCAACAGGTAGTCCACTGACTTGACCAACAGGAAGAGTTATATGAGTTGTGCCGGCAATTGCTGATAAAGAACTACTACTGCCTTTAAAGTTATCACCATTTACTAAGTCTGTTTTCCATGCAGGTGATGTTGTTGGGGCAATGACAACATCCACATTATTATTTTTGTATAAATTAGTAATTGCAGCTGTGGCCAGTGTGCGGTAACGGTGTTTAGTTTTTTGGTATTTGTCTGTTTGTGTTAAGTCGATAGCATTGGCTTGTATTAAAATATCTTGCCCAAAATGAAGCATTTCAGCTGCTTTGTTTTGTTTATTAAAATCAATCAGTGCACTTAAACTTTTTACCTTCACTTGGTCAGGAGTATTTGCTAAGTACTGGTTTATTTCTTTATTAAAATCATAAAGTAATATGTAATATTCATCGACAAAAAGCGTAGCTAAATCATCAGATATATCAATATTGACTACTGTATGACCTGCCTGTTTGAGCGCTGAGAGCTGTTTTTTGTATAAACGCTGAGTCTCCACTGTAAACTTATCACTGGGCAACGCACCAATAACTAATGATGACTTTGTAATTTTAGGCAGTGTTTGCAATTCAAAGCTATGCGTTGAAGTATCAAGCGGATCGCGTCCTTGTAACACAGATAATACAAGACGGGCATCTTTTAATGAGTGTGCCATTGGACCAACACTGTCTTGGCTACTAGAAAGTGGCACTACACCAGAGCGCGATACTTGGCCCATGCTTGGTTTTATAGCATAAACACCATTTACAGAAGCGGGGCAGGTAATAGAGCCATCGGTTTCTGTTCCAAGGGCTACTGGGGCAAAGTTAAGTGCGATGGCAACCGCTGATCCAGAGCTCGAACCACAGGGATTACGGGTTGTATCATGCGCATTGTGTGTTTGCCCGCCAACTGCACTCCATCCAGACGATGAGTAAGACGATCTAAAATTTGCCCACTCACTTAAATTGGTTTTGCCTAAAATAATAGCGCCCGCATTTCTTAACTGCTTAACAACAAATGCATCGTTATTAGTTATATTATTTTTAAGAGCTAAAGAGCCAGCTGTTGTTGGTAATGATCCAGTGGTTTCTATGTTATCTTTTAAAAGTACGGGTATTCCATGAAGAGGCCCAGCCCACAGCCCTTGAGCACTAAGTCCATCAATTTTTTTTGCTTGCGTAACAGCCGTAGGTTCAATATTAATGACGGCATTAAATTGAGGGTTAAGCTGATTAATTCGTTTAATATAGCCTTGAGTAAGTTGTTGAGCGGTAATTTTATTATTTTTATACGCCGAGTGGATCTCATCTATTGTTTTTAACTCGTGAGCTGAAATATTAAAAGCAACGACCCAGGTTAATAATCCTAATAATTTTTTGGTTACTTTTAACACAAAAAAGCCCCACAATGTGAGGCTTTACGACAATTAACTAAATAGCGCGTTTAAGCGTTTTCAAGCATTGAAAGCGCAACAGCTTCGGCAGCTTTAATGCCATCAATACCCGCTGATAATATACCGCCAGCGTAGCCTGCGCCTTCACCTGCAGGGTAGAGTCCTTTGGTGTTAATGCTCTGAAAGCTTCTATCACGTTTTATACTAATGGGTGATGACGTGCGCGTTTCAACACCCGTTAGTAATCCATCATTAGTAGAAAACCCACGTATTTGCTTATTAAAAGCAGGAATAGCCTCACGTAATGCTTCAATAGCAAACGCAGGCAATACGTTACCTAAGTCAGTTAACTTAATTCCTGGTGTGTAAGAGGGTTTAACATCGCCTAAATCAGCTGAAGATTTGCCCTTTAAAAAGTCGCCAATAAGTTGCGCTGGTGCATCATAGTTTTCGCCGCCTAGCTTGTAAGCCTGCTCCTCTAATTTGCGCTGCAACTCAATACCCGCTAAAGGATGGCCAGGGAAATCTTTTTCAGGTGAAATACCCACAACAATAGCACTATTTGCATTGCGCTCACTACGTGAATATTGGCTCATACCATTTGTAACAACTCGGCCTTCTTCAGATGTTGCCGCAACGACAGTGCCACCAGGGCACATGCAAAAGCTATATACAGTGCGTCCGTTATTACAATGATGCACGAGCTTGTAGTCGGCAGAGCCTAAAATTGGGTTGCCAGCATTTGGTCCAAAGCGACACTCGTCAATCATTGATTGCTTGTGTTCTATTCTAAAACCAACTGAAAAGGGCTTGGCTTCTACATAAATGCCTTTATCGTGAATCATTTTAAAGGTATCGCGTGCGCTGTGCCCAACGGCAAGAACAACGTGACGTGTTTCAAGGTGTTCACCGTTAGAAAGGGTTAAGCCTGTTACTTGACCGTCATCTAAGTGAATATCATCTACACGGGTACTAAAGCGAATTTCACCACCTAACTCTATAATACGAGCGCGCATTTTTTCAATCATTGTCACAAGTTTAAACGTACCAATGTGAGGCTTACTTACATACAAAATTTCTTCAGGTGCGCCTGCTTCAACAAATTCGGTAATAACTTTACGGCCATAATGCTTTGGGTCTTTTACTTGGCTATATAATTTGCCATCTGAGAATGTACCCGCGCCGCCTTCACCAAACTGCACATTTGATTCGGTGTTTAGTGCTTTTTTACGCCAAAAGCCAAAGGTGTCTTTGGTACGCTCTCGTACTTCTTTTCCACGCTCAACAATAATTGGATTAAACCCCATTTGTGCAAGCACTAAGCCTGCAAATAAACCACAGGGGCCAAAACCTATAACAACAGGGCGCTCAGTGATGTTTTTATTTGCTTGAGCTACAAATTTATAGGATGTGTCGGGCGCTGTTTTAACATGTTGATCTTTTGCAAATGCAGCTAAAAGCTCAGCTTCGTTATCAACTTCTATATCAAGGGTGTAAATGAGTAATATGGCTGTTTTTTTTCGCGCGTCGTAGCCACGTTTAAATACGTTATAACTGTGTAATTGTTCTGGTTGTATTTTTAGTTTGTTGATAATGGCTTGGCCAATGGCATTTTCATCATGATCAAGTGGCAATTTTATTTCAGTTAAACGTATCATTAATATCTCTATTTGGTGTCTTAGCGGTTGTATATCCGCTCACAATAAGAAAGTGTAGGGCGCGAATTGGCTTTACATTAAGGGCGCATATACTACGTTAAATTGGCTAATTATGGCAGTTATTTATTGTATTTTTGAGGTGAAAGGGTATGATCGCGCACTATTAAATTAGCTTTATGGTACAAAAAATTTATGGCGTTTGTAGTTACTGAAAATTGCATAAAATGTAAGTACACCGATTGCGTATCAGTGTGTCCTGCCGATGCATTTTTTGAAGGCCCTAATTTTTTAGCAATTAGCCCAATTGATTGTATTGATTGTGGATTATGCGTACCGGAATGCCCAGCTGAAGCAATTTATCAAGAAGATGAGTTACCCGACTCTCAAAAAGAGTTCACTGAACTTAATGCAGAGCTTGCCTTAATTTGGCCGCGCATTACCCAAGTCAAATCTGCCCCAGATGATGCAGACACATGGAATGGAGTTGAGAATAAGCTAAAGCTACTCGACACCTAACCGTCCAATTAAAATAACCCTTTATTATTAATTAGTTAATATTCAGAGAAATTTTGTTTGCAAGGTATTAACAAATGTACTCGCTTAAATTACACTCCGGCTTAGAAATTACTCATATTGGGTAAAGTTGTTCTAAATGGATGTTTATGCAGTACTTTATAATTATAAAAAAACCACTCACGCTTTTACTTTTATCCTTTTTTCTTCTATTTAATAGCTTCAGTGTATTTGCTGAAAAAGAGCAGATATCGCTGGCACGAATCAATCAAAATATTAGTGTTGATGGCGTACTTGATGAAGCGCAGTGGCAAAAAGCGACCTACGTTCCTTTACTCGTTCAAGATGAGCCTAATGAAAGAGGCGCGCCTCCGGTAAAAACCGATGCCTACATGTACGAAGATGGCACAAATTTGTATGTTGGTTTTATTGCTTACGACCCTGACCCAGATCAAATACGTGCTTCACTTCGTGACCGAGATACCCTTTGGCAAGATGATACTGTAATACTTGTAATAGACACCTTTAATGATGAGCGCTCAGGCTATGAGTTTTTTGTTAATCCGTTAGGTGCACAAGGCGATTTACGCATGAGCGATACCGATGGTTGGCAGTCTGATCCGTCGTGGAATGCAATTTGGGATAGTGCAGGAAAAATTACCGATGAAGGTTATGTAGTTGAAATGCGTATTCCTTTTAAAGCATTGCGTTTTCCAGAAGATAAAAAAGACTTAACATGGGGGTTTTTGTTAATGAGAAACTACCCACGGGACGTGCTCTATCAAATATCTAACATGGGGTTCGACCGCGATGTCAAATGTAGCCTTTGCCAGTTTGATAAGTTAACGGGCTTAAGTGAAATTGAATCAAGTAAAAATGTACAACTTACCCCAACGCTTACAGCGCTTCGTCACGATGATAAAGCGCAACTTCCCGGTGACTGGGAGAACGGTAACATAGATACTGAAGCCGGTTTAGATTTACGCTGGGGAATAACAAAAGACGCGGTATTAAATGCGACTATTAATCCTGATTTTTCGCAAGTAGAGACTGATTCACTAGAGCTTGATGTGAATACAACCTACTCAATTTATTATGCAGAAAAAAGACCTTTCTTTTTAGATGGTGCCTCATATTTTAAAAGTAGCTTATTTGAGCTTTTATACACCCGAACCATTGCAGAGCCAACTTTAGGCGCTAAGTTAACCGGTAAAACGGATGGGCATAGCTATGCACTTATGTTAGCTGATGATGAAAACAGTAATATTCTACTTCCTTCAAATCAAGGCTCTGGTTTTGCTTCATTAAATGAAAAAACACAGGCAGCAGTAGGCCGTTATCAATATGACTTAGGTGATCAAGGAACGTTGGGCGTTTCAAGTACACACCGACAAAGCGATAATTATCGTAATACGGTACTATCAGTTGATGGCAGTTATTGGTTTAATCAGTCAGATACATTGCTTTATCAGGTTTCGTCAGCTGATACACAAAATTCTGACTTTTTGGTTGATAACTATGGACTATCCAAAACGCAATCTGATCAGGCATACGCAATTGAGTTAACGCGTGACAAGCGAGACTATAAATTTTACACATCTTATGAAAATATTGGTGAGGATTATCGCACCGATTTAGGATACCAAGAAAAAGTCGATTATGAAAAAGTGCTAATTGGTGGCGGTCAAACGTGGTATCGAGATGAGTTAGATTTAATTACTTCATGGTCTTATGAAGCTGATTGGGATAAAACCTGGTCGCAAAGTGGTGACTTGCTTGAGGAAGAATACGAAGGCTTTTTAAGTTTTAAGGGGCAAAAGCAGTCTTTATTTAATATTGGTTTTATCCATCGTAAAGAAAGTTATTACGATGAATTTTACAATCAGAATATAGGTTATCTTTACACTTCGCTTAAACCGACAAAAGACTTGAACTTATCGTTTTACTTAGAATATGCAAGCCGTATTGACTATACAAATTTAGAGCTTGGCGATGTAATTAATACACAAACGCAAGCAGTTTGGGATATAAACGATCATTGGCAAGTGGATATAAGACACAGTTATAGTAAGTTAGATAACCCACGAGATGACCGCGTTTACACAGCTAATTTAGTCGATTTTAGACTGCATTATAAATTTAACATGAGATCAATGTTAAAGCTGATTTTACAGGTTGAAGATATAGACAGAAACAAAGACGCTTATTTTTATCAAGTAAGCCAGACAAACAAAGACTATGGCAGCCAACTTGTTTATTCGTATAAGATTAACGCACAAACGTTATTTTACCTAGGTTACTCAGATAGAGGGTATCAGGATGACACACTAGAAAATATTGAGCGCGACCAACGCACCTTTTTTACAAAAGTAAGTTATGCATGGCAGCTTTAAAAGAATAGATAGATTTAAGCTCATAAACAAAATACACATATAAGCTGTTTGTGAGCAATCTATCAAATACATGGTCTGACTTTGCGCTAAAAATAATTGCCTTAACGAATAATCAATAACTTAGCTATATTAAAATGAACAAAAAATAGCATACAAGTCATTAATAATTGCTTACAAACAAAAATAGGGGATATAATGAGCATTTAGTTATTAAGGATTAGTATTGTTAGGGAATTTTTCATGAACAAATTAAAGCATGTTGGATTAATTTCCTTAGTCACTTTGTTATTTTGCTTTTACCTAAATGCTGAATTAACGAGCCAAATAAGCCGTACCAATCTGTTTCAGTCTAATTTTAGTGTTAAAAAATTTGATATAAGCAGCACCAGTTTAGATATTGCCCCTTGGTATAATCCTGTTTTAAGCGGTCATTATACAATTGACAGTGCTTCTCAAACATTACTTCTTGTTAAAACAACGGATCAACATTTTATTGCGGCTGATTCAAACGCACTCATCTTGATGGTGTTAACGTCGCCTAAAAACATTATTATTTTCTTCTCTTGTATACTTTTGCTTGCTGTCTACATAAAAAAACAAAGCAGGAAACAAAATCACAAACATAAGCTAAGCCAACTTAATCAGCAGGCTAATAAACTTTTAGAGTTGTTTAACTTAGATATTGAACCTGCTCAAAACCCTAATGGTATTAGTAACTTAAGCAAATCTATCACGACCTTAAATTTGCATGTAGTGAATTATGTGAAACAAACACAAACAAGTATATGCCAAGATAAATTAACACAACTCATCGATAGACATGCCTACATAGAGCATATTGGTAGGCACATAAATCAAACCGGTCAAAAAGAACTTACTTGTGCATTGTTGTTTATAGATTTAGATGGGTTTAAGCAAGTAAATGATTCATTTGGTCATAGTTTTGGCGACGAAATATTGGTGCAAGTTGCCACGCGATTAGCTAATGTGTTGCGTCACCATAAGTTGAGTAATATCAATTCTGCAAACCAGTTAGAACAAAATTTATCGCGTTTAGGCGGTGATGAATTCTCTATATTTATTGAATCGTTGGACGAAAGTGACAAAGTAGTCGACATAGCCAAGCAAGTACTTAGTGAGCTTGAAAAAGACTTTGTGCTTGGCAATAAGATTGTAAAAATTAGCGCAAGCATTGGTATTGCTACTTATCCAGAAAGCGCATCTACACCACAAGCACTATTACAACTAGCTGATGTAGCAATGTATCGTGCTAAAAGTGATGGTAAAGGTATTTTTAAAGTTTATTCTCCAGAAATGGGTAATAAAATGCGTCGCTATCATTACTTACTTGAAGAGCTTCGTTTAGCCATTGCATGCAAAGACTTTTATTTGTCTTTTCAGCCAATTGTGCACGTAGAAGATTGCATGATTGACTATTTTGAAGCGCTCACTCGATGGAATCACCCCGTTGAAGGTATGATCTCTCCCGCTGAATTTATTCCTATTGCTGAAGAATCAAATTTAATATTAGAGTTAGGTGATTGGATTATGCTTGAGTCATGCAGACAAATGGCTGCTTGGCACAATGCGGGTATGCGTAAAGTAAAAATATCAGTAAATATTTCCGGTATTCAGTTAAAACATCGTGATATATACGATTGGATCACAAAAATCCTCAAAAGTACGGGGTTACCGGCAACGTCTTTAATGCTTGAAGTAACAGAGTCTACCTTTATTCAGGCAAGCTCTAGAATTATTGATGAGTTGAGCAAGCTAAGAGAAGACGGTGTAACTATTGCTATAGACGATTTTGGTACCGGGTTTAGCTCTTTAAGTACGCTAGCAGATTTACCCATCGATGTTATAAAAATAGATCGCTCGTTTATTACACAAGCTAACAAAAGCAAAAAATATAACGATATACTCAATACAATTAGTGAGCTTGGGCAAAGATTGGGGCTTAAAATTGTCGCAGAAGGCGTTGAAGAAATCGCCCAGTTTGAGCTTGTGAAAAAATTAGGTGTGAGCTCAGTTCAAGGTTATTTAGTCAGTCGACCTGAGTCGTCAATTAATGTAGGAAATAAAGTGTTACGTAATAATAACGCTAATTTATCTGCATCTGGCTCTAGCGCCTGGGAAATTTCTAAATAAATGTGTTGCTAGGGCGTTTACTGGACAATTTTTTAATTAAGGCATAGCTTTAGTTAAACTAATAATAAAAACGAATGTAAAGGCTTAGATAATATGCATCGAAGCTCCCTAATCAAAGAAAACCTTAATGATACCGTTAGATTGCTTTACGAGAACGCTTATTCAGGTTTACTCGTCTCTTTATTTGCCAGCGCATGTATTGCTTTTAGTTTTAATAAAGGCGGATTGTTAAGCTATAACGACAAGCTAGTTTGGTGGCTTATTATGCTGCTTGCTTTGGGGATCCGTTTTTTAGATATTCGTCTATTTTTAAAAACAAACAAAACGGCTACCCAATTAGACCTACTAAAGTTTTCAACAGGGGTTATTATAACTGCCATTATATGGTGCAGTTATGCCTTGTATTTTCACACTTCTTTTGCCCCCCTAGAAGCCACAAGTATCATAATTATATTATCCGCTCTTGGTGGTGGCTCTGCCAATGTTTTGTCAGCACATAAGCTGACCTGTTTTGCTTATGCTTTTATTCTGTTATTTCCCTACGCTTTAGTGCTAATAATGTCTGAAGACTATTACGAAAATGTACTCGGCTTTTTGGGTATTGGCTATGGCTCAATTACCTTGTTAACTCTAAATAAAGCATCTGCATTTACACAACAGGCAATACATTTAAAAAATCAAAACAGCGATTTGCTAGAAAGAATGGAGCTAAGAGTTGATGCGCGTACTAAAGAAATAATGCATTTATCAAACTCTGATTCGCTAACTCAATTATTAAATCGAAATGCATTTTTAAATGATGCAAAAAAGAGAATTAAGCATTATCCAGACCCACCTTTTGCGCTATTTTTTATAGACCTAGATGGGTTTAAGAATATAAATGACGTGATGGGTCACAAGGTAGGCGATAATGTTTTAAGAAGAACAGCGAAACGTATTTCTGACGTGTGTGCTCATAATCAGCAAAAGTGCCGCTGGGGTGGCGATGAGTTTTTAATTTTAAGTGATTTTGTATGCAAAGAAAATACATACGATTTTGCTAAAGAAATTATTGATGCAATTACGCAGGATCATCCAGAAACAGAGCACGGTGCACGGGTAGGGGCAACCATAGGTATTGCACTTTACCCAGAGCATGGTAGAGATCTGGATGCCTTAATTTTAAATGCCGATATGGCAATGTATCATCAAAAGAGAATGAATCGTGGGCAAATAAGTTTTTTTAGCGAGTCGCTTCGTTCAGAATTAGAAAGAAAGCGCCTGCTTAGCGAAGAGCTTTTAACAGCGCTCATCAACAATTGTTTTTCGTTAGTATACCAGCCCATTATTGACTCTAAAACACATGATATTTATGCGATTGAGGCGCTTATACGTTGGCAATTGAAAGGAGAAAACATTCCTCCTGACGAGTTTATACCTATTGCTGAGCAGTATGGGTTAATTTCAAAAATAGGTTTTTGGGTACTCGAAACGGCATGCCAACAAGCACTTACTTTTCAAAAATTAACTCCAGATTTATCAGTCAGTATTAATGTATCTGTAATGCAGCTTAAGGAGATAGAGTTTGCCAGTAAGGTTAAAAGCATTTTGGCGGATTTAAATTTTCCTGCTCATAAGCTTCATTTAGAAGTTACTGAATCTGTATTTGCAAACGATAAGCATACATTTTTGTATGTGGTTAAATCATTACAAGAGTTGGGTGTTAGAATTTCAATAGATGATTTTGGAACCGGTTACTCTTCTTTATCAAGTATGCTTGATGTTGGTGTAGATATTGTAAAAGTAGATAAAAGTTTTGTTCAAGATGAGGATGAAAGAGGCTTAAGCATTGTTAACGCAGTAGTGCAAATGGCAAGTTCGCTTAATTTTAATGTTATTGCTGAAGGGGTTGAAACACCTTTGCAGTGCAAAAAGCTTACTCAACTTGGCGTAACGCATTTGCAAGGGTATTACTTTTCAAGACCGCTGACATCAAGCGCATTAATTGAATATTTAAACAATAAAAAAGCCTCATAAAGAGGCTTTTTTCAGTTTAACGAACCTGGGTTGTGGTTCGCTAACTTTATGTACAGAGTTAAAATTAATTAATCTTTATAAATCAAATGTTCTTGAAATTGCTAACACGATGCGCTCATCGGCGTAATCGTAGTCAAGGCTAGTATTTTCAGCTGCTACTTCAATACCAAAACCTTCGTAACTTGTTTGATAAGCAAGACGGTAGTGATTATACGATTTCTTTTGGTTTACATCCCAAGCCCATTTTTCACCGTCAAGTGAATTAGAGATATCAAAACTTGCACGTATTGCATGATTTGGTGCAAGTTCATAAGTATGAGCAATCATTGAAACTACATGGCCCGCACTTGTTCCAAAATAATCCCAGCTGTACCAAAAGTTAAGCTCTGTTTGGCCGTAGTCACTTGCGTAACCAAATTTAGTATAAACCTCTGGGTAATTTCCATCACTGTTATTACCTTGGTATGTATAGTATGCAATACCGTAGTCAACGCTAAACTTGTCGTTTAATTGTACATATCGACCAACATAGCCATCTAGTTCAAAATCAGTATCGTCACCAAAGTCAACGTTTGATGCCCATACACCGGCATACACGCCATTATCAAAAGCATAATCTAAACTTGCTTGTAAGGCAGGGTCGTTATCTGTTTGGCTAACACCATTAAAAGTGTAATCTGATGCTGCTGTGATAGTTGTTGACCAGTCTGCAGCTGCCGTTGTTGATAAAAGTGCTAGTGGCAATGCTACTGCAAGTTGTTTTAGTTTGTTGTTCATTATAAATCCCTAACTTTGTGTCTCAATTTTAGTGTAGTCAATCTTGTTTGCTTTTGGTGAGCTATCAATACTATTAACGGTTTTAAATTTGCTATAGCCAATGAAGCCAGCACATAGGAAAAACAAGGCAATCACCAATGCACCTACCCACTGTATTTGTAAAAACTCTAGCTTGAACAATAATGTTAATAATGAAAGCGCAAGTATGTTTCCAATCATATACTTCGCTTTACCAAAGCGTTTTACAGTGATGTTTAAATTATCTGTGTATAAACGAACTAACGAATCAAGTGAATTAATAACAAACACAATACCTACAAATACCATTGCAAAGTTTTTAATGCCTTGCGTTGGAATTCCCGCTTCATGATAGTGGTAAAGTACGCTGAACCAAATTGCGATTGGTATTGAAGGGAAAATCAACATAGCGCCAAGTACTTGGAAAGTTTTTAACCCGCCAACAAAACGAGAAGTAAACTGTCCAATCATAATACTCCAAGCAAACCACCAAAATAGGTAAAATTCATGGTAATCGTTAAGCGGTAAAACAAATTCATTTATGTTGGCAAAGTATGTGCCGATAGAGGCTAAGTTATCTGTGAATGCTGACATTTGACTGTCACCCAATACAAAGGCACCTGCCCACATAAACCCAATTAGTGCTATGAATAACCAAGTTGTAGAAATACTTAAAAATCGTACGTACTTAATATCTGTACTTGAATATACCGCAAAACAAATTGCTGCAAATACAATTAAGTAAAACTCAGAAACGACACTTGAACCATCACCAATTTCAGGTAAATACCACGGAAGGTTTGAAAGTAAAAGGTATGCGGTAAAAGCACACGTACCAATAATTACTACATTATTGATAAATTTAACCCAAGGAATTTCGAAAAATTTAACTTTAGGTTCTATTACACAGAAATAAAAGCACGTAAGAAAGTAAAATCCCCAGATTAAAAAGCCCCAGTAACCAAACTCAATGGCCAGTGGATTTGCAAACGCGTATTCTGGGCTTGCTTTTATGTCTGCATAACCTGCAAACTCAGTTAAAGGAAACATTATAAGGCCAACATCAAGGCCTGAGGTAAAGAGTATTGCTATAAAAGTAAGTGTTTTAACTGGTGTAACACCAACAACACGTACATTACCCCATTTTAATAAAATGATTGTAATTGCAAGTAGGGTAAAAATAATACCAGCATTAAGCCAAATGGTCATTGCTACCCTCCAATAGTGAGTTATTCATAAGCACTCCGTTTTTTATTGTTCAATCTTGCATTATTACAACATAACCAATTTATGTTGTTCGCCACTGCAAGGCTTATAGGGTTAGTCTGACGAGGCTAACCCTATAAGTAGCTGATTAAATTTTTGCTTCACGCTGTGTTTCTTGCCAATTTTGAGTCATAGCAACATCAGCATTTGCTTTTTGTAATGCCACATTTCCTAAAATGATGTCAGCCGCTTTTTCTGCAACCATAATCGTAGGCGCATTAAGGTTTCCGTTAGGAACCGTTGGAAAAATAGAAGAGTCAACAACACGTAAGCCTTCAATACCATGTACTTGGGTATTTGAATTAACTACGGCCATTTCGTCTTCACCCATTTTGCATGAGCAAGAAGGGTGGTAAGCACTTTCTACGGCTTGGCGTACAAAGGCATCTATTTCTTCGTCGGTTTGAATGTGTTTACCTGGTTGAATTTCTTCATCACGGTAATCATCAAAGGCACTTTGCTCAATAATGTCGCGAGTCAAACGCACACAGGCTCTAAAGCCTTCAATGTCGTCTTTGTGCTGTAAGTAATTAAACAAAATTTGTGGCGGTTGCTCAGGGTTAGCTGATTGAATAGTAACGCTGCCACGGCTTTTTGGTTTGTTATGACCTACGTGAACTTGAAAACCATGACCTGCAAATGCACTACGCCCATCGTATCGCATAGCCGCTGGTAAAAAGTGATACTGAATATCAGGCCATTCAACTCCAGGCTTTGAGCGGATAAATGCACATGACTCAAAGTGGTTAGTAGCGCCTAAACCTTTTCGAGTAAGTAACCATTTAGCGCCGATCATGCCCTTGGAAATAAGACCCAATTTTCCGTTTAGTGTAATTGGCTGCTTACATTTGTATTGAAAGTAAAATTCAAGATGGTCCTGTAAATTTTGACCCACACCCGGTAAGTGGTGTTTAACTTCAACGCCTGCTTTTTCAAGGATGTCTTTATCGCCAATACCAGATAGCTGTAATATATGCGGAGAGCCAATAGGGCCTGCACTTAAAACAACCTCTTTTGCTGCATGTGCTGTTTGAACATTATCGTTTACTTTGTACTCAATGCCTGTGGCTTTTTTACCGTCTAGAATAACTTTTTGAGCAAGTGCGCCAGTAATGACTGTTAAATTACTACGTGATTTTACAGGGTCTAAATATTCACGAGAAGCCGAGCTGCGTACACCGTTTTTAACGGTCATGTGCATTTGGCCAAAGCCTTCTTGCTGTGACGCGTTATAATCGTCTGTACTAGCGTAACCGGCTTCTACACCTGCTTTTATAAACGTGGTGTACAAAGGGTTTTGCATTTCGTTACCGTTATTAACGCCAAGTGGGCCTTTGCCACCTCGGTATGTGTTTTCTCCAAGGTAAAAGCTTTCCGCTTTTTGAAAATACGGTAAACACGATTGGTAATCCCAACCATTGGCACCGTGTTGCTGCCACTCATCAAAGTCTTTAGCGTGGCCGCGTACATACACCATGCCATTAATCGACGACGAGCCCCCAAGTACCTTACCGCGAGGGCAATGCATTTTTCGGTTATCTAAATACGGTTCTGGTTGAGTATGAAATTGCCATGCGTACTTGTCGGTATTCATAGGAATAGACAGCGCCGTTGGCATTTTTATAAAAATACTTTTATCACTGCCACCGGTTTCTAGTAGTAACACTTTGTTGCTTGAATCTTCAGATAATCGGTTAGCTAAAACACAACCCGCAGATCCCGCACCAACAATAATATAGTCGTAATGATTACTCATAAAAGGGCGCCTTAAAATGGGCTTTCTATGTCGGCCATACCAACATAAATAGACTTGGTTTGCGTGTAATGATCAAGTGTTTCTATGCCATTTTCACGGCCAATACCAGATTGCTTATAACCACCAACAGGCATTTCAGCAGGTGAGTTACCATAGGCATTAATCCAACAAATACCGGCTTCTAATTGATGAATTACGCGGTGTGCGCGTTTAATATCGCTAGTAAACACGCCTGCAGCTAGGCCTAGGTGAGTACCATTAGCCCGTGCAATTACATCGTCTTCGTCTTCAAAAACGAGTACGCTCATTACTGGGCCGAATATTTCTTCTTTAACAATCGTCATTTCATCGTTGCAATCAATGAACACAGTAGGTGCAACAAAGTAACCATCAGGCGCTGATTCAGGTGAAAGCGTTGAACCACCGGTAAGCAGTGTTGCGCCTTCTTCAATCCCTTTATTGACATAACTCATTACTAAGTCTTGATGCTTTTTAGAGATAAGCGCACCAAAGTTAGTGTTTAAATCTTGCGGGTCGCCCGCAATAATATTTTTCTCTGTTCGCGTTTTAAGCTCATCAATAAATTGCTGATATATATTTTTATGAACGTAAATACGTGTACAGTTAGTGCAAATTTCGCCTTGGGTATAAAAGTTACCTAGCATGGCAGCGCTGACTGCTTGCTCTATATTTGCATCATCAAACACAACAAGCGGCGACTTACCGCCAAGCTCCATGGTTACGTCTTTTAATGTGCCTGAAGCACTTGCGACTACTTTTTTACCTGTGCCTACTTCGCCAGTGAACGACACTTTGTCAATCTCACTATGTGCAGTTAGCCATTGGCCTACATCACCCGCACCTTGTACTACATTAAATACGCCAGCAGGTACGCCCGCTTCTACAAAAATTTCGGCAAGTTTAATAGCGCCTAGTGGCGTTTCTTCAGATGGTTTAAATATAAATGCGTTGCCAGCAGCAAGGGCTGGGCCTGATTTCCAACATGCTATTTGTAGCGGGTAGTTCCACGCACCAATACCGGCACAAATCCCTAATGGCTCTTTACGTGTATAGTAAAAGTCTTCGCCTACCATTTGTTGTTGGCCTACTTGCGCAGGGGCTAGGCCTGCAAAGTATTCAATTACATCGGCGCCGGTTTCTATATCAACACAGTTTGCTTCTTGCATTGGCTTACCGGTATCAAGCACTTCTATTAAGGCAAGCTCATCGTTACGTTCGCGAAGTATTGCCACAGCGTTTAATAAAATACGGCTGCGTTCAATAGGTGTCATTTTAGACCACTGTGCAAAACCTTGCTTTGCACTTTCAATGGCTGCGTTTTGAACAAATTCATCGGCAACTTCGACACTGTAAATAACTTCACCTGTTGCAGGGTTAGTTACATCAAAAGTTTCACCGCTTTGGTTAGCAAGAAAATGGCCATTAATAAAATTTTGATAGACTGGTGTGCTCACGCTAGGCTCCATATTGCTTGATGAGTGAATTTACATAGCTTTTTGCTAGAGTTTCACTGTGTTTAAACTGGTTTTTGTCTGATTTACTCAATACTGCTCTCAACCATAGGCCATCAATCATAGCGGCGCTAAGTTCAGCAGCTTGTTTTGCTTGCTCAATAGGCATTAATTGCTTAAATGAGAATGCTAAATTACTTTGCAAGCGTTTACTGTTTACATTTTGCAGTCGGTGGAGTTCGTCATCGTGCATTGATTGCGCCCAAAAGCTCAACCAAGTTTTGGTTGTATCACTGCGCTGTTGTACAAGCGCAAAGTTAGCTTCAACAATAAACATAAGGCGCTGTGTAGCGCTGGTGTTGTTGCACACTTTTTCAATAAGGTCTTTTTTAAGATTAGAAAGCAAATAACGAACAGTTGCTTCTATTAAACCCTGCTTACCACCAAAGTAATGACTAATAATGCCTGACGATAAACCTGCATTTTTACTGATGCTGTTAATAGTGGTTGCTTGTAATCCACGCATCGCCACTGACTCAATTGTTGCGTCAATTAACTGTTGACGCCTGACAGGTTCCATTCCAACTTTAGGCATAATTTTTATTAATTGAACGTTCAATAAAGATAAGCTTAAGGTAATAGCTCTAACAATTCAAGGGTGAAGTAAATAGTCAGATACTAAAATGTAGATGAATTATTAATAAAACCAACAGGAGAAGTGCTTAAGCAAATAGATGAAATAGATGGTTAATTACTATTTAAAACAGTGGTTTAGATGTTGCTTTGGAAATACTTAAGAGTGTAATTATATCTTTACTCCTTGTTATCAAATAAAAGATGAATAAATTTATTTGAGTGGTAATAATTAGAGTACTAATAGTATTTTTTTAATCCAAGTGAGCACAAACACAACAATTACTTAGTGCACTAATAACTTAAGGAAGGTTAGTATTACTATGGGCACAGAAAGGGAACTAGCTCTGGCTAAATAATATTAACCACGCTAATTTGGAAATTACCTGAGGCTTTTTATCTGGCTTGTGTAGATGTTACTTAGTATAAATAATAGCTATTATTGTTCGCTAATCACGCCTTTGAATAGAAGGGGGTAACGTCTTAGGCGATTTCCAATATAGTCGTCAGATAATATTTGTTCACAAATAAAATTAACATCATCACTTGCCTCAAATACCCAGTCAAAGCGTTCTATTGCGAGTAAAAACCCCCGTTTTAAATGGCGTTGGCTTCTGTATTGTTCAAGGTTTTTTTGAATGACGGCGAGTTTAGATGGATCTGATTTAAGCGCAGCTATTACCTGATTAATAAAGGCAGTATTGAGCTTGCTGTCGCTGCGCTTTCTTACTTTTCTTGGATACATTATTCCTCGTTAGCAATATTGTGTAATTTTTTTAAGAAATCATCTTTATGTTTATCGTGCTCGTAATCAAGATGATAAGTATTATGAAACCCAAAGCGTAATAGTACGCCACTACCTTGTAAATAAATTGTGTATCCATCTATATCTGAAAATGCAGTAACACCTTGATAATGCTTACCTTCATCGTTCGTTTCTCCGCGTTTTTGTATTCGCTCGTACACGGCAAGTATTTGTTTATTGTCGAGTTCATTTTTCATATATCACACCTTTAATTTAAGATTCAATACGTATTAGATATGAGGGTCGATCAGCTTAAAACAACAGATAAAATTGATTGATAATACTTGGCGATTTACTGTTTATAAATTATGCTCATGGTTCATTTTTTATTGAGCTTTCACCATGATAGACAAGGCGTTACTGCTTAAAACTCGTGAGTTATCAGACCAACTAATTGCACTTCAAACACCTATTCGAATTCTTGATGCAATAAATTGGGATAAACAGATCAAAGAGGAATTTTTTAGGCAAAAGTGTCAAAAAAACCCTCTAATAGATCGTGCATACTACCAACAGCGCGATTTAGGCTTTGTGCCTAGCGAGTTGCGTCAAGCGTTTTCAACATTACACCGAAACATTATTAACCAGTTAGGTCAGTTAAACCCCATTTCTCAATATATGGGTAAAATGTGTGGCGAATATAAAACGGTATTAAGTATGTTGGAGTACCGAGGTACTCCTGAATTTCATGATTTATCAGTTGAGCTTTTTGGTCATCCTAAAGATTTATTCCATGCGTGTGAGCCTTCACTCTCCGAGCTTGCGAATATGCTAGAGCAACCACTGCAAAATTTATTAATGGCCGACATTTTACCCGATGATCCTAAAAATATAGATGCTAGCGACGCGGTGCGAATTTTATCAGAGCAAGTTAATAGTAGTATGCCAGGTATAAATGTAGAGGTTATGTTGAGCGATGGGATTGTAAGCGACGCAGCAGCAGGTGCTAACAATATAAAGCTAAACCAAGATGTTAAATTTTCACAACGTGAATTAGATATATTAGAAGTACATGAAGGGTGGATTCATGTGGGCACGACTCAAAATGGTTTAGCCCAACCTTATTTAACCTGTTTAAGTAAGGGCACACCAAGCTCAACAGTAACACAAGAGGGCTTAGCAGTATTAACTGAAATTATTACTTTAAAATCTACCCCTAGGCGCTTATCAAAATTAGTTAACCGTATTCAAGCGGTTACCAAGGTGATAGATGGGGCTGAGTTTGTAGACATATATAGAGATTACGTAGCTCAAGGAATATCTAAAGACGATAGTTATACGTTGGCTCAGCGTGTATTTAGAGGCAGCACAGCAACAGGATTACCGTTTACTAAAGACATTGCCTACATAAAAGGCTTTGTTTTAGTGTATAACTTAATACGTGTGGCAATTCAGTTAGGGCGAATCGATCAGTTACCGTTGTTATTAGTCGGTAAGTTGTCTATTGATGATTTTAGATTAATTTCCCAGCTTCATGATTTAGGTGTGATTGAAAGCCCTAAGTTTGTTCCCCCGCATTTTAAAGATTTACGCGGACTAGCAACATGGTTGAGTTTTGGGCGCTTTATTGGTGACTTATCTTTTGAACAACTAGAAAACGACTATAAACCCTTGTTTTTATGATGTAGGTATTTTATCTGCATGCTTAAGTTCGTGAGCATAAAAAAAGCCCGTAAGGGCTTTTTTTTGTTTTCATCAAATTAGCGTGCGTTAGTGCTTTCAAATATTTTATCTGCAGACGCTGCAACAAACCCCGTGTAAAGTTCGCCATCGGCTTTCGGGTATCGAATGGCAAATTCATAAAAACAACTAGGGATGCGTAGCTCGCCATCGCTAAAGGTAACGGCGTAATCATCAGCAAGCGTTGATGATTGCTCTAATAGCACTTCTGGTGAGCCTTTTACTTCGCCGCCTGATGTATTAAGCGCAAAGCCTGCATCTTTAAGCGCTTGGTTAACATCGTGAATGTTATCAAACTTGGCAAGCATATTAATATTTACAGTAAAGTGGTTTGCACGGTAGCCCCATGCCGACATCCACGCAGCATATTCGCTTTCTGCTAATAACTGCTTGTAGGTTTCACCGCTTACTTGCCAATGTGTACCTGAATATAAAAAGTTATCAGCCGTTACAGCACTTTCATCAATTTGATTTACCATATCGGTAACAATAGCTTGTAACTCTGGCGAGCACTTTTCTACTAATAACTCAGAGATAAATACTTTAGGTTGCTGAGGATCGCTGTGTTCGTAGTGTTTAGCGTATAGCTTTTTAGCTTCAAAGTGGTATTCGCCGCACTCTGTGTAACCTAACGCTAAAAAGTGTGCTGCTAGTTTTTCAAGGCCTACTTTTTCAATATTGAACGTACGTAGCGCAATATGGTCGTTAATTATGTCGTCTTTTTGGGTTGAACCTAAAAGGTCATGAATTTTATCTGCCGATGGAGTAACGGCTAAATAGTTATCCCATAGGTTTTCAAATAATGTATTTACGTTAGTATGCATGTTAAATCCTTAAAAATGGGTATTATTCTATTACTAAGCCAGGTGCTAAAGTTTGCGGTAAATTCACTTTTTCTGATTCAACCGACGCAACAGGGTAAGCGCAGTAATCTGCAGCATAATAAGCGCTAGCACGGTGATTACCACTTGCACCAATACCACCAAACGGTGCAGCACTAGATGCACCCGTAATAGGGCGGTTCCAATTTACAATGCCAGCACGAATACGCTTTAAAAAGTGGCTGTAATCATCTTCGTTATCGCCAAGTAAGCCTGCTGATAAACCAAAGCTGGTGTTATTAGCCTCTGCTATTGCGCTGTTAAAGTTGTTGTAGCGGTAAACTTTTATAAGCGGGCCAAAGTGTTCTTCATCGGCCATGTTAGCGATATGTGTAACATCAATAATACCTGGGCTTACAAAGCCGGTGCCTGCTTTTAGCTGCTTAAGCTCAACGAGTATTTCGCCGCCGCTTTCAACTAATTCTTTTTGCGCAGCAACCATACCAAGGGCTGCTCTTTCGCTTATCATTGCACCCATAAATGGCTGGTCAGTTGCAAAACTGTCGTCAACAACAATATTTTTAGTCGCGCTAATTAGTTTTTCTAAAATGGCATCGCCATTGGTTGAATTCTCAATAAACACGCGGCGGGCACAAGTACAGCGCTGGCCAGAAGTAATAAAGCCAGACTGAATAATATCGTGCACTGCAGCGTTTACATCGGCTACATCTTTAACTATTAATGGGTTATTACCGCCCATTTCAAGTGCTAATATTTTACCTGGGTGGCCTGCAAACTGTTTATGTAATAAATGGCCGGTGTTTGAGCTGCCGGTAAAAAATAAGCCGTCTATGTCTTTATGTGAAGCAAGTGCTTTACCTGTTTCTACTTCACCTTGCACTAGGTTAATCACACCTGCTGGTAAGCCTGCTTTTAACCAAAGTGATAAAGTAAATTCAGCAACGTGAGGGGTTAGCTCAGACGGTTTAAATACCACGGTGTTACCCGCTAAAATAGCCGGTACGATATGGCCATTAGGTAAATGCCCAGGGAAGTTGTAAGGACCAAATATAGCTACAACACCGTGTGGTTTATGGCGTATAAAGGCTTTAGCACCCGGCATTGGGTTTTCTGTTGTGCCGGTGCGTTCATTATAGGCTTTGATAGAAATGGCTACTTTACCTGTCATAGCGCCTACTTCTGTTCGTGTTTCCCAAAGAGGCTTGCCGGTTTCGCGCGCTATAATGGCTGCAAATTCTTCGCTGTGCTCTTTTAGTTGTGCTACAAAGTTTTCAAGTATGTTTATACGCGATTCAATTGGCGTATCGGCCCACTGTATTTGTGCGGCTCTAGCTGCATTAATTGCAGAATCTACTTGCTCGGCATTTGCGCCATTACCTTGCCAGACAACTTCGCCGTTACTTGGGTTAACAGAGTTAAAAGCGGGGCCTTGGCCTGTATGCCATTGGTTATTTATAAGGTGTGTGTTCATATTTGTTTTACAGGCGGAAAAAACGCGCTGCATCTCCTTGGGATAGATTAAGGGCATCAGCCACTTCTTGGCTTATTACTAATGTGTGCTTAGCGTGGTTATAGTGGGCGTGCTGGGTAAAGGTTGCTCTAAACCCACTTACACCTTGATTGCAAACGGCTAAAGTATCTGAGCTGTGCAGGCTAATATGCTCCAGCTCGCCAATTGTTATAGGGCATACTTGAGACTCACGAACACTGCGAATATTACCAAGCTTAGCTTCTACCGTTGGCCCTGCATCAAACAAATCAACATAGCCACGATGCTCAAAACCTTCTTTTTCGAGCAGTTTGAGCGCCGGTTTAGTTTTGTCATGCACATGGCCAATAACTGCTTGGGCTTTTTTACTGAGTAAGTTGACGTAAATAGGGTATTTAGGCATTAATTCACTAATAAACACTTTATCGCCAAGTCCCACTAAGTGATCAGCCTGAGGAAACTCAATACTAAAAAAGTGCTCTTGCAACCACTGCCAAAACGGTGAGTGACCATCTTCGTCGCTTACGCCGCGCATTTCAGCAATCACGGTATCGGCAAAACGCTCGCTGTGTTGCGCCATAAATAAAAAGCGTGAACGTGATAAAAATCGACCGGTTAAACCTTTGCGGCTGTTTTCGCGCAAAAACAAAGTACATATTTCAGAGCATCCGGTGTAATCGTTACACATGCTTAAAATATCTACGGTGTTATAAACATTAAGTGTAGGCGAGTGGTGTACTGTTTTACCTAAATGGTAATGGTACAGCGGCACCGATAAGCCAACCGCGGCTTCTATGGCGGTTGTGCCAATGACCTCAGCTGTTTCACTGTCTTCTAAAACAAATAGGTAGCTTTCATCTAACGGCTGATTGATATTTTTAGCAAAGCTTTTTTCGGCGCGGTCTATTTTTTCTTTTAATTGCTCATCGTCCACCGGAAGTGATGTAAACCCATGGCCTGACTCGATTGCAATTTGCTTAAGTGCGGCAAAATCTGCAGTGGTAATAGGACGTAATACTTGCATTTATTACTTGCTCCAACAGCGCGCCGTGAGGCGCGCTTAATTAAATTAGCCGTTTACTACGTCGCTTACTGCTTTTTCAAAGCGAGCTAGGCCTTCTTTAATGTCTTCAAATGGAATAACTAAAGAAGGGGTAAAACGAATGACATTCATGCCCGCAACAAGGTTCATTAAACCATTGTTAGCACTGGCAACTAAAAAGTCGCGTGCGCGGCCTTCAAATTTATCGTTTAATACCGCACCAATTAGTAAACCTTTACCACGTACTTCGCTAAATACGTTGTATTTTTCGTTTATTGCGTTTAAGCCATCACGGAATAACTGTTCGCGCTCTTTAACGCCGTTTAGTACATCAGGTGTATTTACGGTATCAAAGGCAGCTTCTGCTACTGCACAGGCAAGTGGGTTGCCACCGTACGTAGAGCCGTGCGTACCTATTTTTAAATGCTCTGCAATAGCAGTGCGTGTGATCATAGCACCTATAGGAAAACCACCACCTAACGCTTTAGCAGTCGTTAAAATATCGGGTACTACACCTAAGCCTTCGTAAGCGTATAAATCGCCAGTGCGGCCAACGCCTGTTTGTACTTCATCAAAAATTAGTAGTGCATTATGTTTAGTACATAATTCGCGTACTTTTTTAGCAAATTCGTCGGTAGGTGAAATAATACCGCCTTCACCTTGAAGTGGCTCCATCATCACGGCACATGTTTTATCACTGATAAGTGCTTCAAATGCTGCAATGTCGTTGTAATCACAATGCATAATGTCACCAGGTTTAGGGCCAAAGCCATCAGAGTAAGCAGCTTGTCCGCCCACCGTTACAGTAAAAAATGTACGACCGTGAAACCCTTTGTTAAAGGCGATTATTTGTGATTTTTCTGCGCCAAACTTATCAAGTGCGAAGCGACGAGCAAGCTTCAGAGCCGCTTCGTTAGCTTCTGCGCCTGAGTTTGCAAAATACACTTT
This sequence comes from Pseudoalteromonas sp. APM04, assembly GCF_022809815.1. Taxonomy (NCBI): domain Bacteria; kingdom Pseudomonadati; phylum Pseudomonadota; class Gammaproteobacteria; order Alteromonadales; family Pseudoalteromonadaceae; genus Pseudoalteromonas; species Pseudoalteromonas sp. APM04. Next base: position 659,604 of record NZ_CP094442.1, read on the forward strand.
ATCAGCAAATGTCGCTTCAACCATTTTTTGTGCTAAACGCAGGGCAGGCTCGTTAGTCATTACATTTGATAAGTGCCAAATTTTCTCACCTTGCTCTTTAAGTGCATTAACAAGCGCCGGGTGACAGTGGCCTAAACAATTAACGGCAATACCACCTGCAAAATCAATAAACTCATTGTCATTTTGATCCCATACACGTGAGCCTTCGCCTCGCACTGGAATAACAGCAGAAGGGTTGTAGTTTGGCACCATTACATCATTAAATAAGTCTCTTGTTACTTGCATTATGTACACCTAAAAATTGTGAATATTGAATAAAGATTAGCAAAATAAAAACGTTAGCGTTTTCTGAGCTAGGTAATTTTTGTTATTAGTGGTCATTATCGAAGGTTATAGGTTAAATTTGCAGTGCTATTTTGTGAAAATTGATTACAATAAAAGTCAAAATAACGAAATCAATAAGCAATATGATAACTCCACAAGATGAAAAGTTACTTTCTGTCCTTAAAACCAACGCTAGAGCGAGTATTTCTGATTTAGCTAGAATTCTTAATTTATCGCGTTCTACAGTGCAAAGTAGGATGCTTAAACTAGAAGAAACGGGTGTTATTAAAGGCTATAGCGTTGATTACGGCGATGCTTTTTTAAGTAAAATGGTATCGGCACATGTGTCAATAAAGGTGATTCAAAAGCTTACTACTAAGACGAATATTGAGCTAAAGCAAATTGATGCGATATCACAGCTTTATGCTATAAGTGGTGAGTTTGACTTAATTGCAGTTGTACAAGCACAAAACTTAGAAAAACTCAGCCATTTACTCGATGATATTGGTAATTTAGATGGTGTGGAACGCACAACTTCTTCGGTTATTTTAGAAACCAAGTTTAAACGTTGATGTACTTCCTATGTAAATTTATGTTTTATTGCACTATGGGAGAGCGCGTTTAACAACCACTTTTTTTGCTTTATCAAGTTTTATAAAGTAGGCATTACCACCAATTCCTTTAAACTCCTCGTCGGTGAATACAATTGTATTATCGTCATAAAAAGTGATGGCTTCTTTTTGCGTAACGATGCCTAAATCTATTTTAGACACATCACCAGAGAAAAACTGATCACCTTTAAAGTTCTCAAATAACCAAATACTGGTAGAGTCGAGTAGTACGAGTTTTTTACGATCTGGGCTTAACGCTGCAGAGGTTATCCAGCACAGTTTTTCCATTGTTGTACAGGTTTTAAAAGATCCTATTAATTGGGCTTTAAAGTTAGCAGCGTGGTCGCCTACTTTGTATAAATTTGTAATGCCATCAAAAGGTTCTGTGCGGTTTTTAGTGAATAAATAAAGGTGGCGACCCAAGGCTACAAACGCTTCTAGATCAAAATTACGATTACTTGGTTTTATTGGATTGCCATCCATTTCAGGGTACGTAAACTTTATTATTTCGGCATTTGTTGTATCGGTTTTAATATCAATTGGATTCTCTATTTTATAAATAGTCAGCCAACGCCTATCATTTTTATTGTTACCAAAATCACCTAAAAAGAAATGACCAAATTTATTTTGAGTCATGTCTTCCCAATCAATGTTTTTAGCATTAGAAACTAAAATTTCTTGCGCAATCGACCCATCTTTATTTAAGCGGTAAAGCTTTGGATCGTCACCCCCATCATTAATTGCCCACAAGCGATCGCGCTTATCAAATTCAATGCCTGATATTTCTTTGAGTTTAGGGTCGAATGAAATTTCCTTTTTACTATATAAGGTGTAGATTGAGGAAATAATAAACACTGCGACAACTAAAAAAATGAATGCCGTAGTTAATAAAATGCTTTTTTTCAACATGAAATTTACGATATTTCAGAGCGTTAAATTGATGTGTATTATCACTGATGTGAATACGTAACAAAAGCAGTTTATTGAGTAAGCTCTCTTTTTACTTCAAACCAAGTCATCAGTGTAATAAAGGTAAGTATTAAATAGTTAAAATCGCTCTAATTGGTTTGAAAATTGCTGTGTACTAAATATGCCATTCTTAATATCTATATTTTATGTTTTACGCACTAATAAAGTGCGATAAAAAAGACTTGTTGCACTGTAATAAAGCGTAAACAAAATTTTGCTTTACTACAGTTAGCTTAAAGTTTGACTGAATACATTCCCACATCGCCAGCTTAAAAATAGGCCCTGTGGCAATAATTAAATACCTTTTACTGTTTAGTTGGAGCCTACTATGTTGCACAAACGATTTTTTAAAACAAAAGATGAAGCGGAAATCACCTTTGAATTTGCTCACCCAGATGCGCAAGAGGTCTGCTTAATTGGCGAGTTTAACAGCTGGCAGCCCGTGCCAATGAAGCTTAATAAAAAACAAGGTGTGTTTAAATGCAAACAACGCCTTCCTCTTGATCAACAATACCACTTTCGGTATTTAATAAATGGCGAATTTTGGGATAACGATCATAAAGCAGACGCTTATGAGGCTAACAGTTTTGGAACTGAAAATAGTATTGTTAATACCCAACGTATTAATTAAGGCCTGTAAATGAACGAACTTTCGCAGTTGTTTTACTTACACGGTATTGGTTATGAGTTTACTAAATACACAGGCGAGCAGATATTTTTCAGTGAAGATACACGTAAGCGTGCCCTGCAATGTTGTGGTGTTGATACCAACAACTATAACAAAATAGCTCAATTAAATTACAAGCTCGATGTAGAGCCTTGGATGCAGCTCTTGCCCAATGTAAGTTTAATTGAGCAAACAGACTTTTATTTAAAAGTGAAAATAGATGACAGACAACTTAGCCAAACTGCATCAGTAAGTGTTGAACAACTGGGAATAAAGTGTGAATTTACTAACCTTTATGATTTAATAATTACAGGTGAATACCACTTTAATGGCGTCCGTTATATTGAAATTGCACTGCCTTTACCTTCAATACCAATAGGGTATTACCACGCAGACATTACAGTAGGTGAACAGCACGCAAGTACTGAGATCTGGTCTGTGCCCGAGCGTGTTTTTCAAGTTGAAGATACAAAAAAAACGGGGGTGTCGGTTCAGTTATATACGCTTAAAAATAATGAAAGATTGGGAATTGGCGACTTTTCAGATTTACTCACGCTAGTTGACTTGTGCTGTGAGCACAATATGGATTACATATTGCTCAATCCTCTGCATTTGTTGTTTTGCGACATGCCTGAGCGTGCAAGCCCATACAGCCCTAATAGTCGAGCGTTACTAAACCCTTTATACATTTCTGTTGATTTGTGCGAAGACAGTAAAAACAATGCTGAATTAGCAAAAATTATGCAAAGTGATGAGGCGACTTCTCTTTTAAATAAAAGCGGACAGTTTATTAATTACGAGGATGTTAGTTGCGTTAAATATAAATTATTTAAAGCACTGTACAACCATTTTGAATTAACAGCCAGTAAGCTTCGTCGTGATGCATTCAATACTTTTTGCGATAAACATCAGCCCACCTTACAAATAATAGATTCACAAACCCCTCTTTTTGATTATTACCTACAATGGCAAGCGCATTTTCAACTTGGTTTATGTCAAGAGCGGTCCAAGAAAGGGGGTATGGCAATAGGTCTGATTAATGATTTAGCTGTTGGGTGCGCTGGCGATGGTGTTGAGTTCAAATCACAACAGTCATTATTTGCCTATAATGCCAGTGTGGGTGCACCGCCTGATCCTTGGGCTGAGGGCGGGCAAGATTGGGGGTTACCGGCTTTAAACCCGCAAAGTTTAGCACACAATAACTACTCATTTTACCGTTCGTTAATTCGTGAAAATATGCAGAATGTAGGCGGGCTAAGAATCGACCATGTTATGGCTATTCGCCGCTTGTGGTGGTGTTTTGAAAATAATGGTCAGCGAGATGGTTGCTATATTTATTACCCCTTTGAACATTTGCTGGCTATTTTGAAAATAGAGTCGCATATTAATCAAAGCATAGTTATAGGTGAAGATTTAGGCATTGTTCCACCAGAAGTAAAGCATGCATTATCAAGTAGTGGCATTTTTTCAAACAGTTTATTTTATTTTGAAAAGCAAAACGATGGTGATTTTTTACCGTTACACAAATTACCCCCTCAGTGCTTATTGATGATTGCAAATCATGATGTACCGCCCTTTACAGGCTGGTGGCAGCACGATGACATAGTTATAAAACAACAATATCACTTAATTGACGACGAACAATCAACGCAAATTACCAACCAGAGAATCGATGAAAAAACGCGATTGCTTCGTTTTATCAATGCTACAGCTAATCTTACATTAACAATACACAGCGATGCTAAGTCGGTTTATCGTGCGCTTAGCCAGTGTTTAGCTGGCTCAGATTCTCGATTGTTTGCACTACAAATAGATGATTTAGATGAACAGCAATATCCGGTGAATATTCCTGGTACAGACAAAGAATATCCAAATTGGCGACGTGTATTAACACATACATGTGAAGAAATTTTTGCAAACAACGCCAGGCTTTTAGCTGCAATCGATTCAATAAGGAAAGGTTAAATGAGCAGTACAGCTTCAAATAGTTCGGCATTACCTAAATCTCAAAGCGCTGACTACGATGCCCAAGTTAATGCACTTAACATAGGGCGATTTAAAGACCCATTTAGCTTTTTAGGTGCACATAAAGTAAGTGAATCAAATATAGAAGTGCGTGTATATTTACCTGATGCCCACCATGTTTCTTTGTCAATTGACAATCAAATAGTCGAAACGCAAAGATATAAGCACAGTGATTTATTTATTGCCCGTGTAAGTCAGTTGCCTACCTCGCCTTATTTATGTACAGCCAAATATAGCGACACTTCGACTACGTTTTTTGATGAATATAGTTTTAACAGTGAGCTTGATACAGATGCCATGTACTTATTTAACGAGGGCAGTTTAGAGCATGCATACTTGCACTTTGGCGCGCACTTTACCAACCAGCAAGATGTAGATGGTGTTCGTTTTTGCTTGTGGGCACCTAATGCAGCCAGCGTTTCAATTGTTGGTGAGTTTAATTTTTGGCAAGCGAATCGACATTTTATGCGTTTTCACCCTGCCAGTGGTGTGTGGGAGTTATTCATTCCCGAGCTTAAAGCAGACATGTGCTACAAATTTTCCATTACAGCGCAAAGTGGTGAGGTAATAGAAAAAGCAGACCCTTACGCTTTTAAAATGCAACAGGCTCCTGGTACCGCGAGTGTTCTTCAATACAAACCAGAGGCAATAGCGTTAAGTGAACAAGCAATAAGCAATAGGCAAAAGCGCAATCATATAGACGCACCAATCAGTATTTATGAGGTGCACTTAGCGTCGTGGCAGCGAGGTGAAGGTAATCGTTATTTAAGTTATACCGAACTTGCCGACAAACTCGTAAGCTACGCGCTTGAAATGAACTTTACCCACTTACAGCTTATGCCCATAAGTGAATATCCGTTTGACGGTTCATGGGGCTATCAGCCTGTTGGGCTGTTTGCTCCAACCAGTCGTTTTGGCGATTACAACAGCTTTAAATATTTTGTAGAGCAATGCCATAAATATAATGTAGGGATTTTACTTGATTGGGTTCCTGGGCATTTCCCAAGTGATCCCCATGGTTTACACCGATTTGATGGTACACACTTGTACGAACATGCCGATATGCGCCAAGGCTTTCATCCAGATTGGAATACTTATATTTATAATTATGACCGTCCAGAAGTTAAGAGCTTTTTGATTTCTAATGCAATGTATTGGCTTCATCAATTTGGCTTAGATGGTTTAAGAGTAGATGCCGTTGCGTCAATGTTGTACTTAGATTACAGCCGTAAAGAAGGTGAGTGGATACCTAATTGCTATGGCGGTCGCGAAAACCTCGGTGCAATTGAATGCCTCAAACAGGTTAATTTACGCAGTTATAAAAACAACCCTGGCATTATGATGGTGGCAGAAGAGTCGACTGCTTGGCCAGGTGTTACGCAGAGTGTTGAGCATAATGGCCTAGGCTTTGGCTATAAATGGAATATGGGGTGGATGAACGATAGCTTGTTGTATATGCAACGCGATCCACTTTATAAGCAACATCACCATCACGAAATCACGTTTTCGATGGTATATGCATTTAGTGAAAACTTTATTTTACCGCTGAGTCACGATGAAGTTGTTCATGGGAAAGGCGCGCTAATTGAAAAGATGCCGGGCGATGATTGGCAAAAATTCGCAAATTTACGTGCTTATTATGCATTTATGTGGGCACACCCAGGTAAAAAGTTGTTATTTATGGGGGGGGAAATAGCTCAACGTGCTGAGTGGGGGCATGATCATTCTATTGATTGGCATTTATTACAACATGAAAGCCATAAAGGTATAAAGCAGACAGTAAAAACGTTAAATGAGGTTTATAAAAATCAACCCGCGCTGTATGAACTTGACTCAAGTGCCGCAGGATTTGATTGGATTGACAACAATAATAACGAGCAAAGCATTTTAAGCTTTGTACGTTATGCTAAAAATGCCCAGGACTTTGTAGTGGTGATTGCCAACTTTACGCCAATTTCATATCAAGAATATACCTTAGGCGTTCCGAGCAAAGGCGTTTATAAAGTAATAATAAATACGGATGAAAGCGAATTTTTTGGCTCGGGTATTAAAGTATCGCAAAACCAATCAAATACTGTTGTCACTAACGACAATCCTCAACATGGTTTTAACCAAAGCATCACTATTGCTATGGGTGGCTTAACAACAATTTATTTGCAAAAGGTACAAGATGAGTAATCAATTTGAAGTAACTCACGGCCTTGTTGAGCCTCTTGGCTCGAGCTTGCATTTAAATGGTGTTAATTTTTCATTGTACGCGCCAAAAGCGACACAAGCGTATGTGTGTTTATTTGATAAAAGTGGCCACTCTGAAATACTAAAAGTGGCTATGAATATAAATGAAGGTGGTATTTGGAGTATCCATATTGCACCGCTTAATACTGGGGCACTTTATGGGTTCAGGGTTGAGGGCGAATATAATCCTGATACTGGCTCGCTATTTAATGAACATAAATTATTAATTGACCCTTACGCAAAAGATTTATTTGGTGAGTTTACATGGAGTGAACGCCATTATGGACAAATGCCAATAGGCACCAAAAGTACCGTTAACAATGCCATTGATATACCAAAATCAAAAGTGTCATCAATTGATTCGTATGAACATCAAAAACCGAATCACAGATGGTCTAAAACAGTCATTTATGAGTGTCATGTAAAAGGGACTACGTGTCGTCATCCTAAAATACCTAAGGCGCTGCAAGGCAAATTTTTAGGATTGAGTCACCCGCATTTTATTGACCATATAAAAAGTTTTGGTGTAACAGCAATAGAGTTACTCCCTGTGCATGCCTTTATTAGCGAGCAATTTTTAACAGGCAAAGGCCTACAAAATTATTGGGGATACAACACGCTTAACTTTTTCACTCCTCACAAAGACTATTTGGTAAACGACGATATTAACGAGTTTAAACAGATGGTTAAGGAGCTTCATGCTGCAGATATTGAAGTTATTTTAGATGTTGTTTACAACCATACAGCTGAAGCGGGTAATGATGGCCCCATATTGTCATTGCGCGGCTTAGACAACCTTGCTTATTACCGCACAGCAGAAGCACAACCTAATGTATACATAAATGATACGGGGTGTGGCAATACCATTAATATAGATCACCCAAAAACCTTGCAGCTCGTACTCGATAGCCTGCGATATTGGGTTGAAGTAATGGGTGTCGATGGTTTTAGATTTGATTTAGCAACAATACTGGGCCGCTCAAAGGCTGGGTTTAGTTCAGCGCATACTTTTTTACAAACTATTGCTCAAGACCCTGTTTTAAACAAGGTAAAATTAATTAGTGAGCCATGGGATATTGGCCCTGGTGGGTATCAACTAGGGGCTTTTCCTCCACCTTGGCGAGAGTGGAATGACCAATATCGAGATGTAATTCGTCGTTTTTGGAAAGGCGATGAAGGGATTATAGCCAACGTGGCTAAACGCTTACATGGCTCGTTTGATATATTTGAGCATAGCCATCGAGGCCCATTAAATAGTATTAATTTTATAACCAGCCATGATGGATTTACGCTTGCAGATTTAGTGAGTTACGAGCATAAACACAATGAAGCTAATGGCGAGAATAACAGAGATGGCCACAGTGCAAATCACTCATTTAACTGCGGGGCTGAAGGATTTAGCAATGATGAAAAAATAGCCACACTAAGATTACAACAGCAAAAAAACTTTTTACTCACATTAATCCTTTCTAAAGGCGTGCCTATGATTGCTGCTGGCAGCGAAATGGCACATTCTCAAGGGGGTAATAACAATGCTTATTGTCAAAATAATCGCACGAGTTGGCTTGCATGGAAAGACTCACAACTTAATCATTCTTTAACGCGTTTTATAGACGATGCCCTTAAAATTAGACGTGCACATAGTGCGTTTAAACATAGTGTATTTTTAGACGATATAGACGAGCGCTTTACTGTTAAATGGTTTATCGAAACAGGTGACACTATGACAGATTCGCATTGGCATGAAGAGTCCAGACAATTCTTAATGTACAGCTTACTTGATAAGCAAAATAAACACGCATTACTTATTGTATACAATGCTAATAAAAAATCAGTCAGTTGTCAGTTGCCTCCATCACCTATTAATGCGCAGTGGCAAATGGTTTTATCAAGTGTAAATAATGCATCTTTAACAACTCACCAAGATGCACCCGTTGAAATTTCTGCACAAAGTAGTTGGGTTTTTAGTGCTAACTTAGAGGACGTAGCTAATGGCTAAGCAAGTTGAACAAGTATGTGTTGTAAAGGGGTGGCAAGAAGGCCCAGTAATAGACGAAAGCACCTTAAAAGATGATTTAACGCGCCATTTTTATTACACCCTAGGGCGAGACAAAGTCGGTGAGTCACAGCTGTATTTGTACCATGCATTAGCATTGACGATCCGCGATCGTTTAGTGGCACGGTGTCGGGAAACGAATCAAAAAATCAAACAGCAAAAAAGCAGAAAAACCAGTTACCTTTCACTTGAGTTTTTAATGGGGCGTGCTCTGGGAAATGCGGTATTAAATCTTGATTTAGAGGATCAAGTGTCATCGGCACTACAAGAATATTGTACCGAAATTGAAACAGTTGAAGACGCAGAGCACGATGCAGGCCTTGGTAATGGTGGCTTAGGACGCTTAGCTGCGTGTTTTTTAGATAGTTGTGCAAGTTTAGCTTTACCCGTTGTGGGTTACGGCATTAGATACGAATACGGAATGTTCAACCAATCAATTAATGATGGTAATCAAATAGAGCAACCCGATAATTGGCTTCGTGAGGGTCACCCTTGGGAGCTAAGTGCTCCCGAGCATTCTAAGCGCATTAAGTTCGGTGGTTATGTAAATAGTTATACTGATAAACAAGGTAGGGAACACCGCCAGTGGGTTAGTAGCCATGACGTGTTAGCTGTGCCTTACGATGTGCCCATTCCTGGTTATAAAAACAATATTGTAAACACGCTACGCTTATGGAAATCAGAAGCGACCGACGAATTTAACCTAACTGAATTTAACGCGGGTAGTTATTCAGAAGCCGTTGCACAAAAAAACTTAGCCGAACAAATCACTATGGTACTTTACCCTAACGACAGCAGTGAAAATGGTAAAGAGCTACGACTACGCCAACAATACTTTTTATCATCAGCGAGTATTCAAGACATTGTTGATCAGTGGGTGAGTGACCATGGTGAAAGCTTTACTGATTTTGCCGATTACCATGTTTTTCAATTAAACGATACTCATCCAAGTATTGCAGTGGCAGAGCTTATGCGAGTGTTAGTTGATGATTACGAGCTCGACTGGGATGATGCATGGCAAATAACAATAAAAACAATGGCCTACACAAACCATACATTATTGCCAGAGGCGTTAGAGAAATGGTCAGTTTCATTATTTTCAAAATTGTTACCCCGTATTTTAGAAATAGTATTTGAGATAAACGCACGTTTTCTAGCCGAAGTTGCACAGCATTGGCCTGGTGATGTTGATAAACAGCGAGAGCTATCGCTAATAGAGGAAGGTGGCGAACCGCAAATTCGCATGGCTTATTTAGCCATTGTAGGCAGCTATTCAGTTAATGGTGTTGCTGCACTGCATACAGAGCTATTAAAAGCGGGTTTATTTAAAGAGTTTTATACACTTTGGCCTAACAAGTTTAATAACAAAACCAATGGGGTTACACCTCGCCGTTGGCTTGCCCATTGTAACCCTACATTGAGTGAATTGATTAGTGAGAAAATAGGCACCGATTGGGTACGTGACTTTGCTCAAATAAACCAGCTACGTCGTTTTTATGATGACACATCATTTCAAGCACAGTGGCAAAAAGCCAAAGTAACAAACAAACAACGTTTAGTTGATTTAGTGAAAGAGCGCTGTGGTGTAGAGTTTGATGTATCCATGATGTTTGATGTACAAGTTAAACGGATTCATGAATACAAGCGTCAGTTACTAAATATACTCCATGTTATCCATTTATATGACCGCATTCGCCGTGGTGATACACAAGGGTTAGTGCCTCGTTGTGTTTTACTAGGTGGTAAGGCTGCACCGGGTTACTACATGGCTAAAAAAACAATTAAGCTAATCAATAATGTGGCAGATGTGATCAATAAAGATCCCCTCGCGTCGTCGTATTTACGCGTGGCTTTTTTACCTAATTACAATGTGACAGCCATGGAAGTTATTTGTCCAGCTACTGATTTGTCTGAGCAAGTTTCAACTGCCGGTAAAGAAGCTTCAGGCACCGGTAATATGAAGTTCATGATGAATGGTGCATTAACTATTGGCACGTTAGATGGCGCCAATATCGAAATTAGAGATGCCGTTGGTGCCGATAATTTCTTCTTATTTGGTGCAGAGGCACATCAGATTGATGATATTAAGTCGCGTTATAACCCCGCACATTTAATTGAGCAAAATAGCGACTTAGCCAATGTTATGCACTTGCTAGAAAGCGGGCACTTTAATTTATTTGAACCTTGCCTATTTGACGATGTAATTAATGCAATTAAGAGCCCACACGATCCATGGCTTGTTGCACATGATTTCGAAAGCTACGTATCTGCACAAAAACAAGTAGATAAAGCCTATGCTGATCAAGCTTATTGGACGCAAATGAGTATTTTAAATACCGCTGCCAGTGGCATATTTTCAAGTGATAGGACCATAAGCCAATACAGTGACGACATTTGGCATTTAACCCCACTCAATACTAGTGACACTGACTCAACGACAACTACCAGTAAAGCCACTAAAAGCTAGATAAATGGAGAGAATAGTATGCCTAATTATGCAAATCGCTACATAAGTAGCCTAACTAGAGAAACGTATGCGTTAATACTGGCTGGTGGTCGTGGTTCTCGCCTGCACGAATTGACCGACTGGCGTGCAAAACCAGCCGTTTACTTTGGTGGTAAACACAGAATTATTGATTTTCCTTTGTCTAACTGTATCAACTCGGGTGTTAGGCGTGTGGGTATAGCAACACAGTATAAATCTCACTCACTTATTCGCCACGTAAATCGAGCTTGGGGGCACTTTAAAAAGGAATTAGGTGAATCGGTTGAAATATTACCTGCATCACAACGCCATGGTGATGAATGGTATTGCGGCACCGCCGATGCTGTTTTTCAAAATATGGATATTATTCGTCATGAGTTACCTAAATATGTAATGATTTTATCAGGCGACCACGTTTATCGTATGGATTACGGTGCATTGCTTGCTGAACATGTTCAAAAAGGGGCCGATATGACCGTGTGTTGTATCGAAGTACCTGTTGAAGAAGCTGCAGATACCTTTGGTGTAATGACAGTAGATGAAGAAAGCCGTGTTTGTCGTTTTGATGAAAAGCCAGCTATGCCAAGCTCAGTGCCAGGCAAGCCGGGTACATGTTTAGCATCCATGGGTAACTACATATTTAATACTGAGTTTTTATTTGAGCAACTAAAGAAAGATGCTGAAAATGAAGGGTCAGGACGTGATTTTGGGCATGACATAATCCCCGCTATTATTGAAGAGCATAACGTTTTTGCATTCCCATTTAGAGACCCTCAACAGGAAGGTCAGCCATATTGGCGCGATGTAGGAACACTCGACTCATTTTGGGAGGCTAACATGGAGCTTGTTATGCCTGAGCCTCAACTTGATCTGTACGACCCAGCGTGGCCAATTTGGACATACCAAGAGCAATTACCCCCAGCTAAATTTATATTTGATGATGACGACAGGCGAGGAATGGCCCTTGACTCTACAGTTTCTGGAGGGTGTATTATTTCGGGTTCGGCAGTAAGAAAATCATTGTTATTTTCTAACGTGCATGTGCGCTCGTTTTGTGAAATTGAACAATCGGTTATTTTACCGGGTGCTATTATTAACCGCGGTTGTAAAATTAAACGTGCAATAATAGACAGAAGTTGTGAAATACCTGCAGGGCTTGAAATAGGTTTTGACCGTAAAACAGATGAAGAAAATGGTTTTAGGGTATCAAAAAAAGGCATTGTACTTGTTACCCGCGACATGCTTAGTGAACTTGCTAAAAAGTTAGAGCGTCAAACACAAGAAAATAAGAAACTAGCTTAATACAGAGTTAGGCAAAACAAGCTTGCCCTAAAGCGGGTGAGCTTATTAAAACAAAGGAAGTAGTAAATTAATGCATGTATTAATGGTTGCAGCAGAGAACGATGCGTTACCTAGCGCTAAAGTAGGCGGTGTAGCAGATGTAGTCCGTGATGCCCCGAAGGCTCTTGCGAAGCATGGCGTATCGGTTGATGTAGTGATCCCAGATTATGGATTTGAGCCATTAAATAGGCATTACATAGGTGAAGTAACCGTGGCGTTTAATGCTCAATCTCATGTAATGACCTTGTTTAAAGTGGATCAAACAAAAAATAACATAACTCAAATTGTAATAAGCCACCCAATGTTTAGTGATTCAGGTAGTGTTTATTGTAATGATGCACCGGGTAGGCCATTTGCAACGGATGCAACAAAGTTTGCGCTATTTAATGCGGCTCTTTGCGAAGCATTATTGCAAGGGCTACTTAAACGCCCTAGTACGCTGCATTTACATGACTGGCATAGCGCATGCGTTGCTGTATTACTCAAGTTTGAGCCGCGTTACAGTGCTTTACACGATATACATTTAGCGTACACAGTGCACAATTTAGCACTACAAGGAATAAGGCCTTTTAAGCACGATGAATCGAGCTTAGAAGCTTGGTTTCCATCATTAAGTTACAACGGGCAACACTTGTGCGATCCAAGGTATGCAAATTGTTTTAACCCAATGCGAAGCGCCATTAATTTAGCAGACAAAATTCATTTAGTGTCGCCTACCTACAGCCAAGAAGTGCTTAAACCCAGTAATTACAATGATGGCTTTTTTGGTGGTGAGGGGCTTGAACAAGACCTACAAAATGCAGCCAATCAAGGTAAAGTGGTCGGCATTTTGAATGGCTGTGAATACCCTGCATTGGAAGTTGCAAATGCAGTTATGGACGAGTTGTACAACGAGGCAGAAAAAAGCTTATTTGCTTGGATGAGCAACAGCGAACAGCTTGAAAGCGTTCACTACATTGCGCACCAACGATTAAAGCAATTTAAAGCGACACCCAATAATGGGCCAATTGTTACAAGCGTAGGTAGACTCACAGAACAAAAAGTATTGTTATTATGTCAGCCATTAAATGGTGAACTTGCGATAGACGCAGTATGTAATAGTATTAATGAACAGGGTGGGCGTTTAATCATATTAGGCTCTGGCGATAAAGCGCTAGAAGCATTGTTTACAAAAGCTATGGCACGTAACGAAAATTTACTATTTTTAAAAGGTTATGCGCAAAGAGTAGGTGATTTAATGTATCAATTAGGTGATTTATTTTTAATGCCTAGTTCGTTTGAGCCTTGCGGAATAAGCCAAATGCTGGCAATGCGCGCAGGCCAACCTTGTTTGGTACATAGTGTTGGCGGATTAAAAGATACGGTAAAACACAATAAAAATGGGTTTAGTTTTAATGGTGCAACATTACGTGAGCAAACACATACTTTGCTTTCATGCTTAACCGAAACGCTAGCATTTTATAAACAACATCCCAAAAAATGGCAGCAAATAAAATCTAATGCTAAAGCAGTACGCTTTTCGTGGTCCCAGGTTGCAAGTGATTACATTTCAACCTTGTACCGATAAAGTTTGTTTAATTTAGCTTAAGCGCAGTGACATTTTAGATTATTTACGCTATTAATAACTTGGTATTAATGGAATTAAATAAAGTAGGTAAAGTGTCTGTATTTGTTGCAAGGCAAGCAATTTTCAATCGGCGTCAAAAAGTAGTTGCTTACGAGCTACTTTTTAGGGACAGTCCTAAAAACTTTTTTCCTGATATAGCCGAAGGGCAGGCAACTGCACGGCTTATTATGGAAAATCAACTTAATTTGGGCACACGCCATATCACCTCTGGTAAAAAAGCGCTCATCAACATTGGGCCTGAATCTTTAGAGCTTGACCTGTGTGCCTTTTTACCGTGCCAAGATGTCGTAATAGAGCTTCTTGAAAGCATAGAGCCCACTGATACAAATTACGAGTTATGCCGAGAGCTCTTTCATAGTAATTTTAATTTAGCCCTTGATGACTTTGTATATAAACCGCAATGGGATCGCTTTTTAAAGCTGGTTAAACTCATAAAATTTGATATAACCATAACCCCATTAAACGATATTCACCCTATTATAAAAAAGCTCAAAGATCACAAACAAATTAAGTTACTCGCAGAAAAAATAGAAACTCAGGAAGAATACGAAGTTGCCGCTGGCATGGGCTTTGATTACTTTCAAGGTTACTTTTTTGCAAAACCCACCATGATGAAGCACAACGACATTGATTATAACTACGGGTTAGTCGTTGCAATATATGCTGAAATAATGGGCCCCAATCCAGATTTAACCAAAATAGCAGCGTTGTTTGAATTGGATGCCGCACTGGCTTATAAATTACTACGTTTAATTAACAGCGGCGTATTTCCCATACAAAGTAAAATAGCCTCCTTAAAGCAAGCGCTGGTTTATTTGGGCCAGGAGCGGTTAAAAAAGTTTGTTAGTTTAATTGTGACCGCTCACACCGCTGGTAAAAAGCCTGCAGAGCTAATGCAAGTGTGCGTCGTCCGAGCGCGCTTTTGTGAATTGATTGCTAAAAAAGTGGCCAAGCATCAGTCAGGAGAGGCGTTTTTAACCGGCTTGTTTTCGCTTCTTGACGCTATATTAGATCAACCAATGAGCTTGCTTGTTGAAAAATTACCTTTTCAGGATGAGATAAAAGCAGCCTTGCTCGAAGAAAAAAACACACTGTATTACATTTTAAAAGTTGTTAAAGCATACGAAACCGGCAGCTGGTGGGCACTCGAACAAGCTGTTATATTTTTAAATATACAAAGTGATATACTACCAGAGCTTTACCAGAAGTCGGTTGACTGGGCCGACAGCTATAAAAATAATATTTAACGGAAAACAGCTTTAATGCGTAATTATAATATGGACTTTATTCGCGGCATTGCCGTGCTTGGCTTAGTGTTTATGAATGGCTATGCCTTTGGTTTTATGGAATTTGGTTATGTGCCTTTAATTACCCCCCCTGTAAGCGACACCATCATTGAATATTTTAATATACTGTTTATAGAAGGCCGATTTAGAACGCTGTTTAGCTTACTTTTTGGCGCAGGTTTGTATATTCAATGGCAGCGTTTTAAATCATCTGTGCAAATAAAAAGTAGATTATATTGGCTCATAATTTTTGGTCTAATACATGGTTTTTTACTTTGGGCTGGTGATATTTTGTTTGTTTATGGAGTGTCTGGCTGGTTTATTATTAAATATTTAGACACCGACAACCCAAAGCTATTGCAAAGAGGGCTCGAGTTTACTGGGCTCTCGGCGGTGGTTACGTTTTTAGTGTTGTTCACTATTCCTGACGATCAGAGCTTTCGTGACTCTGCCAAGTTTATTGAGTTATTTAGCCCTCATTACAGTGATTACTTTAATGAAAATCTTTTTATAAATATCGTTATGCTAGTAACAGTACCGTTAATGACGATGTGGATGTGCGTTGGCATCATGCTAATTGGCATTTACGCGTATAAAGAGGGAATATTTAACAAAGGTCTATCAAATCAGCAGTTGTGGGTGTGTGGCTTAGGTGTACTTATATTTTGTAGTATACGACTAAGCACATCAACGCTTACTGGTGGTTTGGGTATGAGTTTACAAGAAATTTCTAACATGTTCGCTGCTCTGTGTATGGCTGGGCTTTATATTCATGTAATTGTTAAGTTTTGTAATAATAGCCCACAGTTTGGCAAACTAATACAGCAGGCGGGTCGCATGGCATTCACACTGTATATAAGCCAAACCGTCATGCAATTACTTATTTATAGAGTGTTATTTCCAGAGTGGATACTTAGCTTTAATAGAATAGATTACTGGTTAGTTGCTGCCAGCTTAGTTGTTGTGCAGTTATTATTTACGTTATTTTATAGTCGTTATTTTAAACAAGGGCCGCTTGAAGTGCTGTGGCGCAAATTAACCGACATTAAATCGGCGGCATAACTCGCATTTTTAGGTGGTTTGGGTATACACTAGCGACCCTAAAAAATTAATACCATTAAGTGATATGACCGAATTAAAACGTTTAAATAAATTTATTAGTGAAACAGGTTTTTGTTCACGCCGTGAAGCCGATAAATATATTGAGCAAGGTCGTGTGTCAGTTAATGGTAATGCGCCAGAAATGGGCGTGAAGGTTGCAGCAACCGACGTAGTATTGGTCGATGGAAAACCATTAAAAACACCACCTAAACGTGTTTATATTGCCTACAATAAACCGGTGGGTATAACGTGTACAACCGAACGTAAAATCCAAAGCAATATTGTCAAAGCGGTTAATTATCCTGATCGTATATTTCCAATTGGGCGCCTAGATAGACCTTCTGAAGGGTTAATATTTTTAACTAACGAGGGCGACATTGTTAATAAAATTTTGCGTGCGGGTAATAACCACGAAAAAGAATACGTCGTCACCGTAGACAAGCCCCTTAATCGCCAATTTGTATCTAAAATGGCCAACGGCATTCCTATTTTAGATACTGTTACTAAAAAGTGTAAGGTTACACAAACAGCCCCTAAAGAATTTAAGATCATTTTAACTCAGGGGTTAAATCGCCAAATTCGCCGAATGTGTGAGTATTTAGGTTACGAAGTGGTGACTTTAAAGCGCACTCGTATTATGAATGTAACATTAAAAGGCTTAAAAGTGGGTCAATGGCGTCATTTATCCGATGTTGAAATGGCGCAAATAAACGACTCAATTGCTGACTCAGGCAAAACCCAAGAGCACTCTTTAGATACTAACAAGCAAGTTGATAAAAATGCTGCTATATCACCTAAGCGCGACTTTCAGGGTGAAAACCCACGTCGTAATAAGCAAAAAGAGCGAGGCGATGAGCAAAAAAATAATCGAACTAATGCACCATATCAAAAGCGCTCTACAACCTATGTTGGTAAACCAAAAACGGCGAAAGCAAATAGTGCATCTAGCAATAAAGCAGGCGCACGCACTAAGCTAAGTTTAAAAAAATAAGCTAAGCAATTACCACTTTATTTATTTAAGTTATAAAAAATGCCACAGTTTACGCTGTGGCATTTTTATTTAGTTAAGTACTTAATATGTCGTTACTTATGTGGTTGGTATTCAATTCTAAAAATCATAGTATATAAAACAGGCACTACTATTAATGTAAGTATGGTCGCAAAGCCCAAACCAAACATAATTGTGACCGCCATAGATTGAAAGAACACATCAAACAGCAAAGGGATCATACCGAGTATTGTGGTGATTGCAGCCATTGCTACAGGCCGCACACGGCTCACCCCAGAATCAAAAACCGCTTGGTAAGGTGAGCTGCCCGCTTTTAGCTCAAGGTTTATTTGGTCGACTAATACAATGCCATTTTTAATGAGCATACCACTTAAGCTTAATAACCCAAGTAGGCCCATAAAACTAAACGGTGCGTTCATTGCTAACAAACCGGCACTGACACCAATAATTGCCAGTGGAACTGTGGCCCAAATTACAAGAGGCTGCTTTAATGAGTTAAACAGTAAAACCGTAATAGCAAACATAGCTAAGTAGCCAAGCGGCAAAGACCCAAATATAGCTTTTTGAGCTTTGCTTGAAGATTCATATTCGCCGCCCCATTCTAATGAGTACCCATGAGGTAGCTCTATAGATTCAATAGGGCCTCGTACTCGGGCAAACAATTTAGCGGCTGTTTCATCTCCTAGCACATTTTGGTCGGCCATTACCGTTATTGTTCGCTTTCTATCGCGACGCATGATTAGGCTGTCTTCCCATTCAACGATAAACTCATCTACCACTTGAGTTACTGGTACAAATACACCTAAAACAGGGCTGTATATTTGTAAATCATGAACGCTATCTACATTAAGACGCTCATTAGCAGGAGAGCGCGCAATAATTGGCAGTAATTGAGTACCATCACGATATACACCCACCTGTTTACCCGACAAGCTTGTAAGCAGCACATCATCCAGATCTGATTTACTTATGCCTAAGCGTCGTGCCTTTTGCTCGTTAAACTGTGGGCGGATCATTTTGGTTCGCGCACGCCAATCATTACGAATATTAAATGCGCCGTCATCTTGAGCCATAAGCTTTTCAGCTTCAGCTGCGAGCTTTCTAAGAACGACAGGGTCAGGGCCTGTAAAACGGGCTTCTATTTTTGCATCAGTAGAAGGCCCAATTTCCATAGGCTTTATTTTTAGTTGAGCTGATAACGGTGTATTTTGAGAATAATCACGTACTTTTTGCATAACAACCGCAACTGCTTCACGGTCTTTTACTCTTATAATAAGTTGTCCATACGACGAGTAAGACTTTTGAGGCGCATAAGTAAGCATAAAGCGCGGCGCACCTTGCCCAGTTGTACTTGTTACTTCTTCTACAAGTTCTTCTTTTTGCAAATAGTTTTCAAGCTTCTTTATGCCATCTAGTGTGGCACGAATATCCGAACCTTGTTGTTGCCAGTAATCTACGTAAAACATAGGTGTGTTAGAGGCAGGGAAAAATGACTGCTTAACCGAACCAAAACCCACTACGGCACTGCACAGTAATACAACCATGAGGATCATTGTTGACTTGCGATAGTGCATTGCTAAATCTAATAGCGCTTTATAGCCTGTAAAAATAAACCCTTGGTATGGGTCGTTATCTGAATCGTCTTCGGTGTTTTTATCATTTTTAAATTCATTTTCTGAAAACATAAGGTTTGCAAAAAATGGAGTTAAAGTAATGGCGGTTATCCAGCTAAGTAACAGCGATATAAACAACACCCAAAACAAGCTGCCCGCAAACTCACCGGTTGCGTCAGAGCTTAAACCAATTGGCGCAAACGCAGTAATACCAATAATAGTTGCACCTAACAATGGCCATTTAGTTTGCTCCACAATGTTAACTGCGGCTTTAAGTTTGGTTTGGCCACGTTTTAGGTTTATTAAAATTCCTTCGGTAACCACTATGGCGTTATCTACCAGCATACCAAGGGCTATAATAAGCGCACCTAACGATATACGTTGTAAGTCTATGGCAAACAACTTCATAAAAATAAAGGTGCCTAAAACTGTTAGTAATAAAATACCGCCTATTAAAATGCCGCTTTTAAGGCCCATAAAAATAAGGAGTACCACAATTACTATCGCAATGGCTTCTAGCAGGCTAACAATAAAACCGTCTACCGAGGTTTCTACTTCTTTTGGTTGGTTGTATACAGCATTCACGTCAATACCATGCGGGCGCTGGTACTCAAGTTCAGCTAAGTGAGCATCAATACGTTTACCTACATCAACCACATTAACGCCATTCATAAACGATACGCCAATTAATAGCGCTTGCTCAGAGTTGTATCTAATTACATTAGTGGGTACTTCAGCGTACTCTCTAAATACTTCGGCAACATCACCCAAATAAATAAGCTCGCTCGCACCCGGTTTAGAAATCAGCAGAGTTTCAAGTTCTTTAACATCTTTAAATTCGCCGGTAGGATGAAAACGAATCGACTCATCGCCCACTCTAATCTTACCTGCGTTAGACACCGTGTTTTGAGATTGTAACAAAGCAAATATATGGCTAGGTGCAATACCAAGTTGGGCTAATTTACGGGTAGATATTTCTACCATTACTTGCGGCTGTTGCTCACCTGCAATCGTTACCTTGCTTACCCCTTTAACTAATACCAGTTCACGCTTTAAATAATCGGTGTAGTCTTTTAGTTCATCGTAAGAATAGCCATCACCTACAACAGAATATAAAACACCATATACATCGCCAAAGTCATCTAAAATTGTACTTGGGTAAACACCACTGGGTAAAGACGGAGAAAGATCGTTTATTTTACGACGCATTTCATCCCAAATTTGGCGAAGTTGCTCTTTTCGATAAGTGCTCTTCATTTCCACGGCAATTTGCGACTTCCCGTTGGATGAAATAGAAGTCACGTGGTCAACATAGGGTAACTGTTGAATTGCATTTTCGAGTGGAAAAGTAACTTCTTCCTCGACTTGCTGCGGTGATGCGCCAGGGTACATGGTAATAACCATGGCCTGTTTAAGTGTAAATTCAGGGTCTTCTAACTGGCCTAAATCAAAATACGATACGCTACCACCAATTAAAAGTAGCAGGGCAAACATCCAACTAATTACTTTTTTCTTTATAGAAAATTGTGCAAAGCTCATAATTATAAGCCTCGCTCTTTATTCCATGGACGAACTTTCATGCCTTCTTCAATCGAGTGAACACCCGCAGACACCACAATTTGGCCCTCTTTAATACCGCTAAGTACCTCTATACCATCATGGTGTAATTGGCCAACTTCAACAGCTTGCTTATGGACTTGGCCAGTATTTTCATCATAAAGCCAAACATAGGCATTATTTTTAATTGCTTCTTGAGGGTCAGAAAAAACCGATTCAATAGGGAGTATTGTGTAAGCAACCTGCGAACGTGTTACTTTACTTAAATCAATTAAAACGCGGCCAGTCATACCTGCTAGTAAATTAAAGTCATCAGGCACGGGTAACGAAAACACCACTTTATAAGTGAGTGTTGCTGGGTCGGCTTGGGTGTCCCATTCTTTAATATCGAGCGAGTATTCTTTATCTTCAAAGCCATCAAATTTAACAGTAGGGTGGTAATCAGTGCCTTTTTTGAATCGTGCCACTATTTTTTCAGGAACCTGAATTTCTACGTCCATTAAATCACGCGTTTCTAGGCGCAAAATATTTTGTTTAGCTTGAATATTTTCAAAATTCTTTACAAACACTTTGGCAACAGTGCCCGCAAAAGGGGCTCGCAATTCACTGTACTCTAGGTTGGTTTCAGCAATTTTAAATGCCGACTCAGCAATTTGCATATTGGCGGTTGCTTGGTCGAGCTCAGATTGGCTGGTAATTTTTTTCTCGAATAATTGTTCAATTCGGCTCAGTTGCGATTTTGCCAGTTCGTAACGTGCTTTACGTTCGTCAAACTGGAGTTGAAAATCTTCAGGGTCTAATTTGGCTAGTAAATCGCCTTTTTCAACGTGTTCACCAGCAAGAACCGGAAACTCTATAAGTTCTCCGTTTACCCTAAATGCAAGGTAAGATCCTTGATTGGCAACCACTTCTGCTGGGAAACTACGAATATTAATTTGAGAGTCATGGCCAATATTGAACAGCTTAACAGGGCGAATGGGCTCTTCTTTAACTTGTTGTTCTGGCTCAGAACAGGCAATTAAGCTAAGTAGGGTCGTTGTTAGTAAACATAGACGAAAGAGTTTCATGTCTTCTCCGTTGCAATATTGGCAAAATAAGTAAGTGCAGGATACGCTGCAAACATATAAAATAAAATTCATTAAATTTTAGAGACTCAATAAGTTTTACTTATAATGTTTTGAGGCGGTATATGAAGCTGAATCAATTAGTAATATTAGATGCCATAGTGCAAAGCGCAAGTTTGAGCGGCGCTGCGCAAAAGCTTCATAAAACACAGCCCGCGCTAACGTTGGCTATAAAAAACTTAGAAGCACAAATAGGCTTTGAGCTGTTAGATAGAACAAAGTACCGGTTACAGCTTACTGAAAAAGGACGTATTTTTCATCGTGAGGCACAACAGTTACTGCATGCAAATGACGAGCTTGCCAAACTCGCAGAAGAACTTTCGTTAGGAAATGAACCCCAATATCAAATTTGTTACGAACAGCTCTGCCATAAACAAAGTTATAACAAGATCATAAGTAATACTTTTAGGCAGTTTACGAGCACAGAGTTTTGTATTACCAGTGGCAAACGGTTTGTATCATTAGAACAAGTTAATAGTGGGCAAGCAGAGTTAGGTATTGGCCCCTGGTTTGATTTATTTCATGCTACAGGTGACTTAGAAAGCGTGCCCATAGGTAAGCTCGACATTGGTATAGTAAGTGCTAAAGGGCTATTACCCCAACAGTTAACATACACACAATTACAAACCTATCCGTGTTTAGCTATGTTTGAAAGCGATTTAAGTATAGACAGCGATAGGCTATCTTACTCTAAAGGTTCTGCAATGATGAAAATAGACGATGTAGCAACTTTAAAATCGTTTTTACTTTCAGGGGCCGGATGGGCAATGATGAGCCTAGAGCATTGCAAACCTGAAATAAAAGCAGGCTTACTACAAGAAATCCATATTACAGACCGCGAACATAAATTTAGCGCACAAATAAGAGCGTTTAGGCAGCATGCTATTCATCATGGCCCTGTGGCACGCACTGTATGGGAGCAATTTAAACAACTAAGTAAGGCCTACGCTGATAAAAATGGATATTGAAAAAGAAACCCTTATTTATACCGTAATAGCCGGTATCCCAGCAGGAAAAGTAGCAAGCTATGGTCAAGTCGCTGCGTTGGCTGGATTTCCGCAAAACTCACGTTTAGTTGGGCGTTTATTAAAAATAATGCCAAGTGATTCGGTTATTCCATGGCATCGTGTTGTAAACAGCCAAGGTAAAATAGCGTTCCCTGTAGGCAGTAACAAGTACCAAGAACAGCGTCAAAAGTTATTATCAGAAGGTGTACTTTTTAAAAACGACAAAGTAAATATGCGTGAGTGTAGGTGGCAGTAAAGTTAACACTTTCGGCTAATTGCCAGTGTAGGTCCGATAAATTAAGTGCCATTCGGCACAGGAAAATACCCTAGATATTTTTTTTGCTAAGTACTCAGTATTAAAGGATGAATACCTAGCGCCTCGGCAACGTCCTTTGATATGGTATCGTCTCGTAAGCTAAGTTTGACTGCTTTGATTTTGAAATTAGCGGAGTAAAAATATGTCTTTTTAGATTGGGTATATCTAAGCATATTAGCCTCCTCAAAGTAATGATGAGGTGTCCACAAAAACGGGTGAGGAGCAGTTCCGTTATAAAGAGTGTGTTAGCTATAATGTGCACAGATAAGCATGTGTATGTAATTGTGTGACATGCAGACAATGATGAAACCGACAAAGCAGATACTAAATGTTCTCTCTGGTATTGCGTGTATAGCTAAACAAGGCATTTGCTTTAGGTTTGATAGCGAAGGTATAAATAAAAATGAGTGGCGCTCGAAATGTTTATATTTAAGCAAAACTTTTGTAAAGAACAATTTTAACCCTGAAACGTACATTAAAACGAATGTTGAAGCTCCAAGCAGCTCTACCATTGCCATGAGTTCCATGCCCACTATAATTTCTGGTCCAGCAATGAGCATTACTATTATTACTGCTAATGAGTGCCAAATGCCTTTAGACATTGTTTTTTTGATCCGATCAAACACCAAACTTTCCTTGTATAGCTAATGCCAAATAACAATTGATTAAAATAAGCGAAGCAGGAGTAAACCCAATTGTTATTTGTCTTGATTAATTTGCTTGTTAGCTTTCATACTGCTTCAAAAAAGCTAACATCTCCATTTTTATCTCTACGGGATTTCCGTAAATACCATCATTGGCAATATCTAGCGAGTCCCAAAAACTCATCATCTGATTTTCGGCTTGTTCATCTGGAATGAAGATGTTTGGTTCAAAAGCCATCTCATAAATTTTCTGTGATACTTTCTCGTAGGTAGTAGTGTTGTTTTCTAATGCTTTTACGAATATCGAAAAGGCCTGTTTTGCGACTAATTTCGAGTCAGTAGATAATCCAAACTCTTGGAGCGCTAACACGGCATCATTAGTATTTTTTGAAACCGATACATCAAATAATCGGATATCAGGTTCATCGGCTTTTAAGATCAATGAATCCGCCCACTCTGTGACGTTATTTATTTTTAAAGCCCCACATTCTAAGGCTAATATCATTGCATTAATTTCGACGATGTTCATTTCCCGTTTAAGCGACTCGTTATATGTTTCTTTTCTTGTAAAACTCATTCGCACATACCCGACAATGATGTTTGTCATAACCATACTCATCACCTTTGTAAAAACTAAGGTGAAAAGTAGAGTTGTCTTTTTCAAAACAAACAGGACAAAATGGAACATCATCACCGTCAGCACGATATAAAACACCGTCATATGTTAGAGACTGCTTTGTTTCAAGTTGACTCTTAACATTTTTTATTTCTTCATCTTTATCGATTAAAACTTGCTGTACGTCAGCTAATTCCATTTTTACGTCAGCTAGTGCACTTATAAGCTCTGCTATTTGTAACTTTGTTTCAGCTTCACTTAGTGATATATCACTATTCTTTATTAATTTCGCAAGATCTGCAGCAGTTTTTACGCTTGATAAAACAGATCCTATAACCGCCAAATCTGGCATGCTGACTCCTGACTATGTTGAAATATATAACTTTTCAATAACGGGCGCAGGCACGTGTGGCATAATGGCGAAGCCGCCCCGCGTGTATGCGTCCCAGCGAACGAAGTGAGTGAGTTTATTGAGTTGTTATATCGCTACTCACCAATATTTCTTCGTATCAATATAATGCTTCATCTTAGAAAAGATGTAAGCTAGAAGAAAGAATGCTGGCGTTGCGATAACGTCGGGTTTTATGAACCAAGTTAATAGGCCCAAGAGCACCGTCATCATTTCTAACATAATAATTTGCTTTCTTGCTTTTACTCCCCAAAACGAAAACCTGACCCATAACGGCTCTTTGTTCCATTCTTTAGATGTTTTGTCTATCACGATAATTTCCTCTTGAAGTTTAGAAATGTCAATTTCAAACACAGAGGCAAGGGCTTTAAGAGATTCTATACTGGCCTTGTTTCCGCTTTCTATTCGTTGAATAGTTCTAGTACTCAAGCCGCTTAACGTGGCAAGTTGTTCTTGTGACCAGTTTCGTTTTTCTCTAAGACGTTTGACTATCATTTGGGCTCCTTACCAATGTGAGAGGAAACTATCCATGTTTTAATCGATTGTCGGTTACGAAATTCACACGACAGTGAGGCGACAGGCGATGTTTACAGCGATATAACACCCACTTAAGCGGAAAAATATTGTTGGCTAAAATGTTGAACGGAGTGAAAACAGCCAACTGTAAATTTTCCCTCTTGAGCGCCTTGTTAGGTATTCTTTAACCTTTTTAGTTGCTTAATACCTAAAAATGTACCAATAGGAATAAATAAAAGCCACAGATACGCGAAGTATTTGCAGTAAATAACAAACAACTTGGAGCTATGATTTTTATTCAATAACCAAACACTGATAATTAGACCGATTAAAGCAGGAGTTATTTGTATAAGAGAAAACACGATGCCTGTCGATAAATGACCTGCTATTAATTTAGGATCGTTTGTAGATAATTTTAGAAACGCGGAATATAAACCTGAAAAAAAATTAAATAATGATAAGAGTAAAAAGCCTTGTAAAACGATACTTATAAATTTTAATAGATTAAACAAACTCGAACCTTCCCTGAATATCTAGACATAATGACTCCCACACGGTGTTAGCCTCCGCTTTTCGTGGGTTAGCTTAATTCAAAGCCAGAGCCATAATTAGTTTGTCAATTAACTAAACAGCAGAGGCTAACATGAATAAACATAGCATACTTTTTATCGGTCTTGATACACATAAAGAATTCAATGAAGTTGCCTATATTGAAGAACATAGAGGTGCGCAACCTGTTCATCTTGGCCGAGTTTCGTCTTCCAAAATGGCCGTTCAAAAGCTTGTTCGCCAGTTCGAATCGAAATACCCTGGCGCAACACTTCATTTTGTTTATGAAGCTGGCCCATGTGGTTATTGGATTTACCGATTAATTACCAGCCTTGGCCATTGCTGTTATGTGGTTGCACCTTCTCTTATTCCTAAAAAACCTGGTGAGAAAATTAAAACCGATAAACGTGATGCCCTTAAGCTTGCTAAATTACTTAAGTCTGAAGATTTAACACCTATCTATGTTCCTGAGCCTGAAGATGAAGCTGTACGTGATTTATCTCGTGCACGCGAAGTAGCCATGAAGGATTTAAAAGATGCCAAATATCAATTAAAGGCGCTGCTGCTTCGCAATAATATTAATTACAAAGGCACTGCGAATTGGTCACAAAAACATTTACGTTGGCTCACTGAGCTTGTGTTGCCACACCCCGCTCAGCACATCGTCTTACAAGAATTTTTACACACAATTACCGAACGAATAAGCCGACTTGAGCGGCTAGATAATGAACTAACACACCACGTTCACCAGTGGCGTTATTATCCTGTAGTAAAAGCAATACAAGCTATGCGTGGTGTCCGTTTGTTGGTCGCCACTGGCGTTGTTGCTGAGCTTGGCGATTTATCGCGTTTCGACCATCCCCGCAAATTAATGAGTTATCTCGGTCTTGTACCCAGTGAACACTCGAGTGGTGGCAAACGCCATATTGGCGCCATCACAAAATGCGGGAACGGCCGAGCAAGGCGCCTTCTTGTGGAAGGTGCACATACTTATCGCTATGCAGCAAATATATCCACAGATATGCAAAAACGACAAGAAGGTTTACCAAAGGACATTATTGATATTGCGTGGAAAGCACAGATTAGGCTCTGCAAACGCTATAAAAAAATGATAGCCAAAGGGAAACACTACAATCTGGTTGTTACCGCCATTGCCCGAGAAATGATTGCGTACATATGGGCTATTGCAAGAGAAGTGGTGCTTACGCCAGTGAATAAAAAACTTAGATTGGCAAGAGTACCCGCATGATAAAAGAATTAGAGTTAATGCATGGGATCAAGCATCGGGTGTGGCACAACCACCGACGGCGTTAGGATGGCAATGCAGCTAACGCTGCATTGAACCACGAACATAGACTGAAGACAGGTGCCACGACGAAATAAGTAAGGTCTGCTCTGTTACTAGAAATAGTAATAACCAACGAATATCAGCAAGATAACCGACGACATTACTTGCTTCATCCTATGTATTAACTCGCTCTAATTCGAGCTAAAATAATTATGGCTTAAAAAGTTAGGCAAGGATCAGTGCGTTTAATTTGACAATGGGAGTCATACCAACGCCTTGCTAAGAGGCGAAAAATGCTTGGCTATAATTAGCGAAGAATGAGCGCAGCCAAGCTTTTTGCGTCCTTTCTTGAGCAACTTGTTAGTTTTACTCACCACGATTTATAATTTGATCTACTGCGGGGCAGAACTTTTTAATTAAGAAAGCTCCTTCTTCATCTGGGGTAGAACCAAGCATACGAACAGCAGATTTAAGCTTTTTTACTGCATCTTCAAAATATTTAGCTGTGTTTTCACTACCAACTGCTTTTTCAAGAACCGCTAAGTATTTTGATGTTTCACCTGATTGGTACATTGGGCTATTAGTAGCAACATGACCAGCTAAGCAATTTGCTGTATTTCTAGCAACCTTTTCGTTAAGTGTTTCAGCAAAAGCACTTAAAGACACAAATGAAAATGCAAGAAATATTACAATGGACTTTTTCATGACAACTTTTCTCTAGGTAAAACTAGACATAATGACTCCCACACGGTGTTAGCCTCCGCTTTTCGTGGGTTAGCTTAATTCAAAGCCAGAGCCATAATTAGTTTGTCAATTAACTAAACAGCAGAGGCTAACATGAATAAACATAGCATACTTTTTATCGGTCTTGATACACATAAAGAATTCAATGAAGTTGCCTATATTGAAGAACATAGAGGTGCGCAACCTGTTCATCTTGGCCGAGTTTCGTCTTCCAAAATGGCCGTTCAAAAGCTTGTTCGCCAGTTCGAATCGAAATACCCTGGCGCAACACTTCATTTTGTTTATGAAGCTGGCCCATGTGGTTATTGGATTTACCGATTAATTACCAGCCTTGGCCATTGCTGTTATGTGGTTGCACCTTCTCTTATTCCTAAAAAACCTGGTGAGAAAATTAAAACCGATAAACGTGATGCCCTTAAGCTTGCTAAATTACTTAAGTCTGAAGATTTAACACCTATCTATGTTCCTGAGCCTGAAGATGAAGCTGTACGTGATTTATCTCGTGCACGCGAAGTAGCCATGAAGGATTTAAAAGATGCCAAATATCAATTAAAGGCGCTGCTGCTTCGCAATAATATTAATTACAAAGGCACTGCGAATTGGTCACAAAAACATTTACGTTGGCTCACTGAGCTTGTGTTGCCACACCCCGCTCAGCACATCGTCTTACAAGAATTTTTACACACAATTACCGAACGAATAAGCCGACTTGAGCGGCTAGATAATGAACTAACACACCACGTTCACCAGTGGCGTTATTATCCTGTAGTAAAAGCAATACAAGCTATGCGTGGTGTCCGTTTGTTGGTCGCCACTGGCGTTGTTGCTGAGCTTGGCGATTTATCGCGTTTCGACCATCCCCGCAAATTAATGAGTTATCTCGGTCTTGTACCCAGTGAACACTCGAGTGGTGGCAAACGCCATATTGGCGCCATCACAAAATGCGGGAACGGCCGAGCAAGGCGCCTTCTTGTGGAAGGTGCACATACTTATCGCTATGCAGCAAATATATCCACAGATATGCAAAAACGACAAGAAGGTTTACCAAAGGACATTATTGATATTGCGTGGAAAGCACAGATTAGGCTCTGCAAACGCTATAAAAAAATGATAGCCAAAGGGAAACACTACAATCTGGTTGTTACCGCCATTGCCCGAGAAATGATTGCGTACATATGGGCTATTGCAAGAGAAGTGGTGCTTACGCCAGTGAATAAAAAACTTAGATTGGCAAGAGTACCCGCATGATAAAAGAATTAGAGTTAATGCATGGGATCAAGCATCGGGTGTGGCACAACCACCGACGGCGTTAGGATGGCAATGCAGCTAACGCTGCATTGAACCACGAACATAGACTGAAGACAGGTGCCACGACGAAATAAGTAAGGTCTGCTCTGTTACTAGAAATAGTAATAACCAACGAATATCAGCAAGATAACCGACGACATTACTTGCTTCATCCTATGTATTAACTCGCTCTAATTCGAGCTAAAATAATTATGGCTTAAAAAGTTAGGCAAGGATCAGTGCGTTTAATTTGACAATGGGAGTCATACCAACGCCTTACTAATGGGCGCACAAATGCTTGGCTAAAATTAGCGACGAAGGAGCGCAAGCCAAGCGTTTTGCGTCCTTTTGAGTAACTTATAGTTCGACCAAGCCACTTAATTTAAAAGTAACTGACTATTATATTAAGTGGAATATGCTTCTGTTGGTTACGAATATTGAATGACGAACATCCAATGTTTTTAACAAGACGTTCGAGCCAACAGAGCACCTCGATTTCAAAACGCATACTCAGGGATTGCCGACCAAGACTATCTATAAGACCTGCGAGAAACGAGATTTAAGCACATTCCGTCCTTAACTTTAACCGTAGGCGCTATAAAATGAAAGCATATAACGTTGATAATTTTGCTGCACTCATTGGCATTGATTGGGCCGATAAAAAACATGATATTTGTGAGCATCCAACAAGCACTAATAAATATCATTACACCGTTGTTAAACACAGACCTGAAGCGTTGCATGAATGGGCTATGGATATTAAACAGCGTTATCCAGACCAGAAAATAGCGATTGTTTGCGAACTTAAAAAAGGCCCGCTTATTTATGCATTAGCTAAATACGACCACCTTACTTTATTCACCGTTAATCCTTGTGCTGTTGCTAAATATCGCCAGGCTTTTACGCCCAGTGGCGCAAAAGATGACCCATCAGATGCCTTTCTGCAAGTTGAAATTCTTAAGTTACACATGGATAAGCTCTCTGTCATTGAGCCCGAGTCAGCAGCTATGCGAACGCTGTCTCAGCTTGTTGAATATCGCCGAAGTTTAGTGCAAGACAGTGTCGATTTATCCAATAAAATAACGGCGACATTAAAGAATTATTACCCGCAGGCACTTGAATGGTTTAAAGAAAAGGACACGTATATATTCTGCGACTTCATTCAGAAATGGCCATCACTCACTGCGGTTAAAAAAGCAAGAAAACAGACCTTACTCGACTTTTTTGAGAGTCATAATTCACACTATTGCACGGTTAATAATGCACGACTAGACAGTATTAAAAATGCGATGCCATTAACTCTGGACGAAGGAGTAATTGTACCTAATCAAATGCTCGTTGAAGTGCTTATCACGCAATTTAAAGTGTTATTAAAGGGCATTGAAAAGCTCGATAAAGCAATAAAATCGGCTTATAAAGCCCAGCAGGATAAAAAGATATTTGATAGCTTACCCGGCGCAGGTCCACAACTCGCCCCACGTTTACTTGTTGCTTTTGGGAGTAATCGTGCGCGTTACAATGATGCTGCAGAACTTCAAAAGTACGCTGGTATAGCGCCTGTTATTGAGCGCAGTGGTCAAAAAATGTGGACGCATTGGCGTTATAGTTGCCCCACTTTTTTAAGGCAAACATTTGTAGAATGGGCAGGCTTTTCTATTCGTTATTCATTTTGGGCTAAAGCGTATTATGAGCAACAAAAAGCCAAGGGTAAGCCGCATAACAGCATTATTAGATCACTGGCATTTAAATGGATAAGGATTGTATTTAGGTGTTGGAAAACGAATACACCCTACGATGAATCGACGTATTTAGCAGCATTGAAACGCAGAGGCTCACCACTTTTAAAATTTGCAATTAATAGCTAAATTTTACTAGTCGTCCACCTCAGGGCGTGTTGTTAGCAGTTGATTGCCTGCATTAGTGTTTTTGTAACTTCTTTAAATTCTATTTCTGAAACCTCAAAAGCCTTTTTATTTACCATTGGTATTGGAGGAACTATGTTTACTTGAGTAGCGCCTTTGAGAGCTTCAATTTCTATATTTAAATAGTAGTTTCGATAGGTTTTACAGTTAAACGTATCAGTAAAGCCCCCACAAGGATCTCTTACACGATCGTCTCGGATTAAGTTTTTAGCTTTCAAAATATGGCTTTCATTATTTACCAGTACAGTGATTTCATTGTTCAGCCATTCAACATTACTTCCATCGACAACTTCGACTACTAAGTAAACAGAATTGTAATGTAGATCGACTTTATACTTAGAGTCTTTCATTTCGTATTGAAAGGTCGAAGGGATTTGACCACAGCCATTTATAGTAGCATCGCCGCTAATCCCCTTCGGGCTCATAAAAGTAACTGTGTGTGGCGCACAGCCTGTGAGGAATATGAAAAAGAAAAATATAAGATTACGCAAATTCTATCCTTAGACTGCTAACATTTTAGTATTTATGCGACACGCTGTTTGTGTTGCATAATCGCTTGTTGGACTGAGCCGCTACCTGCTCGGTGTGTCAGAGTTGGTGTTGTTTATGCTATGGGAATTTGCTTTTTGGAGGCTCTCACTTTCCTAGCTGATTTAATCAGCTAGGAAAGTGTTATGTAAGCTTTCCCTGCATTGCTCAGCGCTTATTATGTATTCATTACACCTAAATTTGCCTTAATAAGCAATTATATTTTTTACACGTACAGAGGCCGCTAGCCTGAGCAGTTAAGCAGGTTAACTAATTGATTTTAAGCAGCTACCTAGCTGCTAACTCGTTCGCTCTACTTTGGTCGTTGTTTCATATAACTTGAATACGCCAATTAATCGCATGATACCTACCTTACAATGCTGGCAAGGCCAATGCGGTATCAGTGTTACGTTTTCTGTCTTTAGCTTCTCCACTTTACCTATGTGTGATTCTTGTGACCTTATTAATGCTAACTTTCGCTTGCGACATGCATTAGCTAAAAAACCATAGTGACGAATGCGCATAAACCCTTTGGGCAATACATGTTGTAAGTAACGCCGTAAAAATTCATCACAGCTCAGTGTCATTACTTTATCGCGGTTGTTATCTGCATAATCGCGGTATTTAAAGCTCACTGACTGCTCATTCGCTGACACTAATCGCGATTCTGACATCACGCCTTTTCGTGTATAACGAGCAAGGTAACTAACTAGCTTTTCACTGTACGTTAAACAGGCTTTGCTATACACGCACCATTTGGTTGGCGTGTTTATCTTCGCGAATGAACCATCGCCTTCATTGAGCGCCGCCAGCATTTTACCTCTAAAGACTGTTGATAACGCTTTTACGGGGTATAAATAGCCTTTTTCTATTTCATGCCAGTGCGTTTTTTCAAGTGCACCTGCGGGTATCAAACAATGCAAGTGGATATGCTGACTTAAGTTTTGCCCCCATGTATGCAGTACGCTTGTCATGCCTAACTGACCATGCCTCTTTCGTTTCGCAAATTTACACAGCGTTTGCCATGCGGCTTTAAATAAACACTGGTACAACGCGTTTGGGTTATAGTGCGCAATGATATTCAACTCATGGGGGAGCGTAAAAACAAGGTGGAAATACCGACACGGTAATAAATCCTCTTGCTGCCTTTGCACCCACTTAGCCGTAGCCATGCCTTGGCAACGTGGACAATGACGGTCTCGACAGCTACATCCAATCTTTTGTGACTCACCACAGTTATCACATTGCCATGCTTGGTAACCGAGCTGACCTGTTCTGCATGATTGAAGATGCTGACAGACACGCAGTTGTTGATAGCTCATCGTATGATGCTGGCGATAATTCTCAAGATTCGAGTTTAAAATATCAGCGAGGTGTAAAGCGCTCATTGTTTACCCCAGCTCGCAAGCAAATCAATGCCGCCATGACCTAACTCTGGTAACCAATGTAAGTAACTTTGTGTGGTTTTAATATCACTGTGACCAAGCTGATGTTGCAGTTGATGAAGTGGCATACCTGATTCAAGTTGGTGTGTTGCATAAGCATGGCGTAAAGCATGTGGATTACAGTGCTTTAAGCCACACGCTTGTGCATGTTTTCTCAATGGCTTTCTGAAACTTGAGGGTGACATGGGTTTATCCATTAACCATCGTGAATAAAACATCCAGCCTGTTGGGTGGTACATTTTCCAGTAACTGCGTAATTGGTTTAGTACGCTATCTGAAACTACAACATAACGCGATTTATCTCCTTTACCTTGTTCAATTAAAATGGTTTTACGCTGGCCATCGATGTCTTGCACTTTGATACGTAACAATTCGCCAATACGTAAGCCACACCCATAGCACACCATAATCAATGTTTTTAAGCGCATATCGGTGCAACTCTCTATAAGCCGTCGCATGTCATCGCGCGATAAATACGTGGGTGCACGCAGTTTTACTTTTGGCAGTGTAATATCTAAGTTCAATGGCCGGTGTAAAATATTCTTAAACAAGAACCAAATACTGTTTATCTGTATTTTTTGACTCGATCTGGAAAGTTCACGAATCGCAGGATCGTTAAAAAAGGCGTTAATCTCGTCATCAGTAATCGAATCGAGTGGTTTATTAAAATAATGACTGAGTTTTAGTAAATGTTCACAGTAGCTTTTACAGGTACTTTGCGAATAACCACGATAGGCTATTTCAGTTTTGACTTGTTCAATGAGTGTATTCATGACTTACCTCCAAGTTATGGGATAACCCCAAGGTAAGTGTGGCTCAAATGGTCAGAATAGGATCTCCGCGTAGCGGCTTAGTTCAACATGTTTATAGCGAGCTAATCGCGCGTATTTCTACCACAGC